>SHZJ01000033.1 GCA_009692365.1 Gammaproteobacteria bacterium
GGGCCGGGGCCGGGGTCGGGGTCGGGGTCGGGGTCGGGGTCGGGGTCGGGGTCGGGGTCGGGGTCGGGGTCGGGGTCGGGGTCGGGGTCGGGGTCGGGGCGGCTTTCGACACGGGCGTCACGACCACGGTCACGGCGTAGGCCGGCCCCACCCCTAGCCCGCCCAGCAGCAGCCAGCAGGTCAGCCCGGCTGCGGCCCTCATGCGGGCACCAAGGCGCTGTTCAGCGCGCTGAGATCCGGGGCGCTATCCAAACTCAGCACCGCCGTGGCCAGCGCGGCCACCCGCCCGGCCGGGAGCGCGCGGCCTGCGTTGTCCTCAAATTTCGCGACGACCTCGGCCTGACTCATGGGATTCTCGGCGTGACCCCGGTTGAGGTCTTGGCGAATCTCTACCCGGCGCCCGTCGCGGAGGTGGATGAGGATGGCGCCGCTGTAGCTGTGCGGGTAGCGGGAGGCGGCATCCACCTGCCAGACCACTTTGTCCACCAGGGCCAAGGTCGCCGGGTCGCGTAACGCGCTGGGGTCGAGTTCGGCCAGGGTAAAACGGCCATGGCACAGGGTGGCCGCCAGCGCGTAGTACAGGCTGAATTGCGCGTCGT
This sequence comes from Gammaproteobacteria bacterium, assembly GCA_009692365.1. Taxonomy (GTDB): domain Bacteria; phylum Pseudomonadota; class Gammaproteobacteria. Next base: position 600 of record SHZJ01000033.1, read on the forward strand.
AGAGGTTGCGCGGACGCCGTTTGGAGGGGGCGGGCTCGCACACGATGGGCGCTTCGTCCGGGTGGATCAGCGCCTCGATGCGCACGATGTTGTCTGGCGTGCAGTCTGCGCGCGCATGGGCAAGCAGCGCGCAGTCGATGAACGCGTGGACAAAATGGCAGGCGGGATACGGCTTGAAGGCGTTATCGAACACCGCCCAAGTGGTGCCAAGACCGGTCTGCAGCGCCGCTAAATCGTAGGTTTGCGCAGCATCCAGCAGCAGGCTAAACAGGCCAAAACGACCATCGAACGGCTGTGAAGGGCCCTCGAAGCCCGCGCGACCCAGGGTCGCGGCGGTCAACCCCGAGACCGCCGCCCAGCCCGGATGCAGGCGCTTGGTCCACGCCCCATCGTGCAGAAATTCCAGATTGCCGCTCGCCATGCTCAGCGTGATGCCCAGCGCATCGGTGATGCCGCTGGCCGAGGCGCCCAGTAGATGACCGGCCGCTGCGGCACAGCCAAAAGCACCGATGATGCCGGTGGGATGCCAGCCGCGCTTTTGCAGGGTGCCGTGCGCCACGGTGCCCAGTCGGGCATCGATTTCCAGCGCCACCAGATAGGCGGTGAGCACAGCCAGGCCGCTCGCGCCGCGCCGCGCGCCCAGCCCCACGACCAAAGGCACGGCGCTCGCCGAGCAATGCACCACGCTGGCGGCGTGGGTGTCGTCGTAATCCAGGCCGTGGATCAGCACGCCGTTGAGCAGCATGGCGTCGCGCAGCGCATAACGCTGGGTCATGCCGATGACGACGCTCGTGCCCGGCTCCGCTAAATCTGTCAGCGCGCGCGCAGTCACCCGGGCAAAATCGTAGGTGGAGGCGGCCAGCCCAATGCCCAGCGCATCCATCAGGTGCAGCTTGGCGCGCGCCACGGCGGCGGCCGGAACGTCGGCGGGGGTAAGCCCGGCGGCGAAAGCGGCGAGTGCATAGGAGGGTGAGGACGACGGCGTATGGGGCATGCGTTAAGGACGGTGCGTCAGCGACTCCTGAGGGCTTGGGGCTGCCCGCGCGGACGCTGTATTCTCCACGGGGTTTGGCGATTTGGGGCATTACACGGGGCTGGTTCGACAGCGTCAAGCGCGCCCTCGCGCAGCCGCTCGCCAACGCGTCCGTTTGACCCCCAAAAACCAGTGGACCCCATGCGACAGCGTCTTCTCATCGGTTTGATTTTCTGGCCCACCTTGGCGGGTGCGTGGAGCGTCTTAGACAACTGGGCGGATGTGGTGCTCACGCAGATCCGCGCCCACCAGGCCCCGCCGATCCTCACCCGGGTCGCGCCCGATTTGACGATCGAGGACGCCTTCAGTATCCAACGTACCGTCGTGCGCGAACTCACCTTGACGGCGCCGCCGGTGGGCTTTCGGGCCGACCTCACGACCCCCCTGACCCGCGCACGGCTGCACAGCGACCGGGCGATCACGCTGGCGATCCTAAAAGACCAAAGGCTGGACAACGGGGCCAAGGTGTTGCGCCCGGCGGCCAGCAAGCTGCGCGTCGCCGCCGCGCTGGGCTTTACGCTGCGCCAGCCGGTGCATCATCAGCTGTCGCGGGCGAGCGACGCGTGGGCCTATATCCGCGACGTCAGGCCGGTGGCTCTGCTGCTCGACGACAGCGCCGACGGCGGCGGGACGCTGACGGTACAGGATCTGGTGGCGGCCAACGGCGGGCTGGCGCGCGTGATAGTAGGGGCACCCTTTGCGCGGGCAGACTCGAAAAGCGTCGATGCCATTGTCGTGGAACTGCTGCGGGCCGGGGACGTCGTCGACCGGGCTCGGGCGACCAACGTCCTGGGCGGGCAGTACGTGGCGCTGCGCTGGCTGCTCAACGACCTCTTGGTGCGAGGTTGGACCTCGCAGGCCGGCCAACTCTTGGTGACCGGTCCGCTCAGCGAGCCGGTACCGGCGCAGACGGGCGCGTGGTTGGTGGATTATCGGGACCACGGGAAGCTGGAATTCACCATCGGCAACAGCCCTCGAGGGGTGCCCAATCCGCTCAGATAAGGCCGTGCCACGCCTGCTAGCCCTACAACACGACCACCCCGAGCCCGCCGCCAAACACGCCATAGCCCCCAGTCCAACGTACGCAATCGAGCGCGCGCAGACCGCCGCCATTTTGCCAGACGAAGCTCGTGTCAGAGAAGGGCGAGGCCCCCAGGCCCCAGCCCCAAACCAGCACCAACACGATGCCCAGCAGGTTGCCGTTGAGCGCCTCGAACGACCACAGGCTGGCCAGCACCACGACGCTGGCCACCGGCTGATCGCCAAGGCCGTCAACGCGGCCATGAGGCGGGCTGCGCGGCCCGCGTCCAGCGCGCTGGGAGCGAGTTGGAGGTGGCTGTGCTTGACGGCCATGGCGAGGCCCGCGCTCATGACGCCTACCCCCAGACACATCGCGACTTCGCCCGCCATCCCCGGCGGGCGCTGGGTCACGTGCCGGCACAACTCGGCGCAGGCCGTGCGCGGCCGCCGCAGCGCCCGCAGCACCCGCAGCACCCGCAGCGCCCGCAGCACCCGCAGCGCCCGCAGCGCCCGCAGCGCCCGCAGCACCCGCAGCACCCGCAGCGCCCGCAGCGCCCGCAGCGCCAGCACCACCAGCAGCGCCAGCACCACGCCCAGCGCAGCCCCTTCAGTAAGGATCAGCACCGGGAGGGCCGGCCAGCGCGGGTGGCCATCGAGCACCAAACCACTGGGCCGCGCGGTGCCCACAGCGCGCCGGCGCGCAGTGGCTAGTCCCCGAAATTGGCGGTCCCCGGGGTGCGCGATTAAGACCGGGCGCAGCAGGTCATCAGGGCGAAGGCGGTCAGAAAGCCAATCCCGGCGACAATCCCAAACTGTGCGTGGGGCACAAAGTCCACAAGCACCGCCAGCGCGATAAAAAATGGCGACCACATCGAGGCGGCCACCCAGGCCCGGCTAATGAGGCGTGCTTGCAGCGATGTGAGCCGGCCGGCGCGCGCCATGCGCTCGCCGCTGAGCACGGGCGCGCAGATATTGATCACCGCCCCAAACAGGTGGGTGGCGGCGAGCGTCTGCAGCACGGCCCACGGCCCGCGCGGCAGCGCTCGGCCATCGGTCTCGGTACGGGTCACGAGTTGCACGAAAGTGACTGCGCCGAGCCAGGCCCGCAGCGGGTGGTTACCTGCGCGTAGTGCCGGCCACCTTGACCCGTCGCCCTGACTGGCAGCAAAAACAATGCCGGCCAACCCAATGGCGCCCATGCACGCCGCCTGCCCGACTTGGCAGCGCGGGAGTTTTAAGGATGAGCAACACCCCCGCCAGTCAGGCGCAACAGCCCGGCAACCAGACCGGGGTGGGCAGCGCGCCAGCACCGCTGACGCAGGAGGATAAGAGCATGACCGCGAGGGTCGCCCCGGCCACCGGCGTGCGCTGGGGCCGCTTCAGCGCAGGCCTTTGTCGCGCACGATAGTCGCCGCGATTTCTTCGATGGAGACGGTGGTGGTATCGAGAAACTGGAGGTTCTCTGCCTTGAACAGCGCCTCGGCTTTGGACACCTCCGCCCGGCACTGGCCGATCGTCGAGTAAATCCCGTGCGGGCGGCGTTCGTGACGGATGCGGCTGAGCTGTTCGGGGACGATCGTCAGCCCGTAGAGCTTGTCCCGACAGGCCGTCAGCACCGCTGGCAGGCCGCCTTTTTCGAAGTCATCGTCGGTAAGCGGGTAGTTAGACGCCTTGAGCGAGTATTGCATGGCCATGTACAGGCAGGTCGGGGTTTTGCCGCAGCGGGAAACGCCTACCAACACGACGTCGGATAAATTGAGGTCGCGCACGCTGATGCCGTCGTCGTGGGCCAGCGTGAAATTGAGCGCGTGGAGGCGCCGCTCATAGCTGGTGACGTCGCGGATGCCGTGCATGCGCCCGGCCGTGTGCGAGGATTCTTGCCCCAGCGCGTCTTCTAGGGGTTCGATAAAAGTCCCAAACAAATCGAACACATGCTCGCTGGCCGAGCCGATGAAATACTGGGTCGAGGGGTCGGTGAGCGTGCTGAAAACCACCGGGGAGACGCCGTCCTCGGCCTTGGCCGTGCGAATGATGTCTGCGGCGTTTTGGGCGGCGATCTGGTTGGTGACGAAGGGCAGCGTGCGGGTGACAAAGGCCAGATCGGGGAACTGCGTGAGCAGCGTTTGGCCCAGCATCTCTACCGTAATGCCGGTGCGGTCGGAGACAAAAAATACCCGCCGCGGCTTTTGTTGCAAGTCGTTGATAAGCCATTCTCCCTGAGTCGGTTACAATCTACGCCCTCACCCCGTGGCCACGCGGGACCGCCTAAGCGTAAGCCTGCCTAAGAGTAAGCCTGAATGACTGAGTATATAGTTGCCCTTGATTGCACCGGAATAGACGACATCGACCGCGTGGGGGGCAAAAACGCTTCCCTGGGCGAAATGATCCGCCACCTCAGCGCCGCGCAGATCCGGGTGCCCGGCGGGTTTGCCACGACCGCTGACGCCTTCCGCGAGTTCCTCGCCCAAGGTCGTTTGGCCGAGCGCATCGAGCAACGCCTCGTGGGGCTGGATACCACGGACGTCGCCGCGCTCACCGCGGCGGGACGCGAGATTCGCGGCTGGGTCAGCGACACGCCGCTGCCCGTCCCGCTGGTCGCGGCCCTCACGCAGGCCTACGCCACGCTGGCCGCCACGGCACCGGCCGGGTTTTCCGTCGCCGTGCGTTCCTCGGCGACCGCCGAGGACCTGCCGCAAGCGTCTTTTGCCGGTCAGCAAGAAACCTATCTCAACGTCACCGGATTGGCGGAAATTCAGCGCCGCATCAAAGATGTGTTTGCGTCGCTGTTCAACGATCGGGCCATTTCCTACCGCGTCCATCATGGTTTTGAACACGCCAAAGTGGCGCTGTCGGCCGGCATTCAGCGCATGGTGCGCAGCGACGTCGGGGCCAGCGGTGTGATCTTCACGCTGGATACGGAGTCGGGTTTCCGGGACGTCGTTTTCATCACCGCCAGCTACGGTCTGGGCGAACTCGTGGTGCAGGGCGCAGTGAATCCCGATGAGTTCTATGTCTATAAAAAATCCTTGGCCGCAGGACGCCCGGCCATCCTGCGACGTAATCTGGGCAGCAAACATCTGCGCATGGGCTACGCCGCCGATCTGTCGAACGGCCACAGCGTAGAGACCTGCGAAGTGCCCGAAGCCGAGCGCCGCCGCTTCGCCATCAGCGACGCGGACATCGAGGAACTCGCCCGGCTGGCCGTTGCCATTGAAAGCCATTACGGCCGACCGATGGACATCGAATGGGCGAAAGATGGTCTAGACGGCCTGCTGTACGTGGTTCAGGCGCGCCCGGAAACGGTCCAGAGCCGCAGTGGGCAGGTCATCGAACGCTACCAATTAGCCGGCCGGGGCGAGGTCATTATCGAAGGTCGCAGCATTGGTCAGCGGATGGGCAGCGGGGTGGCTTGCATCATCAACGAGGTGGCCGACATGGCGAAACTGCGCCCCGGCGATGTGCTCGTGACGGACATGACCGACCCCGACTGGGAACCCGTCATGAAACGCGCGTCTGCGATTGTTACCAATCGTGGCGGCCGCACCTGCCACGCGGCGATTATCGCCCGCGAATTAGGGGTCCCGGCGGTGGTGGGCTGCGGCAACGCGACCAGCGCCATCCGCGATGGCCAGCCGGTGACGGTGTCCTGCGCGGAAGGCGATACTGGCTATATTTACGCGGGCATTATCCCCTTCGAGCGGCGCGAAATTCACTTGGACGCAATGCCCGATCTGCCGGTAAAAATCATGATGAACGTGGGCAACCCCGACCGTGCCTTCGCATTTTCCCGACTGCCCCACCGTGGCGTGGGGCTGGCCCGGCTCGAATTCATCATCAACCGGATGATCGGTATCCACCCGCGCGCGCTGGTGGATCACGCGACCTTGGCGCCCGCTTTGCGGGCAGTCATCGACCCTCTCATTGCGGCCTATCCCAGCCCGCGAGAATTCTTTATCACCCGGCTGGTGGAAGGGATCGCCACCATTGCGGCGGCGTTTAATCCGGAACCGGTGATCGTGAGGCTCTCGGATTTTAAATCCAACGAATACGCCAACCTCATCGCCGGCAGCGTTTACGAGCCCGCAGAAGAGAACCCCATGCTGGGATTCCGGGGCGCGTCGCGCTATATCGCGGAGAAGTTCCGGCCGTGTTTCGCCATGGAGTGCGAGGCCTTGAAGCGCGTGCGCGACGAAATGGGTCTCACCAACGTCGAGCTCATGGTGCCCTTTGTGCGCACGCCCGACGAAGCGCGACAGGTAGTGGAATTACTCGCTAACTGCGGCTTGCGCCGGGGTGAGAACGGCTTGCGCCTGATCATGATGTGCGAACTGCCCTCTAACGCGCTGCTGGCAGAAGATTTTCTGACCCATTTCGATGGGTTTTCGATTGGCTCCAACGACCTCACCCAACTGACCTTAGGGCTAGACCGTGATTCCGGCTTAGTGGCGCATTTGTTTGATGAGCGCGATCCGGCGGTCAAAGCGCTCATGGCGCGCGCGATTTCGGCGTGTCGAGCTGCGGGGAAATACATCGGCATTTGTGGTCAGGGGCCTTCAGACCATGCAGATCTGGCGGCCTGGCTGCTGGAGTGTGGCATTGAGAGCATTTCGCTCAACCCCGATACGGTGGTCGAGACCTGGATCAGCCTAGCGCAAAGCCGCGCCTAGGCAGCGCCCGTAGGCCTTTCGCCGTGCGCCATCAGGCGCAGCTGTTCGGCGAGCATGCGCTGCTCGCGGGGCGCTAAATCGGGGTGTTCCAGCCGCGCCTCCACGAGGGCGCGCGGCACTAGCCCACGCTCGATCAGGCGGCGCTTTTCGGCCGGCAGGATGTCATCGCGAAAGAAAATATCACCCACCGGGATAATCCGGTTTTCCACGATCAACATGACTTCGCTCAATAACGCGCGAAAGCCACTGGGCGCCTGCTGCAGGCGGGTTTCCGCGAACGGCGGGTGCGCCAGACCGCTGCCATAAAGGGCGCGGATTTCTTTTTTGTAGCGCTCGATGATCAGCGGATTGACCGTGACCTCGATGATCGACTCGATGGTCTCTAGCCGGGGTTGCAATAAGTTCTGCAGGATTTGTTCCAGCTCGGGGTTGCCCGCAATATGGGTGTACAAGGCAAGGATATTTTTGATCCCCAGCCGGGTGTAGACATCGTGCGTGAAATAGCGGTTGCGCAACTGCGTCAACGCGCCGTGGTCCTCAAACCCCAGCAGGTTAACGACGTCTGGCAGTTCGTGGATGCGGGCATTAAAGCCGACTGCGCAGGTCAGTTGGCCCAGCGACAAATTGAGCACGCGGGCCATCTCGCGGGCGCGCCGGTCTGCCGCGTCGCGGCGGCACTCGGTGCTGGCCCGATAGATCAATTGCAGCAGATGGTCGGCGGGCGCCCGCAGAAGTTCTTCGAAACCGGCCATATGGATGCGTTGTTCGCTGGCTGGCTCGGCTCAGCGACGCCGCACGAGTTCGCTGGCCAAGGCAAAAACCTCGGGGGCATCCAGCACCCGGTCGTTGGCGTCGAATAACTGCGCCACGCAGACGCGCTGCAGTTCGAGCTTCAGCCCACCAAAACCCAGGCCGCCGTAGCAGCGCTTGCCGTGGCGCAGGGTGCCCTGGTCTTGGAGCTCGATGCCGCCGATCCCCGCCGGGGGGGTGGTATTGGTATCGATGACGACTGCCAGCGTGGGGTGGTTCGCCCACAGTGCCTGCGGCAGCAGTTCAAGACCGGCGGCGCCGGTGGTCATCACGATGTGCGCCTCGGCGAGGCTCGCCGCGGTGGTGGTGGGGTCGCTCGCCACGGCGGGTTGGAGCGCGATGCCGAAGCGCTCGTTCATCGCCCGACACGCGGCGCTAGCCCGCGCCAGCGAGCGCGAGGTCAGCACCACGCTGGCTCCCGCCAGGGCCAGCATCGTAGCAGCGCGCTGCCCCACCGGCCCCGTCCCCCCCAGAATCACCGCGCGTTTTCCTGCCAGTGGAACCTCGGCCGCCAACTGCGCGATCGCCGCCGCGGCCGTGGTGTTGCTGCCGTTGCTGTCGAGCATCACCGAGACTCGAAACTGTCCGAAAAACTGCCCCCGCACGGCCGCCAAGACGGCCTCACCGGCGGCCATATTGCTGCCGGTCACGAACAGGGCGCTGAATTTTTTGGCAGCCGGTGGGCGCGTAAACACCACGCCCTCGACCAAGCGGCCAACTTCAGCGGGCGTGATCCCCCCTAACGGCGTGACGTGGTCGACCCCGGCGTCGTAGGCGACCACGACGTCGAAGGTATTGGGAATGGGATCGGTGTCGAGTTGAAACAGCAGCTTTTTCATGGAGGATGCGTGGGCGTGGCCGAGCGTCAGGGAAGCCAAACACTAACCGCAGCGCCGATACACCACAAGCCCGTCGCGCCGGGTTGGGTAGGTAGGTCTGCAGCCCGGCTCGTATACTGGCCAGCCCCGCCCCTTGGATGAGTCCAGATGATCAAACAGCTATCGCTAGAAGAATTCCTTGCCCAATTGGCGAGCCGCTCCGCCACCCCGGGCGGTGGTAGTGCGGCGGCACTGATGGGCGCGATGGGCGCGGCTTTGGTGGCGATGGTATGCCATCTCACCGTGGGGAAATCCACTGACACGGCGCTGGAGGCAGAACTCGCAGCCCTGCTCGACGCGGCGCAGGACACCCGCGCCGGCTTGACCGCCGCCATCGCCCAGGACGTTGCCGCCTTTGACGCAGTGCTGGCTGCCTACGGTTTACCGAAGGCGACCCCGGCGGAAAAAATCACCCGGACCGCCGCCATTCAACTCGCCCTGCGACGCGCGACCGAGGTGCCCATGGACTGCGCACGGCTGGCGGCACGGGTGATCGAATTATCGGGACGGGCCGCCGCACAGGGCAATTTGACTGTCATTAGCGATGCCGGGGTGGCCGTCATGGCGGCCTACGCGAGCCTGAAAAGCGCGGCGTTGAACGTGTATATCAACACTGGCGTGCTGCACGACGCCGCCTTTGTGGCCGCGTCCTTGGGCGAACTCGAGCAACTCGTGACGAGCGCCGAGGCGGCGGTGGTGGCGATTTATGCCGCGGTGCGCGCGAAGCTCTAACGCTCGTTTTCGGACGGCGCGGTGATGATCCGCATCGAGAAATCGGTGGCGCGCAGGTGCTTGGTCAGGCTGCCAACCGAGACAAAATCTACCCCCGTGGCGCCGATGGCCGGCAAATCTTCCAAACCAAAGCCGCCGGACGCTTCGAGTTTGACCCGCCCCGCGGTGAGCGTCACTGCGGCGCGCAGGAGGTCTAGCGTGAAGTTATCGAGGAGGAGCATGTCGGCGCCAGCGCCGATCGCCTCCTCAATTTGGTCGATGTGCTCCACCTCCACTTCGATCGGCAGCGTGTTTTGGGCGGCCCGCAGCGCCGCGATGGCCGCCGTGACGGAACCGGCGACCGCGATGTGGTTTTCTTTCACCAGCACCCCATCGTAGAGGCCCGCCCGATGATTAAAACCACCCCCGCAGCGCACCGCATACTTTTGGGCGCGGCGCAGTCCGGGGATGGTTTTGCGCGTATCCAGGAGCCGCGTGGGCGTGCCGGCAAGCGCGCCGACGTAGCGCTGAGTGGCGGTCGCGGTGCCGGAGAGTGTTTGCAGGAAATTGAGTGCCGCCCGCTCGCCGGTCACGATGCTGCGCGCAGCCCCGACAATCTCACACACGCGCTGCTGGGGTGCGAGTTGCTCGCCGTCATCGGCATGCCATTGAAGTTGGATGGTGGGATCCAGCGCCCGGTACACTTCGTCCACCCAACGGCGACCACACAGCACCGCCGGCTCGCGCGTGATGATCAGCGCGGTGGCGCGCAGGTTGGCCGGGACGAGCAGGGCGGTGGCGTCGCCGCTGCCGAGGTCTTCGGCCAGCGCGGTGGCGACCGTCGCCTGGAGGTCAGCAAAAAAATCGATGCGGGTGGCGCTGCGGTCGAAAGACGAAGACACGTGGGTAGAACCTTGCGGCAAGCTGGGGCGGGTAGCCTACCCGTTGGCGGCTATCAGGTTCAAACTCCGGGTGTTAAGGTTCGCCCCCCGCCTAGGTCTAGGCTCGTGAGCGAAGGTCATCCATGCTGAGTTCTCCAGTGCGCACCGCCGCCTTCGCGGCCGAGGCGGTCAAGCCCTCACGGGTGGTTGGCACGTTGATGGACGATGCGCGCGCAGGCCTGCTGCACGCGCCGCGCGAGTTGCCGCCAAAATATTTTTATGACGCACACGGCTCTAGCCTCTTTGAAGCCATCTGCCTGACTGCCGAGTACTACCCCACCCGGGCCGAACGTGCGCTCATTGCCCACCACGCGCACGAACTCATCGGGGTCGCGCGGCCGCTGTCGATTATCGAGTTTGGGAGTGGGGTGGCGGGGAAAATCGGGCCGCTGTTCAAGGCCTGCGAGGCCCATGCGCTCCCGGCGAGCTACTACCCCTTCGATGTTTGCGAAGCCGTGCTGGTCGCCACCGGTGAGCTACTGCACGAACAATTCCCCGGGCTGGTAGTGCGCCCCCTACTGGGGGATTTTACCGCCGGGCTGGCCAATCTGCCGCGCATTCAGGGGCGCAAACTGCTGATGTTTCTGGGTGGCACGCTCGGTAATTTCGACCAGCCCGCCGCCATCGATCTGTTGGCGGAGATGCGCGAGGTGATGCGCCCCGGCGATTTTTTACTGCTGGGTGCCGACCGCATCAAAGACCCCCAGATCTTGCACGCGGCCTATAACGACGCCGCAGGCCTGACCGCGCAGTTCAATCTCAACCTGCTCTCGGTGCTCAATGCCGGGCTAGGCGCGGACTTTGTCGCCGCTAATTTCGCGCATCGGGCTTTCTACAACGCCGCGGCGCAGCGCATCGAAATGCATCTGGAGAGCCGGGTGGCGCAGCGCGTGACACTCCCGGCGCTGGGCGAGTCGGTGAGTTTTGCCGCCGGCGAAACTATCCGCACGGAAATTAGCCGCAAGTTCTCTACCGCCTCACTCAGCGCGCTGCTGGCGGCCGCCGGTTTGCGGGTTGACCGCCATGTCAGCGGTGTCGATGAGGCATTTTCCTTGGTGCTGGCGAGGCGCGACGATGCCTGAGCGGGTGGCCCCCAACGCGAGCCCGCCGCTACAACTCACGGCGGGCTGGTGCGCACCCATTCGCCATTGCCCTTCGTCCAACCACGACGCCCGCCCGCCGGGTGTACCCATCGATTTATTGGTCATACATGCCATTAGCCTGCCGGCGGGTCATTACGGCGGCCCGCACATCGCCGATCTATTTTTGAATCAACTGGACTGCGCCGCCCACCCAAGTTTTGAGCGCCTGCGCGGGCTGCGCGTCGCCGCCCACTTTCTGGTGCGTCGCGACGGCGAAATGATGCAATTCGTCGCCACGGATCGCCGCGCGTGGCATGCCGGGGTATCGGTTTTTGAGGGTCGCCCGGCCTGCAACGATTTTTCTATCGGCATCGAGCTCGAGGGTTGCGATGAGGATGCCTATACCGACGCGCAGTACCGCAATTTAGTGCGCTTGACGCTGCTGCTGCAGGGGGCTTATCCGCTGCTCACGCCGGCGCGCATCGCCGGCCATTCGGAGCTCGCGCCGGGGCGCAAAACCGACCCCGGGCCGCACTTCGACTGGGCGCGTTTATACGCTGGACTCGGCGCCGAGGGCGCCGTTGGGCGGCACAAACTCCGTGGTGCTGAGTAGCCGATAGACGCCATCTGCCACCCACAGCACGGTGCCGGTGCGGTACCAATCGCCCAGCACATAACGCAGCCCTGGCCGGCCGTCGGGGAGACTGAACGAATGCACGGCCGGACGGTGGGTATGCCCGTGGATGAGGGTGGTGACGCCCTGGGCCAGCATCACGCGCTGCACTTCGTCGGCATCGACATCCATGATGTCGTCATTTTTTTCCAGCATCGAGGCCTGCGTCCCCTCGCGCATCTGGGCCGCGATTTGGCGGCGTTGCGCCAGCGGGGCGAGCAGAAATTTTTGCTGGTTCTGGGGGTCGCGCACGTAACCGCGAAACGCCTGATATTTTAGATCCCGCGTGCACAGTAAATCGCCGTGCGTGAGCAGGACGGGGTGGCCGTGGAGTTGCACGGTGAGGTAGTCCGGCAGCAGCGTCGCGCCGGTTTCCGCGCAGAAACGCTCGCCGAACAAAAAATCGCGGTTCCCCAGCGAGACCTTGAGCGTCCCGCCCGCCGCCGAGTATTCGGCGAGCGCGGCCACCACGGCGCGCATGGTGGGCGCGTCGTCGTCATCGCCCAGCCAGAATTCCACGAGGTCGCCCAGAATATAAACCTCGGCACCCAGCGCGGTCGCGCGGCCCAGCACTGCGCGAAAAATCGCGATTTGCGCTGGCCGCTCGACGCTCAGGTGGGCGTCGGATAAAAACAGCGTAGGACGCACCACCGTCCGCCTTACTCTACGCTCGCAGCAATGATCTCCACGCTCTCCACGGGCACATCGGTCATGCCGCCGCTGCGGCCGGTGGTTACGCCCTTGATGGCATCCACGACGTCCATTCCCGCCACCACCTTGCCAAACACGCAGTAACCCCAGCCCGGACCCGACTGGTCACGATGATTGAGGAAGTCGTTGTCTTTGACGTTGATGAAAAATTGCGCCGTGGCGGAATGGGGGTCGTTGGTACGCGCCATGGCGAGCGTGCCGAGGTCGTTTTTAAGGCCATTAGTGGCTTCGTTGGCCACCGGCCCGCGGGTGGCTTTCTGTTTCATGGCTTTATCCATGCCGCCGCCCTGGATCATGAAGCCATCGATCACACGGTGAAAAATAGTGCCGGCATAGAAGCCGTCGTTCACGTACTGCAGGAAGCTGGCGACGGTGGCGGGTGCCTGCTCGTCGAACAGTTCGATCGAAATTTGGCCGTGGGTGGTGTCGAGACGAACACGGGTGCCGGGCATGAGGGGTCCTTTCGCTAGCAAGTTGGGAGGTTGGTGGGTGGCTCTCAAGAACGCGGCCACCGGGCGGAATGGTGCTGGAGGTCGGCTGCGCCGGCAAGCACAAGTGCGCGTCGCGCGCGTTGATTCCCGCCTCAGTGCTGCGTATCATCGGCCACCTTTCGCGGCGGCGGCGGCCGTCTCACCGAGAATTCGGGGCATAGCGCAGTCTGGTAGCGCACCTGCTTTGGGAGCAGGGGGTCGGGGGTTCGAATCCCTCTGCCCCGACCACCCAATAACCGCAGTTTTAGGGTTTTGAATGCGCCTGTAGCTCATCCGGATAGAGCATCGGCCTTCTAAGCCGAGGGTAGCAGGTTCGAGTCCTGCCAGGCGCGCCATTGTTCGCTTGGTAAAGAGCGCGCTGCTGCGGGTGTAAGGTTGGCGGAAGATAACCAGCAGGATCGATGGCGGGCGTAGCTCAGTTGGTAGAGCGCAGGTTTGTGGTACCTGATGTCGTGGGTTCGAACCCCATCGCTCGCCCCATTTATCCTTAGGTCGTAAGCGTTTCTCAGGGCCATTAGCTCAATTGGTAGAGCAGCTGACTCTTAATCAGTAGGTTGAAGGTTCGAGTCCCTCATGGCCCACCATTTATCGCCGCCTGGCGGGGTTCGCGGCGCGCGGGCAAATTCTGGCGCCCCGCCCTGAGCCGCCGTCGGCTATGCTCGTGACCGCCACCGCTTGCGCCGCGCGCTGGACCTGACGGCCGGCCCTTGGCCGGCCCAGCCCGCACCGCGCGCGGTGGCTGCAACGCAGCGCGCGGCGCTGGTTTCCCACCCACCTTCAGGAACTCGCCATGGTCGATAACCGTACGCCCGCCGGGCTGCAATTACGTTCGCTGATCACCGCGGACGCCGCACTCCAACTCTCGCTGATTGAGCTCGAAACCCCGCTGCCCGCCCCCGACGAGGTGGTCATCCGGGTCCTGGCCAGCCCCATCAACCCCTCTGATATTGGCCTGCTGCTGGGTGCGGCGGATATGCGCCGGGCGGTGGCTACCGGCAGCGCGGCTCGCCCAATCGTTACCGCCCCCATCCCCGAGCACCACATGGGCGGGATGGCGGGTCGGGTGGGGATGTCTTTGCCGGTCGGCAATGAGGGTGCCGGGGTGGTGGTCGCGGCGGGGTCTGCGCCCGCCGCACAGGCTTTGTTGGGTCGCACGGTGGCGGCCATCGGGGGCGCCATGTACGCCCAGTACCGGTGCCTCCAACTCGACCAGTGTCTGGTGTTGCCCGAGCACACCACGCCCGCCCAGGGCGCGTCGTGTTTCGTCAACCCGCTGACCGCGCTTGGCATGGTAGAGACCATGCGCCGTGAAGGTCACAGCGCGCTGGTACACACCGCGGCCGCCTCTAATTTAGGACAGATGCTCAATCGGATTTGTTTGCAGGACGCAGTGCCGCTGGTGAACATCGTGCGTACGCCCGCTCAAGTCGCGGTGCTGCGCGGCTTAGGGGCCACCCATATTTGCGATATGAGCGCCCCCACGTTCATGGCCGACCTCACCGAGGCGTTAGCGCTCACCGGTGCGACGCTGGCGTTTGACGCGACCGGTGGCGGCAAATTAGCCGGCCAGATATTGACGGGCATGGAGGCCGCGTTGAACGGCCAGGCTAAGACTTATAGCCGCTATGGGTCGACCACTCATAAGCAGGTCTACTTGTACGGTGGCCTAGACCCCAGCCCCCTTGAAATCAACCGTACTTTTGGCATGGCGTGGGGTGTGGGTGGGTGGTTGTTGTTTCCGTTTCTGGCGCGCATTGGTGGCACGGCCTCAGCGGCGCTCAAGGCCCGTGTGGCGGCCGAGATCAAGACCACCTTTGTCAGCCATTATTCACAAGAGATCGCGCTGCACGAGGCGCTGCAGTTGGACGTCATCGCGGCCTACGCCGCGCGCGCCACCGGCACCAAATATCTCATCAACCCGACCCGTTAACCGGCCGCTTGGCACCCGTCCGGAGCGGTCGTCGCTGCGCCGCGCGGCGCTGACGCCACCGCCGGGCGGTTAGCCCGGCCACCAAGACCGGCCGCGTGGCGCGCCGCTCACGCTCAGGTGACAAGGGCACGCGGGCGGCGCGTGCGCCTCTGAGGCTGGTGCGGCGGGCCAGGCACACGGCCCGCCGTCGCCCCCGTGCTGACTTTAAATGCGCTCGATAATAATCGCCGGGGCCATGCCACCGGCTGCGCACATCGTCACCAGCCCAAACTGCAGGTCTTGCCGTTCTAGTTCATCGAGCAGCGTGCCAATGAGCATCGCACCGGTGGCGCCAATGGGGTGGCCGAGTGCAATCGCGCCTCCGTTGACGTTCACCTTGGCGCGGTCCAGATCCAAATCGCGAATATATTTCTCCGCGACGATCGCAAACGCCTCGTTGATTTCGAACAGGTCGATATCCCCGAGGCCCAGTTTGGCCCGTTGCAACACCTTGCGCGTGGCGGGTACGGGGGCATTGAGCATCAGGGTGGGCGAGTCGCCCATATTGGCGAGTGCGATGACACGGGCGCGCGGTTTAAGCCCGTGGGCACGGGCAAAATCGGGTGCGGCGAGCAACAGCGCCGCTGCGCCGTCGGCCACCCCGGAGGAATTTCCGGCATGGTGGACGTGGTTAATGGCGAGATCTGGGTAGTGGCGACGAATCAGCTCGCGAAAAGTAGTGCCCGCAGGGTCCAAGGGATGATCGGCTAACGCGCCAAACGCGGGTTTAAGCCCCGCCAGATCGCTTAACAACGTCGCGGGGCGCGGCAGTTCGTCGCGCGCCAGCGCCAGCGTGCCATCCTCGTGGTAGACGGGCACCAGGCTTTTGTCGAAGCGCCCTTCGGCGATGGCCACACCCGCGCGGCTTTGGCTGAGCACGCCCAGTTGGTCCAGCACCTCGCGGGAAATGCCCTCTAGGGTGGCAATGGCATCCGCACACACGCCTTGGTGCGGCTGCGGATGAATGGCTCGCAGACGCAGGTTGTCGCTATCGAGAAACGGCGAGGCTCTGGCCGCCCCGGCCGCGTAGGTGGACATCATCTCCGTGCCGCCGGCGATCACCAGATCTTCGGTGCCCGACAAAACACAAGCTGCCGCCAGATTGACCGCCGTAATCCCCGAGCCACAAAAGCGGTCGAGCGTGACGCCGCTGGCACGAATGTCGTAACCGGCATCCAACGCGGCCATGCGTGCAAGGTCGCCACCCTGCTGGCCACGTTGGGCGCTGGTACCCCAGATGATGTCGTCCACCAGCGCGGTATCGAGCTGGTTGCGCGCGGCGAGCGCCCTGAGCACGGTGGCGCCCAGATGTTGCGGATGGCAGGCCGACAGCGCGCCTTTACCCGCCTTGCCAACGCCGCGGGGGGTGCGACAAGCATCGATAATCCAAGCTTCCGACATGTTGTTCTCCTTCTTGATGGGCCGGGCTCTGACAGTGCGTGGCGCCGTTAGCGCGGTGCCATGCGGATGGCGCCGTCGAGCCGCACATCTTCACCGTTGAGATAATTGCAGGTGATCATCGTCAACGCCAACTGGGCGAATTCCTCGGCGACCCCCAGTCTTTTAGGAAACGGTACTTGGGTGGCGAGACTCGCTTTGACCGCCGGGGCCGCGCGCTGCAGCAGCGGGGTGTCGAAGATGCCGGGCAGGATGGTGTTCACGCGGATGGCTTCGCTGGCTAAATCCCGGGCGATGGTTAACGTCATCCCCACCACCCCGGCTTTGGAGGCGGTGTAGGCAGCCTGGCCAATTTGCCCATCCTCGGCCGCGACGGACGCGGTGTTGACGATCGCGCCACGTTCACCGTCTTCGAGGAGCGGCAAGGTCAGCATGCCGGCGGCGCTTTTGGTAATGCAGCGGAAAGTGCCGATGAGATTAATTTGGATGATGCGTTCGAAATTTTCTAACGGATATTCGCGAATCTCGCCGCTTTGTCGGTCCCGCGAGGCGGTTTTTGCCGCACCCCCACCGACCCCGGCGCAATTGACGAGTATTCGCTCTTGGCCAATGAGGGCTCGCGATTTGGCGAAAGCGGCGTCGATTTCCGCCGCGTGGGCGACGTTCACCTGGCAGAAGACGCCACCGATCTCTGCGGCAACCTGCTCGCCGTGTTCGGCATCAAGATCAAAAATCGCGACTTTCACACCGTGGGCGGCAAGTTGCCGCGCGGTGGCCGCGCCCAAGCCAGAAGCGCCACCGGTAACAACGGCGGTGAGGGATGAGGCAAGTTTCAAGGTTGTCTCCTTAAATGGACTTCAGACGGACTTCGACCCGTAAACCAAGGTCCACCAACTCTAACAACTTGCGTCCACCAAGCGCAGATAAAAATACCCCGCAGGCTGTGCCGCAGAATTCTGGCTTGCTTATGGCGCCAGAACAGGCTCGAATCCCCCTCCGGGATCCTTGCCCCGAGAGCGCTTTTTTAGCGCTCTCACTCGCCACCAATCACGTTCAGTAGGAGCTCCACCATGCGCCGTGCAGCGATCGTTTGTCCCCTCCGTACGGCCGTTGGCAGCTTCGGCGGCACCTTAAAGCCCTTGCCCGCTGACGCCCTGGCGGCCGCCGTGCTCAAGGCACTGGTAGCGCGCAGCGGGATCGACCCGCAGCGCATTGATGAGGTTGTGATGGCGCAGTCCTATGCATCGAGCGAAGCGCCATGCCTCGCCCGCTATGCCGCACTGGCGGCGGGTTTGCCCATTGAGGTGCCGGGCTACACGCTAGACCGTCGCTGTGGTTCAGGCCTCCAAGCGCTCATCGATGCAGCCATGATGGTGTCCACCGGTGCGGCGGAGGTCGTGATCGCGGCCGGCGTGGAGAGCATGAGCAACATCGAGTACTACACCACCGATTTACGCTGGGGATCGCGCTCGGGCTCGGTGACGATGCACGATCGCCTGCAGCGCGGCCGCGAACGCTCCCAGCCCGCAGCGCGCTTTGGCTTTATTTCGGGCATGCCCGAAACCGCGGAGAATCTCGGTCGCCAATTCAACATCACCCGTGAGGCGGCCGACGCTTTTGCCGTGGACAGCCATCGCAAAGCCGCCGCGGCGTGGACGGCCGGGCGCTTCGACGATGAAGTGGTGCCGCTCGAGGTGCCGCAGGGCCGGGGGGCGAGCGTGATATTCCAGCGCGACGAAGGCATTCGTCCAGAAACCACCCTGGAGAGCCTCGCTAAACTCAAGCCACTGCTGAAAGACGGCACCGTGACGGCGGGTAATTCCAGCCAGCAAAACGATGCGGCGGCGGCCTGTTTGGTAGTCGCCGAAGACCAGCTTGCTGAACTCAATCTCGAACCCATGGGGTATTTGTACGGCTGGGCGTCGGCGGGTTGCGAGCCCGCCACCATGGGCATAGGCCCGGTACCGGCGGTGCACAAGTTGCTGGCCAGAACCGGGCTTTCGTTTGCCGATTTCGATTTGGTGGAACTCAACGAGGCCTTCGCCATGCAGGCGCTGGCGGTGTTAAAGGCTTGGGATTGGCACGATCCCGCCCGCTTGAACGTCAACGGCTCGGGCATTTCTTTGGGTCACCCCATTGGCGCCACGGGGCTGCGGATGCTGGTGACGCTGCTGCATGAGCTTAAACGTCGTAAGGGCCGCTTTGGTTTAGAGACCATGTGCGTGGGCGGTGGTCAGGGTTTGGCGGCGGTATTTGAACGTCCCTGAGCGCTGGCGGCGAGCGCCGGCAGCCGCGGGCCGCTGGTGCCCGGTCGTGGGGTAGTGGTCGACCCCGCGCTCGACGGGCGCGGGGGCCGTGGCCAGTCAGCAGGATGCTGTCGTGGGCGGGATGCTCAGCGGGCGCGCGGGGGATTGCGCGGCACATCGCGGAACGGGCCGGCGTCCATCCGCGGTTCGCGCGGCAGGTCGAGCACCCGTTCAGCAATGATGTTGCGCTGAATTTCATCGGTGCCGCCGGCGATAGAGGTCGCCGGCACGGAGAGCAGAATTTCGGCGATGAGCCCGCCTAACGGCGCCTCCGGCCCGGCCAACATGGCGTCCGCGCCGCTAATCAGGGTGTGGACTTGGGCGGCAGCCCGGGCGAGGTGGCTGGCGGCGAGTTTGCCCAAGGAACCCTCGGGACCCTCGGGCCGGCCTAAGGCTTTGGCGTGGCGCGCGCGGTGCGCCATCCACTCGGCGCATTGCGCGAGCATCAGCAGGCGCGAGAGTTCCTGGCGCAGCGCTGGCTCCGCGATGCGGCCCGTTTCGCGGGCCCGCGAGAACGTTAAATCTACCCGGCCGGCACGTTGTGGATACCAGCGATAAGGCTCCATGACGGTCGCAATTTCGGCGCGCTCTTCGGCGTAAATACGGCCGGGCCGATCGGATGCGCGACCCCACCGCTTGAGCGCATCCGCGTTGCGCCGCTCGTGGGCCAAGGTGGTCATGGCAATCTTCCACCCATCGCCCACCGCGCCAATGAGGTTTTCTGCCGGAATTTCCGCGTCTGTGAAGAACACCTGATTAAACGACGCATACCCGTTCATCTGCTTTAAAGGCTGCACCTGGATGGCGCTTTGGCGCATGTCGATGACGAAATAAGACAGGCCCTGATGTTTGGGCAGGTCCCAGTCGGTGCGCGCCAGCAATAGCCCCCATTGCGCGTGGTGGGCGCTGGTGGTCCACAGTTTTTGACCATTAACCCGCCAGCGCTCGCCGTCGAAGTCGGCGCGGGTGGTGGCGCCAGCCAGATCCGAGCCGCTGCCCGGCTCGCTGAACAACTGACACCAAGTGTCTTCGCCCGTCAGGATGCGGCGTAAAAAACGTGCCTTGTGTTCGTCTCGGCCATGTTCCAGCAGGGTGGCAGCCGCGAGGAGCCGAATGCCCACCCGCGCCACGCCCACCGCACCGATGGCGTCGAATTCTGCCTCGATCCCGGGTAATAGGGCCACCGGCAAGTCGCGGCCGCACCACTCGCTGGGCCAATGCGGCACGCCCCAGCCGGACTCGGCCAACAGGTGGCGCCATGCCACCAAGCCACGCTCGGGATCCCAGTGGGTGGCGAGCCAGTCCCGCACGGCGGTGCGAATCGTGGTGTCGTCGAATTGGCTCATGCGCCGGCCTCGAGCTGTGCGAGGTAGCGCTCGCGGTGATAATTGGCGTCGCCCAGCAGGACTTGGGAGGTCTTGGCGCGTTTGAACCACAGGTGGGTGTCGTGGTCCCAGGTGAAGCCCACGCCACCGTGGATTTGGATGCACTCCACGGCGGCCTGCAGGTAGGTGTCGCTGGCACGGGCCTTGGCGAGGGCGGCCAGCGCCGGCACGTCGGGCGCGTTTTCGGCGACCGCCGCCGCCGCGTAGCGAGCCGCCGCGGCGGTGAGTTCCTGCGCGAGCAGCAGCTCTGCGCATTGGTGTTTAATCGCCTGGAAAGAACCAATCGGGCGGCCGAACTGCATGCGTATCTTGGCGTACGCCACGGCCGATTCCAGCAGGGCGGCGGTGCCCCCCACCATCTCGCTGGCCAGCGCCACCGCTGCTTGATCGAGGGTGAGCGCGAGCGCTGCGCCGGCGTTGCCGGCCGCGCCGAGCAGGCGCGCTGATACCCCGTTGAAGCGCAGCGCGGCCTGCCGACGCGTGGGGTCTAGCGTTTGGAGCGGGTGCCGCTCAAGCCCCGGCGCTTCCGCCTCGACCAGCAGCAGCGACAGCCCCGCGGCGCCCACGCTGCCGGGCGCCCGCGCCGCTACCAGGATGACCTCGGCGTGGTCGCCGTCGAGCACAAATTTCTTTTCGCCATCCAGGCGATAGCCGGTGCCGACCGGAGTGGCCGTGAGGGCGATGCCACCCGGATCCCAGCGCCCGTTGCTCTCCACCCACGCCAAGGTGGCAATGCGCTGACCGCTGGCGATGGCTGGTAGCAGCTCGAGCTGCTGCGTCTCGCTGGCGCCATTCAACAGCGCTTGCGTTGCCAAGACGCTGGAGGCAAAAAACGGCGCACACAACAGCGCCCGGCCCATTTCTTCCAGCGCAATACACAGCTCCACGAAGCCGAACCCCTGTCCGCCCAGGGCTTCGGGTACTTGAATGCCCGGCAGTCCCAGTTCGTCGCAGAGTTGGCGCCAGAGCGTACGGTCGTAGCCGAGGGTGGTCTCCATGGCGCTGCGTACGGCCGTGATGGGTGCGCGTTCGCGCAGGAAGCGCTGCACGCTGGCGCGGAATTGTTCTTGTTCGTCAGTAAACGCGAAATGCATGAAGTCTCCCCGTGACCCGGCCCGTCGAGTGACCGGCGCTAGTTGCATGGTGCCACTTTTTTAGGGGGGCTTCGACGTAACCGGCGGGGTTATTTCCCCAGATTTTGCAGACGCTTGGCCGGCCTCCCAGCCCCCGGTGACTAGCGCTGCGCGCCGGGCCTTCGCCGCCCACCGGCTGGCGCGCCGCCGCGAGCGCCCCCGCGGGATCGCCCCGCGGGTCGCTAAACCCTCGGCACGGCAGGCGCGGTGGCTTGTGCGCGGTCGGGTCCTGCGCTGAGAATCTAGGCATGCAAAAAGACTCGTCGTGGCAGGAGGAACTGGCACGCGGCTGGCGGCTGCTGGTGGCCGCGACCATCGGTTGCGGTATGGGTGCCGCCGGCATCGTGTTCTACAGCTTCGGATTATTTGTGACGCCGTTACAGGAAGCCTTCGGTTGGTCACGCGGGGAGGTGACTGCCACGATGTTCTACGGCAGCCTAGGCCTGATGCTGACGGCTCTGCCGCTAGGTTTTTTGATCGACCGCCGGGGCGCGCGGGTGGTCGTGCTGGCGGCGATTCCGGGGCTCGCCGCCGCGTTGTGCTTGCTCGCGCGCTTCAACGGCACGCTGCCAGCGTTTTATGGTTTGTTCTTCCTGACCATGGTCGCCGGCACCGGCACCACGGCGATCCTCTATACCCGCGTGGTCGCCGGGCGCTTTGACACGATGCGTGGGCTGGCCCTCGGGGTCACGCTAGTCGGGCCGGGCACGGCTGCGGTGTTGCTGCCGCCCCTGTTGCAATCGCTGCTCGTCGCCCACGGCTGGCGCACGGGTTTTTTGGTGCTGGCACTGCTGGCATTCGCGCCTTGGCCGCTGGTTTTGGCGTGGCTTAGGCCGAGCACCGCCAGCGCACCGGCAGCCCACCGCCCTGAGGAGCGCGGCATGGACCGCGGCCCAGCGCTCAGAACGCGGACGTTCTGGACCGTGGTGGTGGGTTTCGGCGCCACCGCCGTCGCCTGCTCCGCGCTGCTCGTCCACTTGGTGCCGATGCTGCGCGATGCCGGCGTGGAAGGTCTGCAGGCTGCCCGCACGGCCTCACTGGTCGGGGTGGGCGTCATCGTCAGCCGCATCGGCATCGGCTGGCTCATCGACCGCGTTTTCGCCCCCTCCGTCGCGACGGCGATTTTCCTCATCACGGCCGGCGGCTGCCTGTTGCTCGCGGTCAACGGCATTGCCCTGGCGCCGCTCGCGGCTTTTTTGATTGGCTTCTCGCTGGGCGCCGAAGTCGACCTCATCGCCTTCCTGACGTCCCGCTATTTCGGGCTGCGCCATTACGGGTTTTTGTACGCCATCGTCTATGCCTGCTTCTGGTTCGGTAGCGCCCTCGGCCCGGCGCTCGCCGGGCGCCTGTTCGACCGCTACGGCGACTACCACTACGCGCTAATCCTGATCACCGCACTGATGCTGTTCGGCGCCGCCGCGGCCGCCTCACTGCCGCGCTTCGAGCAGCAGCGCTAGGGCGCGCCGACGGGCCCGGCGCTACGCCCTCGAAGCGCGCCCAAACGGGCCGGGCCCGCCCGCCCTTGGCACGCCCAGGGGTGGCGCCAACTAAGGCGGCCACGGGGTCGCGCGCCGCGCCCAGGTTTGACGCATCCCACCGGCCGACTGACCGCGATACCGCCGGGCGATCCTGGACGCCCCTAGTCAGGCCGGGTCGACCCTAGCCGCGGCGCCCTCGGCGCCCTGCATCAGCGCGGCGAGGGAGCAGCTGAAATCTCGCTCAACGCCCTGCCGCTGCTGTTCCAGCAAGTGGCGAAAACGCGCGTCTTCCGGGGGCAGGTTCTGCGCTTCTTCAGCCACCCTCAGCGAGGGCGGCACGAGGCGCGCCAAATCCAGTAACGAGAGTTCATCGAGATCGCGCACCAGCAGCCAGCAAAACCTGTCATCGCGGCTAATCCAGTGAGCATCGGCCAGTACTTTTAGGCTGTCGGCGAGTTCACGGGCGTCAAATCCCGGTTCCTGTGCAAGGAGCGCCTCCTGCGAAATGGCGAGTCCTGAGCGCTGTGCCCGTTGCAGGTGGACCAGAATGCGCCACGCGCGATAGCACGGCGCGCTGCGCCACGAGCTGGGTGATGCCTCTGATCCCTGCAGTGGCACCACTTCCAGACAGCGGGTGAACTGCGCGCCAAGGAGCACGATAAACCACGAGACAAACACCCACAGCAGGAACACCGGCACGGTGGCGAAGGCCCCGTAAATAGCCTGCTGGGTCGGGAAATACAGCAACCAGGAGGCAAACAAGCGCTTGGTGATTTCGAACAGGAGGGCGGCAAATAATCCGCCGGCCAACGCGTGGCTAAGCCGCACCGGGTGATGGGGGATGGCCTTGTAGCTGAGCACGAAGGCGAGCCACGTCGTGATGAGCGGCAACCAGTGCAGCAGTAATCGATTCAGACCCGTCAGGGCCGCCGCTTGGTGCAGCAGCGGCAGCGAGACCAGAAACGAAGTCGCGACCAGTCCGGCGCCAATCAGCAACGGTCCGAGGGTTAGGATGGTCCAGTAGAGCAGCAGGCGTTTGCCGATCCGCCGGCGGCGGCGCACTTCCCAAATGTCATTGAACGCGGCCTCGATGCTCGACATCAGCGACAGCACCGTGACCAGCAGGGCCGCCACCCCGAGACCCTGCAGGTCGCGCGCCTTGGCCGCGAAGTCGGTGAGATAACTCTCTACCCGGTCCCCGACCCCGGGCACGAAACTCTGAAAAATGAAGTCCTGCAGGACGCTCTGCCAAGCGGCGAACGCGGGGAACAGCGACAGCGTGGCGAAGCCCACCACCAGCACCGGCACGAGGGCGAGGATGGAGGTATAGGCGAGCGCCGAGGCAAGTTGCGTGCTGCGGCCGGCCACCGCACGCTGCCAGAGTTCGCGCAAAAACCAGCGCGTGCGGGCCAGTTGGCGCGTGGTCACGGCCGACCACCTGCCCCAGGGTAGGTGCGGTGCTGGCGGTCGACCTGACGGACGCTCATGCTGGGCCGGCGCCAATCTGGCCGCGCCAACTCGCGGGCAAACCGCGCGGCGTCCTGCTGAGGTCCGCGCACCGGCACCTACTTGTGATTCTTTTAAACACCAATTTCCTCGGCGCCAGTCGCACCCCAAGCAGTGCGAATCGCGCTAGCGCCGCCCTCACGGTCGTGCCCGCGCCCCGCAGCCGCAATCCTACTGCCCGCAGGCCGCGGGCAAGTCAACGCTAGCCAAGCGCATCTTTTAGCACCCTTCGCGCCACCGCGCGCGCGGGCGGTCTAGCGTTGCCCGCAACGGGCACGGTGACCGGGGCGCCTAGCCGGTAGAACTCGCGGGTACTTCCCGCTAAGCCCAACCAGGGCACGGCCGTCGGGGGGTGGCGTGCGCGCCGCGCCAGTTGGGCGGCGGCGCGGTCCCACGGCCGCCCAACGGGCGCTACTTCCACTGCGCGCCCGCGTTGTTTTCCCAGATCTGAATCATGTTGCCGTCCTTGTCATAGAACAGGAACGAGCGACCGATGTTGGCGCACTGCCAGACATATTCGGTTTGGGTTTGATAACCCGCCGCGCGCACTTTGGCAAAAAAGGCGTCGATGTCGTCGACCAGCAGCCCCAGCTCGTGAAAGCCCGTATGCCCGTAGCGTAGATTTTCCGGCGGGGTGCGCTGGATGGCGGGTACTACGCATTCCTGCAGCTCAATGAGTGCGCCTTCCGGAGAACTCAACAGCGCCATTTTTGAGCGCGCGCCTGTTACTTTAAAGATGTCGTCCAGCAGGGCGGGATACATGTAGGTGTTGGGGCCGGGCGCGGGGCCATCGGGAATAACGGTTTCGACCGCCAGCTCAAAACCCATGACGTCGCGCCACAGATGGATGGCTTCGGGTAAGTTGGAAACAAAAATCGCCATGTGATGAAAACGCATCGCTGAAATTCCTCCCGTGTAGTTAAAAGAGTGCTCGTTAAAAGAGTGCTGGTGGCAAGCGTGGTGCTGGAAAAAGCTGCGACTGAACGGCTGGCGGCGAGGGGTTTTGAGGCCGGGCGGGGCCGCGTGCGCGGGGCTGGCGGCCGCCGCCACCGCCGCGAGGCGGCCTGGCACCCCGTTCACAGCAGCAGGCGCGCGTAGTGGTCGAGGGTTTTCAACGTGGCGCTCGCGGGCGCCACGGGGAGGCGCAAAATGGCGCGGGCCGCACCCATCGCTCGTCCCTGTGCCAACGTGGCGGCGTCCTGCAGGGCCTCGTTGAGGAAAAAGAGCGATACCTCCAAGCGCGCCGGATCGCGGCCCACGGCCCGCATCTGGGCGTGCACATCGGCGATGCTGCGTTGGGTTTCGTGGATATCAAACGTTAGCGGTAACCAACCATCGCCGTACAGGGCGACTTGGCGCCGACCAAAGGCGGTGTCCAACGTGCCTAAAACCACCGGTGGGCCGGCTGACTCGAGTGGTTTGGGGTATTGCCAGGAGGCCTCAAAACGCACGAATTCACCTGCGAAACTCGCTTGTTCTTGCGCCCACAGCGTGCGCACCGCCGCCAAGCGCTCGCGTAATTGCGGCCAGCGTTGGGCCCGGTCTACCCCGTGGTGGGCCATCTCTACGGCGTGCCACCCCGCACCAATGCCAAAAATAAAACGCCCTTGGCTGATCCGGTCGAGGGTTGCCACCTGTTTGGCGAGCGTGATGGGGTGATATTGGTTGATGAGGCACACACAGGTGCCCAAGCGCAAACGGGTCGTGACCGCGGCGGCCGCGGCGAGACTGGTGAAGGGGTCGGAAATATGCCGGTATTCTTCGGCCAGAAAAAACGTACCGGTGCCCGCGAGCGGCATGCCGGTCAGCGGGTCAGTGGGCTCGCCGGGGCGCGGCACGGGGATGTGGGTGTGTTCGGGCACCCACAGCGATTCGAAGCCCCGCTCCTCCGCGGCACGCGCCAAGTCGTCGAGTCGGAGGCTATATTCGGTGTTGAACGAAAAGACTCCGATGTGCACTGGCTTACTCCACGGTGTGACGGCAGGATAAACTGCCGCTGGCCATTTTTGCAGCCCCCGGCGTCAGCCCCCAACCTGCCGGGGCTTAAGGCGCAGGCCGAGCTTGTCGTTTTCGTCGGCCGCCCCATCGGCGAGAATAGGCCGGCGGGCGGTGCTTGTGATGGCCACTGCCCAGCCCACGCAGCCCCTCAATTTTTTAGGAAATCTCACGCCCGTGACCACCGCAAACGCCCCAGACGCCCGTGTCGCCATTGCGGCCACGCAGCGCGGCTTTGAAACTTTCGGCTATATCGCCAGCGACGCCATCGCCACTGCGGTCTATCTCGCGCAAGCACTGTCTAAACCCATCCTGGTGGAAGGACCACCCGGGGTTGGCAAAACCGAACTCGCCACGGCCACCGCCAGTTTGCTCGGCAAACCGCTAATCCGGTTGCAGTGCTACGAGGGCTTGGACGAAGCCAAGGCGCTGTACGAATGGAAATACGGCAAGCAGCTGCTCTATACGCAGGTCTTGAAGGAGAAACTGGGCGATTTGATGGCAGGTGCCAACGGTCTGAAAGAATCCCTCACACGGCTCCACGAGTTTGACGACACTTTTTTTAGCGAGGAATTTATCGAACCTCGGCCGCTGCTCAAGGCCCTGTGGGCCAAAGAAGGCGCGGTGCTGCTGATCGACGAAATCGATAAATCGGACCAAGAATTCGAAGCCTTCCTGCTCGAGCTACTGCAGGATTACCAAATCTCGGTCCCGGAACTTGGCACCATCAAGGCGGTGACCACGCCGGTGGTGTTCCTGACCTCCAACAACACCCGCGAAATTGGCGACGCGCTCAAGCGCCGCTGTCTGCATCTGTATATTCCGTTTCCCGACAGCGCGCTGGAACAACGCATCATTGCCTCGCGGGTGCCCGAGCTGGGGCACGATTTGCGCCGCCAGTTGGTGGCCTTTGTGCAAAGTCTGCGGGGCTTGGACCTCAAAAAAGTGCCGGCGGTGAGCGAGACCATCGATTGGGCGCGCACACTCGTGCTGCTCCACGCCACCGAACTCGAGCCCGATTTCGTGCGCGGTACGCTCAATGTGTTGCTGAAATTTCAGGAAGACATCGAACACGTGGACGCGCAGGTGCCCACGCTGACGCGCCTCGCGGCGCAGGCGCGATGACCGAAGTTCTCACCAATTTTATCAAGGTGCTGCGCGCCGCCAGCGTGCGAATTTCCACCGCCGAGAGCATCGATGCCGCCGCCGCGTTAGCCTGTGTGGGTTTCGAAAACCGGGCGGTGCTCAAAATAGCGTTGAGCCAAGTGTTAGCGAAAACGCCTGCAGAAAAAGTGCTTTTCCACGCCTGTTTCGACCGGTTTTTTACGTTCGAGAAAATCCAGACTGACCAGCCAGACGCGCTAACGGCTGTCGGCGCTGAGGGCGCTGAGGGTGTAGAGGTGGCTTCAACCCAGGCCACTGAGTCCGGTGCACCTACGGGGCTAGTAGCCTTGCTCGAAGGCGGTGAACAACCGGCGCTAGAACTTGCCTTGGCGCTCGCCGCGCGCGCGGTGCAACTGCAAAACATTCGGCTCTTTACCCAGCGTGGCCAGTATGTTCGCCGCATCTTGGAGCAGGTGGGGATCGACGACTACGATGCGGTGATGTTTGGCCTGCTGCGGGAAAATCCCGATGACCCGCGCGGGGCTGGTCTGCGCGCGCTGAAACACCGCTTAATGGAGGATGTGTCGGCCTTGGTCGACCGCCAAATGTTGTTGTACACGGCCGCTGCGTGGCCGAGTCTGCGCGAAGAAATTCTCGAGAAAACGCCGCTCACCCGCATCGAGATGCGCGACTTCAAGGTCATGCAGCAACTGGTTCGCAAGCTGGCCAAGCGGCTGGTCTCACTCCATTCGCGGCGCCGTCGGGTGGCCCGACGCGGCCAGCTGGACGTGCGGCGAACGATCCGGCGCAATCTACAATACGACGGCCTGCTGTTTGACACCGTGTGGAAGCGCACCCGCATCGATCGTCCCAAGGTCATCGCGGTGTGTGATGTGTCGGGCTCGGTGGCGCAGGTGGCGCGCTTTCTGCTGTTGTTTCTCTACAGCATGAGCGAAGTGCTGCCGCAGGTGCGCTCCTTTGCTTTTTCCAATCAACTGGGCGAGGTCACGCAGTGGTTTGAGCAATATCCGGCGGAGGTTGCGGTGGCGCAGACGCTGCGCACTTACGGCCTGGGTTCCACGGACTACGGCGGGGCTTTGGCCGAACTGGAGCGCCTCACGCTAGCCGACATCGACCACCGCACCACGGTGATTATTCTGGGTGATGCGCGTTCCAATTATGGGGATCCTGGGGCGGCCGCGCTGCGGCGCATCCAGACGCGCGCGCGGCGGGTGCTGTGGTTGAATCCCGAGCCACGCTCGTTTTGGGACCTCGGCGACTCCGCCATGCAGAAGCTCGGCGCCTGCTGCGACCGGGTAGAATCTTGCCGCACGCTCGTCCATTTGGAGCGCGTGGTCAGCGAGATTGCGCGCACGGCGGTGTAGCCGTCGCCAGAGGCGATGAGCGTTAAGCCTTAAATACCGGGAAGGTCTCAAACTCCCCTTTTAAAACGGCCTTGGCGCAGCCGCCCTGCAGCCAGCCGTCGATGGCGGTGGCATATACCCGACGGAAGTCCGTGGTGTGGAGGAGGTTGTCGCCGGCGTCGAGTTCGGTGAGGCTGACCGGCTTGCCGTAGTGCCCACCGGTGACGCCTTGGCCGGCCAAAAACATGAAATTCGCCGTGCCATGGTCGGTGCCGCGGTTGGTGTTTTCGGTGGCGCGCCGGCCAAACTCAGAGAACACCAGCACGCTCACGCGTTGGCCCTGCCCTAAACGCTCTAGGTCGCGCACAAATCCGTGCACGGCGTCCGCCATATAGCTCAATAAGCGTTGATGCAAATCAGGCTGCTGCACGTGCGTATCGAAGGCGTTGTTGCGGAACGCAAGGTAATAGAGATGGGCGGGTAGCCCGGCCTGGATGCAGGCGGCAACTTTGGGGAGCTGCAGGGGCGCAAGGCCATAGTCCACCGGGGATTTGTACTTGGCCCACGCCTCGCGCACCAGCGCGGAGGCCTGCGCCGCGCTCACCGTCGCGCCGCGCAGGTAATCCAGCGTTTGATTGCCGCTGGCGCCCGGCGGGTCCAGACGGTCGATGACGCCCTTTTCGGGCGCGAGAATGCTGCGCGCAAAGCGCTCGGGGTCGTCGAACACCACCGGCGTGTTCACGCGGCTGTTCACCGCGAGCGACTGCGAGGTATCGATGTTGACCAAAAAATTGGGGCGCATCGTCGGCGCCAGCGCATCGGCCAGGCGACCGTACCAGCCGTACTTATCGCCGGAATTGGGGGCGGCGGTTTGCCAATAAGCCATCGAGGTGAAATGCGAGAACGAGGGCTCGGCATAACCACAGCCGTGCATGAGAGCTAACTCGCCGTTTTTCCACAAACGCTCAAAGCCCAACAACCCGGGATTGAACCCCCAGTGCCGGTCGAGTTTGCGTAAGGCGCCGGGCTTGATGCCGATGGTGGGTCGCAGACGGTAATAGGCATCGTCGCCGTAGGGCACGATGGTATTGAGCCCATCGTTGCCGCCAGACAGTTCCAGCACCACCAGAATGCGCTCTTCACGGGCGGCCTCGGCCGCCAGCGCGCGGGCAGAGTGGCCCAGGCCGGTAGCCCCGAACGCAAGGCCAGCGGCCGCGTGTTTGAGAAAGCTGCGGCGGGTGTTCATCCCAGTTGGTACTCCGGTCGGCTCAGCAAGAGATGCAGCAGCAGGCGTAAGGGTTCTTCCATCACGCTGGAATAGGCGCGCACGTCGGGGCTGCCGAGTTCGCGTTCGAAAGTGTCTGCCAGCTGTTGGCGGGTGGCCGCTGGCAGCGGCACGGACAACAAACGGGCCGCGAAATAATCCACCACCGCCAGCGGCGTGGTGAGCTGCTGGTGGACCACCAGTTGGGTGAGGTCGAGTTTGGCCAAATCACGGGTGATGGGCGTCACCCGCTCGATTGCCATTTGCCAGCCACGATAGCTGGCGTAGCGGGTGTTAAAGGCTTCCGCGTGGTCTTGCCGGTTCGACATGGCTATCATCTCGCCGCCGGCGTCACCGTCCAGCGGACGGGTGGCAGACACTATGTCTTCCCCGGCGCGCAGCCGGCGATGCACGGTGCGGATTTCTTCCCCGGTGGGGTATTCCGGGTACCGGTCTGCCGGAATGAAGGAGATGTCGGGGAAGGCTAAATCGAGCGCGAAATTACCCCGTTCGATGAGCAGGCTGGGGGTGATCCAGCTGCGGCCGTAGCTCCAGCCAGCGACCGTTGGCGGAAAGAGTAAATGCTGTCCTAGCGCCTCCGTCACGCGATTGAAATCGGGTACGCCGGGTAAATGCCGCTGGCCCAATTGGCGATAGGTGGACACCACGAACTCCACCGGGCTTTTGATCCGGGTCGCCGTGGACGCCTTGGCGTAGAAGTCCTTCGACAGAAAAATAGCTTCCAAGAACGGCGCCAACTCGTAGTTGTTGTCACGCAGGCGGGTGGCGAGGGTGGCCTGTAACTCGGGGCTTAAGTCCGGTCGGACAAAAAATCGGTACAGCTTGCCGGCGATATAGCCCGGGGTGGACGGCGCGGCGAGGATACGGTCGATGATGCCAACGCCATCGTAGTTGGCGGTCTGGCCGAGAAAGGTTTTCGCATTGTCGTCGTGTTGCGCCGGGTCGACGTGAAATTCTAGCCCCACGAAATTCCAGCCGGTAAACGCCCGCGCGGCTTCCCGGATATCTGTTTCGGTGTAATGGCCCACCCCCATTGTGAACAATTCCATGATTTCGCGCGCGAAATTCTCGTTGGGCGAACCCTTGATATTGACGCCCGCGTCGAGGAACGCCAGCATCGCCGGCCCCTGTGCCACATTGATCACCAGGGCACGAAAATTACCCAGCCCCGCGCGTTGAAACAGCGTAATTTGCTGCAATAGCTTGCGGTAATCGCGGACTTTCTCTTCGCTGGTGGCAAAATGGCCATGCCAGAACAGCGCCATTTTTTCTTCGAGCGGGCGGTTGGTGGCGACCATGCGGTTACCCCACCAGTAGGCCACACGTTCAGTTTCCAGCCGGCTGGCGCGCAGCCAGTAGAAAAATTCGTTGACGACGGCCTGCTCGGGGCGATTGCCCGCCGCTTTGACCTTGATGCCCAGCGCGCTGCCGGTTTTTTCCGCGAGCGCTGTGGTTGCCGGACGGCTAGGCGGGAAGGGGTCGATGCCGGGATCTAGAATGCCGGACTCAGCGAAGGGCGCTAGGGTAGGCGGCGGCACGCCCTCGAAATACACCAGCCGGCGGACCGCCGCCTGCGGGGTGAGCGCGGCCAGCGCCGCGATTTCCTCCGGCGTGCCACCAAAACCTGCCCGCGCCAGCAGATGACGGGCCTTTTCGGGCGTCCAATCGGCCGCCGCGATGGGCGTGAGGTCGCCCATCGCGGCGTCCGTCACAGGCGCGGCCGCCAGCGTCAGCGGCGCGCCTAGCCCGAGCAGCAGTGTCCATGCCAACAGAGATTTCATGCCCACGCCTCCGGCTGGATGCCCCAGTGTAAGTGACGCTGCGGGGTTTTACGCCGGTCGAGCGCAATCACGCAGCGGCCTGCGCGGGGCGCCTCGCCGTGCGCCCCACCCGACGCGCTGACGGCCCGCCCGGCAGGCCGCGTCGAGTTCATGCGCGCGCGCGCGGCTCGACGTTAAATTCCGCTAAATTGGCCTCGCGCGTCCACTCGTAGAAATCCACGTTGCGGAATGGCGAATTGACGACGATGCGTCCGCGCGCATTGCGGTAGTAAGTCGTCATGCCTTCGTGGGTCCACACCATGTTGACGTGGGCCGCGTCCACCCGGTCGTTGTAGGCGGCATGGACGTCTGGTTGGCAGTCCACCGCGCCTAGTCCTTGGGCGGTCATTTGGTGCAGCACATCCATGATGTAGCGCACCTGCATCTCGACTACCACGATCAGGCTGCCGCCGTGTCCGGGTTGCAGGTTAGGCCCATACAGCGTGAAGAAATTGGGGAAATTGGGCACGACCGTGCCTAAGTAGGCCTTGGCGTTGTCGCCTTCCCAAGCCTCCTGCAGGGACACGCCGCCCCGCCCAATGACCTCATAGGTATTGATGAAATTAAGCACATCAAAACCCGTTGCGATGACCAATACATCGGCCGGGTGCGCGCGCCCATCGGCGGTGTGAACGCTGTTAGCGTCGATGTGGCTGATGCGCTCGTCGACCAGCGTCACCCGCTCGTTCCGCAGCATGCGGTACCAACCGTTGTCCATCAGCATCCGCTTGCCGAAGGGGGGGTAGGTGGGCAGCACTTTGTCGACTAAGTCGGAGCGATCGCCTAACTCCTGCTTGATGTAGCGAGTGTAGTAGGCACGATGCGCATCGTTGGTGGCGTTGAGGGCGCGCTCGGGATGCGGCCAGTCCGGGTCTTTTTGCAAAGAGGAATGAATGCGGTCGTTGAAAGTCCAACCCAAGCGCACGCGGTACCAAGCCTGATACAGCGGGACCTCGCGCAATAAGAAGCGCAGGGTGTCGGGCACGGGCTTGCGGAACTGCAGAAAGGGTGCTGCCCAGTGGGGCGAGCGCTGGAAAATAGTCAGCGCCTCTACCTGATGCTGAATTTCCGGACCAATCTGCATGCAGCTCGCGCCGTTGCCGATGATGGCCACCCGCTTGCCCGTGAGGTCCACATCGTCGCGCCATTGCGCCGTGTGGAAGGCGGGGCCAGCAAAATCGTCCAGCCCCGGAATGTTCGGCCGCACCGGCGGGTTGAAAATGCCGGTGGCGCTAATCAACACATTCGCGCGCAGCGTCGCTGCCGTGCCGTCGGGACCCTTGATGCTCAGGTGCCAGATTTGGCTCGCCTCCTCGTAGGTCGCGCTCACCACCTGGGTGTTGAGTTGGATATGCGGGGCGAGGTCGAACTGGGCGGCCACGTGCTCAAGATACCCCTGGAGGTCGTTGCGCAAGGCGAAATACATGGGCCAGTCGTACTGGGCGAAAGAGAACGAGTACAGGTGATTTGGGGTATCCACGCCGGCACCCGGGTAGTGGTTTTCCAACCAGACGCCGCCGACCGTGGGGTTTTTTTCCAGCACGGTAAACGGCACGCCGGCCGCTTTGAGGTTCACCGCCGCGCAGATGCCGGACACCCCAGCACCCACCACGATCACGTGGAAGCCCTCGGGCACCGCCATGACACGCTCGCTTAGCGGACGGTAACCGAACAGCTCGGCGGTAAACCGGCCATATTCCGCGGGAACCTCCTCGCCCATGGAGACTGCGAGCATTTCGACCAGCATTTCGGGTGCTGGCTCGGCAATGGCGACCGGGCGCCCAGCGCGCCAGGCGAGCAGCGCGGCGAGGGCCGCGGCGCGGATTTCGTCCTGAATTTCGACCGGCAAGCCGCCGCTGTCGTTGTCGCCCAGCCCCACGCTGCGGGAGGGTCGATAGGGCGGCTGGAGCCAGCGGGTTTCCCCAGTCATTTGCACCAGCACCATCAACAGGGTCGGTAGGTTGGCAACGGCGACGGCGGCGGCGAACTGCTCGCTATCGGTGGGGCTTTGGAGGGCGGTCATAGTGTTGGGATCCGAAATGTTAAAAGTGGCATCGATAGGGGCTAGGGCCGCCATGGCAACGCGCCTTCGGGCGGGCCTGCGCGGCGGCTCGAAGCGGCTAGGCGTGACGCGGCTAAGCGTGACCCGGGTAGGTGCCCACCCAGCGGCGGGCGGCCGCGCTGCTAGCACCGCGCGGCGTGCCTGCCAAATATACCCGCGGCTTTCCCGACGTGCCAGCCAGAGCGTCTGGCGCACTAGCTAACTTGCCGAGAATAAGAAAAGATGTCGCCCGACTTTGCCTTGCCCGCCCCCGCCCCGCCTATCACACCAGCGGCCAGCAGCGCTATTCAAAGTGCCGTAGTACGGTGAAATCCAAGCCCCCTCGAAGGGCGCTTGTTCAATGTGGGTTGCACCACGAAATCAAAGAATGTTTTGGGAGTTTCGGCAGACATGAGATTTACGCTTTCACGTTGGGTTATGGCGCATCGCGGCGCGGTCGGGATTGCTTTCATTATCGTGACGTTGGCTTTTATGGTGGGTTTCCCTAAAGTCCAAATTCGCACAGTGTTTAAAGACCTATTGCCCACTAACGACCCCTTTGTTCAAGTCTATTTTGACCATCCTAATTTCGGGAATCCGCTGACCGTCTCGGTCATGGTCAAGCGCCGGGACGGCGACATTTACAACGCCGAGACCCTCAACAAGGTTTGGCAGTTGACCCGTGAAATTGACCTTGCACCCAAGGTTGACCACGACACGCTAATTTCGATCTCAACGGAAAAACTGCGCTATGCCGAAGCGACTCCAGATGGGGTAGATTTGCGGCCCCTGATGGACAACAAGGCGCCTAGCACGCCGGCTGACGTCGCTGATTTCCGCCAGCGGGTGGCCAGTTCACCCAACGCGCAGCTTTTCTATGTCTCTCGCGATGAGACCGCCGCGCTGATTACGGTGGCCTTCCACGACAGCCTGGATTACGGACAGACGTTCACTTTCCTGCAGGATTTGGTGGAGAAATCGCGCGACGCCAACCACGACGTCTATCTGGCAGGCCAGCCGATCCTCACCGGTTGGGTCTACAAACTGCAGAAACAGACCTACAAAATTTTCGGGATCACCATCGGTGCGCTGGTCATTGCGCTGGTTTTGTACATGCGCAACATCGCCGGGGTGGTCACCCCGGTAATTTGTGCGGCGGTCGCGGGGCTGTGGGGATTTGGTTTCATCGGCTGGTTAGGCCGTCCGATTGAACCTTTGTTGATGATCGTGCCGCTCCTGCTGGTCGCGCGTTCATTCTCCCACTGCGTGCAGTACACCGAGCGCTACTACGAGGTGCTCGTCCACATTAAGGATCGGCGCAAAGCCGCCGAAATCACCATGGCCATCATGATGGCGCCCTCAGTGTTAGGCATCATGACGGACGTCTTCGGCATTATTTTCATCGCCGTGGCACCCATTCGAACCATGGTCAACCACGCGATTTTCTGCGGCTTTTGGGCGCTATGGATTATCCCTACCGGGGTCTTTCTCATCTCTGTTTTACTCTCCTACCTGCCGGTGCCCGGCAACCTCCATGACATCGTGGGCGGCAAGAGCAAGGAGTCGGGCATCCATCGGTTGGAGCAAAGTCTGCTCGATCTTATTTCACGCGCAACGTTCGGCAAGCCGGCCAAGTACACGGCGGCGGTGTTCATCTTGTTGGGCGTGGGTTCCGTGTATATCAACTCCCTGATCAAGATTGGTAATCCCGTTGAGGGCAGTAATTTGCTGTGGTATGACTCGGAGTTCAACACCGCAGTGCGGGCCATCAACGGCCATTTCCCCGGCATGAACACCTTGGAAATCGTCCTGGAAGCCAAGGACCCCGACAGCGAGCGCCGCGTCGCGCGCACCCCGGAGTACATATGGGTGGCCTACACCATTCAAAGCATCATGGAGTCCGATGCGGCGTTACCGCCGCGGGCAACCTTGTCTTTTGCGGACTACATGGGGGAAGTGAACCGGTTGTTCTCGGGCGGCAATCCCAAGTGGATGCCGATCGATTTAACCGACCAGGCGGTGGCTACCGCCGGCTTTGCCGCCACTTTCAGCACTAACCCGGTGAACTTCAACACCATCGCCGATTTCCGTTTTCAAAACCTCACCGTGTCCACTTGGTTTCGCGACAACAAACAAGAGACCGTCGACGCCGCACTGGCCAGTGCGCGGCGGGCGGTGGCTGCGGTGGGAGTGGACCATCCGGAATTCCGGGTCCGTCTGGGCAGCGGTGTGATTGCCTTACAGCAGGCAATGAACAACGTGGTGGAGCACTACCACTACCTCATTCTCGGCTTGGTCAATCTGGCGGTGCTGGTGATCGCCGCCTACGCCTATCGCTCTTTCGTCGCGGCTATTCTGCTATTGGTGCCGGTGAATCTGTCTAATTTCATGCTGGGCGCCTCGATGCACCTGCTGGGGATCGGCATGGACATCAACGCGACCATCGTGGCGGTCATGGGGGTTGGCGTGGGTATCGACTACGGTATTTACCTGCTGTCGCGGATCTGTGAGGAATACACCGCCCACGACCACAATTTGCCCAAGGCCATCAACGCTGCGCTGACGACCACCGGCAAGGCCATCATGTTCACTGCGACCATCATGCTGATGGGTATTTTGCCGTGGTATTTCCTGTCGGATCTGAAATTCATGGCCGACATGGGGATCCTGTTGGTCGCCATCATGCTCATCAACATGGTGCTCTCCTTGATGGTGCTCCCGCTGCTGGTGTGGTTTGTGCACCCGAAGTTTTTGGCCCGCGAAGACCTGATGGTGGGCGAGAGCATCGATCTGCACGCGCTGGCCGCCGAGTCGCGCGTTTAAGCGACGCCACCCCTGCCGGGCGCCAGCAGCGGCGGACGGCGTGGGTGGGTGGCGGTGTGCTGTGAGTGGGGCGATGAGCACCCCTTTTGTGAGCACGTGCTGGGTAGTGCCGAGCCCAGCCTTAGGCGCTCACAGACGGCGTTAGGGCGTGGGATCGTAGCGGCGACCCACGCGGTCGGCGGCTGCTAGCACTGTCGTGGTTAAACCCTGTTTATAGTTGATCATCGCGGCGCGCAGCGCCGGATCAGCGGTGCCCAGAATCTGCACGGCCAATAAGCCGGCGTTGGTCGCGTTATTGACCGCTACCGTGGCCACCGGCACGCCGGCGGGCATTTGAGCAATGGAGAGCAGGGCGTCCGTGCCGTTGAGCAGCGTGGCAGCAATGGGTACGCCGATCACCGGCAATGGGGTGAGCGCCGCGACCATGCCGGGCAGGTGCGCTGCACCACCGGCCCCCGCCACTATCACTAGCAGACCGCGCGCCACGGCGCTGGTGGCGTATTCCACCATGCGCTGCGGGGTGCGATGGGCGGACACCACGGTGAGTTCGAAGGGCACCTGAAATTCTTCCAGCACACTGGCCGCAGCGGCCATGATTTTAAGGTCTGACTCGCTGCCCATGATCACGCCCACGAGCGGTGTACTCATGCTGGTTTGCCTCCTACTCGCACCTGTTGTTGCAACACCCGGGCCTTGGAAATCGCCGCGTCTAGGGAGTCCGCCGTGACCGTGATGTGGCCCATTTTCCGATATGGCTTCACGCTGTTTTTGCCATACAGATGCACCGCCGCGCCCGCCATGTCGGCAACGCTGTCGAGCCCGTGGAAGTCGGGTACGCCGTGCGCGTTCAACTCCCCCAGGAGGTTGAAGGAGGTGGCAGGCTGGAGCAGCCGGGGCGAGCCCAGCGGCATGTTGGTCACCGCCCGCAGGTGCTGGGCGAACTGCGAGGTTTCGCAGGCTTCGATCGTGTAGTGGCCGGAGTTATGCGGACGCGGTGAGATTTCGTTGAGCACGATGTCCCCCGTTCGGGTGAGAAAAAACTCGATGCCAAAAATACCCACACCTGCCAGGGCGTCGACGCTGATCTGCGCCAGTGCCCCGCAGCGCGCGGCAATGGCGGCATCGACTTGGGCGGGTGCCTGAATGGTATTGAGAATGTTGGCGCGGGCGTCGAACTCCGCTTGGACTACCGGGTACAGCGCGATGTCCCCGCGCTCGTTGCGCGCCAGCATCACTGCGAGCTCGCGCTCAATGTCGACCACCCGCTCACCCAAACAAGGTCCACGGGCCAATAGTTCGAGCGCCTCGTGCGCGTGCCTGATGAGCTTGACCCCGTGTCCATCGTAGCCGTGGCGGCGGACCTTCAGGATGCAGGGTAGCCCGAAGGCGCTGAGTTCGGCGGCCGTGTCAATGCTGGCGAATTCGCCCACGGGCAGCCCGGCGGCCGCGAGATAGCGTTTTTGCAGCAGTTTGTCTTGAATGATGCCCACTACCCGGCTAGAAGGTGCGACCCGAATGTGCGCGGCTTCCAGCGCGGCCAAGGAGCTCGCGTTCACCGCTTCGATGTCGATCGTGACGACGTCGCTCAGGCGGGCCAGTTCACACAGCGCGGAGGCGTCGTCGTATTCCGCCACGATTTGGCGGGCGAACTCGCTCGCCGGTGCACTCGGTGTGGGATCCAGCACGGTGATGCTGATCCCTAATGATGGCGCGATTTCGGCCATCATGCGGGCCAGTTGCCCGCCGCCGACGATGCCCACGCGGTGGGTCGCCTGACGGCTCTCAGAATGGGATAGGGTCATGGGGCCTCGGTGTGGACGACGGGCCCCTGCGGGGTACCCTGTCAAGGGCCTATAGGATAAGGCGTCTACGCCGCCCGCAACACCCTGTCGTTTGAGGGCGCCACCCGCCTGCCGGGCGCGGGGTCGCTAGATTCCGAGATAACTCTGCGCCAGCCGCGGCAGCAAGGCGCGAAAACGCAGCGGGCCCTCGGTCACCGCCAAGCAGATGCACTCGCCCTCGTTGGTGACCACCGGCTGGTGGTCGACGGTTTCATCGGCGTCCTCGATGTCGCCCGCCGCGTAGATGCGGTCGCGGTTGAAAAACGCCCCCTTGAGCACCAGCGTCAATTCACTCCCCGAGTGGGTGTGCCGTGGCAGTACGGTGCCGGGGGCGGCGCGCAGTAACCACAGGCGTTCAGTGTGGGTCCCGCTCAGCTTGGCGATGGCGAGGCCGCGCCCGGCGCCGCGCCACGGCAGAGCGGATATCCCGCACTCGAGGTATTGGGCGACGAGGGTTTGGAGGTCGACGGGGTTCCCAATTGCGCTGCCGAAGCTAGCGATCGGACGTGAGGGCGTCCAGGCATTGAGGACGTCGGCCTGGCTCGGCGCGCGGATGGCCACCGGTGGCGCCTGCCCTGCGACGGGTCGGCTGTTCATCATCAAATCCGCCCCTAGCTGCTCTGCGCAGCCGAGCTCTTGGGCGCATTGCGAGCAGGCTGCCAAGTGGGCGGCCATGACGAGATCGAAGCCACGCGAGAGCGTGCCGCAGGCATAATCTAGCAGCCAGGCGGTGTCGGGATGGTGGGTGATGTTCAATTTTCTGCCTCAAAAATGCCACGGATGCGCTGAAACGCGAGCCGTGCCCGGGATTTTACGGTGCCAATCGGTAGGTTTAATTCGCGCGCTATCTCACGGTGGGATTTGCCCTCCACATAAGCCATTAGCAGCACGCGCGCCTGTGCTTCTGGCAACTGAGAGAGCAGCGCGACGGATTTCTGACCCGCGGCTCTCGCATACAAATCTTCCTCGTAGATGGCGTCCCCTGCGGTTTCGCCCGCGTAGCGCTCCAAGGCCATATATTCGCGCCGCTCCGCCCGCTTGAGGTCGATGAGGCGGTTGCGCGCCATGGAAAAAATCCAGGTGCGGGCGGAGGCGCGGGTGGCGTCGAACTGTTGCGCCTTTCTCCACACCGCGATCATGATGTCCTGCAGGACGTTCTCGGCGTCCGCCAGATCAAGTCCGGTGCGTTGCAAGTACCCCTGCAC
>SHZJ01000074.1 GCA_009692365.1 Gammaproteobacteria bacterium
AGGGGGGAGCAAAAACATCATGCCAAGCTTTGTTCGCATGTTACTGGTGGCGGGGTTGTTGTGGGGGCTGGCGGGCTGCGCGCGCGGGCCGGCTGCCACGCTGGCGCGGGCGCAGGCGTTTGCGGCCGAGGGCAAACCCCGAAGTGCCATTTTGGAGCTGAAGTCTGGCCTCCAAAAGACCCCGGACGATGGCGCCATGCGTTTCATGCTGGGCCGTCTGTATAGAGAGACCTTTAACCCGGCGGCCGCAGAGCCCGAACTGCTGCGGGCTCAAAAGCTGGGTTACGCTACCGACGGCTCGCTGGCGCTGGAACTGGCCCGGGTTTACGGCGCGCAAGGCGAGGGCGAAAAACTGCTGGCGCAAGTGGCCGCCAAAGACACCTACCCAGCGC
Organism: Gammaproteobacteria bacterium; assembly: GCA_009692365.1. GTDB lineage: Bacteria > Pseudomonadota > Gammaproteobacteria. Next base: position 393 of record SHZJ01000074.1, read on the forward strand.
CCATACGGGCCGATATTTTAGGCCTGCGCGGGCGCGTGCAGCAGGCGCAGGGGCAGCCAGACGCCGCACTCGCCACCCTTAAGCTGGCGCTCGCCGCTGACCCCCATAGCGTGGAGGCGGCCCTGCTGGGCGTGCAGATTATTGCCAGCAAGCGCGATTTTGTGGCGGCCCTCGCCGCCATTGACCAACAGCTCGATAAAACCCCGGAGAACTTCGACGCTTGGGCCTATAAAGCCACGCTGCTACAAGCGGCGGGCCGCACCGAAGACGCCATCGCCGCCGACACCAAAGTATTAAAGCTCAACCCCGGCGATTTTGCGGCCCGGCGGAGCCGCGCCCAACTGCTGGCGCAGCAGGGCAAGTTAGACGCCGCAGCCCAAGATGCGGCCCAACTCACCCAGCGCTATCCGGGTCACCCGGGGGCGTGGTTGCAAGCGGGCATTGTGGCCTTGCTGCGCGGCCGCCCGCCCGCCGCGCTAGACGCCGCGCGCATGGCGCTCAAGCTCGCCCCAACGCTTGCCTCCGCCAACTTGCTGGGCGGCCTGGCTAATCAGGCGATGGGCGCGTCCGCGCAGGCGGTGGTGTTGCTGCGCGCCAGTGTGGCCAGTGATCCGGACAACGAAATGGCCCGCCGCGCGCTGGCCACAGCGCTGCTGCAGGTGGGGCTCCCCGCGCAGGCAGTGGAGGTACTCCAGCCGGCGCTGAGTGCGGGCAGCAAAGATGCCGCGCTGCTCACCATTGCGGGTGAGGCGTACATGAGCATTAACGACAAAGCCACCGCCGCCAAATGGTTTGACCAAGCTGCGAAACTCAGCCCGGAAGACCCCGCGGTGCAAATTCCGCGGGCCCTGGCCAAGCTCACCGGCCGGGAGACCGGCCCCGCGCTGGGCGAATTGCAAGCGGCCCTCAAACTTGCCAAAGACGCCACGCCCGCCGACGAGCGGCTGGTCTTGGCGCTGCTAGCCCAGCGCGACCTGCCCGGTGCCATGGCGGCGGTGGAGGCCTTGGCCCTGCGCGCACCCGACAGCCCGCTGACGCTTAATTTACGCGGACTGGTGTTGCAGGCGCAGGGCGATGTGGGCGGGGCTGTGGTGGCATTTGAAAAAGCCCTCAAACAGCAAGCGACGTTCCTGCCGGCGGCCATCAATTTGGCCACGTTAGATTTGCGAAAAAGTGCCCCCGAGGCGGCGCGCCAGCGGCTGTTGGCGGTGCTCAAGGCCGACAAGAAAAACGTCCCCGCGTGGCTGGCTCTGGCGCGGCTAGAAATGCAACTCAAGCAGCCGCAGGCGGCGCGGGTGGCGCTGGAGAAAGCCGTGCAATTGGCGCCCTCGGCGGTGGCGCCGCGGGCCAGTCTGGTAGAGCTTTACTTGGCCGCTGGCGACTCTGCGTTGGCGCTGTCCATGGCCACCGAAACCTTGGCCCTGGGCGCGCGAAATCCGGCCATTATTTTGCTGCTGGCGCGCGCCCAGCAGGCCGCCGGCAGCGCGCCGGCGGTGCCTGAAACCCTGCGCCAGCTCATTTCTCTGGCCCCTAAACTGCCGCAGCCCTACCTACAGGTGGCGGCGTTTTATACCAGCGTGGGCCGCCCGGAAGACGCGGACGCCACCCTGCAAGAGGCGTTGGCCCTTAAGCCGCCAGCCCCCGCCGTGCAAATTGCCTGGGTGTCCACTTTGGTGGGCCGTGGCAAGACCGACGAGGCGCTGGCTTTTGCCCGCGAGATACAGGCCGCCCAGCCCAAAGCGGCCCTAGGCTTTGTGCTGGCGGGTGAAGTGTTGGCGGCGGCCAAACAATTTGGCCCGGCGGCAGATGTCTACGGACAGGCGCTGACGCGCCAACCCATGGGCCTGGTGGCGGTGAATCGCTATCAGGCGCGGCAGAGCGCTGGCGGGGCTGAGGCCGCCTACGCGGAACTTAAAACCTGGAGCGACGCACATCCCAGCGAAACCCTGGCGCAAGCTGCGCTGGGTGATTATCTGCTGGCGAAAAACGACTACCCAGGCGCGATTGTCCGCTACGAGCGGGCGCTGCACACGGAGTTAGTGTCGGCCGACATGATCAACAACTTGGCGGTGGCCTATCAGCAAGTGGGCGACCCACGGGCCTTGCAGTTTGCCGAGGACGCTTATCGGGCAGATCCCCACTCCGGGATTATCTCGGACACCTTGGGTTGGATTTTGCTGGCCAGCAAGAAAGACCTTAAAACGGCGGTGGCGTTGCTGGCGCAAGCCGTCAAACAGGCCCCCGAGCAGCGCGAGATCCGCTACCACTACGCCGCGGCGCTGGCCGAGGCCGGTGACACCGCGCGCGCGCGCGCCGAAGTGGCGGCGGCCTTGGCGGGGGATAAGCCATTTCCCGCGAGTGCTGCGGCCCAGGCCCTGCGCGATCGCCTGCAGTAAGCGGCGGTGCCGGCTGCGTGCTGGGTTAAACCGGGCGCGGCCTGGCGGTTGGACGCAGCGCCGCTGCGCGGGCCGTCACCACCCCGGTGGCGCGGCCAGCATCCGCCCGGCGCGTGCTTAGTTTTGGAGCTTGCGCAGAAATTCTTTGGTAAAGACCTTATCCGGGATGGCGCGGGTTTTTAGCCCGCTGTATTCCAAGACCGATTCTTCCCCTTTGTGCAGCGCGTCGCTCAACACCAAACGGCTAGGGCGTAGCGTGCCGCCCATGTCGATAAAGTTTTGATACACGCCGGTTTTCATGAGGCGTTTAGACACCGTATAGAACTCCGCTCTATAGGGCCGATGCGTGCTCAGGCTCACCCAGTACAGCACCCGCTGGTAGGTGACACCCCGGCGGGCCGCGATGAGTTCCATTTGCGCGTAGCGTTCGCCGTTGATGTCTTCTTCTTTGACCAGCGTGGCTTGGTAGTCGCCACCAAAATTAGCCCGCGCCAAATCGCCGTTGGCCACTTGCCCCGTGAGGCGCTGGGAGAGCGGTAACCGCACAGGCTGGGATACTTGGGGCAGGAACACCCACAAATCTGCACCCTTCAGCAGCATGACCTGGCCTTTTTCCGACACCGGCAACAACGTGCGCACAATGCTGTTGTCGTAACCTTTTTGGAGGACTTGGTATTCGTGCAGTTCGTTTTTGCCCCGCGTAGAAATGGAACTCACCCGCACCTGCACCTGAAAGGGTTCGGCCGGGAAACGGATGGCATCGGCCGCCGCCACCAAGGCGTTGGCGTCTAGCTCGGCGGCGCGCGCAACCAGCAGGTGGGCGTTGAGGAGGGCGATGACGAGGCCCAGCAGGGCTTTGCAACGGCTAGTGTTCATGGCGACATGCTCGCGGCTGGGAGATTGTGGGAGTGTACGACTGGGTTGCATTTAATACTAAGACAAGGTTTTAATATCAGCCAGTTAATCTGTTTTTCTCATCATAAACATGACTCTCCAAAAAAGTGCGTAATTCTATCTCTCCCAGCCTGACCAGCGTGGTACGGGTAGAGCATGTGTCGAAAGAGTACCAACTGGGCACCCAAACCGTGCTCGCGCTGCAGGATGTTTCGATGGTAGTCGCTCCGGGGCGCTTTCTGGCGATTGCGGGCCCCTCTGGCAGCGGCAAAACCACCTTGCTCAATCTCATTGGCTGCATCGATACGCCCACCCACGGCGATATTTTTATCTGCGAAGAATTAGTCAGCAACAAGACCCCGGATGAACTGGCCGGCTTGCGCGCCCGCACCTTGGGCTTTGTGTTTCAGACTTTTAATTTATTGCCGGTGTTGTCGGCGTGGGAGAACGTGGAATATCCCATGCTGCAGCGTCGGGAGTTGTCCCGCAAAGAGCGCCACGAGCGCGTGGAACACTACATGAATCTAGTGGGTTTGAGCGGTAAATTTCGCAATCGCCCTAACGAACTGAGTGGCGGTCAGCGCCAACGCGTGGCGATTGCCCGGGCCTTGGCGGGCGGGCCTAGCATTGTGCTGGCCGATGAACCCACGGCTAATCTGGACTCCAAAACCGGCGAGAGCATTCTGGCCCTGATGAAAGAAATCAACGAAATCGAGAAAACCACCTTCATTTTTTCTACCCACGACTTTCGCATCATGGAAATGGCCGACCGCGTGGTGAGCGTGGCCGACGGGCGGCTGGCGAAATGATCGCCGCAGGCCGCGTGCCGCGACTCGCGAGAAGAACCCTGAGGGTGAGTTTGGGCTTGCTGCTCGGGGCGAATGCCAGTTGGGCGAGCGAGCCGCTGGCGCTGCGCTTTGGCCCGGGCCTGCAGGTGGCGCAGGCCTCGATGGACGACCTTTTTGAGGCCGAACCCGCGGCCCCGGCCGAGTCCGCCACGGCGGCACCAACGCCCGCCGCGGCCGCGACGGGAGCGGCGGCCAGCGCCGAGTCGCTCGACGCCTTATTCGAAGGCCCAGCACAGTCGGCCAGCCCAGCGCCAGCCAAGACGCCAGCGCCAGCCACGACCCCGGCGGGAGAGGCGGCTAGCGCCGAGTCGCTCGACGCGTTATTCGATGCGCCAGCGCCCGCCGCGACGGCCGCCCCAGCGCCCGCGACGGCCACCACCGCGGCGCCCGCGTCCGACCCACTGGCGGCGGCCGAGCCCGCCCCGGGGATCGTGTTCAGCGGCTTGTATCAAAACGAATTTGCCTACGCCGTGCCAGATGAAGGGCATATCTCCTCGCTCAAACAGCTCTTGAAACTGCGCCTTAACGGCACGCTGAACGCCCGCGTGAAGTGGCAGATTGGCGGGGATTTTGAGTACGACCCGGTGTTCCAGCTCGGCGACTACTACAACAAGCAGGTCAAGGAGGACCAACTGGTTTTCGGCTATGTGGATGAGACCTATCTGGATATCGACGCCGATGCGTGGGAGTTTCGGCTAGGCCGGCAGCACATCATCTGGGGCGAAATGGTGGGCTTGTTCTTTGCCGACGTCATCTCGCCGATCGATTTGCGCGAATCCATCCTGCCCGATTTTGACCTCATCCGGATCCCGCAATGGGCGGCGCGCGCAGAGTATTTCAGCGGCGATTTCCACGGCGAACTGGTGTTTATTCCGCTCACCACCATCGATAACGTGGGCGTGTATGGGGCAGAATATTATCCCTACCCCATTTCCTTACCGCCGGGCGTGAAGGGCATTTTTCTGGAGGATAAGGCCCCGCGCGGCGATTTCGGGGCGGACTTGGCGGCGGGTGCTCGCGCCTCCTATTTGCTCAACGGCTGGGACCTCTCGGCTTTTTATTACACCAGCCCAGACAAGACCGCCGCGTTGTCGCGCACCCTGAATCTGGGGGTCGACCCCACCGTAACCTTCAAGCCGGTGCACGGGCGCATTCATCAGATTGGCAGCACCTTGGCGAAGGATTTTGGCGTCTTTGTATTGAAGGCAGAAGCCATCGAAACCCTCGACCGCCTGCTCAACGTGGACCGCCTCAGCGATGGCGACGGTTTAGTTAAAACCGACACCCTCACCTATGTGGCGGGGATTGACTGGGCGGGCGAGACCGGGCACAACGTGAACCTGCAGTTTTTCCAGACTTGGCTGCAGAACTACGACCCCGCCATGCAGTTCAAAGACCTGGAGAGCGGCGCCAGCATCCTGCTGACCACCAGCGCCCTACATCCCGACATCACCCCCGAAGTGCTCTGGATCCGTAGTCTCGACCGCAACGAATGGTTGCTGGAAAGCAAAATAACCTGGGAATTTGCGGCAGATTGGCGGGCGACCTTAGGCACCGATATTTTTGCCGGCCCGCCCACGAGCCTGTTTGGGCAGTTTGACCATACCAACCGTGTTTACACCGAATTCCGCCATAATTTCTAGCGCCGGGACAGGAGCGTCAGCGCACTTAGCGCTGCCACCTAAGCCGCACTAGCCCCGCAACGCGCAGGCGCTGGACGCAAACCTATGCCGATTAAAATTATGCTAGCCCGCAGCCCGCGGGAAATTGACGATGCGCTCTGGCTGCGCCACGAAGTGTTTGTGATCGAAGACGGTAAGTTTGGGGGGCAGGCCTTGCACGGCGAGCGCTTGGTCGACAAGTTCGACGCCTTTCCTAGCGTCTATCACGTGGTGGCCTATGAAGACGAGCATCCGGTGGCCACCATGCGACTGGTGCGTGATAGTCCGGTGGGCTTGCCGGTGGACGAACTCTACGACTTCACCGAGTTCCGCGCGCGCGCGCGGGACGATTTGCCCGCGCTGGGGCCGGACTGGGAAAACCGCGACGCCGCGGTGTTTGGCAGTGCCGGCATGCTGGCCATTCGCAAGCCTTGGCGGCGGCGGCGCGATGTCATCCGCGCCATGTTTAGGATGGCGGCCACGGTGTGCCAGAGCTACGGAGCCTCGCATGTGGTGGTGGTGGTGAACCACGAAACCGCCGGGATGTATCGACGCTTCGGTTTTGTGACGCTCGCCGAGAAAATCTGGGTGGAGGAAATTGGCAATCACGTCATTCCGCTGGCCGGTATTAGCAAAGAGTTTCTAAGCTGGGCGCTGGGAAGCGTCGTGGAGTTCGCGCTGGCGGACTTCCAGGACAGCTTCGAGCGCTTGGTCCTGCGCAAGGACGAACTGGTGTTCGCGGAGGGTGAGCGCGGCGAGCACGCCTACGTCGTGCAAACCGGTGAGGTTCGCATCACCCGCCAGACCCCAGATGGGCGTGAACTCACGCTGGCAAATCTAGGGCCCGGCGCGCTGTTTGGCGAACTGGCGCTCATCGACGACCAATCACGTGCGGCCTCGGCCGTGGCCCTGAGCGACGTGGAATTGATGACCCTCGATCGCGCCAGCTTTCAAAGCCAGCTGCAGGCGCACCCCGAACGCAGCCGCGCGCTCTTTAAAGTGTTTGCGCGCCGCATGCGGAGCATGGACGAGTTGGCCATGGTGCTGGCTTTTGCGCGTCCCGACGAGCGCCTGGACTTCGCGCTGGACGCCGCCCGCAGCGGCGCGAACCCGGATCCCAAGCAGCCCCTGATCAGGGTTTTTCGCGGCGGACCACGCGAATTAGCGCTGATGGGGGCGGTGGCAGAGGAACTGGCGCTGGCCCGGCTGGAACTCGCGGCAGCGCAAGGACAGCTCGAATTTTCCGACCGACACATCAGTTTTCACCCGCGCTAAACCACCGCTGGCGAGCGGCGGCGCGCAACGCTAATAATGCCACCAGTTTGCCGGCGGCTTGGCCGCTAGATAACGCAGGGCGCGGTTTAGGAGCGGGCGGCAGACGCGGCTGAACGCCCTGTCGGAACCAGCGGTGTGGCGGTCTGGACTTGCTCAACAAATAGTTTAAGAATAGGCGCTAAGCATATTGTGGATAAACATTTTGGCCCCCCTTTGGGGTTGAATCTGCTGCAGGCACGCAATGGCGCACAACGCGAGGGTCACGAGTATGTGGGGTATTCACAGTAAGGCGGGCCGGCTAGCCGGTATGGGTGCAACGGTGGTTCTCACGTTAGGGCTTAGCGCTTGTATCGCTAATCCCTTCTGGTCGTCGCTGCCGGAGGCGCCCAAAGAAAGCGCGCTTGCCAAGGACTGGACCTACCGCATTGGGCCTATGGACAGCCTCGACAT
>SHZJ01000034.1 GCA_009692365.1 Gammaproteobacteria bacterium
GCGAATCAGGCGCTCAATCTCACCAGCCTCACCACGCTGGCGTCGCTGGAGCGGCTGCAGTTGGTGGATGGTGGCCATGTGGTCACGCTGGATGTGGCCTCGCTGCTGGCCTTGAGCGAGTCGCACACGCTGGTTATTGAAGGTGGCGCCAGCGACAGCGTCGTCGCGGGTGGCGGCTGGACGGCGTTGAGCGACGCGGTGGGTTATGCGCGCTACACCCAAGGTGGTACGGAGTTAGACGTGGCGTTGGCGATTAACCGGGCCGGCATTGTGACCAACATGGCGCCGGTTATCGACAGCGGCGCCACGGCGAGCTTTGCCGAGAACGCCACGGGCACGGTGTACACGGTGACGGCGAGCGACGCGGAGGTGGGCACCACGCTGAGCTACTCGATGAGCGGCGCGGATGCAGACCTGTTTAACCTCAACGCCGCCACCGGTGCGGTGACGTTCAAAGCGGCACCCAACTTCGAGGCCCCGGCCGACGCAGGCGGCAACAACATTTACGACATCACGGTAAGCGCCAGCGACGGCTTGCTGAGTTCGACCCCGCTGGCGGTAGCGATAACGGTGACGGACGTGGTGGAAGTGCCAGTGGCCGGGCAGGCGGTGATAGACCTCGGCAGCTACGGTAAGTTAATTGCGCCGGTGGAGGTAGATGGCGGTATTTGGTTTTACTACTGGGACCGCAGTGGGGACGGCAGCGACCAGAATGTGGGTTCATTAAACGGTGGCGTGGACTACACCACACACGATGTTCTGGATGAAATTTTCAACAAGGACATCAACGGAACGGATAACGTCACTGTGCGGAATGCTGACGGCCAATATGGCACCACCGACACCTACCGCTACGCGACGCTCAACGATGTTCACCTGGCGCTGCCGACGATAGGCGTGGCGGATCCCGACGTTAGCTACCAAATCTACCAACCCGGCACGGCGGTCGGTTCCTTGTCGCCGACGTCCGACGGTAGCAACGCGGCGAACAGCACCTATAACGATTTATTGGCGGTATGGGACGCGTACAACGGCACGGGGAGTGGTCTCGGCAGCAACGGCCTCAACGGCACGCCGGTGGGCTGGCAGCCCAGCTATTACTGGCCGGCTACGCCTTCGGCTTCGGGGCACGCCCTCGTGCACCTCACCGATGGCGGGGTCATCAACAACCTCGACAACCTGACCAATTATGTTGCCTTGCAGGTGCTATTCAACGACAGCGTGCCGGTCATCACGAGTGATGCGAGCACGAGTGTGGCGGAGAACATCACGGGCACGGTGTACACGGTAACGGCGAGTGACGCGGATGCGGGCGCGGTACTGACGTACTCAATGTCGGGCACCGATGCCGCTCTGTTTAACCTCAACGCACTCACCGGTGCGGTGAGTTTCATTGCAGCGCCCGACTACGAGGCCCCGGCCGACGCCGGCCAAGATAACGTTTACAACATTAGCGTGACGGCCAGCCACGGCAGTCAGAGTTCTGCTGCACAGGCGGTAGCGATTACGGTGACGGACGTGGTGGAGGTGCCAGTGGCCGGGCAGGCGGTGATAGACCTCGGCAGCTACGGTAAGTTAATTGCGCCGGTGGAGGTAGATGATGGGAGCTGGTTTTACTTTTGGGATCGCAGTGGGGACGGCACCAGCGCTAACTCGGGTTCGTTAAACGGTGCTAATGACTACACGTTAAACGGTTTTAATGACTACACCACACACGATGTACTGCAAGGCATCTTCAACCAGGACATCAACGGGAATACAGGCGTCGGTGGCAACACCACCGACGTATACCGCTACGCGACGTTAAACGGTGTTCAGGTGGCGCTGCCAACGGCGGGCGGCGAGAGTTCCCCGGCGTATGGTGGGAATGGCATTTACAATTACCAACCCGGCACGGCGGTAGGTTCCTCGCCGGCGTCTACCGGCAGCAACGCGGTGAATAGTACTTACAACGATTTATTGGCGGTATGGGACGCCTACAACGGCACGGAGGTAGGTGTCGACTACAGCTACGGCACGCCGGCGGGCTGGTTTAACGCCTCTTACTGGTCGGCCACGCCCTCGGCATCGGGGCACCCGTACGTTTTCCTCCGCACTGGCTACGTCGTCGACGTCCTCGACTTCGACACCGCTTCCGTGGCGTTGCAGGTGTTGTAGTGGGGTGTTCCGCGGAGCTTATTTTTGACTTTTGACTTTTGAGCTTTGACCTTTCTTTATTGTTGATTTTGGGTTGGCGGTTAGGCTGGTGGTTGGCTGGGTCGTTGCGGCGGTCCGCGTCAAACCGCGTAGCGGTCGAGTTTTTTTTGCGTGTGGAAAAAAAGGAGGTGCAAGCCGCGGGTTAGGGCTGGCACAGCGGGGAAACATTCCGCCGGGCGGTAAGCGCCGCACCTCATGGGGGCGATGGCTACGGCTGCCGCCAACAGGGGGCAGGTGGTGTTTTTACCTAGGCATTTGCTGAGGTTCTCCACGGCGTGGCCGTCCGTCTGGGGCGGTGCGCGCCGTATTATTGAGCGCCGCGCGGTAACCCGGTGGGGGTCACGGCAAGGCGATGGTGCGTCCGGTAGATGCCGGGCGCCGCACAGTGAGAACCTAATGCGCCGGCGGGCTGGCAGACCAACAATTACTGGTCGGCCACGCCCTCGGCGTCGTCGCACGCGAACGTTAACCTCAACCATGGCAACGTCAACGACAACAACGACAACAACAACAATTACGTGGCGTTGCAGGTGTTGTAGTGGGGTGTTCCGCGGAGCGACATTCACGCGGTCACGCTGTGTGCCAGCCCCCGCATTAGCGCTGGAGCAGCCAGGCTTTTTTAATACGCAGGTGCCGATAATCCGGCCCGTCGGGCAAAAAGAAGCGTTGCAGCGGGCCTAGCGCTTGGTGGTAGCAGTGCTTGCGCAGGCGGTAGGTATGGGCGTGCTTAAACACGCCGTCATAGCTGTTGAGGGTGGCGAGCATCCGCTGCAACAGCGCCTGGGTGGGTACGCCGGGGGCGACGAGCGCCTCGTGGTGAGCCAGCCAGCGTTGCCAAGTCCCCATCGGTGGCTGCGGTACCGCGCGCTGGGGCGGCCCGAACACTAACCACTTAAACCAGGCTAGCCGCCGACGCAAGGCCCGCACGCTGCGTTGGCGGGTCAGGCGGTGATGGGGGTAAACCACGCTGCCGAGGAAATCCACGCCTTGAGTACAGCGTTGCAGGACGGTTTTATGCGGGTGCAAACTCAGTCCCAGCCGCTCGCGTAAAAAAAAAACCTCGATGGCCAAGCGCTGGCGGCTGAGGGTGGCGGGGTCGTTGCCCAGCAGCACCAAGTCATCTACATAGCGCAAGTAGGCGCGCACTTTGAGGGTATGTTGAACGAACTGGTCTAGCTCGTTGAGATAGACGTTGGCAAAGAACTGGCTGGTGAGGCTGCCGATGGGCAGGCCGGTGCCGGGCGGGGCGTGGAACAACGATTTATGCGGCGGAATTTGCGCCAGCAACGCGCGGTTACCGCTGGCCTGCGGCGGCGGGTCGATAGGCGATTGGCGCAGGATGGCCGTTGCCACTTGGTCGAGGCAGACGCGCACCCGCGGGGCATGCGGCAGCCGGGGGAGCTGCCGGCGCCACAGCGCGAGCAAAAGCTGCCGGTTGATGCTGGGAAAAAAAGCGCGGATGTCGAGTTTGCAATACCAGCGGTGGCGCGGTTGGCGCATAAAGTGCTGCAGCCGGTCGATTGCCACCTGTGTGCCGCGGCCTTTACGGTTGGCGTAGCGGTTTGACCTTCGTGAGCATTTTGCGGCAGGGATCTGGCAGCAAAAAATGGCTAATATCGCGGCCTAGAGAGGCCTCCTTGGGCTCCGGACGGGCAATGGCGTCGCAAATTTCTCTGGGGGTCGTGAACATGTTGGAGCACTCAACCGATCACCGGCGCGCCGCGCACGGGCAGCGTGGCATGGCGGTCAGCAGCCAGCCACTGGCGAGCGCTGCGGGCCTGGAAATACTCCGCGAGGGCGGCACGGCGGTAGATGCGGCCATCGCCATGAACGTCATGCTGGCCGTCACCGAACCCTATATGTGCGGCCCGGGCGGGGATTTGTTTGCACTGGTGTGGGCACCACAGGAGCGCCGTTTGTGGGGTTTGAACGCCAGTGGGCGCAGTGCGGGCGGGCGTACTCTGGCGCAATTACGCGCGCTGCTGGCCCCGGAAACCGTTATCCCAATGCGTGGCGCGCACTGCGTTACCACCCCCGGGGCAGTGGATGGTTGGTGCACGCTACACGCCCGTTTTGGACGTTTGCCGTTGCGTCGGGTGCTGGGCGCGGCGATGGCGGCGGCCCGCGAGGGCTATGTGGTACAGCCGGTGACGGCACGTGGCTGGGCGCAGGCGCTGGTGGAGATCAACGCTGATGTCGCGCTGCGCCCGTACCTCACGGCGTTCAACGCGTTGTTCGCACCGCAGGGCCGTGCGCCAGCGGCTGGCGTACAGCAGCGCAACGGCGAATTGGCAGACACTTTCGAACTCATCGCGAGCGAAGGACGCGAGGGTTTTTATCGCGGGGAGCTGGCGCACCGGCTGGTGGCGGCAACCCGTGAGGCGGGGGGCGCGCTGCAGGTGCAAGACCTGGCCGGCGCGCACGCCCGGTGGGTCAGCCCGCTCGCCACACCCTACCGTGGGTATGAGGTCCACGCGCTGCCGCCCAACGGACAAGGCGCCTGTGTGTTGCAGATGCTCAATTTGCTGGGCGCCGGCGCGCCGCCCGCTGATCGCCATGACGCCGCGTGGTGGCATTGGTTTATCGAAGCCAAAAAACTCGCCTTTGCCGACCGCGCACGGTATTACGCCGACCCCGATTTCTCCCAACTCCCGGTGACGCAGTTGCTGACGGATGCGTACACCGCGAGCCGGGCTGCGCTCATTGACCCCGCCCGCACCGCGCCGGATTTTCCACCGGGCCTGATGCCGGGCAGCGACACTACCTACTTTGCCGTGGCGGACGCCGAGGGCATGCTGGTGTCGGCGATTCAAAGTATTTTTAATCCTTTTGGTTCCGCGCTGGTGGTGCCGGGTGGTGGCTTTGCGTTGCAGTCGCGGGGTGCCGGGTTTGCGCTTGATCCGGCACACCCCAATGCGTACGCACCGGGCAAACGGCCGTTCCATACCATCATCCCGGGTTTTGTGACGCGCGCGGGCGTGCCGCGATTAGCCTTTGGTTGCACCGGCGCGGACATGCAGCCGCAGGGGCAAGTGCAGGTGTTGGCAAATTTGTTCGATTTTGGCTGCGACGTGCAACAGGCTGGGGCATTACCCCGGCTGCGCCACGTCGGTGGCGCCCAGCCCAATGGCGAGCACGCGCCCAGCGTGGTGTGGTTTGAGCCGCAAATGCCCGGCGGGGTGTTGGAAGGCCTTGCGTCGCGGGGGCATGTGTTACGCGAAATCACCCCGGAAATGGGTAATTTCGTCGGTGGATATCAGGGTATCCTGTACGACCCCGCAAGCCGGACGTTCAGCGGTGGATCGGACCCGCGTTTTGATGGCCTAGCGCTCGGTTGCTGAGCCTCCAACCGCGACTGCCAACCGCTCGATAATTAAAATTAGGAAATTAAAGGATCAATGGGGTCAGACTCGATTGATTACGCCGTTGGCCGCGAAATCAATGGGGTCAGACTTGATTGATTACGCCGTTGGCCGAAATCAATGGGGTCAGACTCGATTGATTACGCCGTTGGCCGCGAAATCAATGGGGTCAGACTTGATTGATTACGCCGTTGGCCGTGGCGGCTTGGAGTCGACGGGCGTGCGCTGTAAAATCAATGGGGTCAGACTCGATTGATTACGCCGTTGGCCGTGGCGGCTTGGAGTCGACGGGCGTGCGCTGTGGGGCCGCCGCCCAGGGTGCGGCCTTTTAGGTGTTGCGACGCTCGAGGCCCGGACAAAAATGGCGGGTGCGCCGAGCGAGGGGTCGGCACGGCTCACCCGCAACGCCGCCGCGAGCGCCCAGCTCCGTGGCGTGGCGCGTTCGATGGGATGCCCGGCGCGCCGCGCAGGCCGGGAGACGCTTGCGCAGCCCGCGGTGAACCGCGCAGCCCCGCCGCTGCGATCGCGGCGTGATGGCGACCGCGCCCGCAGGGGCGTGAGCGGCGCTAGGCCCGGCCCAGCAGTTCCTTGGCCACCGCCACCACGCGCTGCGGCTCGAAGCCAAATTTCTGCTCCAGCGCCTTCAGCGGAGCCGAGGCGCCGAAGGTCTGCATGCCGATGACGCGGCCCCGGGTGCCCACGTAGCGCTCCCAGCCGAAGGTAGAGGCCTGCTCCACCGCGACGCGGGCGCTCACCTCCGGCGGCAGCACGCTGTCGCGGTAGGCCTGCGTTTGGAGCTCGAAGATGTCCCACGAGGGCATCGAGACCACCCGCGAGCGGATGCCTTCGGCGCTCAGCGCCTCGTGCGCGCTGACCGCGAGTGCGAGCTCGCTGCCGGTGGCGATGAGGATGACCTCGGGTTGGCCGCCGGGCGCATCGCCCAGCACATAGGCCCCGCACGCGACCCCGCTTGCCGCGGCGTACCGGCTGCGATCGAGCGTGGGCAGGTTCTGCCGCGACAAGGCGAACACCGCGGGCTTATGCCGCAGCTGCATCACGTAGCGGAACGCCTCCACGACTTCATTGGCATCGCCCGGCCGCAGCGTAACCAGCCCCGGCATGGCGCGTAGCGAGGCGAGGTGCTCCACCGGTTGATGGGTGGGGCCGTCTTCGCCGTCGCCCATCGCGTCGTGCGTGAACACATAGATGGTTGGGATCTCCATCAAGGCCGAGAGCCGGATGGCCGGGCGGGCGTAGTCACAAAAAACGAAGAAGGTGGCACCGAATGCGCGCAGCTTGGTCAGCGACAGGCCGTTGAGGATGGCACCCATCGCGTGCTCGCGGATGCCAAAGTGCAGGTTCTTGCCGCCCGGGGTGGCCGCCTGCACATCGCCCGCGCCGGGATATTTCAGCGTGGTCTTATTGGAGGGGCCAAGGTCGGCGGAGCCACCCAGAAACCACGGCACGTTTTGCGCCAGCACGTTCAGCACCTGCCCGGCGGCGTCGCGCCCCGCCACGCCCTTGGGGTCGGGGGGATACACCGGCAAGTTGTGGTCCCAGCCGGCCGGCAGTTGGCGCCGCTGGATCAGCTCTAGCTCGCTTGCGAGCGCCGGAAATTGCGCGCGATAGCCGCTGAGCAGTGCGGTCCAAGCGCGCTGCGCGGCCGCGCCGCGGGCGCCCATGCCGGCCGCGAAATGCTGCTTAACGCCCTCTGGCACGAGGAACTGGGCGTCCTCTGGCCAGCCGTAGGCACGCTTGGTGAGGCGGATTTCATCCTCGCCCAGGGGCTCGCCGTGGGCCGCGGAGGTGTCTTGCTTGTGGGGCGAGCCGTAGCCGATGTGGCTGTCCAGCACGATGAGTGTGGGCCGGCCTAAGGTGGCCCGGAACACGCCGAGCGCCTGCTCGATGCGGTCGATGTCGTTGGCGTCACTCACGCGCAGCACGTTCCAACCGTAGCTCAGGAAGCGCGCCGCGACATCCTCGGTGAAGGTAAGGTTGGTGTTGCCCTCGATCGTGATGTGGTTGTTGTCCCAGATCCAGCACAGGTTATCCAGACCGAGGTGGCCGGCGAGGGAGGCGGCCTCAGCGCCAACGCCTTCCATCAGGCAGCCGTCACCGCACACCGCGTAGATGTCGTAGCCGAACATCTCGAAGCCGGGCTGGTTGTAGCGGCTCGCGAGCCAGCGTTGCCCGATGGCCATGCCGACGCTGGTGGCGATGCCTTGCCCGAGCGGGCCGGTGGTGGTTTCGACCCCCGACACCCAGCGGTATTCGGGGTGGCCGGGCGCCTTGCTGTCGAGTTGGCGGAAGCGCCGGATGTCCTCGAGGGTGACCGCAGCCTGGCCTAGCTGTTCGTATTGCGCATTGACCGTTTGCGTTTCGCTGAGGTGCAGCAGCGACCACAGCAGCATGGACGCATGACCATTGGACAGCACGAAGCGGTCGCGGTTGGGCCAGATTGGGTCTTGCGGATTAAAGCGCAGCACGCGGTTCCACAGCGTGTAGACGAGCGGCGCCAAGGCCATAGGCGTGCCCGGATGGCCGGACTTCGCCGCCTGCACGGCGTCTATCGAGAGCGTGCGAATGGTATTGATGGCGAGGAGGTCGAGTTCTGCAGCGGTCATGGTCGGCTCCTATGAGTGGTTTTTTTAAGGCGCTGCTGGGGGTGCCGCCGCGTGGTCAGCGAGCACCAACGCATGGTCGGCGCGCACCCGGCCGGCGGGTATCGAGCGGTCGTGGGCCTGCAGGCGCACTAGCATGGCAGCCTTCTCCGCCCCGCTGACGAGCCACAAGACGCGCCGCGCCCGCGCCAGCGCGGGATAGGTCAGCGTCATCCGTCGCGTGCCCTGATAGGTGCCGGTGGTGAGGGCGACATCGAGGTCGGTGACGTCGAGGACCGGGTCGCCCGGCACTAGCGAGGCGGTATGGCCGTCCGGGCCAAGCCCGAGATGCACGAGGTCGAGTACCGCTGGCGAGCCGGTGAGCTCACACAACAACTGCGCGTAGCGCCCCGCGGCCGCCGCCAGATCCGGTGCCTCCACGGGCATCGCGTGGAACTGCGCCGGGGCGAGCAGGCTGGCGCGCAGTGGGGTGAGATTGCGCAGCGGGTCGCCCGCCGGCGCCACCCGCTCGTCCACCTGCAGGACGTGGACGGCGTGCCACGGTACATCCTGGGCGGCGAGCGCGCGCAGCATCACCCACGGCGTGCTGCCGCCACTCACCGCGAACACATAGCGTCCGCGGGCGGCGACGGCCGCCCGGGCATCGGCGGCGATGAGCACCGCGGCGGCCGTGGCGAGCGTCTGGGCATCGGCCAGCACTTGGCTTTGCATGGCGGTCGTGGCGCCTACGTCGGCACGGTGGGATTGAGCCAGCCCCCCACTGGGGTAACGCGCTCGACTTCGCGCGGGCCCCAGGTGCCCGGCTCGTAGGCGTGGATCGGGGTCCCCTGCTGCAGCACCGGGTCGACGATGCGCCACGCCTCCTCGGCGTAGTCCTCGCGGGCAAACAGGGTGGCGTCGCCCGCCATGGCGTCGCCCAGCACCCGCTCGTAGGCATCCATCTCCGCTGCGCCGGGACGATGGCTCAGCAGGAGTTCCCTTTGCTCACCGATTTCCTTGTCTTCGGCGTCCATCACCGTCACCCCGAGGGCGATAGCGATGTCGGGGCTGATGCGGAAGCGGCAGTGGTTCGGCAGGCCGGCGACGGTGGGAAAGACCCTGGGCGCACGGTGCATCCGCACCAAGACCTCGGTGCACGTGGTGGGGAGCGACTTGCCCGCCCGGAAGTAGAACGGCACGCCCTGCCAGCGCCACGAATCGACCTCGAGTTTGAGTGCGGCGAAGGTTTCGGTCTGCGAATCGGGCGCGACCCCCGGCTCGTTGCGGTAGCCGGCGAACTGCCCGCGGACGAGATTCTTTGCTTCCAGCGGGGGGATGGACTTCAGCACCTTGACCTTTTCGTCGCGCATCGACTCGGGATCGGTGCGCGCGGGCGGCTCCATCGCGAGGTTCGCGAGCACTTGAAAGAGGTGATTCTGGATCACGTCGCGGATGGTACCGGTTTGGTCGTAGAAGCCCCCGCGGCCCTGCACCCCAAAATCCTCGGCCATCGTGATCTGCACGCTCCGCACGAAGCGACGATTCCAGAATGATTCCAGAAACGCGTTGGCGAAGCGGAAGAAGACCATGTTGTGGACCGGCCGTTTGCCGAGGTAATGGTCGATGCGGAAGATGCGGCTCTCAGCGAAGGTGCTGAGCAGGATCTGGTTGAGCGCGCGCGCCGACGCCAAGTCGTTGCCGAAGGGTTTTTCAACGATCACGCGGGCATTCTCGGTGCAGCCCGAGCGGGCCAACTGCAAGACGACCTCGCCGAACAGCAGGGGGGGGATCGCCAGATAGTGCGCCGGCTGCGTGGCACCGCCCAGTTCCCGGCGCAACGCCTGAAAGGTGGCGGGGTCGGCGTAGTCACCGTCGACGTAGCGCAGCAGACCGGAGAGCTGTTCAAAGGCTGCCGCATCGACGCCGCCGTGGGCGACCAGGCTGGCGTGGACCCGCGCCTTGAGTTGGTCGAGGTTCCAGCCCGCCTTGGCAACGCCGATGACGGGGACTTTGAGGTGGCCGCGTTTCACCATCGCCTGCAACGAGGGAAAGATTTTCTTGTAGGCGAGGTCGCCGGTGGCACCAAAAAAAACGAGGGCGTCGGAGTGGGTGCTGGTCATGGATTTTCCCCCGCGCGCGCGGTTAATTGGTGGGGGGCTTTTCGAGGTGCCCGCCGAACTGGAAACGCATCGCCGAGAGCAGCTTGTCCTGGTAATCGGCTTCCCCGCGCGAACTGAAACGGGCGTAGAGCGCGGTGGTGAGCACCGGTGCGGGCACCGCCTCGTCGATGGCGGCCTTGATCGTCCAGCGTCCTTCCCCGGAGTCGGAGACCCGACCGGAGAACTTACCCAGCGCCGGGTCGTCGATCAGCGCGGCGGCCGTGAGGTCGAGCAGCCAGGAGGCGACCACGCTGCCGCGCCGCCAAACTTCGGCGATGTCGGGCAGATTGAGGTCGTATTGGTAGTGCGCGGGGTCGCGCAGCGGCGTCGTCTCGGCGTCGATTGCGTGGGTCTGTTTGCCGATGTTGGCCGCCTTGAGGATGGCCATGCCCTCCGCGTAGGCCGCCATGAGGCCGTATTCGATGCCGTTATGCACCATCTTCACGAAGTGGCCGGCACCGTTGGCGCCGCAGTGCAGGTAACCCTGCTCGGCGGTGCCGTCCTGCGGCGCGCGGCCCGGTGTGCGCTCGACGTCGCCGGGGCCGGGCGCGAGGGTGGCGAAAATGGGGTCGAGGTGCTGCACGATCGCCGCTTCGCCGCCGATCATCATGCAGTAGCCGCGCTCCAGCCCCCAGACGCCGCCGCTGGTGCCGACGTCCACGTAATGGAGGCCCCGCGGGGCAAGTTCCTGCGCCCGCCGGATATCGTCGACGTAATACGAATTGCCACCATCGATGAGGATGTCGCCGGGCGCGAGCAGCGGCAGCAGCGAGGTGATGCTCTGATCGACCACCGCCGCGGGCACCATCAGCCAGACGACGCGCGGCTGCGCGAGCTTGGCGACAAAGTCCGCCAGCGAGCTAGCGCCCGTGGCGTGCTCGGCCACGAGTTCGGCCACCGCTTGTTCAGACCGGTCGAAGACCGTGCAGTGATGGCCGTTGCGGATGAGCCGCCGCACCATGTTCGCCCCCATGCGGCCGAGTCCGATCATTCCGAGTTGCATAGCGAGTTCCTCTTGTGAGTAGGTTGATGCGCGGCATACGTGGCGATTAGGGGTTTGCGTGCCGCCTAGCCTTGGCCACGCTTTTTTTGGTGGTAACGGCGGATCAGCGCGTTGGTCGAGCTGTCGTGGCCGAGCGGGGGCAGCGTCGGGGCTTCGAGTTCCGGGATGATCCGCTGCGCGAGGACCTTGCCCAGTTCCACCCCCCACTGGTCGAACGAATCGAGGTTCCAGATCACCCCCTGCGTGAACACGCTGTGCTCGTAGAGCGCCACCAGCTTGCCCAGCGCCGCGGGCGTCAGCGACTCCAGCAGCAGCGTGTTGGACGGTCGGTTGCCCTCGAATACGCGGTGCGGCACTAGCCAATCGGGGGTGCCTTCGGCGCGCACCTGCGCCGCAGTTTTGCCGAACGCGAGCGCCTCGGCCTGCGCAAACATGTTGGCGAGCAGGATGTCGTGGTGGCGGCCGAGCGGGTTATGCGATGTTTCGAAGGCGATGAAGTCGCAGGGGATGAGGTGGGTTCCCTGGTGGATCAGCTGATAGAACGAATGCTGGCCGTTGGTCCCGGGTTCCCCCCAATAGACCGGCCCCGTCGCGACTTCGACGGGCGTGCCCTCGCGCGTCACGTGCTTGCCGTTGCTCTCCATCGTGAGTTGCTGGAGGTAGGCCGGGAAGCGCTTCAGGTATTGCTCGTAGGGCAGCACCGCCACGGTTTGCGCGGCAAAAAAATTGGCGTACCAGACGGTCAGCAGCGCGAGCAGCACCGGTAGGTTCTGCCCGAAGGGGGCCGTGCGGAAGTGCTCGTCCATCGCGTGGAAACCGCCGAGCATCGCGCGGAAATTGTCCGGGCCGATGGCGAGCATGGTGGACAGGCCGATCGCGGAATCCAACGAATAGCGGCCGCCCACCCAGTCCCAGAAACCGAACATATTGGCGGTGTCGATGCCGAACTCGGCCACTTTTTCGGCGTTGGTCGAGACCGCGACGAAATGCCGGGCCACTGCCGCACGCTCGCCGCCCAGACCGGCCAGCGACCAGGCGCGGGCGCTGGCGGCGTTGGTCATGGTCTCCAGCGTCGTGAAGGTCTTGGAGGAGACGATAAATAGCGTTTCCGCCGGTTCGAGGTCCTGCGTGGCTTCGGCGAAATCGGTGCCGTCGACGTTGGAAACAAAGCGCAACCGCAGGTTCCGATCGCTGTAGTAGCGCAAGGCCTCGTAGGCCATCACCGGCCCCAGATCGGAACCTCCGATGCCAATGTTCACGACATTGCGGATGCGCTGCCCCGTGTGGCCCCGCCACGCGCCGCTGCGCACCCGCTCGGCAAAGTCCGCCATTTTGTCCTGCACCGCGTGGACCGCGGGCACCACGTTGTGGCCGTCCACGAAGATCGTGGCGTCGCGCGGCGCGCGCAAGGCTACGTGCAGCACGGCGCGGTCTTCGGTAAGGTTGATTTTGTCGCCGCGAAACATGGCATCGATGTGCCCCCGCAGGCCGGACTCCGCGGCCAGCTGCAGCAACAGCACGAGGGTGTCTTGGGTGATGCGGTTCTTCGAATAGTCGAGGTAGATCCCGACGGCCTCGAGCGTCAGCCGCTCGCCGCGCGTGGGGTCCTCGGCAAAGAGCGCGGCCAGCTGCCGCGCGCCGATTTGCCGCTGATGGGCGACGAGGGCCTGCCATGCCGGGCGGGCGGTGAGGGGGGGCAAGCTTGCGGCCATACTGGGACTCTTTATGGGTGGTTGGCGCGAGGCGGGCCGTGGTCAGACCGGTGCGGCGGGCTAAGCCTTGCGGGTGGTCGGGGCGCGGTTTGCCGCGGCCGACACCCGAGGCTTAGTGGGCGCGCGACCGGTCGCCGCCTTAACATTCGCCGGTGGCGCGTTAGGGGGGCGCCTGACGCTTTTGGGTGACTGCGGCGCCGCGGGACGCGCGGCGGGTTGCTGGGGCTGCGCCCGCGCGGTCGCGGCGGGTGCCGGGGTCGTGGCAGGGGCGCGGCTGGGCTGTGCGGCGGCGCTGGGGGCAGAATCCTGCCACAGCCGAAACCCGCCGAGGAACGCGTTGGCGTTATCGCCCAAGCGGCAGCGCGGCGGCAGTGCAGTGAGTTTCTTGGCGTTACCGCCCCCCAACACCACGTCGTCGGGGTCGAACGCGGCGGTAAACAGGGCCGCCACGTCGGCGACATGCTGGCGCCACTTTTTCTTGCCCAGGCGCGTGAGCCCACGGATCCCCAAGTAGTCCTCGTAGGTGCCTTTGCGGTAGGGCAGGTGCGCCAGTTCCATCGCTTCGACCACGCCATCGATGATGAGGGTAGTGCCCAGACCGGTGCCGAGCCCGAGAAACAGCAGTTTGCCGCCGGTGTGGCTGCCCAGGGCCTGGAGCGCGGCATCGTTGATCATTCTGACCGGCAGCCCGAACGCCTTGGCGTAGTCGAAACCCACCCAGCCTGGGGCCAGGTTGTGCGGCTCGGCCATCGGCCGATCGCGCACGACGGGTCCGGGGTAGCCGATTGCCACGACATCGTACTGCCAGTCGCCGGCGAGCTGCTTGACGCCCTCGACCATCCGCGCGGCCGTGAGGGTGGTGCCCGAGGGTAGTTGGCGTGGTTCGCTTTGCCCGGTAGCGAGAATTTTGACGTTGGTCCCGCCGACGTCGATTACCAACACTTTCATGAGTATCCCCTAGGGGTCTGCCATGCGTGGACGGAGCCGGGCGCCTCGCCAGAGGCGGCGCGGCGGTGTGTTTAGCCCGCCTCGCCCAGCGTGGCGCTCTTGGCGAGGATCACGGCCATCAACTCGTTCCATGAGCTCACGAATGACGCCGCGCCGTCGCTCTGCAGCTTGGCGGCCAAGGCCGCCACCTCGATGCCGGCCTGCTCAAACAGGGCGAGCACCGCGGCGCAATCGCCGCCGTCTGCGGCCATCGGCGTGCCCACCACGCCGTGGTTGCCAAAGGCCTTCAGGGTGGCTTCGGGAATTGTGTTCACCGTCAGGGGGGCGCCCAGCGCATGGATATACAGGTAGTCGGACGCCTTGGGGTCTTTGGTGCCGGTACTCGCCAGCAGCAAGCGTTGCGGCCGGGCACCGGCGTTCATGACGCGCCGGTAGCGGGGCGAGGCGAGCAGCTCGCAGTAGGCCTGGTAGGTCTGTTGGCCAATGGCGATGCCCAGCTTGTTGGTCAGTGCGGCGGGCACCCGGCCGGCGACCGCGCCGTCCCAGCGGCTGATGAACACCGAGGCGACGGAGCCGACGTTAGGATTGAGCCCGGCGACGATCCGGCGCTCGATGCCGCGCAGGTAGGCCGCGGCCGCCGCCATATAGTGCGCGGGGGAGAACAGCAGCGTCACATTGACCGGTACGCCGGCGAAAATGGCCTCCTCGACTGCGGGCAGGCCTTCCGGGGTGCCGGGGATTTTGATAAAGAGGTTGGGTCGCTCGGCGCGGGCGAAAAGGTCTTTAGCCACCCGGATCGTGGTTTGCGTGTCGTAGGCGAGCAGCGGCGAGACTTCCAGCGACACCCAACCGTCGACGCCAGCGGTGCGCTCGAAGATGGGCCTGAAGATATCTGCGGCCCGGGTAATGTCCGCGAGCGCGAGTTCGAAGAACAGCGCCTCCCCGGACTTGCCCGCCTGCAGTTTTGCCCGGATGTCGCGGTCGTAGTCGGTGCTGTTCTTGATCGCCTGGTCGAAGATCGTGGGGTTAGAGGTGAGACCGGTGATGGTCAGCTCATCGAGGTAGCGGGCGAGCGTGCCGCTGTCGAGCAGCGCTCGCGTGATGTTGTCGAGCCACAGGCTTTGCCCGAGGTCGTGCAGTTGCTGGGTTGCGTGCATGTCGTGGCTCCCGTTTAGCTTGAACCGAGTCGCGAGTCCGGCCGACCCTCACCGCGCCCGGCGCGGGCGGGCGGCCCGTGGGGCCAAGTCGGCTGCGCTACCGTGCTGACTCCGGCGGCGCGCAGTCGGAGTGAAACACGAAACCGGCGCCGCCGGCTACGATCAAAGACGCCCAGGCGGCGGCCTGCTGGCCGCGGGTCGCGCCTGCGTTATGCGCTCTCGCGACGACTCCTCGGGCGGCGAGGGTGCGCCGCCTTTATGACGCCGCGGGGTCGTTCCACAGATGGATCGCCGGTTCCTGCAAATTGTGTTCGTAGCCCAGGATGCTCACGCTCGCCGTGCCCAACAGAAAACTCTGGCCGGCGGACGGCGGGAGCCCGAGCCAACGCGCTGCCAGCGTGCGCAGAAAATGTCCGCTCGAAAAAATCAGCACGTCGCCGCCGACGGCGCGTAAGCGATGGACCACACGGTCTGCCCGGGCGCCCACCTGCGCCGGTGATTCGCCACCGGGGCAGCCATCCCGAAACAGCAACCAGTCCGGGCGCTCGGCGTGGATCTCCACGCTGCGCCGCCCCTCGTAGTCGCCGTAGTCCCACTCCACGAGGTCGCCCTCGCGGGCGGCCGCGGCGCCGAACCCGGCGAGTTCGCAGGTGCGCGCGGCGCGCTGGAGCGGACTGGTCAGGACTGCCGCGAACGAGCAGCCGGCGAGGCGCGCCACGAGGTGGTGGGCCCGCTGTTCGCCGGTCGGCGTCAGCGGCAGGTCGGTGAGTCCGGTGTGCTGCCCGGACAGGCTCCAGGCGGTCTCGCCATGACGGACCGCGTAGATGACCGGCAGTCGTGTGCTCATGGTCTGCTCCTGTGGGTTCGGTCGGGGCGGGCCTGCCGCACGCGCGGGCACGGCTCCCAATTCGCCGGGGTCTGTGCCACCCGCCGCAGTACTTCCCCAGTACCGGTGAAGTTGCCGTTGAAAAGCGTTAGCGTCAAGCGCTGGTCAGCGAGCGGGTCGCCGCCGTTAGCCGCCGTTAGCCGCCGTTAGCCGCGTGGGGGTGGGGTTTGCCCGCGGCGCGCGCCGTGCACCACGGCGGCGGCGTCTAGCCAGGACCCCTGGCACCAACCGGCGGCGGCTGGCGTTCGGTCGCCACGCCGAGAGCGACTGCCGCCGGGGTCGCGGCCGTCACCGGGGGTGTTTTGCGTCCCTCGGATGGCCAGTGTATCGTCGCGCAGCAGGTGTTAGACCTTGGCGACAGGATGGGCGAACCAAGCTGCGAAAAGGCGTTGACCATGATCCTAAGACCCCGTTATCCGACGATTTATGAGATCAATGCGTGGGTCTGGCTGGCGGATCTGCGCGCGCGCTACGCCGGCTTCATCGACCTCGGCTCGGTGCCGGCGGCGGAATGGGACGCCATCGCTGCCTGCGGTATTGCGGCGGTGTGGCTGATGGGGGTGTGGGAACGCAGCCCGGCGGGCATCGCGATTGCGAACCAGAACGAGGGTTTGCGCGCGGACTTCCAGCGGGCGCTGCCCGATTTTCGGCCGGCCGACAACGTAGGGTCGCCCTACTGCGTGCGCCGCTACGTCGTGGACTCCCAACTCGGCGGGCCGCAGGGGCTGGCCCACGCGCGCCGTGAACTCGCGCAACGGGGCCTGCGCCTTATCCTCGATTTTGTCCCCAACCACCTGGCGCCAGACCATCCGTGGGTGACGGCCCACCCGGAGTATTTCATCCGTGGCAGCGCGGCGGATCTCGCCCGCGAACCGGCGGCCTTCAGCCGCGTGCAGGGTCGGGTCTTTGCCTGCGGCAAGGACCCGTTTTCCCCGGCTTGGTCGGACGTACTGCAGTTGAACGTGTTCGCGCCGGGGCTGCGCGGCGCGGCGATCGAGACGGTCACTCGCATCGCCGACCAGTGCGACGGCGTGCGCTGCGACATGGCGATGCTGCTGCTGAACGCGGTGTTCGAGCGCACCTGGGGTGGTCGCGCTGGCCCGCCGCCGGCGACGGAATTCTGGGACGACTTGATCACCGCGGTCGCCGGCGCGCAGCCCGATTTTTTGTTCATTGCCGAAACCTACTGGGACCTCGAATGGGCGCTGCAGCAGCGCGGTTTCGACTTCTGTTACGACAAACGCCTCTACGACCGGCTGGTCCACGGGCCGGCCGCGGACGTGCGGCTGCATTTGGGCGCCGCACTGGACTATCAGTCGCAGCTCCTGCGCTTCACCGAGAACCACGACGAGCCGCGCGCGGCAGCGGTATTTTCGCCGGCCCAGGGGCGGGTGGTGGCGGTGACCATCGCGACCCTGCCGGGCGCGCGGCTGTTCCACGAAGGACAGTTCGAGGGGCGCGCTGTGAAGCTGCCCGTATTCTTGGGCCGCCGTCCCGCGGAGGCGGCCTGCCCCGCGCTGCAGGCCTTCTACGCGCAGCTCTTGCAGGCCTGTGCCCGGCCGCTGTTCCAAGAGGGTTTGTGGCGCCTGTCGGCGTGTACGGGCTGGCCGGATAATCGCAGCGGCGAGCATCTCCTCGCGTGGACCTGGACCCTCGGGGAGGAGCGTTGCCTCGTCGTGGTCAATCTGAGCGACGCGGCCGCGCAAGCGTGGGTCGAGGTGCCCTGGGACGAGGTCGGTGCGCAGCGGTGGCGGCTGGTCGATGCCCTGTCGGGCGCGATGTACGACCGGGAGGGCGCTGAGCTGCGCCAGACGGGTCTGTACGTCGACCTCGCCGCGTGGGGTTGTCATGTGCTGCGCTTCCAACCGTTATTAGCCGACTGCGAGGAGCTTAAAAATTCATGAGTGATGCCCCCAATGTTTTGTTGAGCGCAGAGGAAGAGCGGCTGGAGGCGGCCCGCACCGGCACGGCGAAGTGGCGGCGCTGGGGCCCTTATCTCGCGGAGCGGCAGTGGGGCACGGTGCGCGAGGACTACAGCGCGGACGGCGAGGCCTGGGACTATTTTACCCACGACCACGCCCGCTCGCGCGCCTATCGCTGGGGCGAAGATGGTCTGGCCGGGATCTGCGATGACCGCCAGACCCTGTGCTTCGCGCTCGCCCTGTGGAACGGCGCGGATCCGATCCTCAAAGAGCGCCTGTTCGGGTTGAATGGCAAAGAGGGCAACCACGGCGAGGACGTCAAGGAGTGCTATTTCTACCTCGACAACCTGCCCAGCCATGCCTACATGAAATGCCTCTACAAGTACCCACAGCGGGCCTTCCCGTATGCCGATCTGGTGGCGGAGAACGCCCGCCGCACGCGGCAGGATCCCGAGTATGAGTTACTCGATACCGGGGCCTTCGCCGAGGACCGCTACTTCGATGTCTTCGTCGAGTACGCGAAGGCCGGGCCGGACGACATCCTCATCCGGATCAGCGCGGCCAACCGCGGGCCGGCGGCGGCGCCCCTGCACCTGCTGCCCACGCTGTGGTTCAAGAACGACTGGACGTGGTATCCCGCCAACGCGAAACCCGGCATCGAGATCGAGCGCATTGAGCCGGCAGGGCCGGTGCTGCGGGCCACCCACCGCGCGCTGGAGCCGTACTGGCTGCACTGCGAGACGCCGGAGGAGCTGCTGTTCACCGACAACGAGTCGAACCTGACGCGCCTGTTCGGCACCCCCAACGCCTCGCCGTTCGTGAAAGACGGCATCGGCGAGTGTCTCCTTGCTGGCCGGCGCGACGCGGTGAACCCGGCCCAGACCGGGACGAAGGTGGCAGCGCACTACGTGCGGATGGTCGGCGCCGGCGAGACTGCGGTCATCCGGCTGCGCTTGACCAACGTGACGGCGGCGACGGCGCCGCTGGGACCGGCGTTCGAGACCAGGTTTGCGCAGGTCCAGGCGGAGGCGGACGCCTTCTATCACCGCGTGACGCCTTTCGCGCTCCCCGAGGACATGCGCAATGTCCAGCGCCAGGCCTTTGCCGGCATGCTCTGGAGCAAGCAGTACTACCGCTACATGGTGGCGCGCTGGATCAAGGGCGACCCCGGGGTTGCGCCACCGCCGGCGACGCGCCAGCAGGGCCGCAACCACGACTGGTCGCACGTGGGCGCTGGGGACGTGCTGTCGATGCCGGACAAATGGGAATACCCGTGGTTCGCGGCGTGGGACATGGCCTTTCATTGCGTGGCGTTCGCCATGATCGATCCGCAATTCGCCAAGGACCAGCTCCTGCTGCTGACCCGCGAGTGGTATATGCACCCCAACGGCCAGATCCCCGCCTACGAGTGGGTCTTTGGCGACGTCAATCCACCCGTGCACGCCTGGGCCGCGCTTCGCGTTTATCGCATCGAGGAAAAAATATACGGCCGCAAAGACCGGGCGTTCCTCGAGCGCATCTTCCATAAACTGCTGATCAACTTTACCTGGTGGGTCAATCGCAAAGACGCCGAAGGCAAAAACATTTTCGCGGGGGGATTCCTCGGTCTGGACAACATCGGTGCGTTCGACCGCTCCAAGGACTTGCCGTCGGAAGGCCATCTCGAGCAGGCGGACGGCACTAGTTGGATGGCGATGTATTGCTTGAACCTGCTGGGGATCTCGCTGGAGCTCGCCCAGGAAGACCCCGTCTACGAGGACCTCGCGACCAAGTTCTTCGAGCATTTTGTCTACATCGGCGCGGCGGTCAACCGCACGGAGGGCGGAGCGGTCGGCTTGTGGGACGAACAGGAGGGTTTCTATTACGACGTCCTCAGGCTGCCGGATGGCCGCAGCTTCCGCATCAACGCGCAGACTATCGCGGGCCTGATCCCGCTCTTCGCCATCGCGGTCTGTGACCGTGAGAGCCTGAGCCAGTTCAGCGGCTTCAGCGAGCGCTTCGGGTGGTTCTCGCGCTACCGCCCCGAACTGCTGGCCGGCCTCGCCGGCATGGACGAGCAGGGGATCAAGGGCCGGGTCCGTCTGTCCCTCATCGATACGCACAAGTTGACGCGCCTGCTCGAGCACCTTTTGGATGAGGACGGCATGTTGAGCCCACACGGCGTGCGCTCGGTATCGAAACGGCACGCCGCACACCCCTTCGTGCTGGCGCTCGACGGACACCAGTTCACGCTCGATTACGTGCCGGGGGAGTCGAACATCGAGATGTTTGGCGGCAACTCGAATTGGCGCGGGCCGGTGTGGTTTCCGCTCAACTACCTCCTGATCGAGGCGCTGCAGAAACAGCACTACTTTGTAGGCGACGGTTTTCGAGTGGCCTGTCCCCGGGGGTCGGAAAATCAGCTGACGCTATGGGAAGTGACGACCGAGCTGTCGCGGCGGTTGATCTCGTTGTTTCTAAAAGACGCGACCGGCCGCCGCCCATGCAATGGCGCTGAGGAAAGGTTTCGCAGCGACCCCCACTGGCGCGATCTGGTCCTGTTTCATGAGTATTTCCACGGCGACACCGGTGCTGGTTTGGGCGCGAGTCACCAGACCGGCTGGACCGGCGTGGTGGCGAAAATCATCCAGCAGTACGGCGAATATGGGACGTTTGGACAGGCCCTCGAGGCGAACCAGAGCTTCCTGCTGGGCTGGCGGCACACGCCCACCTAGCGGGGAGGGTCGGCAGTCCATCCACTAATGCCCGCCGGGCGCCGCCGCGCCGGCGGTGACCAGCCAACGGGCCCGGCAGCTAGACCACCGGTCGGCGTGGCGGGCCGACCTCGTGCTGGCGGCCCGGCTGCTGCAACCCTGATGTTAACGGCGCGCGGCCTGCCGCCGCGGGGCGGGTGCACACGGGTCGCGGTTTGGCGACCTGCGGCTCGAGTCTGCGCGCGGACTTGGTTAGAGTGCGGCAGGCCGACGGCTGCCCTGGCACGGCGGCGGTGCGCCGCCCCCTCGCGGGCCGCGCGTGGGGAGGTGCCTGCGCGCCGCGCGGGACGCCGGCGTAGACTCCCCGCGGCGCAGATCCGCACGCGCGGGCGCCGCCCTTACTGCAGAGAGGTTTTATGTCCCCAGAATTAAGCGCCGTGCCGCGCCGGATTGTTCACTCATTGGTGCGCGGGTCCGTCGCCCAGCGGTGGGCGGTGATGCTCGCAGCCGCTCTGCTCACGGCGCTTGCCGTCGCCTACACGCGCGAGAATCTGGGCATCGACACCGATACCACCCAAATGATCGACGTGCGCTTGCCCTATCGGCAGGCCAACCGCGCGCTGGCCGCGGCGTTCCCGGAGCTGCCGGGCGATATCGTGGTGTACACCCAGGCGGCCCACGCGGGGACGGCCGAGGATGCCGCTAACGCGCTGGCGGCGCGCCTGCGCGAGCGCCCCGACATTGCGCGGGCCCTCTCGCAGCCCGGCGGCGGCGAATTCTTCGCGCGCAACGGTTTGTTGTATCTGTCTACCGACGAACTCTGGACCCTAGACGCACGCCTGGCGCAGGCCGCACCCCTGCTGGGTACGCTGGCCCAGGACCCCAGTTTGCGCGGGCTGTTTGGCACACTGCGCACAGCGCTCACGCGCCCCTTAGACGCGGCCCAACAAGCGCAGCTGGGGCGGGTGTTCGAGCGCTTGGCGAGCGCGCTGGCCGGGCCCGCGGCGGGGTCCCTACATTGGCGCGACGACCTGTTTGCCGGCCCCGCAGGGAGCACGCCCCGGCGCTCTTTCGTGCTGATCGATCCGGCGCGTGCGGCGATTAGTTTCCAGCCCCAAGCCCCCGCGCTCGCCGCCCTTAAAGCGTTACTGGTCGAATTGCAGCCGCAGTGGCCTGAGGTCACTTTCCGCCTCACCGGCGCCACCGCCATGGACACCGAAGAATTGGTGGGCGTGGCGGCCGACGCCCAGCTGACGACGCTGCTGTCCTTTGCGCTGGTCGCGGTGGTGCTGATGTGGGGTTTGCGCTCGCCTGCCATGGTGTTGGCGGTGCTGTTGACGCTGGGCTGCGGGCTGCTGTGGACCGCCGCGCTGGCCACCTATTGGGTGGGCAGCCTGAACATTATCTCGGTGTGTTTTGCGGTGCTGTTTATCGGCATGGGCGTCGATTTTGGCGTGCAGTTCGCGATGCGCTACTGGGAGGAATGCGCGCGGGGGGAGCGCGGCGCGCAGGCCTTGCACGCGACCGCCAACGGCGCGGGTGGCGCGCTGGTGCTGGCCGCGGTGGGCGCGGCGATTAGTTTTGCCACTTTCGTCCCCACGAGCTATCGCGGGCTGGCGCAGTTAGGGGTTATTTCCAGTTTCAGCATGCTGGTGGCGCTGATTGCCAACCTCACCTTGCTGCCCGCGCTGCTGTCGGTCCTGCCCACCCCACGGGTGCGGCCACGACGGGCCGGCGGCGGTGGCTTTGCCCGCGGGCTGATCCGCCACGCTGCGGCCATCCGCTGGACCGCGCTGGCGCTGGCTGCGGCCAGCGTTGTGCTGGTGCCACGGGCCGAATTCGACCCCAACCCGGTCAATCTCAAAGACCCCCGCAGTCCCGCAGTGCGCGCGTTTCTGGAACTGGCCGCCGACCCCAGCAGCTCCCCTTACTACATCCAAATTCTCGCGCCGTCTCTAGCACAGGCGAGCCGCCTTGGCGCCGAGTTGGCGCAGCTGCCCAGCGTCGAGCGCGCCATTACGCTGACCAGCTATGTGCCGGGTGATCAAAGCGAGAAACTGGCAATTATCGACGCCATGCGTATGGCCCTGATCGGGGTCATCGACGTGGCCCCGGAAGCGTCGCCCGAGCCGGCTGCCGAGTTGGCCGCGCTCGCCGAGTTTGCACACACCCTCGCCGCCAATCAGGCCCAGCTGACCCTGCCGGCCGCGGCGGCCGGGGCCGAGCGGCTGGGGGCCGCGCTGGCTCAACTGCAGGGGAGTGCGGCCGGCTCGCCTGCCGCCGTCCCCGCACTGCGGGCCCGCCTACTGGGCGATTTGCCCCAAACGCTGACGCGGCTGCGCGAACTCTTGAGCACCCAGGGCATCCGCGCAGACACCCTGCCCAGCGATGTGCAGGCGCGTTATGTGGCCCGCGACGGGCGGGCGCGGGTGGAGGTCTATGCGCGCGAGAATTTAAACGACAGCGGCGCCATGCGGCGTTTCGTGCAGGCGGTCAGGCAAGTGGCGCCGGCGGCCAGCGGCGCGCCGGTGGAGTTGGTGGTCGGCAGCGAAGTGGTGATCGATGCGTGCATAAAGGCGTCACTCGCGGCCTTGGTGTTGACGATCTTGCTCCACGCCGTGGTGCTGCACGGCTGGGTCGACGCGCTGCTGGTGGCGGCCCCGCTGGTATTGGCCATGCTCTTGACGGTGGCGACCTCGGTGCTGCTGGGCTTCCCGTTTAATTTCGCCAATATCATCGCGCTGCCACTGCTCATTGGGCTGAACAACGCTTACGGCGCTTATTTGGTGGTGCGCCGCCAGCACAGCGCCGGTCTGGCGCCCTTGCTGGAGAGCAGCACGCCGCGCGCGGTGATGTTTAGCGGGCTGACCGCGGTG
The DNA here is from genome assembly GCA_009692365.1 of Gammaproteobacteria bacterium. GTDB lineage: Bacteria > Pseudomonadota > Gammaproteobacteria. The sequence goes on from SHZJ01000034.1 coordinate 23,515, forward strand.
GCCTCGTTTGGCACGCTGGCGGTGTCACAGCACCCCGGCATGGCCGGCATGGGGGTGCTGATTACCCTGTCTTTGGCCTACGCACTCGCCAGCGCGCTGATTGTGCTGCCGGCGCTCATGCACGGGGTTGAAGCCTGGCGGGCGCGGCGGTAAGCGCCGCACCGGACGGCGTCAGTATTTTGAAATGACCTCGCGGCCAAATTCGCGAATCATCTCGCGCGCGTCGGTGCCGCACACATTGAGCGCAATATTGGTCACCCCGGCGGCTTCCAGCGCCCGAATGCGGTCGATGATTTCGGGCCCGGAGCCGGTGAGCGTCCCGGCCTTGATGAGTTCGGGGGTCAGGTAGGCGCGCTCGCCTTCGCGCAGGAAGGCCAGATGGCCCAAGTGCATTTCCTGGAAACGCCGGTCCATGGGGGTTTTCATGGTGAGGATGTGCTCGTCGAAATACGCCTTGGCCGCCGCCCGCACCGCCGGCGGGGCGAACGGCCCCACTTGAATGTGAGCGGGGTCCCAGTTGGTGTGCAGCAGCAGGATGGCCATGGGGCCGATTTGCTGGGCCACCCGGTCTGAGAGGATCGATTCGCCGGGTCGTAGCACACAGGCAGACGTGAGATTGGTGCAGTAAATCTCGCTCAAATCACGGCCCGCCGCGCTGGCCGCCGCACGAATTTGGCGCAGGCCCTCGGCGATATAGCCAGGCTCCAGACCGATGGTGATCCAACCCTCGGCGAGTTCGCCGGTCATGGCGATGGCTTTAGGGCCGTTGGACGCCATGTGGATCGGAATATGGTCGTGCACATTGATGTAGCCGCGCTCGGGGTGGATGAACTTGATGTGCCGCGCGCGGTTGCCTTCTTGATAAACTGCTTCGCGCCCGGCGAGCAAGTCGCGGATGATCTCAATATGTGCGCGCAGGGTGCGCAGCGGAATGGGCGGCATGCCCATGACGTTGCGACCGGTGAAGCCGGTGCCCACGCCCAATATGACCCGGCCGGGCGCGAGTTCGTTAATGGTCGCAATGGAATGCGCCGTGACGGGCGCGATGCGGTTACCCAAGATGGACACCAAGGTGCCAATTTTGATGGTGCGGGTGTGGTGGGCCACTAACGCCATGCTGGCGTACACATCGCTGTAGCACATCTGCGAGTCGTAAAACCAAGTGTGGGAAAACCCGTATTCCTCTGCCATTTGGGCGTCTTGCCAGCAGCGGATATAGGTCGGAAAGCTAATGCCAAAATCCATGTTTGCGGTGCCTTTGAGGGTGCAGAGCGGGAACTTTGCGGGGCGCACCAGCGGCCGTCAACGCCCGGCGCCCGCCGGCGGGCACGGCTTTTTACGGGTGGCGCACCGCCGCCGCGGCGGGCGATATGCCGCACAGCCGCATAGATTGCAGGCGCCCTGCCTGCCTATTACAATTCCATACGTTACCGTATGGACTAGCTATTAGCGCGTCACCCGCGCCCGGAGCCGCATGACTGATATTCAGCACGACCTGCCCACTGAGCCAACCCTCACCCTCGGCCTCACCGGCTACAGCTACGCCGACCTGTACGACCCCGCGGCGCTCGCCAAACTCTATGGCGACTTCTGCACCCAGCTTGCGGCCCGCGACGCCAGCGTCAGCGCCCGTTATCTGGACTATTGCGCTAGCGGCGGCGTGGGCATGACGCCCGAAGCCGTGTCTGAAATTCTCACCGATACCGCCCCCCATGTGGGCAGTTTCTTGGCCAAATTGTTCAATATCGAAAGCGCGTGGGCCACCCAGCGCGCCGTGATCCGCGACGAAGACGACACCGTCATGCGTTTCCGCAATGACTTCGTGGCGACCCTCGCCAAGCGCTTCAAGGGCGTCGATTTAAGTCCTTGCGATTTCAGCGTGCTCGCCCAGCGCGTCGCGCAGCTGCGCGCGGCGGCCAGTCTGGCCCAGCCTGCGCGCGACGAAGAATACGAGACCGCGCGGGCCGGTCTGATGGCGGCGGGCCTAGTGCCCGCAACGGCGGCGTTTTTGGCGGTGCTCAGCGCCGAGGGTAATGACGACGCGGCGCGTTTGGTGCTGGCTAATCAGACCTTCGCCGAGTGGTCTGCCCTCATCATGGCGGACCGCACACGCTACCCGGCGGCGCACGGCTGGGTAATCTTCAAGGAGCCGGCCAAGACTGACTTCCAGCATCTGGTCCACCACGTCACTCGCCCGCGCGACGGTTTCTCGACCTGGATGGCACCCCCGACGCACCTGCGCCGCCGCGATGGCTTTAAGCTCACCGACCAACGCTACGGCCAGCGCGCCGTGCTCTACGAAGTGGACCACTGCATTTACTGCCACGACCGCGACGCCGATTCCTGCTCCAAGGGCATGCGCAACAAGAAGGACAATAGTTTCAAGGTCAACGCGCTAGGGGTAACCGCTTCGGGCTGCCCGCTGGGCGAGAAGATCTCCGAAATGCACGTGCTCAAACGCCAAGGCGACAACATCGGCGCGCTGGCCCTGGTGATCATCGACAACCCCATGTGCCCGGGCACCGGTCATCGCATTTGCAACGATTGCATGAAGGGCTGCATCTACCAGAAGACCGAGCCGGTCAACATTCCGCAAATCGAGACCCACGTCCTGACCGATGTCCTCGAACTGCCCTATGGCTTTGAGATCTACGGCCTGCTCACGCGCTGGAACCCGCTTAACGTCCAGCGTCCTTACGCCTTGCCCTATAACGGGCGCAAGGTGCTGGTGGTGGGCATGGGCCCGGCCGGCTACACGCTGGCCCACTATCTGTTGAACGAAGGCTTCGCGGTGGTGGGCATCGATGCCCTCAAGCTCGAGCCGCTGCCCAGCGTTCTCACCGGCACGCCCAGTCTGGGGCCGCGTCCGGTCAGCCAGTTCAGCGAACTCTACGAAGAACTCGACCGCCGCACGGTGAGCGGGTTTGGCGGTGTGGCGGAATATGGCATCACGGTGCGCTGGGATAAAAACTTCCTCAAAGTCATCTACCTCACGCTGTTGCGACGGCAGTCCTTGCGGGTCTACGGGGGCGTGCGCTTTGGCGGCACCATGACCCTCGAGGACGCTTGGGATTTGGGTTTTGACCACGTGGCTTTAGCCACCGGTGCGGGCAAACCCTCGATCATCGGGCTCAAGGGCAATCTGGTCCGGGGCGTGCGTAAGGCCTCCGACTTCCTCATGGGGCTGCAGCTTACCGGCGCAGCGAAAGACGATTCACTGGCCAATCTGCAGGTACGCCTGCCCTGCGGCGTCATTGGCGGGGGGCTGACCGCCATCGATACCACCACGGAATTGATGGCTTATTACCCGCGGCAAGTCGAAAAAGCTCTGAAGCGCTACGAAGTGCTGGTAGCGGCCCACGGCGTGGCGGCGGTGCGTGCGCGCTTTGATAAAGAGGAGACGGGCATCCTCGACGAATACCTCGGTCACGGCCTGGCCGTGCGCGCCGAGCGCGAGCGCGCCGCTGCGGTCGGCGAAGCACCGGACTTCGCCCCCCTGGTGAATGCGTGGGGCGGGGTGACCATGTTCTACCGCAAGACCATCGCCGATTCGCCGGCCTATCGTCAGAACCACGAAGAAATTAACGAAGGCCTCACCGAAGGCATCCAGCTCGCGCCCAATATGAACCCGCTGGAAACCCGCACGGACGAATTTGGCGCGCTGTGTGCGGTCATTTTCGAGCGTCTGCAGGAAGACGGCAGCAAGGCGCGGGTCGAGGTGGCGCTGCGTGGTTTGTTTGTCGCCGCCGGCACCTCGCCGAACATCATTTACCAGTCGGAAAATCCCGGCACCTTCAAACTGGACGGCAAATTTTTCGCCCACCATGAGCCCAGCGGTGCTAGCCACGCGCCCATTCTGCGAGCGGGCACCGGCGATGGCGGGCCTAAGCTTGCGGAGCCCGCGCCGTTCACTTCCTACGCCGAAGACGGCCGCTACGTCACGTTTTATGGCGACAACCACCCGGTTTATGCCGGCAATGTGGTGAAAGCCATGGCGAGCGCGAAGGACGGCTATCCCTACATCGTGGGGCTATTTGCCGCCGAACGCGCGCTGCTGACGCCGGCCGATCAACCCGTGCGCGATCGCGCCATGCACCGTTTCTTTGGCTCTCTGGACGCTGTTCTGGTGGCCCGAGTGGTCGCCGTCAATCGCCTCACGCCCACCATCGTTGAGGTGATCGCGCATGCGCCATTTGCGGCGCGGCGCTTCGAGCCGGGCCAGTTCTATCGCGTGCAAAACTTTGAATCCAACGCCATGGTGCTGGGCGACACCAAGCTCGCCACCGAAGGCTTGGCGTTAACGGGCGCGTGGGTGGACGAAGAAAAAGGCCTGATTTCGCTCATTGCGCTGGAAATGGGCACCTCCTCACGTTTACTCATGCGCTTTACGCCCGGCGAGCAATTGGTGGTGATGGGCGTCACCGGTGCACCCACCCACATCCCCCGCAATACCACGGTGGCCATGATCGGTGGTGGTCTGGGCAACGCGGTGTTGTTTTCTATCGGTAAGGCGCTGCGGGCCGCCGGTAATCGGGTGGTGTATTTCGCCGGCTACAAGAAAGCCATCGATTTGTTTAAGGTCAGCGATATTGAAGCGGCGGCGGACGTGGTGGTTTGGGCGGTGGATCCGGGGCCCGAGGTGGTGGGCATAACGCCCAATCGCCCGCAGGACCGCAGTTTTGTCGGCAATATTCTCGACACCATCGTGGCCTATGCCACCGGTCAACTGGGTGAGGTGACCATCTCACTGGCGGACGCTGATGAACTCATCGTCATCGGCTCCGACGGCATGATGAACGCCGTGAAGCGCGCCCGCAGCGGGGTGCTGGCGCCGTACTTAAAGCCGGGCCATCAAGCCATCGGCTCCATCAACTCGCCGATGCAGTGCATGATGAAAGGCGTGTGCGCCCAGTGCATGTGCCGGCAGGTAGATCCGGTCACGGGCGAGGAGAGCTTTGTGTATTCCTGCTTTAATCAGGACCAACCGCTGGACCGGGTGGATTTCGACCATCTGCGGGCGCGTCTACGCCAGAATACCGTGCAGGAGAAGCTGTCCAATTTGTGGTTGGAGCGCCTGCTGGCAGGCTGAGTGCAAACGGTGCTGGGGCAGGCGCAGCCCCGCCCAGCGCCGCGTGTGGGTCAGACCCGCGCGGCTTGGCCAGCCGGGTTCTCGCACGCCCCTAGAGGGGGGGGCGGTAATACTCTGGGCCGGCTAAGAAGGGGCACGCCGGCGTCCGGGGCCGGATTGCCCCGCGCCGGCGCGCGTCCGGCCGAAATCCTTCTTTAACCGCGCGCCGTGATTCCGGAATTTGCCCGCCTGATTACCGCGCGGCCTGTGCGAGTGACGCCGCTAGCGGCCGGCCCGCGCGGCAGCGCGGGGGCGAGTACGTCGGTCACCGTCCCGAGCCCACGCGCCGGTAGCAATTGGTTAGCAGCCGCTAGCCGGCCTGCGGGCTTGCCGGCACAGCATCGCGAGCATTGAAGATCCGGCGCGCAGGTTCGTGTGCTTTGCTTGCACCGCAGACGATGCACGACCTCGTCGCCATGGGTGGTTATCCTTGCCGAACTCAAAATTTAAAAGCAGATGACTATCTGGTGCTAGTTGATTATTTCCAAGCTACCGCGGCCCACTTTTATCGCAGTATATTTATCGGCCTTGAGCAGGCCGTTTTATTTTTGCATTGGGCGCCTGGCTGTGCGCGCACGCGGTCTGCTCCAAGGCCTGGTTTGCAGCCGTTGGAAGGCGTCTCGCCGCAGATTTTAAGTGCTGGGAAAATTCTCCGGGGTCTAATTTGCTGGCGCGAGGCGGTGGCATGAATTCAACTTTGTGGCTGCTGACGCTCGTAAACTTAATTTGTTATCTCGACCGTTACATCATCACGGCGGTGGCGCCAAAAATTGCACTCGAATTTGCTCTGACTCACGCGCAGACTGGTCTATTTATGAGCCTTTTTATGGTGGGCTACATGCTGACTAGTCCATTGTTTGGGTATTTTGGAGACCGTCGATCACGGCCTATTCTGATGGGCGTTGGGGTCTTGATCTGGAGTCTTGCGACCTTGGCTTCTGGCCTGGCAGCGTTGTTTTGGCCCCTACTCATTGCGCGCGCGTTGGTGGGTGTCGGGGAGGCGAGCTTTGCGACCTTAGCGCCGCCGTTTATCCGCGACAGCTTAGAAGATGAATCACGGATCAACCGCGCGCTGGGGGTGTTTTATGCGGCGATTCCCATTGGGGCTGCGGCCGGCATTATTTGGGGCGGCTGGATGGCGGAGGCCTACCATTGGCGTTGGGCCTTTTACCTCGGGGCCGGGCCAGGTTTTGCGCTGGCGGTATTGGTTTGGACACTGCGAGAGCCGGGGCATCGCGTGCGGGAAGTCTCCCAAGATAGCCCGGCAGTCAGCCTCAAAGCATTGATGGCTAACGCGCTTTTTCGCTGGTCCGTATTGGCTTATACGGCGCAGACGTTCGCACTTGGCGGTTTTTCGGCTTGGGCTCCACAGTACGGCATGACCGTCCTCGGGGTTTCGTTGACCGATAGTTCAATGAAAATCGGTGCTTCGACGGTGCTGTCTGGCCTCATCGGCACTTTGCTTGGTGGCAAATGGGGCCATTATTTTCTCGCCCCGGGGACCGGCAAAGGTGGCCCCGAGGCGGTCCGGGCTTTTAATAAATTTTGTGCTTGGACATCGGTCCTGGCGACGCCCATCGCTTTTTTTGCGTTTCGGGCGACGAGTATTAATGAGTTCGTTATTTTGTTGTTTTTTGTGCAGTTATTTATTTTCGCCGCCTTGGCGCCAGCCAATAGCGCGATCATTTCGGCGGTGCCGGCAAAAATGGCCGCCACCGCGTTTGCGGTTTCTATTTTCACGATACACGCATTGGGTGACGTTATTTCGCCGCCGCTGGCGGGGTATTTAGCCGATCACATGCCGATGCCCGACGCCATGCAGGTATTGGTGCTAGCACTTGGTGTGAGTTCGGTTATTTGGTTTGTGGGTGCCCGGGCGCCAAGCGCCGCGTCAAAATAATGCGTGTGAAGCCCCTGCACGGGGGCGGCCAGGCCACCCGGCGGGTGGGGCGGTGCGCCCGTTGCCTGGGCTGCGGCACCCTCGTCTAGCCGGTGCCGGCGTTCACGCTGGCTGTCTGTTTCGCCCCTCTGGGCGCCCCGCAGCGCTAGGTTGCAACCACAAATTAACGAATCGACTGGCAACGGCGGGCTGCCGCGAACCCCAATGCAAGCCCAGCACTAGTGGCGGGCTTGGGTGAATGACTTGCCTCGCCGCCCGCGTCCTCACCGGTGCTGCCATGCGTCACCCACAGGGTGTTCTGGCCGCTAAGCCCGCGCCGATTGGCCTTAAACGGGGGCGCTTATCCCGGCCCCGTGGAAGACCCAGAAATCCTCGCACGAGCCAGCCGATGGCCCCAACCCACGCCCACCCCCAGGATGGCAGATAGTCGCGGCGGCGCTTTCAAATCATCGTGTAGCCGCCGTCTACCGCCCAGCTTTGACCGTTCACATAACTGGCTTCATCCGAGCCTAAGAACACGGCCACCGCGGCCACTTCTTCGGGCCGAATAAAGCGCTTGAGCGGCACGTTCGCCAAAAAGTTGGCCGTGGCCTGTTGCGCATCGATACCCAGCACCGCCGCATGTTCGCTGATGAAGCTGGTGGCCATGTCGGTGTCTACTACCCACGGGCAAATGGCATTCACTAATACCTGATGCGCCGCCATCTCTAAGGCTAAGCAGCGCGTGAGCCCCACGACGGCGTGTTTGGAGGCGTTATAGGCGCTTTGGTTACGCGTGCCGCCTTTGCCAGCGGTGGAGGCGAGATTGATCACGCGACCGGACCGGCGGGCGATCATGCCCGGCAACACAAACTGCGTGACGTGCAGCACCCCATAGACGTTGGTCTCCAGCACGTGGCTGAATTCCTCGAAGCTGTAGTCCAGAAAAGGCCGCGCCTTATGTACGCCGGCGTTGTTCACCAAGATATCGATGGCGCCGGCGGCCTCGATGCGCTGGACCATGGTCTGTACGGCGGCCCGCTCGGTGATGTCGCAGGCGTGTGCGGTGGCGCGGATCCCATATTGCGTCGCCAGTTGGGTGGCCACCTCGTGCAGCCGGTTTGGCTCGCGGGCATTGAGCGCCAAGTGGGCGCCCTCGCGGGCAAAGGCCTCGGCGATGGCGCGGCCAATGCCGCGCGAAGCCCCCGTAATGAGGGCCGTCTTGCCGTGTAATCGTCCAGTCATAGCGTGGGTACTCCCGCAGGATGTGAGAAAAAAAAAGCCCCGCCGGGGGTGAGCGCAAGCCGCTACGGACCTGCGCCCAGGGCCGGGGCGGCCGTTGTGAGAGGATGCTGGTTACGCTAGCCGGTCACCATGCCCGCCGCCCACCGTGCAGTGAGAGGGTGGTGGCGCGCTGAGCGTTGCGCCGTCAAAGCTCTCGCCGGGCACGGTGCGACCCGCTACTATCGGGCGCTCCTCCGCAGCCTCCCGCCACCCATGTCTACGCTCATCCCCGCCTTAAGTCTCGCTGGTTTCGTGGTGGTGGCCGTGATGCGGGTGACCGATCCGCTGCTGCCGGTGATAGCACAGGATTTTCATGTCCCGGTGGGTCAGGCGGGGATGGTGATCACATCTTTCGCCATGGGTTATGGCCTGTTTTTGCTGCTGTACGGTCCGCTGGGTGACCGCCACGGCAAGCTGCGCGTGATTGCGCTGACGCTCACCGCGGCGGCGCTGTGCGTGGGTGCGTGCGCCTTTGCGCCAGACCTGCGCAGCCTCGCTGCGCTGCGTTTCCTCACCGGCATGACCACCGCCGCCGCCGTGCCGTTATCACTGGCCTATATCGGCGACAACGTGCCGCTGGAAATCCGCCAGCCCACGCTAGCGCGCTACATGACCGGCGTTATTTTTGGTCAGATGCTGGGTGCTGGCTTGGGAGGCGTGCTGTCGGACGCCATTGGGTGGCGGGCCATTTTTATGGTTTTTGCGGTGGCCATTGCCGGGGCGGCCGCGGTGATTGCAGGGCTGGCTCGCAAAGAAAGCGTGGTGCTGGTTTCCGCTCCCATCTCACTGCTGAAATCGCTCGGACAATACGTCAGCCTCACGCGTGACCCCAAGGCTGCCGACCTCCTGATTGCGGCTTTTGTGGAGGGTTTGTGCGTGTTTGGTGGGGTGGCCTATATCGGCGCCATGCTGCACGCCCGGCATCACCTGAGTTTTACCCTCATCGGGTTGTTCCTGATCGCCTACGGGGCTGGTGGTCTGGTCTATAGCGTGAGCGCGGCACGCCTGCTGCGACAGTTTGGCCGACCGGGCATGATGGTGCTGGGCGGGGCCTGCATGGCGGCGGCGTTTATTGGCTTGGCGCTGCTGCCGGTCGGGTGGGGCGCGCCGCCGCTCATTTTATTGCTGGGCTTGGGGTTCTACATCCTGCACAGCACGCTGCAAACGCTCGCAACCGAGCTATTGCCCAAAGCCCGCGGCACCTCGTTTGCCATTTTTGCCTTCGCGTTGTTCGCGGGGCAGGCCGTTGGGGTGACCTGCCTCGGGTTGTTGGTAGATGCGCAGGGTTATCCGGTGGCGCTCGGTATGGTCGGGGTGTGCCTGGGCGTGCTGGGCTTGTGGTTGCGCAACAGCCCGGCGATTACCCGCTACGGGCGCGGCTGACAGCTTCGCCGCCGTTCGCAAGGCGGCCAAGTTACCGCCGCGGTTAAGGCGGTCTTGGCGTTATAGGGTAGGCGTCGCATCCCGCGCCACGCGCTGCTACGGCGTGGCACTCACACCCAGTTCTCCAACCTCCAAGCCGACCCTCGCGCCGACTCGTTGGGATTGTTACCGATAAGAGTCGCCCCCATCGCGCGAGCGTGGGCAGCAGTCCACAGGTCATGATTACCGCGGGGGTGCCTGCGCGTTCCAGCAGTGCGCGGATCTCGCCGTACTGTTTGCCCGTGTCCGCACCCGGAATATGTAGCGGCACGCCGGCCGCGAAACGGGCGAGGTGTGCGTGGGCGTGAACCGGCGCGTGACTTTTGTTTGCGCCAAAACACCGTTCGTCCCACGTGATGAGCCAAATGCCCAAGCTGCCGGGCGCAGCTTGGGCACACCGCTCGGCCACCGAGGGTGGCCGATTCCGGGCGCTGTAGAGACAGCTATTGGTAGCGAGCTGCGCCTGCAAAGCCATTACAACCCTTGGCGTGTTTGCGCCACGCTGCTCGATAGTGCCCGCTCTGGAGGATATGCCAGGGAATGCTAGGCGTAGCGATACGAGCTCGAAGCGGGGTGGCAGCTCGGGTGAGTCAGCGACCTTGTCAGCACGGCAAGCCGGGGCTGCAGGTGCGGCGGCGGGGTCTGCCACGGTGGAAAAAGGGCGGCGGGGGCGGGCGGCGCAAGCAAACCGGTCACCGCGCAGGCCAGTGCGGCGCGGCGGTGCGTGCCGGTCGGGTTGCCGTGCCGGCAACGCTCGCCGGTTGCGCTGACCCTTGTGATCGGCCTGGCACTCCAGCCGGCTGCTCGGTCTGCACGCGCCGGCCTCCGCGGACCCGCGCTTTCGCTGCACCTTAGCCCGCGGTGACCAGCGGGTTTGCCCACGCCAAATAGCGCTGCGGCTCATTGGCAGCGGTCTCCCACATTAAGACGTCCGGGCGGCGATAGTAGGCGGCCGTCGCGCGCTGGGCGGGGTCGTCGCTTGGGGTCTCGATATAGCTGCCCAGCCGGCGTCCCCAGCCTACTGCGCGGTGGCCGTAGTCGAGACGCCGGGTTTCCCAGCGCGGCACGCTCTCACCGATGAGCGCCTGCGCCAGCGCGGTGGCGTCTTCAGCCGCTTTGGACACGCCTAAGCCCACATGGGGCCGGGCCGTGAACGCGGCGTCCCCGATGAGCGCCACCCGGCCGTAGACCATGCGCGTAGATTCCACCTCATGGATCCCCTGCAGGAAGGGTTGGGGGGTCGCCGCGATGACCGCCTGCAGACTCGGCGCGAGTTCTGCCGCAGCTTGGGCGCGCAGTACCGCGACCAGCTCGGGGCGGATGCGGTCGTGCGGAATGCCCAGCGGGTAGTGCTGACCCTCAGCATCCGTGAGATGCGCCCGCAAGCTAGCGGCGTCTGCACGTCGGTACCACCCCCAGTTGTACCAACGATGGCCGGGGCGTAGGTCGTCGTTGGGGCCGGCGACCATATAGCCCAATAAATGCCCGCAGTCGGCCGGATTGAGGGCGAAGCGATTGCACAACAGGGCCTGTACGGCCGGCGGGATGCGCGCTTCTTCTACCAGCCCGCGCCAGGCAAAATAGCCGCAATAGTCGATCCCGATCTGGGGGGCCACGCAGGCCCGCACGGTGGAGCGGGTGCCGTCGGCACCGATTAGCCAGTCGCCGCGCGCATGCTGCCCATTGCTGAAGCACGCGGTCACCCCGTCGGCCCGTTGTTCTAGCGCGGTCAGGGTATAGCCGTTGTGGTAGGCCTCGGCCGGAAACTGGGCGCGCAGAAAACGATAGATGAAGCCCCAGGAGGTCATCATCTGGGGCATCTCGCATTGCCCCAATAAGCTCCCGTCGGGTGCGAACACCAAACGTCCGAGCGACTCTACGCCCATCTCCGGGCGCAGCGCGATGCCGGCCACGCGGAAGGCGGCGTAGAGCTCGTCGTGGGTTGTGATCCCGGCCCCGCGGCTCGCGAGTTCCTCCCCGGCGCGCTCATAGATATCAACCTGCCAGCCCGCGGCACGCAGCAGCACCCCACAGAACAGTCCAGCCATCGAGCCGCCGATGATAATGGCCCGTTTTGCCGTAGCATCGGTCATGCGGGGCTCCAGTAGCGGGCAGTAGGTAGATGGTTCTTCAGGGTCACGACTGTCCATCGTAGCGCATAAACTTTGCCGCCGACCACCCGCCCCCTGGGCGGCGCATACAGGGGAGAAAAATGGCTGGTTTCTACGAACGTGTGATTGGCGCGCCGCTGATCAACTGCCTGTGCGGCAGTGGCTTTATTACCCGTTATCGCGCCGAAATCGTGCCGTATGCAACCGGCCACGTGCTCGAACTCGGCATCGGTTCGGGGCTTAACTTGCCGCTCTACGACCCGGCTAAAGTGACTCGGGTAACGGGCGTCGACCCCAGTGCGCGGATGCGCGAACTGGGCGCGGCCCGCCTCGCGGCGGCGGCGTTTCCGGTGGATTGCATCGGGCTTAGCGGCGAGGACATCGACTTGCCGATGGCGAGCATCGACACCGTGGTCGTCACCTTTAGCCTGTGCACCATTCCCAACGCCCTGCGGGCGCTGCAGGCGGCGAAGCGACTGCTCAAGCCCGGTGGCGAGCTGCTGTTTTTGGAACACGGGCGCGCGCCCGATCCCATCGTGGCAACCTGGCAGGACCGCCTCAACGGGGTGTGGAACCGGCTCGCCTGCGGCTGCAATCTCAACCGCAATATGCCGCTGCTGATCGAAGAAGCAGGATTTGAAATCCAAACGCTAGGGCAGGAATACGCCCGTGGGCTGCCGCGACTGGCCGCCTATTTAAGCTTTGGCCGGGCCCACTGAGGAGGCGGTGTGAGAGCGCAGCAGCCGGCGATTTCGCAGGCCGGGAGGTCTTTGAGGATGCTTTCCCGCACGCTGCCTTCGCCCACACCATTGCCGCGCTCGGGGCCCGGCAGGGGGGCGGCAGGGGGGCGGCAGGACACTCACCGGAACGGGGGCCCACTCACGGAACGGGGGGACACTCACCGGGACGGGGGGACACTCGCGGAACGGGGGGCACTCACCGGAACGGGGACACTCACCGGAACGGGGGGCCTGGCAGGACGGGGGCCTAGTAGGACACTCACGGGGCCGGAACGGCAGGACACTCACCGGAACGGGGGCCTAGTCGGACACTCACGGGGGGCCGGCGGGACACTCACAAGAAGGCTGTGCCGGTCGCGCGATGCAGATGTGTTTGAGCAGCCGGGCCGGCGCGATTGCGCTGGCCTGCCCGCGGACCAGTCGCGTGCACAAGGCCCGTAAAGGCCGCCGCAGGCGGTGCTGCAGCCAATGCGGTTGAATCGCTCAATCTGCGTTGGAACTAGCTGCGCGACGGTGCTTATCTGTCATCCCAAGTACGCATCCCAAGTACGGGACACCCACCAAGTACGGGGCCATCCCAAGTACGGGACACCCACCAAGTACGCATCCCAAGTACGGCAAGTACGGGACACCCACCAAGTACGGGGCCACCAAGCGAGCTAGTACATCCCAAGTACGGGACACCCACCAAGTACGGGACACCCACCAAGACGCAAGTACAGGACGCAAGGGCGGGACACGGGGCTTGGCAGGACACTCACTCACCGGAACGGCAGGACACTCACCGGAACGGGGGCCTAGCGAGCAAGTACGGGACACCGGAAGATTTCAAGCTACTTGTCGCATTGGTGGGTTGACTGCAGTTCGTTCTTCGATTGGATTATCTGATTCGTCGCGCTCCAATTTGTCGGCTTTCTCTGGATTTAAGTGGACGACCATGACACGGCGCCAGTTGCGGGTTTGACGC
>SHZJ01000035.1 GCA_009692365.1 Gammaproteobacteria bacterium
ATATTTTGCTCGCCAGCGGCCCTCATGAGCGGCAATTGATCGGTGTGCCGCTCGATGAGCATGGCCGTTTTTAGCCACTCGGGCGCGCGGATGTCTTGGCCATCGGTCATCCGACGAACCACCTGCGGGCTAGGGGAGGTCGGGCTGGTTGTGCCGCGCGGGTCGAAGGCTTCTAAGATGTCGACGACGTGTCGGGGTAGCATGATCTGCACCGCCTCGAGGGTGGCGCGGCAGAGGCTACGAAAGTCTGCCTGTCGAGTTAACTGGGTAATGGCGCTAAATTCGTCCAATATGGCCTCGCGATAACGTGTTAGCAGCGCTCGCAGTGTGCACCCCGTCCCGAGGCTGTGTACAGCGGCCGTTAAGTGGGCTATTCCCCCTCGCCGGGCGTGGGGACGGACGCGGGCCTTAGTTTGCGCCCAGGGGGAGAGTGCCCAAGCGTCGCAGCTAACCCGTGTTGCCCCCCCAAGGGCTGGCGTAGGAGGGGTAGGGTTGCACTACCATGACGTCAACCTGAGGCCTAGTAGAAAAACCGCAAAGCGCGCACTGCTGGCGCGCGGCCGCGCCGGTGCGGTTGGCCATGTTGGCGAGGCCACGCCGGCGGCGGCTAGCGCCGGGCTAGCCGCCGCCGCTGGTGCTGGCGTCGGGCTAGCCACACTGTCGATAAACCGGATCGGATCACCCGAGGTAGCCCACGTTGATTATCACTTTCCCCACCCAGCCGGGCACCCACGATGTGGTTTTGGAAGCGCCGGCCGGGGCGGTCGCGCGCTGCACCGTCCACGTGCCGGACCTGCCAGCCGCGGACGCGCCGCTCGTGCTGGTCTTGCATTACGGTGGTGAGCCGACGGGGTTTTATGGCCGCCCGCTGCTGGAGATGCTGGCGGCCGGTCCGTGGCGTGAACTCGGGGCCGTGTTTGTCGCGCCGGTCGCGGCAGGGGGCGACTGGAGTGTCCCGCGTAATTGCGAACTGGCGCTGAATCTGCTGTACGCCGCGCAACGCCACTATCAGACGGCCGATTCAAAACGGGTGGTGCTGGGTTACAGCATGGGTGCGATGGGGGTTTGGCAGCTGCTGGCGAAAGTCCCCGATTTGTTTGCCGCCGCCGTGCCGCTGGCGGGACCCCCACCGCCTTTGCTGCCAACGCTGGTGCTGCGCACCCCCGTACAGGCGCTCAATTCGCAGGCCGATCGGCTGTTCCCGGCGAGCGCGACGGCCGCCGCTATTGCGGCGCTGGCGGCTGGCGGCGCGCCGGCGCAGGTGCGACTGCTCGAGGGCATCGACCACCACGCGTTTGGCGCGTTTGCGCCTAGCCTGGCGCAGTTATTACCCTGGCTCCGGGGCTGTTGGGCGCCCGCCGGGGTGGCCGTCTGAACGCCCGCTGGGCTGGGGACTGCGGTGCACGAGAGCCCGGCTTGAAGCCGGGGAGAATTTTCTTGCAATCAATTTCGAAAAGTGTAAATTGCCGCCTCCACACTAACTTGGGGGCTTTGTGAGTTGTTCCACTAAGAACAAAACCACGTCGAGGAGGTTGCTCCGAGCTTAGTGTCATCGTCAGAAACGGTGCGCCTCGCGGAGGCGTCCAACTCGCGCCCATTTTAAGCACAGCTTTAAATCGCGAGGATTTCTGAAGAGATGGATCAAACTAGGCCACTGTGGGCCCCCGCCCACATCCGCAATACAACCGGCACTTGCTCGCCCAGGCCAGCCCTCGGACAGGGCGTGCGTAGCCGGCGCGCCAGGCGCACCCCGGCTATTCCTAGCACCGTCTGCTGCTGCCGCAGGGCGGCAACAGCGCGCGCGGTCTAATGGCGATGGCGCTACGTATTCAAGAGACCCTCTACGGGGATGAAGTGTTCCAAGGCTTTCGCGCCGAGGAACATCTTTTCCAAGGTCAGACGCCCTACCAAAAAGTAGACATCTACGCCTCCCAACGTTGGGGCAAGGTGCTGGTGCTGGACGGTGTTTTTCAGACCACCGAGCGTGACGAATTTATCTACCACGAAATGCTGACCCACGTGCCGATGTTCGGTTGCGCGCATCCGCGGCGGGTCATGATCGTGGGCGGCGGCGATGGCGGCATTTTGCGCGAAGTGCTCAAACACGATATCGAGCACGTCGATATGGTGGAAATCGACCGCACGGTGGTGGAGTACTGCATCGAGCATATGCCGACCCTCAACGACGCCGGGCGCATTTATGCGGACTCACGCGCGAGCTTGGTGATCGAAGACGCCTTTGAGTTCATCAAACGCGAGCAGCATCGCTACGACGTCATCTTGGTGGATTCCACCGACCCGATAGGGGCTGCAGAAGTCCTGTTTTCGCGCACTTTCTACGCGCTGTGTCGTGCGGCGCTCAACCCGGGTGGCGTGCTTGCCCTCCAAGACGGGGTTTCATTTTTGCAGCCAGACGAGGCTCGCGGCAGCATGCGTCTGCTGCGGGAATTAGGCTTGAAGGCGCGTTGCTATTTGGTCGGCGTGCCGACCTATTACGGGGGCAATATGTCGTTGGGTTATGCCAGCGACCAATTGGCGGTGATGACCCCACAAATCGACACCCTCCAGACCCGCTTTGAGCGCGCGCGGGTGGACACCCGCCATTACACACCGGAGCTGCATGTTGCAAGTTTCGCGTTGCCACGTTGGTTGCAGGACATTGTTGGGGGATTGGCTTGATGAACGAGCAGCTTGATCACTTTAAATGTGCCGACGACGGCGAGCGCTACGCGGGCGATCATCTACTGATCGAATTCTGGGGTGCGAGCCGGCTCGCCGAACCAGACTTTATTTGTCAGGCCTTGGAAGACGGCGCGCGGGCAGCGGGCGCCACCATCCTGCATTCCCACTTTCACCATTTCGGTGAAGAGTCTGGCGTGAGTGGGGTGACGGTGCTGGCAGAAAGCCACATCACGATCCACACCTGGCCGGAAGTGGGCTATGCGGCCATCGACGTTTTTATGTGTGGCGATGCCAAACCGATGGACTGTTTGGCCCTGCTGGAAAAGCGCTTTAATCCGTCGACCGTGTCCACGGAAAATGTGCGCCGGGGACGTCTGCTGCGGGAAGTTCGCGCGCAGCGCGTGGCCTAAGGAGCGCGGGCTGGCGATGCCGCCAGTCGCGACCTTTCGGCGGGCAAAAAAACGGGCCCCGCGGCGCCCGTTTTCGTGTGCCGACGCGCGGCGCAGCAGGTCGTCGCAGCCTGCTGTTACTTGGCTGGGCCACGGCGCCACCCCGGCCAGCGTTCAAGCGCTGAAATAAGCGGCGGCGAGACTCCCCGCGACTGGCTCGAACGGCCATTCAGGCGGCGCTGCCGGTTGGCGCAGTGGCGGTTGTGGTGGCGGCCGACGTGCGGGCAAAATCGGGGTGCCGCGAGGCGCGCCAGCGGCCTGCTAATTCGGTTTATTTCCCAGCGAGCGAACGCGATGACAACGATCGACAAAGAGCTACACACAACCCAGATGGTGGTGCCGCGTGCGTGGTTGGATTACAACGAGCACATGAACGTCGCCTACTACACGGTAGCGTTTGATTTGGCGAGTGAGGAGCTACTCAAAGCCGCGGGCATGGGAGGGGCCTATACTGAGGCCACCCAAAATTCCTCGATGGCGGTGGAAGCTCATATCACCTATCAGAACGAAGCCCGTTTGGGGGACGCCTTGACCATCAAATCGCGGGTGCTGGCTTGCGCTAGCAAGGCGGCGCATCTGTATCAGGAAATGTTTCGCGGCGAGCAGCTGTTGGCCACGGAGGAGCAGCTGGTGCTGCATGTTAGTCTAGTCACGCGCGGCGCCACACCCTTCGAGCCGGCGGTGCTGGCGGCGCTGCAGGCTATGCAGGCCATGCAACAGGAAATCCCTCGACCGGACTGGGTCGGTCGCCAAATCGCCATTCGGCGTTCTTGAGGTGAGCTAACTTGACGACAAAATATTTTGCGCAGTCGATCGTCCTGATCACCGGTGGCGGGGCCGGCATTGGTGCTGCCCTAGCGGCGGCCCTCAGCCGTCAGCGCGCGCGGGTGATTGTGGCCGATCTCGATGTGGCGAACGCGCAGGCGCTAGTAGGGCGGGGCGATGCCATTGAGGCGCTCGCCCTCGATGTGCGCGATGCCGCGGCGGTGGCAGGGCTTATCGCCGGCATTGTGGCGCGTCACGGTCAGCTAGATTATTTGTTTAATAATGCGGGGATTTCAGTGTGCGGCGACGCCCGCGACCTCGAGCTGGCGCACTGGCAAAGCGTCATCGACGTGAACCTGATGGGGGTCGTTTACGGCACGCACGCGGCGTATTTGCAAATGTGCCGGCAGGGGCGTGGGCATATCGTGAACATCGCCTCGCTGGCGGGGCTAGTGCCCTTTCCCACCAACGTACCCTACGCGGCCAGCAAACACGCGGTGGTTGGTTTGTCGCTGTCCTTGCGCACCGAAGGAGAGGAGTTGGGGGTGAAGGTCAGCGCGGTATGCCCCGGCTTTATCCAGTCCAATATTTTCACCTCCACGCCTTTCATCAATGTGCCGCGTGAGGCCGTCTTAAACGCCATGCCGTTCAAACCCGTCACCGCGGAGCTGGCGGCGGCCCGCATCTTGGCGGGCGTGGAGCGTAATCAAGCCATCATCTCCTTCCCGGCCTACGCCCGCTGGTTGTGGCGCGCCTATCGCTGGTGGCCCGCGCTGCTGGAGATTCTAGGCCGGAAGCAGATTAGGGACCTGCGGCGGGTGCGGATTAAGCCCTAGCCCGACGGCACTCACCGGCCCGCGGCGCGCCGAACGATGGCGTGTGGACTCCAGCCCCAACCCGGCGGGCGCGGTCGGCTGACGACTCCCGCTCCGATCGACTAACATACGCTGACGTATGGCTTGCCCCCGCGCAGGCTCCCGCCCCCCCGTGCCCGAGGAGACCATCTTGGATTCGCTTTACCATCACAGCTTTAAAGACATGATGAACGATGTAGTCGCAGCCGGCTCGTGCTGCGAGTGCGGCACCTGCGTGCTGGTGTGCCCGCACAACGTGATCGAATACATCGACGGCAAGCCCCAGCAGACCGCCAAGGCCTCGGCACCCTTCGATTACTGCGGGATTAGCGAAGGCGTGGGCTGCGATGTGTGCGCCGCGGCCTGTCCCCGCCTGTGGCCGCGAGAGGAGCATCTCAAGCAGCTGGTGTTCGGCGATGAGCCGGCAGGCTACGAGGGCATTTTTGGTAACTACCGGCATATCTTTGTGGCTCGCACTAAACACGAAGACGTGCTCGAGCGGGCGCAAGACGGTGGCGTGGTGACGGCGCTGCTGGCCTGGGCGCGGGAGGCAGGCCACATCGACGGCGCGGTGGTGTCGGCCGTGGGCGAGGACGATGCCCCTTGTTTCCCAAGCCCGAAGGTCGCCACCACGGTGGCGGAGATCAAAGCCAGTACGGCCAGCTGGTATACCTACTGCCCGAACGATCTGGCGCTGGAAGAGGTTAAGAAAAAGGATCTGAAGCAGGTGGCTTTTGTCGGCGTGCCCTGCCAGATAACCCCGTTGCGGAAGTTGGAACACATCGACCCTAGCATCCTGATGGCGGCCAAGAAAAAGCCCCAGATCGTGGCCCGCCAACGGGGCTTCCTGAAAGGCTATGTGGAGCGGGTGTCCTTCAGCGTGGGGCTATTTTGCACCGAAGTTTTTCGCCCCGAGCTCATGACCGAACGCATCGAAAAGCAGATGG
The DNA here is from genome assembly GCA_009692365.1 of Gammaproteobacteria bacterium. Lineage (GTDB taxonomy): Bacteria > Pseudomonadota > Gammaproteobacteria. The sequence continues at coordinate 5,698 of SHZJ01000035.1, forward strand.
GCATTCCGCTGACCGAGGTGTCGAAGTTCAACGTCAAGGGCGAGGTGCTGATCTACAAGAAATCTGGCGGCATCGAGACCATTCCCCTCGAAGAAGCCATGCACGAATACCAGCGCGCGGAATGCCTGCACTGCGGCGATTTTTCTGCCGAGATGGCCGACATCGCCTGCGGCGGTGTGGGCACGGACCGCGCGACTATCGTGGTGCTGCGGACCCAGAAGGCGGTCGACATCTGGCGTGAGTTTGAAAACACCGGCACGGTCGATGTCTGGCCCATCGCCGAAAATAAAAAAGCCTGGAACATTTTGCAGCGGCTCGCCCGCCGCCAACGTGAGCGGCCGCCCGCCGGCCCTGTGCGTGGCGCCTCGGCGCCCGGTTTGCCGCAGTATTACCCCAAAATCGAAGCCGATCTGTCGGCGGCGGCCATTGCGCTGACCGCCAAGGCCCCGGCTGAAATTGAAGTCTGTCTCGAGGCCGCCTACCTCGGCGCTGCGCGACCGCTAGACGACGTCGTGGGTTATATCGCCGGGCAGCCCATTCCGGGTGAACCCCCGGCGGTAGGCGAGGGTGAGAAGCGCAAACTCCCGCCGCCGCCCAAACCCGAAGAAGGTGGGGCCTCGCCCTGCTGGCGGCCCAGTGCCGACTAAGCATCGCGCTAGCAGCCCAGACGCCGCGTGCACTCACCGCTGCGGCGGGTGCACGCCGAGGAGCGGCCTAGCTGAGCTATTCGTCGAACGGCAGCTGCTAGTTGGCACCGGCGGCCGCGGCGCCCTGAGCGCACCCTCCAGCGCCAGGCCACGGTGTGCCACACCCGGGTGCAGCACCACCTAGCCCCCATTTCGAAGGTGACCCAATGAAATTTGGTTTGATCTACGAATTGTCTACCCCGCGACTGTTCACCCGCGAAACTCAGAAAGCGCTCGACGAGAACGCCATCGAACCAACGGTGCTGGCCGACGCGTTGCACGCCCCGCGCTTCAAGCGCGCCTTGCTCTGCGTGCCCGCTGAGCAAGGCGGCGCGCGTAAACTTTAGTTAACCACTCGCGCCGTGCAGGCGCCCCGGAGAATTCCCTATGTCCGCTGATCTTTCCGCCATCCAACACACAGTGCAGACCTATCTCGATGGGTTATACGAAGGGGACGTTGCCAAGCTTGGGACGGTCTTTCATCCCACTTGCGCCCTCACCCACGTGGTCGAGGGTGAACTCAAAGTGCTGCCGCGCGCGCAGTGGTTTGAAGCCGTCCAGAGCCGGCAGACGCCGCTAGCGGCCGGCTTGAGCCGGGCCGACCACATTTTGGCGATAGACCTGATCGGCCCAACGATGGCGCACGTGAAGCTCAAATGCGCCATTCCGCCGCGGTATTTCACGGACATTTTGTCGCTGCTGAAAGTCGGCGGGCACTGGGTCATTGCCCAGAAGGTGTTCATGACGGAGGTTCGGGAAGCCGGCTAAGGGTGGCTCTAGGGATAGCCCCGCAGGTGCTAGGCCTGCGTCATCCCAGCGCTGGAGTCGCGGGGATGGCGGGCGCCGGGGCGGGCTAGGCCGCGCGGGCGTTGGCCCGCAGTCTGCCAGCGAGCAAGGGGCGCCCGACCTTGGCGAGGTCGTCGCCAAGGCCCGCCCCACCAGCCCGCTAGGCCCGCCCGGAACGCATGACTTGCCCTGGTCGGGCGCCGGTATCACGCCCGTGTTCCAGCAGGGGGGTGCCGTTGACGATCGTGTATTCCACGCCCGTTGCGGGCATGACCAGGCGCCGCCCACCACCCGGCAGGTCGTTCCGCATCACGCCACGTTTTTGTGAGCCCACGGTGCTTAAGTCAAAAATGGCGAAGTCGGCCGCCAAGCCGGGCGCAATGCGGCCCCGCTGTTGGATCCCAAACAGCGCTGCCGGCTCGCTGGTGATGCGTTTTACCGCGTGCTCTAGGGTCATCACCGCGCGATCGCGCACCCACGTGCCCAATAGGTAAGTACAGTAACCGGCGTCACAGAACATGTCGACGTGCGCGCCGCCATCGGACAGGCCGATGAGGGTGCGGGGGTCTTTGATGAGTTCGGGGATCCGGCTTTCGTCTGAGTTAAACAGCTCGTAGGTGAACTGCATGGCCAGATTGTCTTCCAGCGCGAGCTCCAAGAAGGTGTCTACCGGATCCCGCCCGCGTTCGCGCGCAATCGCACCCACATTGCGACCCAACAGTCCGGCGAGTGCGGGGCTTTCCACTTCGTGGATGATGGCGAGGTTCCAGTCGCCCGTGAAGATCCCTGGGGTCTTGAGCGCCTCCCGGAACTGGTCGCGGAAGATGGGATCGCGATACAGCTTAGACTGCTCGGCAACGGGCCGATTAAACACCGGATTCCAGCAGGCCATGTTGGCAAATATGAAAGGTTTACGCAGGTCGATTTGCACGATCAGAGGCCGGCAGGTGGTTTGCGGTAGCCCGCCGCGGGCCGTGAGCGGCGCGGTGCGCTGCAGGGTTTTTTGCGGCGCCTCCGGGTTATCCACCCGATTGAGCAGTGCCAACCAAGTCACCGGCCGTTGGCTTTCCGTGAGCAGCATGTCCAGCAGCGCGTATTCCGCGTCGTTGACTACCGATACCTCGTTGGTGAGCGCCAGTTCGATCGCACCCCGACCCAGATCGCGCAGCACGTTGGCATAGGTCTTCAACTCGTGAGTGCTGGCTTTACGGCACGCCAGCGGGCGGCCTTCGTAGCCGATGTGCTGGGCCACGTTAGTGGTCGTAAAGCCCATGGCGCCGGCGTCCATGGCTTCGCGCAGCAGGGTCGCGATGCGGAGGGTTTCGGCGTCGGTGGCCGCGCGCTCCATGGATTCTTCGCCCAGCACGTAATGCCGGAAAGGGGTGAGCGCAGCCAAGAATCCGAGGTTGAGCCCCGAGCCGCGGCGCGCGGCGGCGTCCATGTATTCCGGGAAAGTTTCCCAATCCCAGGTCACACCCGCATTGAGTACATCGAAAGGGATGGCTTCTACGTTCACCAAATCCCACGCTGCGATGGCGCGCGTTTCGGGCCGACAGGGTGCCAAGCCCACCCCACAGTTGCCCATTACCAGCGATGTCACGCCGTGCCAGCAGGAGGGCGTGGTGAGAGAATCCCAGCAAATTTGGGCGTCGTAGTGGGTGTGGGGGTCGACAAAACCCGGCGCTACGATGAGGTCGCTGGCGTCGATGGTGCGGCTGGCAGGGCCCGAAATTTTGCCAACTTCAACAATTTTGCCGTCGGTTACGGCGATATCGCCGTGGAAGCTCGGTGCGCCAGTGCCGTCAACCACGGTACCGTTGCGAATGAGAAGGTCATAAGCCATGACGCGTGCCTCGTGCTGGTTTGATGCCCCATCATAGGCTCAGCGTGCCCGGTCGCCTATGCGCGTCTTTAACTATTTTGCGGACTCGCTCTTGCGCCATAGCGCCCATGGCGGGGCCGTCAGCCCCCGGCCGTCGGGTCGCGCGAGTGCGGCGGCGAGGTTAACGACCGCGCGCGAACTTGTTGGCGCTGGTGCAGGCTCCGTCGCCCGCAGCCGCCGGTCGTGGGCGCGCCGGTGCGGCCGGTTCGTCGCGGGCAATCCCCCCGCTGTGGGCGCCGTTCTGGGGGGTAGCACCGGGTTGCCGCCGTGTTGCCCCGGGGTGGCGTGAGGCTCGTTGTGCCGCCGGCTGCGGGCGCGCGCGCAGTTGGCGCTGATCCCGCAAAGAGCGGTCAGCTGCCACGTCGCCCGGGCCGCTGGGAGCGGGGCGTTTAGGCGTCCACCGGGCCTTGCGTGAGTACCGCAAAGCCTGCCACCCAGGCCGGAATGGCGTGATACAACTCGACCCGCGGGGCGCGCGCGCCGATTGCAGCCATCGCTGCGGCCACCGCCACCCAGCAGCGTATTTCGTGGCCGCCGCGCCCGCCCTCGCGCGAAATATCCGCATCTGAATAGGCGCTCAGCGCGGCGAAATCCTGCGCTTCCAAGGCGGCTAGGAACGCGCGGTCCCACGCCGGGTTGAGGGGCACGCTCGCGCTTTCACCGCTCGCCTGCAGGCGCCCTTCGTCGATGACCCGCGCCTGCCGGGCGGCGCGCGCCTCGGGTGACAGCGTACCCCCGGCGATCAGGCGTTCGCGCACCGCCGGCGAGGCACCCGCCAGCAGCGGCACCGGCGGGTCGTGCGAAATCCCACCCGAACCCACGATCAACACGCGCTCACCCAGCCCCGCCACAAATTCGCCGAGCGCGCGACCCAGCGCCACCACGCGTGCCAGCGGCGGACGGGGTGCGGCGACACAGTTGATAAAGACGGGCAAGACTTTGGGCAGCGTCTCCCAGGGGTGGATGAGTTGCAGGGTTTGGGTCAGCCCATGGTCGACCTCCATTTGATGGGAGATGGCCACGTCCACCCCGCTGCGATGGGCGTGCGCCACCGCCGCTTCGGCTAGCGCCGGATCGCCCGGTAAAGGCCCCTGCGGAGTGTTCCAGTCACCGATGGATGCGGTCACCGCGCCGATACAAAAAGCCGGCATCAGGCGGTAGAAAAATCCGTTGTAGTGGTCGGGGCCGAAGATCAGGATGACCTCGGGCGCGAAGTCCGCAATCTGCCGGCGGACCCGCGCAAAGCACGCGTCGACGTCCGCCTGCACCGCAGGCGGCGGCGCGTAGTGGTCTTTCAGCGGGGTGTGCGAGGCGCAGAGCGCCAGCACGCTCAACCGAGGTCTCGCAGAAACTGCAGATGGATGCGGTTGAAGGTCGGCGCATCTTCGAACTGCGGCCAGTGACCACAACGTGGCATGCACACGAATTGGGCCTTGGGAATGAGGCCGGCGATTTTTTCACCCACGGTGACCGCCGCGGTGGGGTCTTTGTCGGTCCAGAGCACCAGGGTTGGCGCCCGAATAGCGCGCCATTCGGCGTCGGTCAGGTTGTTGCGTACCCGGATCTCCGGCTCTTGCAGGCACAGTATCTGCGGCATCGCGGCGCGCATTCCCGGCGCCCGGTACACCGCCTGGCGGCACGCCACGAGGTCGTCGGTGACGCTGGACGGATCCGCCATCAACCACTCCAGGCGGGCGCGCACGGTCGCCCAAGTAGGGTTGTCCACGGCGGCCATCGTGAGGGTTTTGATTTTTTCCATGACCGCCGCGTCCAGCGTGGCGCCCCCGGTGGTGTTGAGCACCAGACGCCCGAGGCGGGCGGGATATTTGAGCGCGAAGCGGGCGGCCACCCACCCCCCCAGCGACTCCCCGGAAATATGCGCAGTGGCACAATCCAAGGTATCTAGAACGGCGCGCAGATGTTCGACGTAGACGTCAATTTCGTAGGGCTGAGCCGGTTTGTCGGAATAGCCATGGCCCACCATATCGATGGCGTAGGTCTCAAAGTGCTCGCCGTGGGCCAGCAAATTGCGCGTATAGGCCTCGGCGTGGCCGCCGGTCCCGTGGAGCAGCATGAGCACTGGCGCGCCGCGCGTGCCCGCCCGCACATAGCGCGTGCGGATCCCGGCCGCCATGAGGTAGCCCTGCTCGAACGCGCCGCCGCGTAAATCGCCCCAAAAGCTCTGGTGTTGATGCTCGCTCATAAGCCCTCCATGAAGTGATCGAGGTGGTCGAGATAGTACTGCTTGCGGCCGTATTCGCGTTGCACCCCGGCCAGCAGAGCGCCGTGTTCTCCCGCGTAGTTCATTTCGTAGAGCTCGTGGCGCGCCCCAAACTCGGTGCCGCACAGGTCCCACGCCAACTTGAAAAGCTGCGCTTTTGCTTGGCCCCCGATGCCGGCCCCCCGCAGCGAACGCTCCAGATCTTCACTGATGGTTGCGTTAAATTCCCCCAAGCTCACCGGCAGTTGGATCAGACCGCCGCCGCCCAAGCGGCGCAACATGCCGATGAGCTTGGGGTAGAACACTGGGCCTAACGCGCGTCCAGCCTGCAGCGCAAACAAATCGGGGTAGAGCAGGCCGTTCTCGACATCCACGCTCGCCTGCTCTTCGGCCGAGCGCGTGGTGCTGCGGATGACCTCGACGCAGGCTACGGCCTCGCCCAACAGTTCCATGATCTCCGGCCGCGCGGCAATGCCGGCCGCGTCGGCCATGCGCACTAGCACCGCGTACACGAAGCCAAGCTTTACTTCCAATCTCGCGTTGGTCTGATGGGCGGTTAATTCGCGCATCCGGGTTTCCCGGTACATGCGATTGAGCAGCCCGATATCCTCGTGCAGGAACACCCGGTCCCACGGCACTAACACGTGGTCAAAGACGACCGTTGCGTCCATTTCGTCGAACTGCGAGGACAGTGGGTGGTCGTGGCGGGCGCCGGGATTAGCAAAGGATGAGCGGCAAAAAGTCTTCAGGCCCGGAGTGTTCATAGGAATGGCGAACACATTGGCGTGCGCTTCCTCGCCCGGCTGGAAGGTGGGCGGAAACGGCCAGACTAAAATTTCGTCGGCATAGGGTGCGGCGGTCGCAATACGCTTGATGCCGTGCACGATGAGGCCCTCGGCCGTGCGGTCGATCACGCGCAGGCAGATGGCCGGGTCGCTTTGTTCATGGCGTAGCCGGCCTTTATCGAGCTGCGGGTCCAGCAGCGCGTGGGTCAGAAATAAATCGCGGCGCGCCACCAACTGGTAGTAGTCCACCATGGCCTGGGCGCGGGCGCTGGAAAACTCCGCAAAGAAGCTCCGCTTGGCGGCCAACGCGGTCAACATGACGTTCAAAAAATCCGGACTGCGACCCATCATGCCGCAGGTGGCTTGGGCCCAAATGCAGTACGCCTCGCGTTTCAGCCGCAGCTGGGCACGGGTGCGCGGAAATTCGAACGCCCGGCCGATGCGCTCGCCAAATTCAGGGCTCTCTACCGTGAGCGTGTCGCGATAGCGCTCGTTGTGTTGTAAATCGTAAAGCTTGGCGAGGGATGCCACCGAGGCCGCGAAGTGAGGGAAGGTCGTCACATCACTGACCCGCTCGCCGTTGTACCAAACTTCGCGGCCATCGCGCAGTCCAGCGATAAATTGTTGTCCTGTGCGCACCGCCATTGATGATCACTCCTGTGCTGAGCTGGGATTGTTAGCGCGCGACCACCGGGCTGGCCGGTGGTCCCACTGTTTTCAGTTAGAACGCCAGCCTTCGCCCACAAACTCTCGGCGCAGCGTTGGGGCGTAGCGGGTGAGGCTCACGCCGATCAGCGGTAGCACTTTCTCGACCAGCAGTTCGTTGCTGCGTAAGAGCGCGTCGATGGGTGCGGGGCCGGCCGAAATCCACGGCACGATGAGGTCGGTCTTGAGGGTGGTGAGCATGTGTTCCAGCTTGCGGGCCACCATGTCGACGGTGCCGCACAGCGAATAGCCCCGTTCGCGCACCGCCGCCGGGGTATTGGGGATGGGCCCCTGCTCGCCCGGGTAGCGCAGTGCTTCATTGAAGCCAAACCAGTCGTGCCAGCGCGTCCAGATATAGCCCAGCCCGCGTTCCATGCAGGCGATGGCTGCGCTTTCCGTATCGGCCACGACGATTTCTCGGAAGTGGCCCACGCCGGCACCCCACGCAAGGTTGCGCCCGGCGGCGGTGGCGGCCTGGTGATAGAGGTCGAGACAACCTTTGGCGAGGGCCTCGATGGGGGAGAAAATCACGGGGATTACGCCTTCTTTGGCCGACCATTCAAGCGTGGCGGGACTCCTGGTGAAGGGGATGTACACCTCGATGGTGGCGGGATCTTGCAACGTAGTGGGCGCGATACCGATCTGCACTAACTGGCCATTTTCGTCCACCATGCCGGGCGCTAGCGCGCGGGTGGCGGGGTGATTCCAGTTGATGCCGGGCGGCGGCAACGTCCAGTGTTTGCCCTCATGTCGAAACAAAGTTTGCGACCACGCCTGTCGAATGATCTCGTAGTGCTCGACGAATAGTTCGCGGTTGATGCGGTCGTGCTCGACAAATTCGGGGTCGTTGGCGGCGGTGGAGTGCGCATTCATCTTTTGACCGATGGTGGCGACATGCCTGGCCTGATAACCCCGTGCGAAGCCAGCCATCATCCGGCCACCCGAGAAATGGTCCAGCATGGCGAGGTCTTCGGCGAGCAGCACCGGATTGCGCGCCGGCAGCACGTTGCCCATTTGCCCGATGCGGAGCTTCTCGGTTTGCATGGCAGCCCAGGTTCCCAGCAGCACCGGGTTATTAGAAATTTCCAGACCTTCCAGATGAAAGTGATGTTCAGAAAACGCGACGAAGTCGAAACCCAGTTCGTCGAGTTGCCGCAACAAGCGCGCGCAGTCTTTGAGTCCGCGCTGGTAGAAGTTGGGGTTTTGACCGGCAAAGCCTTGTTCAAACTGCGCGGGAGTGGCCCCGGCGCTGGGTAAGAGAAATGAACCTAGGCGGATTTTCATGACGAGTTCCCTGTGCCTTTAGCGCCGCTGGTATATTAGTATGTAGATTACATGATCTCCAGCCCTCGGTATCGCCAGTGGAGGAACCACCATGCCTGCACAGCCCGCGACTGTGTTCACGATACGGCCATCACGGCGGGTGGCGGCCCGGACGCCGCCGCTGGCGCAAGGTGCCTACGCCCACCTTATCCAGCAACTGCTGGAGGGCGATTTCAAACCCGGTGACCGGCTGTCGGTGGTCGAACTCGCGGAACAACTCCAGTGCAGCCGCGTCCCCGTCATGGAGGCGCTCAAGCGCCTCGACACGGAAGGTTTCGTAGAAATCATCCCGCAGGTAGGTTGCCGGGTGGCGCGCCCGCAGGCCACGGAGGTGCAGGACTTTTTTGAATTGTTTGCGGCGGTGGAAGGCTGCGTGACGCGGTTGGCGGCAGCGCGCCGCACGGCGGCAGATCTAGGGGCCTTCAAGGTGCTCTGCCGGCGCTTGGACCGCGACCTCAAAGTGGCCGGGCCGCCGGCTGCCTGCGACCCGCAGTATCGCCGCGCCAATCTGGAGTTTCACACGCTGATCCACCGACTGGCGCGCGCGCCGCTGGCCTGTGCGGTCGCGGCGGGCATGTGGGACCGCAGCGATTTTTTCATCAAGGTAGCGTTTGGGTCGCTGTATTTCGGCCGCCGCGTACGGCAAAGCCACCTCGCCATTCGGCGTGCGATAGTGGCGGGTGACCCCGAGGCCGCGCAGGCCGCCATCGCCGGTCAACTGCGCGAAGTGGGTCGCGCGGTGGCGACCCGCCTGACCCTGATGGCTCAGGCGCCGACCTGAAACGCCAAGAACGCCAGCGCGGTGGTCTGCGGAACTTCCAGCATCGGCACATGGCCCACGTTGGGTAGGATGCACAGTTGGCTGTGGGGTATCAGCGCGCGCAAAACCGCTGCCCCCGAGACGTGCAAAAGCCGGTCCTTATCGCCCCACATAATCAGCGTCGGACCCTGAAAAGTCCCCATCACGTCCTCTAAGGGCACGGCGGAGCCGAATAAATCAGCAAATAATTGGCCGTGAAAAGCGCAGTCCCGAACCGCTCGCGCCGCGAGCACGCGCGTGATCGCGCCCGGCGTGTAGGGCGTTTTGACAAAGCACAGGTCGATTAAACGAGAGAACTGCGCCAGATTTTCGATCAGCAGTGGATTGTCGTCCCGCGCCAATAGTTGCTGCAGCTCGCTTTCCTCGGCGCTGACCACCCCGGCTGGGGCGAGCAGCCACAGACTCTGGATTTGTTCGGGGTGGCGTGCCGCGTAGTGCGCGGCCAGATAACCCCCCATCGAATTTCCCGCCAGATGGCACTTTTCAATCCCGAGGGTTTGCAGAAAAGTCGCCAGACGGGCTAGCTGGGCGTCCAGCGTGTGGCTGGCCGAGGGTACGCGGCTGCTGTCGCCGAAGCCCGGTAAGTCCGGCGCGATCACGCGGTAGTGGCCTTTGAGATGGGTCACCATCTGCGGCCACGCATCGCGGTCGGCGCCAAAGCCGTGGAGCAGTACCAGGGTTTCGCCGGCACCGCCCTCGAGATAAACCATTTCTTGCTCGCTCACCGCCACCCGCTGGGTGCGTAGACCGCTGGCGCGGCGCAGCAGGGCCATGGCGCCTAGATAGAAAGGTCGTGGCCAAAATTGCCAAGCCAGTATCCATAGCACGACCAGCCCAAGGCTCAACGCGATTGTCATCAGAGGTCTACCTGCTTTCTTTCGTGCCCTTAGCCTACACCGCAAACCGCCACCGGCAGCAGCAGCCAGCAACCAGAAGAATACCCGCTTGAGCTCATGGTCGGCAGCCATTGTGAGGATTGACTTCACCCCGATGCCAAGCGTGTTCACTGCCCTGTTGGGACCGTGAACCCGCCCGCCGGTCGCCGTTTTGAGGGCCATGGGCGACCGGCGCGGTGCGCCCGCGCATTCGGCGACGGCGCGCTCACGCTGGATTCTCGGCCAGCCAGGACCCTCTGCCACCAGTGAGCAACTGGCGTCGGGCGCCGCCTGCCGCCGGCTAAAGCCTGAGTGCTAGGGTGCCGCGCAGCAGCATGGGGTCAGGGTCGCAGAACTGCACCCGACGGACATCAGCGCGTAGCCTGATCCCCGCGCGCTGTTCGCCACGCCCGCACTCACGGTGGGCGGCCGCGGCGGGTCGCGGGACGCGTGCTGGGCGGGGCGGCGTTGAGCAGCAGTTCCAGGCCTTTACGTTGGACGTCGAGGATGGCCAGCCAGTGCTGCAGGAAGCTCAGCCCGTTCGGGGTGACTGTGTACATGCGGCGTGCGGGGCCTTCGGCGGCGGTATCCCAGTGCGACGAGACCAGCCCAAGACTTTCCATCTGACGCAGCGCGCGATAGATCGAGCCCTTGTTAAAGTCACCGAAACCAGCCGCTTCTAGGCGTTGCACGAGGTCGTAGCCATAGGCAGACCAGCCTTTCAGGAGCGCCAGCAGGTGGGCGGTCAGCATGTCGCCGCTGGGGCGCGGCCCCGGAGGTGGTTGTAGTGTGGACATTTCTGGCTCCTGAATGGGCACTCCCCGCGGGCGTGTCGCTTTATTGTAGCGCTACTTGTTGACACCTAGGTTCAAAATGCATATAGATCACCGCGTTCGTGTGCACCGCAGCATAATATGTCACTATCTGCCCAGTTGTTCTTAAGGAGACTTCCATGACCACCACCCAGAATGCCCGCAGCAAAGCTGCCAAAGACGCCACTAACCCAGCCGCCCAGGCCTTGAACAATTACCTCGATGCCCTGGCGAGCGGCCACGAGCAATTGGCCGCCAGCCTAAAATGCGGCCGGGCCCGCGCCCAGCGCGTCACAGAAGAAGTCAGCGAAATCTTGGTGGCGGGCCAACGCGATGCGCTAGCCATTGCGCGCCAACTCTGCGACCAACCTGGCGACCTCCGCGCCACCGCCAAGCTGGTCATGGACGCGGTGACTGCCGCCCAAGAACGCGCGCTGAAGTTCGGCAAGCTCGTCTATGAGGAGCAGGCCGAAGCGGGTAGCGAAGCCCAAAAACTCTGGGCCAACGCAGCCGGCACCCTGAGCTCCGGCGCGGGCGTTCGGCCGTTTGCCGGCTGGTTCACCCAAGCCGCCTAGCACACTTCGTCGGGGCGCCCTGCGTCAGCGTGGCGCGCAGGCCGCGCGCAACGCAACCTCCAGTGAGGGGTGATGGACGCTAGCGAACCGCAGGGGCAAGAAGAGGATGCGGGGGGCGCTGCCTTCAACAATCCCTTTGCCTACGATCCGGCGGTGCAGGCCACGCTCACGCCCCTGTGGCGGGAGGTCGCGTGGGCGGCCGATTGGGTAAAGCTCAGGTGCTCGCCGGTGTACTGCGGCACGGGTGTGCCGCGTGGCCAAGGCGAAGCGGTGCTGCTCATTCCCGGCTTTATGGCGGGTGATTTCCTGATGTTGGAGCTGCAAGGCTGGCTAAAGCGCATTGGCTATCGGCCCTATTTGTCCAATATTGTCTGGAACAACGATTGTCCTGACCGCACGGCGCGCACGTTGGCACAGCGCCTCGCGCGCATTAGCGACGAATGCGGGATGCGCGTGCGTGTGGTGGGGCATAGTCTGGGCGGCATGTTGGCCAAGAGCTTGGTGCAGGACCACCCCCAGCTGGTCGACCGCATCATCACACTGGGCTCCCCGCATCGCTCCTTCGTGAAAGCACATCCGGCGGTGGTGGGTGTGTGGAACCAACTCAAGCGGGCGCAAAGCGGCTTGATCGGGCGCAACCTGCGGGCCTCTTGCGGGACGGGGCACTGCTTGTGTCCGTTCGTGAAGAATCTGTTAGACCCGCAGCCCCGCGCGGTCGCGCAGTTCTCGGTGTATTCCCGCAACGACGGGGTGGCCGATTGGTCTAGCTGCATCGAGGCGGATGCCGAGGCCAACACCGAAGTGCGCAGTACGCATATCGGGATGATTTTCAACCCAGAGGTTTATCGCGCGATCGCGCAGCGACTAGCCCAGAGCGTGGTCGGTGGACGCACCGCGACCAGCGATGGGCAGGCACATTCCAAGGAGCATGCAAATGAATGACGACGACCAGCTCAACCCCGTGCGGTTATGGCGGGAGTGGTTCGTGAAATCCGAAAAGGCCTGGAGTCAGTCGCTCACCGACATGATGGGCGACGAGCGCTTCTCTAAAGGCATGGGCCGCTACATGCAGGAGGCGCTGCACACGCATCGGATGTTCAGTGAATCGATGGCGCAGTATCTGGCCAATCTCAATCTACCCTCGCGACAAGATATTTTGGACCTCGGCGACCGCCTAGGGCAGGTGGAAGACGCGCTCGCGGCGGTGCAGGTTGAACTGCGCGAAGTCCGCACGCGGCTCGCCCAAGGGGTTAATGTGGCGCCCGCTGCAACCGCCACGCAACGGCCGGCACGCACCAGGCGTCCGCCGGAGCAAATCTAAGATGGCCACGCGCCGCGCACCGGCCTCGCGACCCCTCGTCACGCCGGCTATTTCGCAAGAGGAAATCGATCGGCAAGTGCAGCGTGCGGTCGAGCGCACGCTTGCCCGCAACATCCCGGGGCTGCGCCTGCCGGCGCCGGAACTGGATATCGAGGTTGGGCAAACGCCGAAGGAGCTGGTGTATGCGCGCGAAACCCTGCGCCTGTATCACTACCGGCCCCTGCTGGATGAAATCTATCGGGTGCCGGTGCTGATCATCATGTCGCCGGTGTCGCGGGGCTACATTTTAGATTTGGCGGCGGGGCAGAGCTTTGTGGAGTACCTCGTACTGCAGGGTTACGACGTCTACATGATCGATTGGGTCGCACCGCGCCGCGAGCACGCGGCGCTGGGTATCGAAGCCTTTGTGTGCGAGATGATCAACGAGGCCATGGAGCACGTTGCCGCCGACTGCGGCGAGTCTGACCTAACGGTCATCGGCTATTGTTTAGGGGGTCTGTTGGCCTGTTTGCACGCGGCGCTTTATCCGCGCAGCGGCCTAAAAAACCTCGTGTGCTTTACTACCCCGGTGAACGCGGATGGGATGACGCTCTACAAACAGTGGGTCAACAGCAAGGCGTTTGATATCGACCGCCTGGTCGCTGAACTTGGGATCATCCCCGGCGAAATGATCAACGCTTCCATTCAAGCGCTCCGCCCACTCCAACGCAGAGCCAACCAGTTGCAGCTGCTCAATAACGTCGATAACGACGCCTTTGTGAAAGCCAACCTACGTTTTGACCGCTGGGCGGCCGACCAGTTAGCGTTACCCGGCCAGTTCACGCGTGAGTTTGTGCGGGACTTTCTCCGCGGCAATCAGCTCATGGACGGCACCTTCCACGTGGGTGACAAAGCAATCGATCTCGGTCAAATTCGGCTGCCGTTTCTCCACGTCGCCGCGGAGTACGACCACATCGTGCCCACGGCGGCCTCGCGCGATCTCATTGGGCTGGTCGGTAGCAAAGACAAGCAAGAGATCATCATCAAGGGTGGGCATGTCAGTTTGGTGGCCGGCGGCAACGCTGTTTACCGCCTCTGGCCGCAGCTCGACCGCTGGCTGAGCACGCGCTCGGTCTAGCGGCGGCCGTCACCCACTTTAACTTTCGCATCCACACCCATAGGAGAAATCGCTCATGTCGCAAGCCCGCGTTGCCGAGGCATGGAAGCATTACCCACTGCAGGTCAAACTGCACGGCAAGCCATTCACGGTTCGAGCCATGACGCTCGACGATGGCGACGCCTTGCAGGCCTTCGCCCTCGAATTACCACCGCACGATTTGCTGTTTATGCGCCGAGACATCACGAAATCGGCCGGCATCGGCCGCTGGCTAGACGCCGTGCGACGCGGCGCCATGTACAGTATTTTATGCGAAGACTCGCATGGGATTGCCGGTTACTCCTCGCTCCATCTGACCGAGCTCGACTGGTCCGCCCACGTCGCCGACCTGCGCGTGGCGAGCGCGGACCGGGCGCGGGGTTTGGGATTGGGGCGGCTGTTGACCCGGGAGGCGTTCAATATGGCGCTGGCACTGGGCATCGAAAAAGTCGTGGCGCGCATGACGACCGACCAGCGCGGCGCGCGCGGCCTTTTTCAAGAGCTGGGTTTTCAGCCCGAGGCCTTGCTGAAGGATGAAGTGAAGGACCGCTCGGGTGAATACCACGACCTGCTGATCATGGCCTGCGATGTAGAGACTTTTCAGGCGCAGCGGCGCGCGTTTGGTGTCACGGCCTGAGCCGTCACGGCGATGGCCCGGTGCCCAGCGCGGGACAAGAAAACGCGGCACCTAGCTTGCAGGTACCGCGTCAGCGCGCTTCTCAATGGGGTCAGAAGCGCACGCTAGGCCGGTTACTTGCGAAACAGCGGGATCACCTCTTTGGCGAACAAGCCCATGCTGGTGCGAATATCATGCGGCGCGATCCCCGGCAGGGCGGTGGCGCACACCATGTGGGTGAGCCGGCCCCGCTTGGTGTAGTCGTCGATCATTTCGGCGGCATCTTTCGGCGTGCCCACAATGGCGTCCTCACCAAAGAAGCTGAAGGCCTGCTTGCTGATCATCTCCTCGACGCTGGGAATGCCGGCCAGTGCGTTTTCATCGCCCGGCTGGTCGCCCGCTTCGGCAAACCATTTGGCGTAGCAGGTGGTCATGTAGTGCAAAGGCTTGGCGGCAATTTCCCAAGCTTGCTCGCGGCTTTGCGCCACAAAGACCGCGCGCAGCTGCGCGATATTGAAGTTCCGGGGATTACGCCCGTGCTTGATCAAGGCGCTATCGTAGATTTTGTCGAGGGCGCTGGGACCAACGGCCTGAAAATGGAAGCCCATGCGGGCAGCCCGCTCGATCGCTTTCGGCGCAATGGCACCGAGCCACAGCGGAGGATGCGGGCGCTGGAGGGCGGGCGGCACGATTTGAATATTTTTCAGCTTGCTGAACTTACCGTCGATGGTGACGGATTCGCCGCTGAGTAGGCGTTGGATGACCGCGATGCCTTCTTGCAGACGCGCGCCCCGCTCGGAGGACGAAATGCCCTGATCGTCGAACTCCCCCGGACGATAGCCCAAGCCCACGCCGAGCTCGAAACGGCCGTTGGAGATGAGGTCGACGGTGGCGGTATCCTCAGCGAGGCGTACCGGGTTGTGCAAAGGCAACAAGACGAGGAAGGTGCCGATGCGGATATGCGTGGTTCGGCTGGCAACCGCCGCGGCGATGGGCAGCAGCGAAGGCGAGTAACCATCGTCAACGAAGTGATGCTCGGTTAACCACGCGTCATCAAAGCCCATGGCTTCGGAGTCGACGATGAGGTCAAGGTGGGTGCGGTAGAGCTGTTCCCACGGCACCTGGGCAAAGGCGGGATTACGAAACGGCCAAAGAACGCCAAAGCGTAGACTCATGGGGGCACTTCCTTATAGTAGGGGCAGGTTAGGCTCGCTGGTAACAGCGCCCGAGATGCTATACCGCAGGGATAGCTTGGGTAAATAGAAACAATCGCCCGCGCCCGCGGCGCTCAAAAAAACGGTAACTTAATCTCGTGCTGGGCTATCGCCATATTTTTCACGCCGGTAATCACGCCGACATTCTCAAACACGCAGTGCTCACCTTGACGCTGCAGGCCTTGCTGCGCAAGGACAAGCCTTTTGTGTATATCGACACGCACGCCGGTCCCGGCCGCTATGCGCTGGACGATGTGCGGGCCTTGCGCACCGGGGAGTTTCAGGACGGCATTGGCCGTTGGTGGTCAGCCACGCCTAGCGCCGCCGCGCTCGCGCCGCTGTTGTCTATCGTGCACGCGCTTAATCCGGACGGCAGCCTGCGGCATTATCCGGGTTCGCCGCTCATCGCCCAGCGCTTGCTGAGGCCCAGCGACCGCATGGTGCTGATCGAGTTACACCCCACCGACCATCAGGCTTTGAATTTAGCGTTTGGCGGGGCGAGCGCGGTCAAAGTCGAACACGGCGATGCTTTCGAGCGCCTGAAAGCCTATCTGCCGCCACCCGAACGCCGGGGCCTGGTCCTCATCGACCCACCCTACGAGCTCAAGAGCGATTACAGCCGGGCGGTAGAACTGCTGGTGGACGCTCATCGCCGCTGGGCGACCGGGGTTTATTTATTGTGGTTCCCCGTGCTCTCCCGCTTGGCGGCGCAGCGCTTTGTCGAACGCCTCGCGGCCACCGGCATTCCGCGTCAACTGTGCGTGGAATATCTGCCCCATGCGGAAGGCCCGGGGGTCAATCTGCAGGGCTCGGGGATGGTGCTGATCAATCCGCCTTTTAAGCTGGATGTCGCGCTGGCCGCCTTGACGCTGGTACTCGGTGCAGCCGTGCCTGGGCGCAGCCGCCTGCGCTGGACGGTGCCGGAATAAGCCCTAGAGCACAGGCGGCGCGCTGGCCGCCCGTCTCGCCAAGCTGGCTTAGAGCCCGAGTCTAGGCTGCAACCAAGCGGCTATGCGGCTGACCGCCAAATCGGCCTGCGGCAGATAACCCGCGCAAATCTGGAAGATGTGCTGCATTTCCGGGTAGATTTCCAACTTCACTTCAACGCCCGCATCCAGCGCGCGATGGGCTAGGCGCACCGAGTCATCGAGCAGCGTTTCCTCATCACCCACCTGAATGTACAGCGGTGCGATGCCCCGCAGGTCCGCGTAGTGCGGCGAGGCATAGGGATCGCGCGAACTGTGCGTGCCCAGAAACAGCGGCGCGAGCTGCTGGACGCCGACTTTTTGCACGCACATGTCGAGCGCAGCACGCGTGAGCATGGACTCCCCGGTGGCTTCCATATCCGTCCACGGCGACATCGGCACCGCGCCGGCCGGCTGCGGTAGGCCTTCGTCACGCGCTTTCAGCAAGGCGGCCACGACCAGCCCACCGCCGGCGGAGTCGCCCGAGAACGCGATGTTCTGGGGCATGATCCCCTGCGCTAGTAACCAGCGATAAGCCGCGATTGCATCGTTCACCGGTGCCGGATGGGGGTGCTCGGGGGCTAGACGATAGTCCAGCACGAGCGCGCGGCAGCCAATGGCTTTGGCCATATGCCCGGCCAGCCGCCGGTGGGTCGCCGCCGAGCAAAACACATAGCCGCCGCCGTGGGTGTACTGCAAAACCCGGTCGCTGGAGCAGTGGGTCGGCGTGAGCATCAACGCTGGCACGCCGCCCGCATCCACCGACTCGGTGGCGACGCCCGCGGGTTCGCTGGTCATCTCGGCGAACACCTCGGCATCTACGCGCATATCGGCCAAGGTAGCGCCGGGGTTGCTCAAAACTTTCTCATTGAATTTGCGGTACGCGTCGCGCAAATCTTGGGGGGTCCGGATGCTCATGGAATTTCCTCCACTGTAGGTCGTTGTTGGGGTGGCCGCCGGGGCGGCGCGCGCGTGACGTGCGACCACCACTATACAAGCCCTGTGTACGGATGCAGCGCCGGTTATGCTGCGCAGGTTTTCTGCCCTCAAGGAATTTCCCGTCGCCACGCCCAATGCCGCGCGCCAGCGCCCGACCTCGCGCGACCTGCGCCAACTTTCTCTGCTCTGGCGTTTCGTGCGCCCCTATTGGCCGCGCGCAGCAGGCGCAGGCCTTGCTCTGGTGGTCGCTGCCGGCAGCGTGCTGGCGATCGGCCAAGGGCTCAAACACGTGATCGATAGCGGCATTGCGGCCGGCAACCCCGGTTTGCTCAACGAGGCGTTGGTCGGGCTGCTGGCGGTCATCGTGCTGATGTCGGGTGCAACTTTTGCTCGCTACTATTGGGTCACCTGGTTGGGTGAGCGGGTAACGGCCGACCTGCGCCGTGCGCTGTTCGACCACATCCTGCGCCTTTCACCCGCCTTTTTTGAGGCGACCCGCACCGGTGAAGTCATCTCCCGGCTGACCAACGACACCAGTTTGCTGGAGGTCGTGATTGGCTCCGCCGCCTCTTTTGCCCTGCGTAATTTTTTGCTGATGCTGGGCGCCTTGGTGATGCTCGCGCTCACCTCGGCCAAACTCACCGTGCTGGTGTTGTTCGGCGTCCCGGTGGTCTTTCTGCCCATCATGTTGGCGGGTCGGCGGGTGCGCCAACTCTCACGCGCCAGTCAGGACCGTCTGGCCGACGTGGCCGCCTTCATCGATGAGACCCTGCACGAAATCAGGACCGTCCAGGCCTATATCCACGAGCCGGTGGACCGCGCCGGTTTCGGGGCGCGGGTGGAGGCGCAGTTCCACACCGCCGAGCGGCGCATTCTGGTGCGGGCGGCGATGGTGGCGTCGGTTATTTTGCTGGCCTTTGGCGCGATCGGGGTCATTTTGTGGGTGGGCGGCAACGATGTGGTGGCCGGCCGTTTGTCGCCCGGCGCGCTCTCGGCCTTTGTGTTTTATGCGGTGCTGGTGGCCGGGGCGGTCGGCGCGATTGCCGAGGTCATGGGGGAATTGCAGCGCGCAGCCGGTGCCGCCGAGCGCCTGCTGGAGCTATTGCTGACGGTGCCGACGATTAGCGCGCCCGCCAGACCCACGCCGCTGGCACGCCCCGCCCGCGGCGGCTTGAGTTTCGAGCACCTCACTTTCGCTTATCCCTCCCGCCCAGACACTGTGGCCTTGCACGATTTCACGCTGCGGGTAGCGCCCGGCGAACAGCTCGCTCTCGTGGGGCCGTCGGGGGCCGGCAAGACCACCGTTTTCCAGCTCCTGCTGCGCTATTACGACCCGCAGGCCGGCTTGATTCGCCTGGATGGGGTGGATAGCCGTGCGCTCGACCTCGCTGCCCTGCGGGGGACGATCGCGTTGGTGTCGCAGGAGCCGGTCATTTTTGCCGCCAGCGTGGCCGACAACGTGCGGTACGGCCGGCCGCAGGCGAGCGAGCGCGAGGTCAAGGCCGCCTGCCGGGCAGCCTACGCCTGGGAATTCATCGAGCGCCTACCGCAGGGGCTCGCGACCGTGTTGGGCGAGCGCGGCGTGCAGCTTTCGGGCGGCCAGCGCCAGCGCCTAGCCATTGCCCGGGCGGTGCTGGCGCAGCGTCCCCTGCTCTTGCTGGATGAGGCAACCAGCGCGCTAGACGCCGAATCTGAACGTCTGGTCCAGCAGGCGCTGGGCGAACTCATGCAAAACCACACCACCCTCATCATCGCCCACCGCCTGGCCACGGTGCAGAAAGCCGATCGCATCGCGGTGCTCGATTTTGGGCATTTAGTCGAACTGGGAACCCACCCCGAACTCCAGGCCGCGGGTGGTCTGTACGCCAAGCTCGCCGCGCTGCAATTCCAGCGCTGAAGGATGGCTTTAAAGTTTCGCGGTGCGCTTCTATCCTAGGCGTTCGGACAATAATTAAACCCGGGGAGGAAGTGATGGATTTTGGTTTCGTCTTTATGGGTTCTTGTCAGGTCACACCGCAGGTGAAACACGCAGAAGACCGTGGCTATTCGCACGGTTGGCTCTATGACACCCAAATGTTGGGCAGTGAGGTCTATGCCTCTTTGGCGCTGTGTGCGGCGGGCACTCACAAAATCATTCTCGGGCCGGGCGTCACCAACCCGAAGTCGCGCATCGCACCGCTCACCGCCTGCGGCATGGCGACCATCAATCAAATCGCACCGGGTCGCGCGGTGCTCGGCATCGGCACCGGTAACACCACGCGCCGCACGCTAGGCATGCCGGCAGCGAAGTTAGAGGAACTGCGCGAGCACATCGAGGTCTGCCAAGGGCTGTTCAAGGATCAAGTCACGGATTACGCGGAAGGTACGCGTCACCGCAAGATCAAATTTCTCAACCCAGACATGGGTTACATCAATATTAAAGACCACATCCCGGTTTACATCGCCGCGAGCGGCCCAAAAGTTGCCCAGATGGCGGGCGAGATTGCCGATGGGGTGATTCTTTTCGGCGCCGTCCATCCCTCCATCGTGAAGTGGCTGGTGGACAACGTGAAGGAAGGCGCGCGCCGCGCCGGCCGCGATCCGGACTCCATCTATATTTTGTCGATGACGGCGTTCTATCTCACGCAACACGCGAAGGACATTGAAACCCACGCCGTGCGCGAGGCGGTGGGCCCCATGGTGGCCTCGAGCAGCAATATTTTTGCGCTCTCCACCCACCACGATCCGGGCCTGCTGCCCGCTGACCTGCGCGATGAAATCATGGCGTTCAACAATGTTTACAAAGATCCCGAGGCGCCGGTCGAAACTCGCCACCTGAAGCTCTACAGCGGCTATCTGCAGAAACTGCGGCCAGAACATGAAGCGCTAATGACCGAGAAAATCATGCGCGCTACCACGCTGGTGGGCACGAAGGAAGAAATTATCGAGTCCATCCGCCAGATGCAGGCGGCCGGCGTGCATCAGGTGGCGGTCCAGCCAATTTTAGATGCGGATGAAACCATCGACCAATTTGCCAACGAGATCATGCCGGCGTTCCGCTAGATCCCCCAGCTGGACGCGGCGGCCGGTGGGCCGCGCGTCCGTGGGCTTAAGGCCGAATGACGAAGGCGCGGGTCGGGAAGCCAAAGCGGTGGGCAACCTTCGGCCAGATCACCACGATGACCGCACCTGTGGCGGGCACCTGAGCTAACTTAGCCCGCGCCTCGATTTGCCCCTGGCCTGCTTGAGGGGCCAGGCTGCGGAATCCAGCGTTTCTTTGAGGTCGGTCGCCAGCGCCTCGTGGCCAATGGCCGTCACACCACGCTGCTCGAATAAGAACCGGACGGCCTCGAGCGACCACGCGGGAAACGGGTAGCGCTTGAAACATTCGGGATTGGCGGTCCAATCCCTGGACATATCCGTGCGTAGCGCAGCGAACGCGCCTTTGGGTAGGGGCCCGTGGGTTTTCTCCCACGCGGTCACCTGCGCCACGTGCAGGGCGTGATTGGGATCCTTCGCCAGCAGCTGGGTGGCATCGAAGACCACCAAGGGCAGCACCATTTCCTGCGGCGGGATGTGGTCGAGCGTGGCGCCCTTCAGAGCGACATGCGCCGGTGGCTCGATGGGCGTGCCGCACCGCCCCACCCTCGAATAGAACGTGGTGCGAAAACCATCCTTGTCGATGGTGTAGGGTTGGTGGGTCACGGGATCCGCCGCGGCCGCCATCGTTGCGCCCCCAAAGCCTTGCCACACCGGGGTAGGCGGGCTGAAGGCGGGGGTCAAGTCGACAAATTGTGTGCTGGCGACGATGGCATCGGCGTCGGCTAGCGAGCCCTGCGCCTGCGCGGCGGCGGCCCATTTGAAGGGGGAGTTTCGCCCGCTGGAGGGCTCCTAAACTTCAGCGGGGTGTGCTGGCGAGTGTGGCAGTGCCGCGGCCTGCGTCACGAGTTCTTTGGACGCGCGGGGGCGAACTGTCCGGCCATTTTCTCGCGCCATAATCTGCGGTCGAATTTGCCGTTCCCGGCGGTGGGCGGCAGGTCCCGCCAGAGACCTTCATACGGCCGCCATCATTTTGCAACGCCGAGGGCGCTGGCGTGCGCACCCGGCGCCTGCCAGCTGGGCCGCGGCGCCGAGCCGCAACGTGCGGGGTCGCGCACGCCATGCAGCGGGTGGCCGCCCACCGACGGCACGCCCCGCGGAGCAAGTAGCGCGCGGAACGCTCGACCGGGCGCTGAAGGCACCGCTGAAAACCGGCCATCGAGCCCGGCCTCGTTGGGGTTTATTGTGTTGGCGGCAAATATCCCGTTCGATCGCCATGAGGGTCAAAAAAATTCACGCCGCCATTATCTTTTGGCACGGCATATCCCGTTACATTGCCCGCATTATCGTGCGTGAGCCGGTCGTTGCCGTATTTGTTGGGACTATTGTCAAAGTTGTGCGGGCTGTTGTTGTAATTAGCCGAGCTATTTTCGAAATTATGGGGACTGTTCTCATAATTATTGGGACTGCTATTGTAATCGCCGGCTACTGCTGCGGCGCTGGTGATTAATGCAAATAGAACGACGGGTGTTTTCATGGCGGCATTTCCTTGGGGTTTAAAGGCAGCGGCGGGGTCTGTTCTTGCGCCTTGAAAAACTCCCCTCAGCCGGCGCTGACCGGGAGCTGGGTAAAACCGCGAAAGCGCGCGCGGTGTGCGCGGGTGGGTGGGCCCGCCAGCGCCAGCCGCGGCCGGCGGGTGATCAAGCTGGCGATGGCGATCTTGGCTTCCAGACGCGCCACGTGCAGACCCGCGCAGGTATGGATGCCACCGCCGAAGGCGAGCTGTGGATTGGGCGCGCGCGCCAGCCACAAGCGGTCGGGCTCGGCGAACACCGCAGGGTCGCGGTTGGCCGCACCGATGCACAGCGTCAGCGTGCTGCCCGCCGGGATGTCTACGGCGCCCAAGGTGACGTCTACCAGCGCCAGCCGGTTGCCCAGTTGAACGGGCGCATCGTAACGCAGGAATTCTTCGATCGCAGTGTCCATCAGGGCCGGCTGGGCCAGCAGGGCCGCCTGCGCTGCGGGTTGGCACAGCAGCGCATGGACGCCGTTGCCGATGAGATTGGTGGTGGTCTCGTGACCGGCATTGAGCAGAAAAATACACTGGTGATAAAGCTGGTGTTCGGAGAGTCGCTCGCCGTTGGATTCCCATTGGATCAGGCGACTCAGCACATCGTCAGGCGCGTTGGAGGGATGGCGCCGCCGCTCGCGAATGAGTTCCCGCAGATAGTCCACAAATTCGCTCACCGCCCGATTGCCGCGCGCCAGACCGGCCGCATCCAGACCAAATTCCAGCGCCCCTAAAATGGCCGCCGACCAGCCCCGCAACGGCCCGCGCTCGGCCGGCGGCACGCGCAGAAAATTGCCGATCACTTCCACTGGAATGACGCAGGCAAAGGCCTCGATGAGGTCGAAGCTGCCCGTCGTGGGTAGGCCGTCCACGAGGCCTTCGACCAACGTTGTCAGGGCGGGAGCCATCGCCGCCACCGCGCGCGGGGATAACGCATCGCCCACCGCTTTACGCACCTGCGTATGGAGCGGCGGGTCGTTGAAGACCAGGCTAGTGGTGTGGTGTTCAAACAGTGGGCTATCGCCGAACACGGGCTTGAACTGGCGCTGCTTGTCGGAGCTGAAGCTGCGCGGGTCGCGATACACGCGGTCCAGATCTGCATGGCGGGTGAGGAAATAGCTGCCGTCGGCGCAGCGCAAGACCGGCGCTGCGGCGCGCAGCGCGTGGTAAGTAGGGTAGGGATCGGTATAGAAGGACGCCGGTAACTGCCGCAGATCGAAGGTGTCGCTGCGGGCGGTAGCGGGGGCGGTCATGGTCGGCGCAGGCCGCGGGCGGCCAGTGGCGGCGGGCGTTCCTGCCGCGGTGAAAGGCACCGCAGCGCCGCACGGCGCGCCGGCCGCGGGGGTCGATCCGAGGGCGCGCAGGGCGGCATCGGCACGAGGTTCGGCGGGTCGTTCTAGCGGCTACTCAGGGGTAGGTCTGTTCAATATCCAAGACGCGCACGCTCGGTGGATTGGGAAACAAGGCGCGAAAAGCGGCGGAAAACCCGGTTTCGGCGCGGAAGGCGCGGTAGGCCTCGTAATGGGCGCGGGATTGCCACTGCTCGTAGACCACCACATTGCCGGGGTCGTCTTGATTGACCAAGAGTTCC
This sequence comes from Gammaproteobacteria bacterium, assembly GCA_009692365.1. Taxonomy (GTDB): domain Bacteria; phylum Pseudomonadota; class Gammaproteobacteria. The sequence continues at coordinate 29,537 of SHZJ01000035.1, forward strand.
AGCGCCTCGCAACCGGCGTAAGCGCGGGTCGTGGGCAGCGCCTGTTTCAAGCAGGCTAGCACCGCCTCGCGGGTCGCGGGGGTGGCTGGGATGTCGAGTATCACGCGGATGGTCATGGGTGGGCTTCCTGTCGGGCCTGGACTTGCAGCGGCGGCTTACCACGCGGCGCGGTTCGTGGCATAACGTCAGTATGCGCGAGTCTACCCCAGAGCTGTCATGAACACAGGTGTACGCACCCCGCGGCTGTGCACTGAGGCGCAGGCCGTCGCGATGATCGAAAACGGCATGACGCTCGCCATCGGTGAGCCCACCCCGATGGCGCTGGTGCGGCAGGTCATTCGCCGGGAGCTGCGCGACCTCACGGTCATTGCCAGCGGTCTAGCGCTCGACCTGCTCATTGCTGGAGGCTGTGTGCGCAAGACCATCAGCTACTACGCCGGCGGCGGGTTTGGCGTGCCGGTGGCGCCGTCTTTTCGGCGGGCAGCCGAGCGCGGTGAAATCGAGGTCTGGGAATGCGAGGAAGGCATTCTCACTAGCGGTCTCGAGGCGGCCGGCAAAGGCCTGCCGTTCCTGCCTTGGCGCGGTGGCGTGGGTACCTCGCTGCCTGAGGTTAACCCCGATTTGAAACTCATGCGCGACCCCATCAACGGTGAGACCCTGCTGGCCGTGCCCGCGATCAAACCCGACGTGGCCTTGCTCCACGCCTCCGTGGCGGATGTTTACGGCAACGTGCAGCATCAGGGTGGGCCGGGCTGGATTGACTTGTTTTTGCAACGCGCGGCCGCGCGCTGCATCGTGCAGGTCGAAAAAATTGTGCCCAACGAGGCTATTCGTGCGGCCCCGTGGGCCACCACGATCGGCCGCGCCGATGCGGTGGTGCGGCTGCCGTGGGGCGCGCATCCGTGGTACAGCCGGGGCTGGTATGTGCAAGACAGCGCGTTTCTCGCCGCTTACCTCGCGGTGGCGACGGCGGCCGCCGAGCGCGACGAGCCCGCGGGCCTCGCGGAGTTTCTCCACCGGTACTGCCATGAGCCGGTGACCCACGCCGATTATCTCGAGCGGGTGGGCCTTAAGCGCCTCCTCGCGCTGCACGAATACTAGGGCCGTCCCATGCCCCCGAGCTGTTCTACCGCGGAGCTTCTGGCCTGCTTTCTGGCGCGGGATTTAAACGACGGCGAGGAACTGCAGGTCGGTGTTGCGCTGCCGATTCCCGAGGCGGCGGTCCGCCTCGCGCACCTCACCCACGGCCCCAATATGGAGCTCATTTTTCTCGGCGCACGCATGAACGTGCACCACCTCGACCACCTACCCATGCCGGCTTTTGGCTGGGATGCGCGGGTGGTGCGTTGGGCTGAATCTTTCAGCGACCGGGGCCACCGTTTTGACCAGGTGCGGGATTGGCAGCGGCGCGTTTTTTTCGTGGGTGGTCTGCAGGTAGATCCCCACGGCAATACCAATTTGATCGGCGTGGGCCAAGATTTTCGGCGCTTGCAATTCCGCGGGCCGGGTTCGGTCGGCACGTCCACCCTCACCACCCACGTGGGGCGCTACTACATCGTGCTCAACAGCCACACGCCGCGCATCTTTGTGCCACGCTGTGACTTCATCAGCACGGTGGGGTGGGGCAGCGGCGGCGCGGACGCGCGCACTGCGCTGGGGTTGCCGGGCGGGGGTCCCAAATATTGCATCACGCCGCTGTGCATTCTGGATTTCACCCCGGATGAAAAACGTCTGCGGCTAGTGTCGCTGCACCCCGGCGTGACTTTGGCGCAGGTGCAGGCCCAGACGGGCTTTGAGCTGGTGATTCCCGCGCAGGTCCCCACCACCGCCGCGCCCACCCCCGAGGATTTGCAGGTGCTGCGGACCCAGGTCGATGTGGCGGGGGCCTTACGGGGTTGAGGCGGCTAGCGCGGCGCGTGCTCGCCGCGCCCATCTGAAAACGGTGCGCTGTCGCGTGCCGCTGCAGTCTGGCGGTGGCTAGTTCAGGAGATAAAAAATTCCCGCGCTCACGCCGATCGTCACCACCATAGCGCGCAAGCGCGCCGGCGCTATGACCCGCGCCCAGCGCCCCCCCAAGCTCCCGCCCACGAGCGCGCCCACCGCCATCACGGCGGCCACCGACCACTGCACTTGGTCGGAATTTAAGAACAAGATGGCGGCGGCAAAGTTGATCACACACGACAAAACCTGCTTCACGGCGTTGAGTCGGTTGAGGGTGTCGTCCAGGGTCACGCCCAACGTGGCGAGCATCACGACGCCTAAACCGGCGCCAAAGTAGCCGCCGTAGACGGCCGCGACGCCGATGGGGAGGGCGGCGTTAGCGGGGGTGTTACTGGTCCCGCCGTGGCGGGCGAGCAGCCAGCGGCGCAGCGGTTCTTGGGCCGCCAGCAGCGCAGACGCCGACAGGATGAGCCACGGTACGAGCGCGCGAAAAAGCTGGTCGCCCGACGCCAGCAATAGGCTGGCGCCCAAGACCCCGCCCAGCGCACCTAGCGGGACCAGCACCCACAGACGGTGAGCCTGCCCGACTAAGTCCTGACGTTGCGCCCAGGCGCCGCCGACATAGCCCGGACATAGCGCCACGGCATTGGTGACGTTAGCCATGACGCCCGGCAAACCGATGGCCGTGAGCACCGGAAAAGTGATGAGCGTGCCGCCGCCGGCGAGGGCATTGACCACGCCGGCGGCGAACGCCGCACCGGCCACCCACACGAAGTCCAGCATGCTCGGCATCGGCGCGGCTAGCTCACCGCGAGTGCGGCACGCAGGGTCGCGATTTCCTCGGCGCTAAAGCCAAACTCGGCCAGCACCGCATCGGTGTGCTCGCCGGGTTCGGGCGGTGGTTGCTGGAGCCTGGCGGGTGTGCGGCTGAAGCGGGGCGTGGGGGCCACCTGCTCGACGCCGGCAAATTCAACGTAAGTGCCACGCGCGCGGTTGTGCGGGTGCGCGGCCGCTTCATCGAGGCTCAGAATTGGCATCGCGCAGGCTTCTTCGTGCTCTAAAATGCTGCCCCATTCGGCGCGTGTTTTCGCTTGGAAGACTTCGGTAAAGCGCACTTTCCACGCCGGCCAGCGGGTTTTGTCCATTTGCGGTTCAAATTCTGCCGGCGGAAGTTCCAGCAATTCGAGCAGCCGTTTATAGAACTGCGGCTCGATCGCGCCGACCCCGATATAGCCGCCGTCCCGGGTTTCGTAGGTGTCATAAAAATGCGCGCCGCCGTCCAGAATATTGGCGCCGCGGCGGGGCTCGAGTTGGCCCAGGGCGCGAAAGCTATTAAAGACATTAGCGAGCATGGCTGCGCCCTCCACCATGGCGCAGTCGATGACCTGCCCCTTGCCCGAGGCGCGCGCTTCCAGAATGCCGCACACCACGCCGAAGGCGAGAAACATGCCGCCGCCCCCAAAGTCGCCCACCAGATTCAGTGGCGCCACCGGCTTGCGGTCGCGCTCGCCGATCATGGACAGCACGCCGGACAGGGCAATGTAGTTGATGTCGTGCCCCGCCACGCTGGCCAAGGGGCCATCCTGGCCGTAGCCGGTCATGCGCCCGTAAATGAGCCGTGGGTTGCGGGCCAGACAGGCTTCCGGCCCCAGCCCCAGACGCTCGGTGACGCCGGGTCGAAAGCCCTCGATAAAGGCATCGGCTTGTTCTATCAGTTTGAGCACGGTGGCGATGCCGGCGGGTGACTTCAGGTTGACCGACAAGGAGCGCCGGCCGCGATTCATCACGTTCATGCGATAGGGCAGACGGATGCCCGGCTCGTCGCCGCGGGCGCGGTCGATCCGGATGATATTCGCCCCCATATCGGCCAACAGCATGGAGCAAAAAGGGGCCGGCCCGATCCCGGCCAGTTCGATGATGGTGACGCCTGCGAGTGGACCCATGCTTGCTTTCCTGTGTGGTGTGAGGGGGATGGATAGTGCCGAGCTTAGCCCGGCGGTAGGGCGATGACAGCCTCGCCGGCCGCTTTGACTTCGCCGTTCTGGCCCGCGGCGCTCACGGCGACCCGCAGGCAGGACTGCCCTTGGGCATCGTTAAAGCGCGCAATGACCTGCGCGGTGCAGGTGATTTGATCACCGATGCGGGTCATGGCCAAAAAGCGCGTGGAGAATTCGCGCAGCGCCCCTAGCGGCACGTGTTGGGTGAGCGTGCGGCCCATATAGCCCATCGATAACATGCCGTGGGCAATCACGTCGCCCAAACCCGCGGCGCGCGCAAAGTCGCTATCGACGTGCAATGGGTTGTGATCGCCCGAAGCGCCGCAGTACAGCGCGAGCGTTACCCGCGCGACGGGCGGCATGGCGAGGGTGGGCCAAGCGTCGCCGGGCTGGGCGGTGGTGTAGTCAAACGGGGTGAGGGTTTTAGCCATGTCGTATCACCAGTGTGCGGGTAAATTCGGCGATTAACTCGCCGCGTTGGTTGGTAATTTGATTGTCCTGCACGACAAACTCCAGCAGGCCGCCCTTTTTGGCGTAGATGTCGCGCACGCGCGCCGCGAACGTCAAGCAGTCACCCGCGTAGGCCATGGCGTGATAGACGAAGCTCTGTTCCCCGTGCAGCACTTTGGGCAGTTCGATGCCCAGGTCGTCGAACCAGCCATAGGGTGCGGGTCGGTCCATCTCGAGGCAAAACAGAAAGGTGGGGGGAACGGGCAGCGTGGGATGGCCGGCCGCCCGCGCGGCGGCTTCCTCCAGATACACCGGGTCAGTTTCGCCGATGGCTTTAGCGAAGAAGCGCAGCCGCCCGCGCTCGACCTCAGTGGTAAACGGCGGCGAGACATAGCCGATGTGGCGCAGGTCGATCATCGCGGGATACTCCCTAGGGGCTAGGATTGAGGCATTATTGCACGGTCGAGGGCGTCGTCAGCCAGCACGCAACGCCCCGGCGGGACGCCCTTCGGTGGTCGGCGTCTGCGCCCCGGTGCTGCCACCACAAGGAGACTACCCATGCCCAAGCTCAGCTTAGTCGAACAAGAAACTTTTCTGGCGGAAACGCCCGGTTTCATCATGGACATTGCCACGCTAGATGACGAAGGCGGGCCGCATCTGTGCCCGATCTGGTTTGTGTTTGAAGAAGGCCGGATCTGGTTCACGCCACGTCAGCACTCGGTGTGGCTGGTGCATCTGCGCCGCGAGCCGCGGGTTGCGCTGTGTATCGATGAGCCGACGACCCCCTATCGCAAGGTCATCGTGCGGGGCCGCGCCGAGGTCGTACATGAGATTGGCAACGATGACCTCTGGCGCGATCGCTATCGCCGCATCGCCGGGCGCTATTTGCCCCAGAACGACGCCAGCGCCTATGTCGATGGCACCGACGACCAGCCGCGTGCGCTGTGCGCGGTGACGCTGGCGCAGGCTGAGGTCAGAACCTGGCGGATGCCGGTGGGCGCGGAGCCCTACGACGGGATTTGGGCCAAGCGCTATTGGACGTCCGACGCCAAAGTGCGGCAGGCCGCCCCTGAATTGTTTACCAAGAGCCGCGAGTGAACAGCGTCACCCACGGTCACCTGCGATGATTACCGCCGAACTACGGGCCAACCTCGCGGCCTTTATCCAGGCCGAACTCGGGGCAGAACTGGAACTGGCCGAGGTACGCGATTCTGACGGGCACGCGGGGCTGACTTTCTTGTTTGAGACCCGGCGCCGCGGCGAGTCCGGCAACGCCGGGCGCTATGTCCTGAAGTTGCCGCCCAAGGGGGTCGTCCGCCACGGCAACACCGACGTGTATCGACAGGCCCCCCTGCTGCGGGCGATGCAAGCGGCGGGTCTGCCGGTGCCGTCGGTGCCCTACGCCAGCGAAAGCGAAGAGTGGTTTGGCGTGCCCTATCTGGTGATGGACCGCCTGCCGGGGCAGGTATTTTTTGTGTGGGATCCTGATCCCATTTTTGCCCGCACGCCGGCTGCCGCAGCACCGCTCTGGCGGCAGTGCGTCGAGGCCTTGGTGCGCTTTCACGAGTTTGACTGGCAGACCCACCTGTCGCAGTGGCAGGCCCCCGAGCCGTTGCACGAGCAGGTCACCCGGTGGCAGAAAATTTATCTCCGCGCGCCCGAGCCGCAGTGGATCGAGCAAGCCCGCGAAGTCGAGCGCCTGCTGCTGGCGTCGTTGCCGGTCGGCACGCCCGTGGGCATTTTTCACGGGGATTACCAGCCCGGCAATATGCTTTATGAGGACGGACAACTCACTGGGGTTATCGACTGGGAACTCTCCGGCATTGGCGCTCAGTTGCTGGATATTGGCTGGCTGATGATGGCCGCGGATCCGCTCAATTGGGTGCCCCAATGGCAGCCCGTTCATCCGCCCACGCCCACCGAGATCCGGGCTATTTATGAATCTGGCCGGGGGCAGCACTACCCGGACATTCCCTGGTACCAGGCGTTTGCGGGCTATCGGCTGGCCGCGATCGGTTGCCTAAATGTGAAACTGCATCGCAAGGGGCAACGTCACGACCCCATCTGGGAAAACATGGCCCTGTGTTTGTCGCGCATGTTTGAGCGCGCGCGCTGCCTGCTGGTAGAGCGCGACCTGAACGGCTCCTCTTAAGCGCGGCGAGTTGGGCGGCGGGGGGCTGTTTTACCCGCCGAAGGCGTGCGCGGCGAAGGCCGGATAAATCTCCTGCACCTGCGTTCGGGCATAGCCGCGCAGCGCGGCGCGCTCGGCGGCACTCGGCGCGGGGGTCGTAGGCACCGTCTCTGCGCTCAAAAAATCAAAGCCGGTGGCGGCCCGCACCGAGCCCACGGTTTCATCGCCATGCACGCTCACCAATTGAAAACGCCCCTCGACGAAGGCAAATTCCGCCCGCCCGGTCACCAAATGACGCGGGCCCCCGGGGCGATATTCGTGCGCCGGCGAGGTGCCGGCGGCGCTGATGAAATCGACTTTCGGGACGAAGATTCTGGGGCTATGTTCGGCCCGAAACAAAATCACCTTGGGTACCAGATGGTAGAGGTACGCGGAACCAAAGCTGCCCGGGAAGCGCCGGACGGGGTGGGCATAATCGCCCAGCCCGACTAAGTTGATGTTGGCATTGCCGTCGATTTGCGCGCCGCTCAAAAAAAACGCATCGATGCGACCTTGCGCGGCGCAGTCAAACAACTCGCGGCCGCCATCGGTGAAACACTGATGCTG
>SHZJ01000036.1 GCA_009692365.1 Gammaproteobacteria bacterium
GGAAACTGTTCCAACCGGTGGCGAAGGGCGGGCTGTGCAGGAGCATCCGGTCGAGATTCAACAGGCGACCACCGCGCCGCTGGCGGATCGCCGCGACCAGCGTCGCGCTGGCGGGCGGTATTTCGCACAGGTACGGAATATGGGGCATGCTCGGCGTCTCCAAGGCTGGCCAAGACGGGCGCGGTTGCGCGGGCGCCGTGTAACGGACCCATTGCCCGCCGCGTGACGCATAGGATTAAGCCCCATCTTGGGTTAATCTTCGGGTATCCGACAATCAAAATTTTCCACCGGGAGAACTCATGCTCCGTGCTGCTATTTCTGTTCTCTTCGCCGGCCTAGGGCTGGCGGCGAATGCCGCCGAGCCCCTCGCCACGACGCCAGTCACCCAAGCAAGACTCTTAAGGGGCACCAGTAACACGGCAGAATGGTTGTTATACGGTGGCAACTACAACAACTGGCGGTTCAGTCCTTTGCAGGACGTCAATCGGGATACCGTGGGCAAGATGCAGGCGGCGTGGGTCTTCCAGACCGGTGTTCCCGGTCAATTGGAAGCCTCGCCAGTGGTGGCAGACGGCGTCCTGTTTTTAACGGCCGCCTATAACAATGTGTACGCCTTAGATGCGGTCAGCGGGACCACCTTGTGGAAATACACCCATCAACTGCCCGCGGATATCGTCATCTGCTGCGGGCCCACCAACCGGGGCGTCGCAATTTCTGGCGATGCGGTGATCATGGGTACCTTGGACGCCCATCTAGTGGCCCTGGACCGCAAAACCGGCAAGCTGTTGTGGAATACCGAAATGGCGAAGCACAGCGACGGCTTCAGCGCCACCTCCGCGCCGCTGGTGATAGACGACTTAGTGTTCATGGGGATCGCCGGCGGGGAATACGGCGCGCGCGGCTTTGTCGATGCCTACGAAGTGAAAACCGGCAAACACAGATGGCGGCGCTACACGGTGCCGGTTGCCGGGGAGCCGGGGATCGAAACCTGGGCCGGCGATTCGTGGAAAGTCGGCGGTGGTTCAGCCTGGGGCACCGGCGCGTACGACCCCGACTCTAAAACGCTGTATTGGGCCACCGGCAACCCCTCGCCCGATTGGAACGGCGATACCCGCGCGGGCGATAACCTCTACAGCGATTCCGCACTGGCTTTGGATGTCGCCACCGGCGAGGTCAAATGGCATTTCCAATTCACCCCCCACGACGTCTGGGACTACGACGGCACCACCGGCATGTTCCTCATCGATACGCCCCAAGCCGATGGCAGCAACGTGAAGACGCTGCTGCAGCCCAATCGCAACGGCTATCTGTATGCGTTGGACGCCAGCACCGGCAAGTTCTTGCACGGTAAGCAGTACGTCGACCAATTGACCTGGGCGACGGGTCTCGACGTCAACGGTCGGGCCTTAGCCGACCCGAAGTTCTACCCCATGCCGGGGGGCAATCCCGAGTGGATTTGCCCGGGTAGCATCGGCGGTCAAAACGGCGCGTACACCGCGGCCTATAGCCCGGCGACCAAGCTAGTCTACGTACCGGTGGTCGAGAGCTGCGGCAAAATGGAAAAGCAGGCGGCCGTGTTCTTGAACGGCACGCCGTTTTGGGGCGGCGGCCCGGGGGAAATGCAGGCCGCGGATGGCTCCTCTTACGGCCACCTCTCCGCGTATGACGCCCTCACCGGTGAGCGTAAATGGTCGTGGAAAGACGAATATCCGATGGTGGGCGGCACCCTCGCAACCGCTGGCGGGCTAGTTTTCTCCGGCAATCAATCGGGCCATGTGCTGGCCTTCGATGACACCACGGGCAAGGTTTTATGGAGATTTCAAACCGGCTCGGCGGTTCGGGGGCAGCCCATCACCTATAAAATCGGTGGTCGCCAGTACGTGGCTTTCGGTAGCGGCGGCGGTGGTTTAGCGATCCAAATCGTCGGGCAACCCCCGCTCGATACGCCCGGCAGCGCCTTGCTGGTGTTCGCGCTACCGCCATGAAACTGAGCTACGCGGTCATCCTGCTGTGGGCGAGCTTAGGCAGTAGCGGGGCGGCCAGTGCCGCCCTGCCGCTTACGGTCTGTCTGTTGGAACACAATCCCCCTTATTCGAATCGGGAGGCCAATAGCGGCTTTGATCTCGCCACGGCGACCGCCGTGGCCGCCCGCTTGGAGCGCCCGCTAGAGGTGATTTGGGTGGCCAGCACGGAGAAAATCACCGAGGTTGAGGACAGCAATTTTCCTGTCCAGCGCTTGCGCAAAGGGGGTTGCGATGTGTTGTTCAGCATCCCCGGGCCCGCCCGCGACAGCCTGCGGGGTATGCCCACCCTGACGCTGGGCCAGCCGTATTACGGCGCGGCCTTCGAGCTGTATGGAAAATCCGGCGAACAGCGCCACAAGCTGAGCGATTTGCACAACTCACCCGTTGCCATCCAAGCGGCCACGGTCGCCGCCTTCGCACTCAGTCTGGTGGGGGCCCAGCCCAGAACATTTTTTTCCCCCGCACAGGCCCTAGCCGCGCTCGGCAAGGGCGAGGTTGAACTCGCCTTGTTGTGGGGGCCCACGACCAGCTACCAGTTGGCCCAACACCCGGCCGAGGGCATCGGACCGGTGGCGACCTACGTGCCGCCCGCAGCGCTGGCCTGGAACGAACATCCGGCCACGCGCGCCGCAGACGCCAGTTTGCGCGCCGCTCTGGATGCTGCGCTGGCGGCCCTCGTCGCCGACGGCAGCCTGCAAAAAATGGCGACGAGCAACGGCCTGTCGCTGCGGGTGCCGTTTGCCCGGACCCACAGTCTGGGCGAGATGAACAACCTGCGCTGAGCCACCGTGGCGAAGGTCACGAGGCGGCTGTAGGCGGCGGCTGGCCGCCCCTAACGGTTGCACCCGGCCCGGTGCGCGGCTGGACGGGCCGCCGGGTGCCGGTCCAGCCGTGTCGCGGGCCCGCTGCAGCGGCTTTGCCGATGTCCGCCTAGGCCGAGCGCAGAACGAACGCTCGCGGAACCTGTTCGCTACACGGACGCCGCGGTGCCGGGCGCTGCGGGTGCGAGATGACCTATTTCAATCCGGTCACCGCCGGCCTGTTTGCCGCGGTATAGCGTCTCGTCGGCGACCCGCAGCAATTCGCCGACCTCGACCTCGGGATGGCACTCAACTATCCCATAGGTCATGAGCACCGTCAGTTGCCGTGCACCGTGAGTGCTGCACGCCAGACGCCCGCGGATCCGGCAGGCGAGGAGGCGCGCCTGTGCGGCATCGCTATCCGGCAATAAAATCAGCAATTCCTCCCCGCCCCAGCGCGCGGTCACAGCCAAAGTGCGCACGCCGTCGAGCAGCGTGCGGGCGACTCCCTGCAGCACCTCATCGCCGCTGGGATGACCGTGGGTATCGTTAACCGCCTTGAAGTTATCCATGTCACACACGATGACCGAAAAGCGCCGCGCGCCGCGTCGCGTGCGCTGGGTCTCGCGCAACAGCTGTTCATGCAAATAGCGGCGGTTGTACAGCCCCGTCAGCGGATCGGTGCGCGCGAAGCGCTGCAACTCGACATTAGCGGCCGTGAATTCGACGGCCCTGCGACTGGTCTCTAGCGCGTGGATAATCGACAGCATTGCCAGCAGTGCTGGGCTGCACACGTAATTTGTTCCGGTGAGTATCAGTTGTCAGCGCGGCGGCAGCGGATGGATCCCGGGCACCTGCCCCCACGCATACCACATCGCCATAAAGCCCGCGCCTAGAAACACACACGCGACCAGTTTGGCCGGCAGCGCCCAGCGCGGGTTTAGCACCAAGGCCACCATCGCCGGGAATACGAAGGCGTAGACGGCAGAATCCCAGCCGAGGACCCCAGCAAACAGCACCCGATGGGCCGGCGTCGCTGCTGCGCCCACCGTGAGCGCCGCAACGCAGGCGCCGCGCGCCAGCAAGCGTCGCATCAACCCCAGAGATAAACACGCCGCGACCTTGCCGCGCGGCACATAGGGAACGTCGAGCCAGGCCGGCAGCATGCCGTAGACCGCCTAGGTCGCAATGCACGTTCCCAGCATGACCTGCAGCAGTACGTCAAAGCCTCGCTCCTCGCGCTGGCTCTGGTCCCAGGGTCTTGCGTTGGGTTGTTCGGCGTCAGGGGCCATGGGGCTTTTTATCATCAAGTTCTGTTGCTCGACCCAGCGCTGTCACCCTCTGACAGTGAGGTGGCGACAGTTGATCTTTGGTGGTCGCGCCCGCTGGCCCCAACCCGCAGTGGGCTTAGGCGCTGCCCGATTTGCGCCGGCTGACGAGCCGCTTAATCGCTTTGATAACTGCCTTAACCTGAATCAGAATGACCCGGACGATTTTCTGTTTTTGTGACAGGGAGAACCACCGCATGCGCTGGACAACAAATTTACTCATCCTCGTAGGATGCCTCCTCGGCCTAACGGCGAACGGGGCGCCCGTGGCGCCACTGTGGATCGATGTTCGGACCCCCGAAGAGTACGCGGCCGGTCATCTCGAGTTCGCCATCAACCTGCCGTTAGCCAACATTGCGGCGGATATTAGGGCGGCGGAACCCGATAAGAACCGCCCCATCAAGTTATATTGCGGCGTCGGAGTCCGCGCCCAACAAGCGAAACTCACGCTAGAGGCGCAGGGCTATCGCGAGGTCACTAACGAGGGTGGCTACGCTGATCTGGCGCGCGGCGGGCAAAAATAGCGACCATCCGCGCGGCCGACGGTGCCACAATTATTTTTCCAATCACGAGCAAGGGAGAAACCCACATGACCGACAACGCAACCGCCAACTATGTGCAAGTGAACGACCAACCTTGGATGCCCTTTCCGGCAGCCCTGTCCAGCGGCGGCATTCGCTGGAAACTGCTCCATGTCTCGCCCGAAATGGGCGCTTGGACGGCTATTTTTGACTGCCCCAAAGGCTCGTCTTTCAACCGCCACATCCACGTGGGTCCGGGGGAATACCTACTCACTCGCGGCCGCATGGAAGTGCGTGGCGGCACGGACGATGGTGGCGCCACGGCCACCTCAATGGGCTACGGCTATGAGGCCTGCAACGCTCGTCACGACAAGACCTACTTCCCCGTGGCCAGCGAGTTCTACATGAATTTTTTAGGCCCACTCCAATTCATTGAAGAGGACGGTAGCCCCATCGCTGTGGTGGGCTGGTCGCAGGCACAGGCCCTGTGGAGCGCACAAATGAGCGGGCAGGTGCCGGCTGCAAAAAAGACCGTGCGTGCGGCAAAGCTCGCTAGCCCACGCCAGGCGAGGGCGAAAAAAGCGCGGGCCTGAAGTCGTTTAAGTCGGGTATTCGGCCGGCTGCGCGGCGTCTGTGACGCGCAGCACGGCAAGAAATTGGCTGGCGCGCTGGCAAAAACCATTCGCGCTTGCCGTGATACCCAGGGTCGGCGCGAGCTCTAAAAACGTCTCTAAGGCGCCGGCCAAAAGGTCGCCCAGCGTCTGGGGCGACAGCGAAACGGCGTTGCGATAGCGCAAGGCCAGGAGATCGAGTTCGTCCAATGGGGCGTCGCAGGCCACATTGGCCACCTCGCACAACTCGTTGGCGAGTTGCGCCCACAGGCGCAGCGTCATTCCCGCATCGATGGTAGCAGCTTCGGGCTCGGCCAAAATGGGGGCCATGCTGGCCACGATGGCGGGCGGAAATTTCCACGTCGCGGCGATGGCAGCACCGATGGCCGCGCAGGTACTACCCAGCACCCTTTTCTGCGCCTGCTCGAAACTAACCCCGTTCAAGCACAGGCGGCCGATATCGGAAAACTCCTCGGGCAGGTAGTAGATCACCAAATTGCGGCCCAAACGATTGAACAGGCCACAAATGAAGGCTTCCTCGGCGAGCGCGCGCTGCAGGCGCAGGCCCAGATTACGCGCCATCAAACCGGCCACAAAGGAACTGACCAAGCCATCTTGGAGTTCGGCCGTATCGTTTTGCAGCCGGTCGAACACCAGCAGACCGTTACACAACATCCGCACCAAGCGCGTACCGACCAAACTAATCGCCTGCGAAATCGTGCTCACGCCGTCACCACCACGGTCAAAAAATGCCGAATTAGAAATTTTCATCAAGCGGTTGGCCAGACTAAAATCTCTTTGCACAACCTCGGCCAAGTCATTCAGTCCCGCACTGCTGTCATCCGCCGTCAGGCGATTGATTTCCAAAATGCTGTTGGAGAAAGCGGGGAATTCTGGGCGCCGCTGCAGCCTGCGCAGCAGAAATTGCACGGCCAGATCGTGGCTGTCGGGCTGAGTCTGGGTCGCCACGGCCTCGGCCAGGGCGCGGCGAAATTCCCCCGCGTGCGCAAAGCGGGTACTCGGAAGCCGGGCCAAGGCGTCGCGTAAGACCTGCGTCACCGGCCCACTCACGCCCAGCGCCTGCAAGCGTGACCAGTCAAAATCCCCCTTGAGGATCATGTTGCGAACCCCGGTGAGACCCTCGGCCGAGGCTGCCGGTTGGCCGGCCAGCATCTCGAAAAAGACCAGCCCCAAGGCGTACACATCGGTGCGTCGGTCCAACACCCCGCCGGTAAAATGTTCGGGGCTCATATAACGCGGCGTGCCCTGCATGTGCTCATCGTCGTCGGCGGCAGGTAGGCGTGAGACCAGGCGCGCCAGCCCAAAATCCATCACCCGTACGCGGGCCAGCGTATCGAACAGGAGATTATTGGGCGAGAGGTCTAGGTGCACGACCTCTAACTCGTGCGCGATGCTCATGCCCTCCAGCACGGGGAGAAACAGGGGGATGGCCTCGTCTTCTGGCAGCGCACCGCGGCGTTGAATTTCCTGTTTGAGCGTCACCCCCTCGACGAATTCGAACACCAGAAAAGGGTTGCTCCCGTGGAGACCCACTTCGTAGAGCGGGATGACGTGGGGATGCGCCACTCGGGCCACGGCCCGCGCTTCGTTCAGGAACTGCGCGCGACTGGCGCCATCGCGCCGGGAACCTAGCAGCAATTTAATCGCCACCTTGCGCTCTAAGCGCGGGTCCCACGCGAGAAAGACCCGCCCATGGAAACCACGACCCAATTCGGAACGTAGTTCAAAACGACCCAGCAGTGGGGCTTTTTTTTCTGTCATGCGTGAGGTCTCTACGCTCTATCGGTAGCACAAGCAGCGCGCTTTATGCTCCCGCAACGAATTAGCGCAGCACGCGCATCAGACCCTCTTGGGCCACGCTCACCACCAGTTCGCCCTCGCGGGTGTAGAAAGCGCCTCGCGCCAAGCCGCGAGCGCCCGTCGAAGCCACGCCTTCACAGTGATAGAGCAGCCATTCATCTACCCGGAACGGGCGATGAAACCACATGGCGTGGTCAAGGCTGGCAATCACCAGCTTCTGATTGCCCAAGCTAAAGCCGTGGTGACCCAGCAGTGTCCAGATCAAACCGTAGTCCGACAGATAGGCCAGCACTGCGCGGTGCATATCCGGCTCATCCGGCAGTGCCTCGGAGGTTTTGACCCAACTGCGCCGGATCGGATTACCCAGCGCATCCTTGGAACCATTGGCCCCATCGATTTGCCGCAAATCGAAGGGCGCGGCGATGGTCATCATGCGCTGGTGGCGCGGCGGCAGGCGATCGAAGCTAGTCCAATCCCACTGCACCGGTGCCACCGATTCCGGCGGCGGCACATCGGGCATTTTTCCCTGATAGTCGATGCCCTCTTCCGGGCGGTGGAAGGACGCCTCCATCGTGAATATCGGCTGCCCGTGCTGGATCGCCGTCACCCGCCGCGCGGAGAAACTGCGCCCGTCGCGGCTGCGCTCCACGGTGTAGATGACCGGGTGGAAGGCATCGGCTTCGCGCAGAAAATAGGCGTGCAGCGAGTGCGCCGGCCGGTCCTCAACGGTGAGTTGGGCGGCTTCTAGCGCCTCCCCCAATACTTTGCCGCCGTACACGCGTTTGACCAGCGTGTCGCCGGTCGCCCCGCGAAACAGATTTTCTTCCAGCTTCTCGAGCCGGAGCCCACTGACCAATTGTTGCAAGGCTTGAGTCAAGCGGCGTGCCTCAGGTAAATGCGTAGTCGGCGGTTGGGAAATCGCGGTCGCGAACTTCGCTCACATAGCGCGCGACGGCTGCATGGATGGAGCCTGCACCTTCCATGTAATTTTTTGAGAAGCGCGTGCGCTTGCCCGGCGCGATATCGAGGACGTCGTAGAGCACCAAGATCTGCCCGTCGACCTCGGGACCAGCACCGATGCCTATCACCGGCACGCCGGCGCTGGCGGTAATGCAGGCGGCCAGCGCCAAGGGCACGCATTCCAGCAATAACATATCGGCGCCCGCTGCTTCCAGCGCGCGCGCATCGGCCACCATTTTTTCGGCCATGGCGTGTTCGCGACCCTGCACCCGATAGCTACCAATTTTGTGGATCGCTTGGGGGGTCAGCCCGAGGTGCGCGCAGACCGGGATGCCACATTCGGTGAGGCGCGAGACCATATCTAACTGCAAAGCGCCCCATTCCAGTTTGACCATTTCGGCCCCGCCCTCCTTCATCAGGCGGGCCGCGTTGCGCAAGCAGTCGTCGGCCGAGAAATAGCTCATGAACGGCATGTCGGCCATGACCAGCGCCCGGGCGCAGCCGCGCGCCACCAAACGGGTGTGGTAGATGATGTCTTCGACGGTCACCGGAATGGTGGTGGCGAGTCCCTGCACGACCATGCCCAAAGAGTCCCCCACCAGAATGAAGTCGCAGCCGGCCTCATCCAACACCCGCGCGAAAGCCGCGTCGTAGGCGGTCAAGGCGACGATGGGGGCGCGTTGGGTCTTCATCTGCTTGAAGGTTTGCACGCTTACTTTGTGGTTCGCCAGTGGTTGGGTGCTCATATCATGGATGACTCTGAAGATTCGCAAGTTTTTGTTCTACGCCGCGCACAAAGCGCGCAAGTTCGATGGGTGCGCGCACGTGCCGGCCGTTGCCAATGCGCTCCACACCGTCATGCGCCGTGACCTCAAAAGTCACCAGCGAGCGCGACACGGCCAGCACACGCGCGGTGGCGGTGACGGTCAAATTGATCGGGGTGGCGGCCAAATGCTGCACCTCAATCAGGGTGCCAACCGACCCCCAGCCAGACGGCAGGTAGGGCCGAATGAGATTGGTACAAACCACCTCCATGAAGAGAATCATGTTGGGGGTGGAATACACGGGTGGCAAATCGGGCACCTGCGCCTGCACCGTCAGCGCGTGCGTGACCTGCAACTGCTGGCTCAAAGTGATCCCTAAGGGGATGAGGCGCGGTAGATCCATGTTCAAGCGGCCGGCTGCGTGAGCGTCGGCAACCACTCGATCAGCGCTGCGGCGATTTCGTTGGGCGAGTCTTCTTGAATAAAATGCAAACCCGGCACGGTGACTTCGCGCTGATTAAGAAAACCCCGCGCCACCTCACGCACACGACCGGTGAGGATCATGCCGGGTTCCGCATTGATAAACAGTTTGGGCACCGGGGTGGTGGCCAGCCAGCGGCTGTAACGCGCCACCACTGCGCAGACCGCCGGTGGTTCGCCGTCGAGGGGAATTTGGCGTGGCCAGGTCAGCGTGGGGCGGCGCCCTTCACCCGGCGCGCGGAAAGGCGCCCGATAGCCTTCCATTTCCTCGGCGCTGAGCGCCCGCAAAATGGACTTTGGCAACACGCGCTCAACAAAAATATTTTTCTCGAGAATGGCCTCGTCACCGGCACTGGAGCGAAAAGTCTGGAAGATGCCCCGCGCAGATTCTGGCCAGTCCTCCCAGGTTAATTCCATCGGGATCCCTTCCATGTAGCACAGCCCGGCCACGGCCTGCGGGTGTCGCGAGGCCCAATCAAAACCCAAAGCCGTGCCCCAATCGTGGAGCACCAGCGTCACCGCCGAAGTCACGCCCAGTGCGGCCAGCGCCGCATCAAAAAACTGCTGCTGCTCGGCCAAGGTATAGCGCTCGGGCCCCGAGTCCGGCAGCTTGGCGGAATCCCCCATGCCGATGAGATCGAGCGCAATACAGCGGCCCCACGGGGCCAGCTGTGGCAGGATATTGCGCCACAGCCACGACGACGTGGGGTTGCCGTGTTGAAAAATAATCGGCGCGCCCTGGCCCTGCTCGACAAACGCCATGCGCTGACCGAGCACCTCGATGTATTGCTTTTGCGCAACCCAGTTATTCAGCATGGCTCCCCCTGGTTCGTCGATTTTATTTACCCTACCACCCCCGCCGATTTGAGCGCGGCGTAGTCCTCTTGAGTGTAGCCCGCACCCAGCAACACCGCCTGTGTATCGCCACACGCGGGTAGTCCGGGGCGTGGTGTCGCGGTGGGCGTGCCGCTAAAACGCGGTGCGGGTGCCGGCTGTATTTCTCCTCCGACGTTAATAAACGTGCCGCGCGCCACGTTGTGCGGATGCAGTGGGGCTTCGGCCAAATCGAGTACCGGCCCAAAACACACATCGGTACCTTCAAACACCGTCGACCATTCGTCGCGCGTGCGGGTTTTGATGAGCGCGCCAATTTGGATTTTGAGCGCCGGCCATTGGGCGGGCGCATGCTGGTCGCCAAAGGCGGCCGCGCTGAGCCCCAATTTGTCGCGCAGAATGGCGTAGAACTGCGGCTCGATGGAGCCGAAGGCCACGTATTTTCCATCGGCGCACTCGTAGCAACCATAGAAGTGCGCCGCCCCCGCCAACGCGTTGCTCCCCCGTTGGTTAGACCACGCACCCTTGGCGTAAACCCCGTAAATCATCCCCATGAGACTGGCCGCGCCATCGACCATTGCCGCATCGACCACCTGACCCACCCCGGTGCGCTGCGCCGACAGCAGCGCGCACACCATCCCGAAAGCCAACAGCAAGCCGCCGCCACCAAAATCACCCACCAGGTTTAAGGGCGGGAATGGTGGGCGATCCGCCTCGCCCATGGCGTGCAGCGCGCCGGTGATAGCGATGTAATTGATATCGTGGCCGGCGGCCTGCGCCAGTGGGCCAGACTGCCCCCAGCCGGTCATGCGGCCATAGACCAGCCGCGAGTTGCGGGCCAAGCACACTTCCGGCGACAGCCCCAAACGCTCCATCACGCCCGGACGGAAAGGCTCAAACACCCCATCAACCTGCGCCATCAGGCGCAGCGCGATGGCCACCGCGCGCGGATCTTTGAGATTCAAGCCGATGGAGCGACGATTACGCGACAGCGCGCCGTCGGCGCCCAGCGCCACCGCGCCCTGGGGCCGATCGATACGGATGACGTCTGCGCCCATATCGCCCAGAAACGTCCCCGCCAGAGGCCCCGGGCCAATCCCGGCGAACTCGATAATGGATAAACCCGCGAGCGGCCCCACGGCTAGCGCCCGCCGCGCGCAGCGATCGCTAAGACTCGCTCGGCTTGTTTGAGATGCGGCATGTCGATCATTTTGCCCTCTAGGCTCAGCGTCCCGGCGTCCGGATTGGCCGCAAACGCCGCGATAATCGCCTGCGCGTGGGCAATCTCTGCGCTGGAGGGCGTGAAAGCCTCGTTGATGATGGCCACTTGGTCTGGGTGGATGGCTATTTTGCCCAGATAACCATCGCGCCGCGCCGCCTCGCATTCCCGTAGCAGCAGCGCGTTGTCGCGAAAATCTGGCGTGACCGTGTCCAAGGCCTGGACGCCGGCGGCGTAGGCGCCAAACAGGCACAGCGAACGCGCCAAGACATAGGGCGGCGTGTACTGTCCGCTCGCGTCTTTATTGGAGGAGGCGCCCAGTGCCGCCGCCAGATCTTCCGCCCCCCAAGTCAGCACCCGCAGGCGCGGCGCGCCTTTGTACTGGCCCAGCGTAAAGGGTGCTGCCGCCGTTTCGGTGGCGATGGCGCAGATGGCGATGCTGCCGAGCGGGATCCCGTGCTCAATTTCCATGGCGTCCAGGTAATAGCTCAGCTGCTGCACATGGTGCGGACCATCGCACTTGGGCAGGGCGATCCCGTCGGGGCGGGCCAGCGCCACGGCGGTGATGTCGCGCAGGGCGTCTGCCGAATCCAGCGGGTTCATGCGTACCCAGAGTTCGCTGCGGCTGCGGTCCGCGCCGCGCAGGTAGTCTTGAATCATCTGGCGCGCGATGGGTCGGCGCGCGGCCGCCACGGCGTCCTCTAGATCAAGGATCAGCGCATCGGCGCCAACGCTACTGGCCTTGGCCAGTTTTTTTTCGCTGTCACCAGGCACAAACAGCATGGAACGCAAAATATTCATACGGGTTTCCTCAACATCAGACCCGTGCGCTTACAGCTCGCCACGAGTTCGTTGCGCTGGTTGTAGGCCCGGTGGGCAAAAATAACGATGCCATTTTGGGGCCGGGATTTGGTGTCGCGCAGCTCGACGATTTCAGTCTGAAAATGCAACGTGTCGCCATGGAAAACCGGTTTCGGGAAACGCACTTCATCCCATCCCAGGTTACCCACGGTGGTGCCGAGCGTTGTATCGTAAACCGACACCCCGACCATCACCGACAGCGTAAAACAGCTGTTGACGATGCGCTGGCCGTACTCGGTTTGGGTGCGGCAATACTCCTCGTCGAGGTGCAGCAGCGCGGGGTTGTGCGTCATGGTGGTAAACAGCACATTGTCCGTCTCGGTGACGGTCCGGCGGATGGGATGGTCGAAGGTTTGTCCGACGTAAAATTCCTCAAAATACAGCCCCGGCATGTTGGCGCGCCTCCCGATATTGCGAACGGTTGTGGTTTAGCGCACAGATTATACGGAAATGGATCGCTGGGGCTTCTAGTCCGATTGCACCGGCTTCAAGGGGCGCTTGCCGCGGGCACCGGCAACCCACCCGCACGCGCACAACGCGCGACGCCGCGAACCCCACACCGCTTGCTGGTGCCATCGCCACGGGGTGGCTTTGCGCAAGCTGAAGGCGCGCCAGCCAATCGTCATTTCACCCGCCCCAGCCCGACGGCCGGGCACGTCGCCACGGGCCTGAGCGAAGGAGTTTCTCGACCGGCCCGGCCGGCAATCTTCCTGTCGACGGGGAACCAAGCCACCCGCTGGGTGGCGCCGCTGGCGGCCTTCTGACAAGGGTTTTTCTGGCTTCCCCGGTAGGGAGTCCTTTACGTGCACTAACTAGGTGAGGTTCACGGCGGGCGAGGACTACGATTCCTTACCTGTGCCCGAGCCGGCAGTACTCGCCCTCTTCGGCATCGGGCTGGTGGCTTTTCGCGTCAGCCGGCGTCGAGTGCGCCGGTGGCCGGCCGTTTCAAGGCTGTTGGCCCCGCATCTACACGGCGCGGGGTTTCTGCGTCTAATCCGCCAGCTACCACCGCCACCAGCGGAGAACCTCTGCCCCTGCCCGCCACACGCCGTTAGGGGGGGCGGCCCGGCGCATAAAGCCGGGTTAAGCGTGCGACCCAGTGGGGGAGGATTTTTTGCGCGACCGCCAGCCCCAGATGGCTCAAGTGGTAAGCCCGAAAACCGCCGCCTTGCGCCATCCGCCCGCGCAAGGTTTGGGCGAGTTGTAGCATGCGCTGGTGGGCCGGGCGCAGCCGCGCCGGCTCCGACGCCGGCTACGCAAGCTGCTCGCGGAGCTGGTTTTTCTGCACCTTGCCCATCGCGTTGCGCGGCAGGGCGGCCATCACGACATAGCGTTTGGGTTGCTTGTAGTTCGCTAACTCGGTTTTTAACTGAGCGCGCGTGCCGGCCTCATCGAACGCCACGCCCGCGTGGAGCACGAGAACAGCCACCACTTGCTCGCCAAAATCCGGATGGGGCAAAGCAATTACCGCCGACTCCGCAACTGCGGGCAGGGTATCTAAAACGCTTTCGATTTCGCTGGGGTAGACGTTTAGCCCACCGGTAATAATGAGATCTTTGGAACGCCCCACCAAATGCAGATAGCCTTGCGCGTCTAGCCGCCCATCGTCACCGGTATTGAAAAACCCCTCCGGGGTGCGGTCTTCGCGGGTTTTCTCCGGTAAACGCCAATAGCCATCAAAGACGCTTTCGCCCCGCACTTGCACGTGGCCCACCGCCCCGGGCGCCACCGGCTCGCCGGCCTCATCCACCAAGCGCACGTGCATCCCCGCCAGCGGCAAGCCCACCGCGCCCGCGCGACGTTCGCCGTGCAGGGGGTTGGCGGCGATGACGCTGGTTTCGGTCATGCCATAACGTTCCAGAATGGGCTGGCCGGTGCGGCGTTCGAAAGCCTCAAAGGTCTCGCTCAGCAACGGTGCGGAGCCCGAAATAAACACCCGCACGTGGCGCGCCAGCGCGGCATCAAAAGCGGGCTCGGCGAGCAAACGGGTGTAGTAGGTTGGCACGCCCATCATCACGGAGCAGCGCGGCAGCGCCGCCATCACAGCAGCGGGTTCGAAACGCGGCAGAAAAACCGCGCGCGAACCCGACATTAACGTGCAGCCCAGCGCAATAAACAAACCGTGCACGTGAAACACCGGCAGGGCGTGCAGTAGTACATCGCTCGATGTGAACTGCCACGCGTTGGTGAGCGCACGCGCGTTCGCCGCCAAATTAGCGTGACTGAGCATGATGCCTTTCGGGCGGCCCGTGGTGCCCGAGGAATACAACAGCGCAGCAAGCTCGCCCGGGGCCACCGTGACGGTCTCAAAAGTGCTTGGCGCAGTGCGCGCGGCGGCCATCAAGCTCCCCTCACCCGCCGCGTCCAAGGTATAACAATGCGGCACGGCCAGCGCCTGCGCCAGCGCCCAGGAGTCCACCAGGAGGGGGTCGCCGACGAACATCGTGGGTTCGGCGTTCGCCAAAAAATAACGCATTTCCCCCGCCGTATAGCCGGGATTGAGCGGATGAAAAACCACCCCGCTACGCAGACACGCCAAATAGAGCAGCAGAAAACTCACGCTTTTTTCTGCCTGCACGCTGACTCGGTCGCCACGCGCCAGCCCCAGCCCCGTGAGGACATTGGCCAACTGCGCCGAGCCTGCCAGCATTTGGCCGTAACTTAGCGTGGCGCCGGCGGGCAGTTCCAATAACGGGGCCGCCGGATCGCTCGGAAAGTGCGCGGCAAACGCCGCAAAAAGATTTGGCTTCACAAGGCCCACCAGCGACCCGGTTTACAGCGAACGGGAGATCAGTTCTTTCATGATTTCGTTGCTGCCGCCATAGATCATGGCCACTCGGTTATCTGCAAAATAGTGCGCAATGGGGTAGTCCAACATATAGCCGTAACCACCATGGAGTTGCAGGCAACGATGGATGGCCTCTTGGGCGCGCTCGGAACACCAGTATTTGGCCATGGAGGCTGTGGCGGAATCGAGCGTGCCAGCGATGAGTCGGATAATGCAGTCGTCCACAAAAACCCGCGCAATACGCGCCTCGGTGGCGCACTCAACCAGCGTGAAGCGGGGGTGTTGCAAGGCGAATAATTTCTGGCCAAACGCCTCGCGGGTTTTGACATACTCGACAGTCAGCCGCACCGCCGATTCCATCGCGGCCACGCTTTGCAGACCGATCATCAAACGCTCGCGTCCCAACTGGCTCATAAGCTGGGAAAAGCCCTGCCCTTCCTGACCGCCGATGATGTTATCGATGGGCACACGCGCATCATCGAAAAACAGCTCGCAGGTATCCTGCGCCTTCATGCCGATTTTCTTCAGCGGCTGGCCGCGGCGAAAGCCCTCCAGCCCATCGGTTTCAACCAGCAGCAGTGAAATTCCCTTCGCCCGCTCCGCCGGGTTGGTCTTACACACCAACACGATGAGGTTGGCGTTATAGCCATTGGTGATAAAGGTTTTAGAGCCGTTTACCACGTAGTGGTCGCCGCTGCGCAGCGCGCGCGTCGTAACGGCCTGCAAGTCCGAACCGGTGCCCGGTTCGGACATCGCAATGGCGGTAATGATGTCGCCGGCCGCCATCCGGGGTAGGTATTTTTGCTTTTGCTCCTCGGTGGCATAAGCCAGGAGGTAATGCGCGACGATGCTCTGGATAGCGCAACCAAAACCCGACACGCACGCGCGGCCTAGTTCCTCATAAACGATGGCATCGAAACCAAAATCCCCACCGCCGCCACCGTATTCGGTCGGCACATCAGGGCACAACAAGCCGGTTTCACCGGCCTGCCGCCACGCCGCAGGATCGGAATGCCCTTGGTCTGTCCAACGCTCACGTTGCGGTACAAATTCGCTCTCCACAAAACGCCGGACGTTGTCCCGAAATAAAGTGTGCTCTGCGGTCAGCCAAGGCGAGGAATAATCGTGCATGAGAAACTCCCGAAACTGACCGCCGCGAGCAAGACACGGCGGTGGGTGGGGATGGCGATGCCTTTAAGTGGCATGCAGTCCGAGTATCGAGACACTGGCCACGTTACGGAACGGATGACCGCCCAGATTGTGGGTGAGGCCGATGGTCGGGCTGCCAACTTGACGCTCCCCCGCGCGTCCTAACAGCTGCAGGTACATCTCGTAGGCCATCCGCAGCCCGGTAGCGCCGATGGGGTGACCAAAACATTTCAGCCCACCGTCGACCTGACAAGGAATCGCGCCATCGCGGTCAAACACGCCGTCCAGAATATCCTTGCTTGCACCACCCTCCGGAGAAATACCCAAGTCCTCCATGACCACCAATTCGGTGACAGAAAAACAATCGTGGACTTCCATCATGCTGATTTCGGCACGCGGGTTGGTAATCCCGGCTTCTTGATAGGCCCGCTTGGCCGCCACCCGGGTGGTGAGCAGATAAGAGCCGTCCCAACTGGTATTGGACATTTCGAGGCCGTTGCTCGGCGCGAGTTGCAGCGCTTTCACGGTCACGACGTCTTTAAAACCCATCGCGCGCGCTTTCTCGACCGTCGTCACGATGGCGCAGGCAGCGCCGTCGCTCACGCCACAGCAATCCAGCAAGCCCAACGGGAACGCCACGATAGCGGCTTTGAGCGCATCGTCTTCGGTAATGCGCTTACGCAAATGTGCCTTAGGGTTGAGCAGCCCGTTCTCGTGGCTCTTTACCGAGACATGCGCCATGGCGCGCTTGAGGTCTTGCATGGGGATTTTGTGCTTGGCAGCGTAAGCGCTGGCCAGCTGCGCAAACGCGCCCGGCGCCGTGGCGTTCGGCAACCAGAGGTCGTCGAAAGTCCCTTTGGTGCGTTCGGGCAAGCCGGCGTAGCCGGTGTCCTTGAGCTTCTCCACCCCCATCGCCAGCGCCACATCGCACGCGCCGGCCGCCACCGCATAGACCGCGCCGCGCAGTGCTTCGGTGCCCGTCGCGCACATGTTTTCTACCCGGGTCACGGGAATATTGGGGAGGCGCAAACTCAGCGACAGCGGCAGCGCCGATTTACCCGCGCTCTGTTCTTGAAAAAACAAGCCCAGCCAGGCCATTTCAATTTCTTCACGCGCTATGCCGGCATCGGCCAACGCTTCCTTGAAGGCTTCCAGAATCAGTTCTTCGGGTCCACAGTCCCAGCGCTCGCCAAATTTTGAACAGCCCATCCCAATGATGGCGACCTTGTCTTTAATGCCCTTGGCCATGATGAATTCCTTGTTGCGGGATCAATTAGGCCAGCAAGGGTGCCGGCTTCCAAAAATATCGTCGAAACTGTCGACGGTTGTCAAAATCTTTGATGCGGAAAACCATCCGCACTTCACTGCCTACTTGTACGCCACCGGGGGCGAAGTCGGTGAACTCCAACATGCAGTTCGCACCGTCGGCGTATTCCACGTTGCCGTAGATATAAGGCGGCAGCGGTGTGTAGGCGAGCCAGTCTTCGGTATAGGATTTCACCCGGCCAATGAGCTCCGCCAAACTCTCGGGCACCTGAGCATCCATCGCCGCGCATTTCACGCAGATCTGGCTACGCGGGTATTGCAACGTATTACAGGCGCTGCAGCGTCCGCCCATCATGGCCGTGATGTCTTGGCGTCGGCGGTAGAAAGCGGATTGCGAGGTGCGATTGTCGCGCTCTGAGCGCATGCCGAAGTCGATCTGGAGGCGGTCGCGCAGGGACAAAAACATCGTGTAGTTGTCGATCACGCGCTTCTGCGCGAGATAGCGTGCCGGCCCGCGCGAGCCCTGCAGGGCGGCCAGCTTGGGGGTGGTTTTGATCACCAGCGCATCGGCCCCTTGACCAAATCCCACCACTAAGAGCGTTTCGCCGGGGACCGCCGTTTCCAGCGCAAAACTCAGCATCAACAGGGGGTGCGCGGCACCGCAGTCACCCACCTGCCCGGCGAGTGGGTCGACTAGGCGGTCCTCATTGACCCCCAGCAGCTTGGCGAGTCCTTTGGCAACGGTGGCCGTGGCCGGAATAATGAACCGATGCACTTCGGCGAGTTCGATGCCCGCGCTCAAGGCGGCCGCCCGCACCGCCCGCGGGATGATTTTGTTGTAGCCCTCTTCGCGGATCCAGCGTTCTTCCATTGCGTAGTCGTAGTCGGCGTCCGCCGAGCGGTACTGATCCACCAAGTCTTCGTGCACCGAGGCTGCGCCCTGCACGGTGGCAATGGGTTCGCCCTCCCCGAATAACAGGGCAGCTGCGGCATGGCCGTAGAGCATTTCCTGCGGGCTACCGGGGCGGGTTTCGCGACAATCTGCAGCCAGCAGCAGCGTCGCGGGGCCGGTGGGAGCCACGCCCAAGCGCAGCAGCGCGCTGGTGCCCGCGCGCCGGCTACCGCTGAGATCCTCGGTGGTCACCGTCGCCGGCAAACGCAGGGCATCGGCTACCACACCACTATTGCTGCGGTCGGCAAACGGCAGGGTGGTGGATGCCAACTGGAGCTGCGCGACCTCACGGGGAAAACCCTGCAGGCAGTCGCGGGCTGCTTCAACCGCCAAAGTCAGGCTGTCTTCGTCCCAGTTGGCGAAGGCTCGTTCACCTTTTGCCAGTCCTTTCGCCGCGGGCACCGCCCAAGCAATAGCCTGTGCAATGGCCTGACGGTTGATGCGTAGCGTGGGCACGTAGCCCCCGAAGGAAAGGATGCCATAGCTCATGGGGGTGCTTTCTCTGTGCTGATTTGGGCGGTGCCGACCGCCAGCATTGGGCTCGGCGCTGGCCGATTATACGAGCGAGTTGCCGCCCCGTGGGAAGTACGTGCAGACCGCCCGGATTAAACCCGCCTGGAGCGGCCCTCACCCACCACCAGCGCGGCCCACCGCGGCCAACGCCACCCGCCGTCTTAATTTAGTCACATTCGCGTCACATTTGAAACTCATGCTTCGCCCGCAGTACTCATCAACTCAACCGTTGTTTTCAACGTCGGAAAAGGATCTCTAACCCGTGCATATCCCACCAAAACCAATCCGGACCGCATTAACTCTCGGGCTAGCGTTGGCTTTTACCAGTGCGCCCGTTTTCGCCACGAACGATGCCATGTTGCAGTTGCTAGCGGCCTTGCACAAGAAAGGCACTATCGATGACGAAACCTATCAGGCCATTTTGCTGTCGGCGCGCGCCGACGAAGAACAAAATGCTGCGGCCGGTGCGGACGTCGCCAAAAAAGTCGACCAATCCCTAGCGCAACTCGGCACGCCGGCGCTCAGCCCGGGCAAGTACGAAATCAAGGACAAAACCGGCGATTTCGCCTGGCGCACGATCGGCCGCATTCAGTACGACAATGCTTTCTTTGACAACAACGGGAAGTTTAAATCTGCGGACGTCAACCAGTTCAGACGGGTGCGCATGGGCGTCGCGGGCACCATCGCGACCAACTGGAAATTTAAACTCGAATACGATTTTCGCGAACTCGACACCGGCATCGCAGGACTCAAAGACGCCTACATCGAGTACATCGGTAAACTGCCGGGCATCGACCCGATCAAACACCCTACCGACATCAAAATTGGGCAATCCCTCGAACCGTTTAGTTTTGAGTTGATCAATAGCTCCAATAACGCCCTGTTTACCGAACGGGCATTGCCGGTCAATGTCTTAGGCAACTTCGTGGGCGAGCGCAACCCGGGTCTGAAGCTGACCACCTGGGGCGAGAGCTGGACCGCCGCGGCAGGCCTCTTCGCCACCCGTCAGCAAGAAACCGTCAGCGGGGTGAACTGTACCCTCCCAACCGGCTCGGCCTTTAAGGCAGGCGCTAAATTTACCTGCAGCGGCGGTGTGGAAGACACCCCACCGCGTGCTTTCAACGATGGCTACGCGGGCACCGTACGCGGTACTTACGCGCCGTGGCACGATGGCGGACACGTACTGCACTTGGGCTCGGCGTTTTCCTATCGAGATTTCGCCAACAACACCACCGTGCAACTGCGCGAGCGCATGGAGGTCAACGAGACTTCCGTGCGCCTCATTGATACCGGCACTTTTAAGGCCGATGACTTCCTGCGCTGGAACGCGGAACTGGCAGTCGTCCAGGGCCCGTTCACTTTTCAGGGCGAATACCTGCTGCTCAAGACCCACGCGCCAACCAAAAACGACCCCATGTTTACCGGCTACTACGTGTCAGCCGGCTGGTTCCTTACCGGCGAGGCACGGCCCTACAAGTTTCAGGAGGGTATTTTTGACAGCGTCAAACCCAACTCCATCGTGGGCAAAGGCGGTATTGGGGCTTGGGAAATCGTCACGCGTTACAGCAGCGCCGACCTCAATGACGAACTCATCACCGGCGGGCAAGAGAACAACTGGACCTTCGGCGTGAACTGGTACCCAGCGCCCAACATTCGGTTTATGGCCGATTACATCAAAGTGCTCGAGGTTAAAGGTGGTGCGTTTGCGAACAGCACGCCCGCGGCCTTAGTGCTGCGCTCCGCGGTCTTCTGGTAGCCCGCAACGGCTTGAG
Organism: Gammaproteobacteria bacterium; assembly: GCA_009692365.1. Classification (GTDB taxonomy): domain Bacteria; phylum Pseudomonadota; class Gammaproteobacteria. The sequence continues at coordinate 20,664 of SHZJ01000036.1, forward strand.
GCCGGGGACACTTAGCCCCGGCCTTGACGCTTGCCGATACAGCGGCGTTCGGCATGATTGAAAACCCCTCCACCCGCGGTGCGGTTTTCCCGATGGCCAAACGCGATGCTCCAATACAGCGGGCTGGCACCGGCATGCCAGCGCGCTGCTCTGCCCGCAAAGCGCCTCGATTGGTGGTCTCCGCCACGGCCCAAATGGCTCCCCAGCCGCCTCGGCCCGGACAAATTTTTTGCAAAAAAACCCAGACTGCCTTAAGCCTTGGACTGGCTTTGGCCCTGGCCAGCGGGCCGGTTTTTGCCACCAATACCGCGATGCTGCAGTTGTTGTCCGCCTTGCACAAGAAGGGCACTATCGATGACGAAACCTATCAGGCCATTTTACTGACTGCGCGTGCCGATGAAGAACAAAATACGGTGGTCAGCGCCGAGGTGGCGAAAAAGGTAGACCAATCATTGGTGCAGTTGGGTACCCCCGTACTTAGCCCCGGCAAATTCGAAATCAAGGACAAACCCGGCGCTTTCGTCTGGCGCACGATCGGCCGCGTGCAGTACGACAATGCTTTTTTCGACAACAACGGAAGCTTTAAAGCCAGCGACGACAACCAATTTCGCCGGGTGCGGCTGGGCGTGATGGGCACCGTCGCGACCAACTGGAAATTTAAGGTCGAGTACGATTTGCGCGAAGTCGACACCGGCATCGCGGGACTTAAAGATGCCTACATCGAGTACATCGGCAAACTGCCGGGCCTCGACCCCATCAAACACCCCACCGACATCAAAATTGGGCAGTCTTACGAGCCGTTTAGCTTCGAGCTGCTCAATGGCTCCAATAACGCGCTGTGTACGGAGCGCGCGTTGCCGGCCAATGCCCTCAGCAGCTTTCTGGGTGAGCGCAACCCGGGCTTAAAAGTGACCACTTGGGGTGAAAGCTGGACCGCCGCAGCAGGTCTTTTCGGCACTCGCCAACAAGAGACCATCACCGCCGTGAACTGTACGCTCCCCACCGGCGCCAACTTTAAGGCGGGGGCTAAATTCACCTGTAGCTACGGCGCCGAAGACACCCCACCGCGCGCCTTCAACGAGGGCTACGCCAGCACCGTACGCGGCACTTACGCCCCGTGGCACAAGGCCGGGCACGTGCTGCACTTAGGCTCGGCGTTTTCTTATCGCGATTTCGCCAACCACAACCTCCTGCGCTTACGCGACCGCATGGAAGTCCACGAAACCTCCATTCGCCTCGTCGATACTGGCGATTTCAAAGCCGATGATTTCCTACGCTGGAACGCCGAACTGATGGTCATCGAAGGATCGTTCACCTTCCAAGGCGAGTATTTAGGGTTAAAAGCCCATGCACCGAGCGTGCAGGACCCCATGTTTACGGGCTATTACGTCTCCGCCGGCTGGTTCCTCACCGGCGAGTCGCGGCCGTACAAGTTTCAGGAAGGTATTTTTGACAGCGTGACGCCGAGCTCTATCGCGGGCGAAGGCGGCATCGGTGCGTGGGAAGTCGTCACCCGCTATAGCAGCACCGACCTCACGGATGGGCTGGTCCAAGGTGGCCAAGAGAACAACTGGAGTTTCGGCCTGAACTGGTACCCGGCACCTAATATTCGCTTCATGGCGGATTACAGCAAAGTGCTTGAAGTGAAAGGCGGGCTGTTTGCTAACAGCACACCCTCGGCTCTGGTGCTGCGTTCCGCAGTCTTCTGGTAGCCCGCAACGACACGGGGGCTGGGAGCCGACGGCCGTTGGCCGTCGGTTGTGCATGCCCCGGCGATGGGGATAATACGAGTTTGCCCCCGTGATGCGATTTCCCCAATGGCTCAATACGTTTATCAAATGCACCGGGTGGGCAAGGTCGTACCGCCCAAGCGCCACATCCTAAAAGACATCTCGCTGTCGTTTTTCCCGGGGGCCAAAATCGGCGTGCTGGGCCTCAACGGCTCGGGCAAATCCACGTTGTTGCGGATCATGGCGCAGGTCGATCGTGAAATTCTCGGCGACGCCACCCCCATGAAAGACCTCAAAATGGGCTATCTGGAACAAGAACCCACGCTGGATCCGGCGAAAAACGTGCGCGGCAACGTAGAAGACGGCGTCGCCCTCGCCAAGGGCCACCTCGATCGCTACAACGCCATCAGTTTGCTGTTCGCGGAGCCCATGAGCGATGACGAAATGACCGCCCTGCTCGACGAGCAGGCGAGCCTTCAAGACCTCATCGACAGCAACAATTTGTGGGATCTGGAGCGGCGCCTAGAGCGCGCGGCCGATGCCCTGCGGCTGCCACCGTGGGACGCCGATGTCACCACGCTGTCGGGCGGCGAGCGCCGCCGGGTGGCGTTGTGTCGGCTGCTGTTGTCCGAACCCGACATGCTGCTGCTCGACGAACCCACCAACCACCTCGACGCCGAATCGGTCGCGTGGCTCGAGCGCTTTCTCGAAGTATTCCCGGGCACGGTCATCGCAGTCACCCATGACCGTTACTTTTTAGACAACGTCTGCGGCTGGATCCTCGAACTCGATCGCGGCATGGGGATCCCGTGGGAAGGCAACTACAGCTCGTGGTTGGAGCAAAAAGAAAACCGCCTCCAACGGGAAGAAAAACAAATCTCGGCGCGTCGCAAATCGATGGCCGCCGAGCTGGAATGGGTGCGGCAAAACCCGAAGGGCCGGCAGGCTAAAAGCCGGGCGCGGCTGGCGCGCTTTGAGGAGCTCAACTCCCAAGAATTTCAGAAGCGCAACGAGACCAACGAAATTTATATACCACCCGGCCCACGCCTCGGCGATCTAGTGGTGGAACTGGATGGCATCAGTAAACGTTATGGCGAGCGCGTGCTCATCGAGCAACTCTCGCTGAGCGTGCCGGCGGGCGCGGTGGTGGGCATCATTGGGCCTAACGGGGCCGGCAAATCCACCCTATTCCGCCTGCTAACCGGGGCCGAAACGCCCGACCAGGGCACGCTGCGCGTGGGTGAGAGCGTGCAGTTCGCGTTTGTCGACCAATTGCGCGACAGCCTAGACGCCAACAAGACCGTGTTTGAAGAAATTTCTGACGGCCTCGACATGGTGCAGATTGGTACCTACCAAACACCTTCACGCGGCTACGTGGCGCGCTTCAATTTTGCGGGCTCCGACCAGCAAAAACGCATCGGGGAACTCTCCGGCGGCGAGCGCAACCGGGTGCATTTAGCGAAAGTGCTGCGCGCGGGCGCGAACGTCCTGTTGCTCGACGAACCCACCAACGATTTAGACGTCGAGACCCTGCGCGCGCTGGAGGAAGCCATTCTGACGTTCCCGGGCTGCGCCCTGGTGATTTCCCACGACCGCTGGTTTCTCGACCGCATCGCGACCCACATCCTGGCCTTCGAGGGCAATAGCCACATCGAGTTCTTCTGCGGCAACTATCAAGAGTATGAACAAGACCGCAAAAAACGTCTGGGCAACGAGGCCGACCAACCGCAGCGCATTCGCTATAAACCACTGACTAAAGCCTGAGGTCTGCCATGGACGAGTCACCCAGAATCAGCCTAGGCAGCAACACACTGGGGCAAGAGATCGCACCGCTCGCCGCCATGCTCAACCGCCACGGGCTGGTGGCGGGCGCCACCGGTACCGGCAAGACGGTCACCCTCCAGGTGCTGGCGGAGGGTCTGTCGCGCCTCGGCGTGCCGGTGTTTACCGCCGACATCAAGGGCGACCTGTCGGGGCTGGCGGAAATGGGTAAGACCTCGCCGCGCCTGAGCGAACGGCTGGCCGCGACCGGCATCACCGACCACGCGTTTCAAAGTTTCCCGGTCGCTTTTTGGGACCTTTTCGGCACCCTAGGCACGCCGGTGCGGATCACCATTTCCGAAATGGGACCGCTGGTACTCGCGCGGCTCTTGCAGTTGAACGACACCCAGACCGGGGTGCTCTATGCGGCGTTTAAAATTGCCGACGATGAAGGCCTGTTGCTGCTGGACCTCGACGACCTGCGCTCGCTGCTGGCTTGGGTGGGCACCCACGCGGCGGAATTAAAACTCACCTACGGCAATCTCTCCGCGACCAGCATCGGCGCCATCCAGCGTAATTTGCTCGTGCTCGACGCGCAGGGCGCGGGGCAAGTCTTTGGCGAACCCGCCCTGTCCATCCACGACCTCATCGCGACCACCGCCGATGGCCGCGGGGTGATCAACCTCCTCGACGCCACGCAGCTGGTGAGCCGCTCGCCCGACCTTTATGCGTGTTTTCTGTTTTGGCTATTGTCCGAGCTCTTTGAAGAATTGCCCGAGCGCGGCGACGCCGATCGCCCCGTGCTGGTGCTGTTTTTCGATGAAGCCCATCTGCTGTTTCGCGACACCCCTAAGGCGCTGGTCGACAAAATCGAACAGGTGGTGCGCCTCATCCGCTCGAAAGGGGTGGGGGTTTTCTTTGTCACCCAGAGTCCGCTGGACGTGCCCCCCGCGGTATTGGGTCAGTTGGGCCTCAAGATTCAACATGCGCTGCGGGCTTTCACGCCGCGCGAACAAAAGGCCGTGCGCGTGGTGGCGGAGTCTTTCCGGGCGAATCCGGGTGTCGATACGGCGCTCGCCATCACCGCGCTCGGCACCGGCGAGGCGCTGGTCTCCACCCTCGATGCGACAGGCCAACCCACCCCAGTGGAACGGGTGCTCATACGCCCACCAGCGGCGCAGATTGGGCCGGCGAGCGCGCAACGCCGGCAAGAAATTCTCGAAGCCAGCGTCCTGCAGGAGCGCTACGCCACCACCGTCAACCGCGAATCCGCGCACGAAAAATTGACCGCCCGCACCCGCGCGCGCCTGGCGGCCGAACCGCCGGCAGGCACACCCACTAGCGCCCCGCGGGCACCCGGACGCACGCCCGAGGGCGTTGGGGTCACCCTGGTAAAGAGCGTGCTGCGTGCCGCCGGCAGCCAGTTGGGTCGCCAGCTCGTGCGCGGCATTCTCGGCTCGCTGCTGGGCGGCCGGCGTTAGGTCGCGCGCAATCTATTCTCAAGCAAATTTTAAGGAGTGAGCCCCATGCTCGGATTGGCCCAGATCATCGATGACTTCGACCTCACCTTCGACCCGGGCGATCCGCGTAACGGCAGCCTGTATGTGGGTACCGCGCGCGCCGGCGGCAGTACGCTCGACCTCGCGGCCACGCTGGCGGCCCTACGCGCCGCCGCGCTGTGGTCGCCGGAGCCCACCAAAACCATCCCGGACGCCCATCGGCCAGCCTATAAAGAACAGCTGGTGCTGGTAGATGTCGCCGAGTTTGGTGGCGCAACGGGCTTTATCATCGTGCGCTGCGACCACCCCAAGTTTCCTTCCGACGGCGAGCGCTGGGCAGCTTGGCGCGCTTTTTTTACCCACCGTGCCGGCGCCTCCGCCGGTAGCCGAGACTAGAACATGACCCTCACCACCCAACCACTGGAAGCCGGCACCGTACGCGCCAACGGCGTCGATTTTCACTATTTTTCCTGCGGCACTGGTCCGCTGGCGCTGTGCCTGCACGGTTTTCCCGACTCTCCTTGGACCTACCGACACCTGTTGCCGGTACTCGCCAATGCGGGATTTCGAGCCGTGGCACCCTTCATGCGAGGCTACGCGCCGACCAGCGTACCGCCCGATGCGCGCTACGATATGTGCACCATCGGGGAGGATTTCAACGCCCTGCACACCGCGCTGGGCGGGGACCACCGTGCCGTCCTTATCGCCCACGACTGGGCAGCGCTGGCAGCCTATGCCGCGTTGGGCGCGGAACCCAAGCACTGGCGCCGGGCCGTGATTTGCAATATCCCGCCCGTGGCGGTGTTTGGTCAGGTCGCTTTTACCTACGAACAGCTGAAACGTTTTTTCTACGTGTGGTTTTTTCAGATGGACTGCGCGCAAGAAATTCTCACCGCGGGCAATTTCTCCCTGCTCGACGGCCTGTGGGCCGACTGGTCGCCGGGTTACGACGCCACCACCGATTTGGAACGGGCGAAAGCCTGTCTGCGCAACCCCGCCAACCTCCGCGCCGCGCTGGGCTATTACCGCGCGGTCTTCAATCCTAGGTTGTTTGGCCGCGCCGACCATGCCCTGGCGCAGGCCCAAATATTGGGTCGTCCACTGGCCATGCCCACGCTGTATTTTCATGGTCTCCGCGATGGTTGTTTTGCGCTCGATCGCGAACTTGCCGCGCAAATTCCGGCGTTGATGGGGCCCGGTAGCCGCGTTGAACTATTAGCAGACGCGGGCCATTTTCTGCTGGTTGAGCGCCCCGAAGTGGTGAATCCAAAAATTGTCGACTTTCTATTGGAAACCTAAATGCCCATCAGCCACCGCTGGCGCATTGTGCTTGCCACCGGGGCCGCACTAGGGGCGGCCGCCGCGCACGGCTACGAGGTGTTCAAACAAGAGGACTTTACCGCCACCGCCAATCTCAAAACGCTGGCCGGCTTTCGCCACGGCGAGAACATCAATTTTGGCTTGGGCGCGGTGCGGGGCTTTGGCTCGTTGGTCTCCACCGGTGAGCTCTCGCGCAACGATTTGGAAATGGCCATCAAACCGGGGCTGAGCTTCGAGTACGCCTTGAGCAACGCCACGCTGTACGGGGGCGGCACGGCGGTAGCGGCAATCACCACCTTGGATGGCGAGCTCTCCGGCCAGTTTGCCCGTTCCGGAGACCACGCCATCGCCGTTGATGCGGCCTACTTGGGGTGGCGCAACCCGTGGCTAGATGTGTCTTACGGGGCCCACGAATTCGCTTTGGGCGACGGCTTCATCGTGGGGGATGGCAACTTCAACCAAGGCCACGACAACGGCCAGTACTGGACCGGCGCGTTCACCGCCTGGCGTAACACCGGGGTGGTCAAAGTCAACACCAAACCCGTGCGGGCAGACCTTTTCTGGCTGCGCACGGATGGCGACCTCGGCGACAGTCGGGTCGCCGGCATCAACCTCGAAAACAGCGTGACGGAGCGCTTTGGTCAACTGGGTTTGCTGTATTTCAAAGTCTATGACGACAACGGTCTCAACGGCTTCGCCGGCGCGCGCGTCACCGGCGTGCGGGGTCAGGACCTTCACTGGCCGACCCTGCCGGCCCTTAATGTGTACGGCGAGTACGTCCAGCAGCGCGGGGAGGTCTCGCGCACCGGCCAGAAGCTGGATGCCAACGCTTGGTACGGCGAAATGAGCTACCAGTTTAAGGACCTGCCGTGGACGCCACGGGTGTACTACCGGTATGCCTATTTTTCCGGCGACGACCCCAAAACCCCCGCGTTCGAGGAATATCGCGCGATGTTCTTCACGATCTTCAGGCGCGATTGGGACACTTGGTATCAGGGCGAGGTGGGGGGTGAGTTTTTTCTCTTTAACGAGAATCAGCGCACCCAGATGGTCAAGCTCAAAGTTTTCCCCAATGCCCGCTGGGCCTACGGCCTGTGGTATTTCCACCATGCTCTGGCTACCGAGCAGTATTTTGGCCTGCCCACGCACGCCACCGAATGGGCGAATGAGGTCAACATCTCGGCAGAATTTTTTCCCGACGATCGGCTTTACTGGTATGCCGGTTGCGCGTTCGCCACGCCCGGCGCGGCCGCCCGCGAGGTCTATGGCGATGCCAATCAATGGGTGTTGCAGACCTTCATCTCCTATAATTTTTACTAGGCTGCGTAAACTTGGGCGCGTGGGTTCGTGCTACGCTCCCGCCCTTAATGTCAATTTGTCCGGGAGGATCCCTTCATGAAGGCTGTGGTCGCCAATAAGCTCAACGAGTACGCCGTCGTCAGTGTCGATCTGGACCCGCCCAAAATGGGTGAGGTGCGGATCAAAATGAAGGCGACCGGGGTGTGTCACTCAGATTTATCGGTCGTCAACGGCACCATCCCCAGCCCCTTCCCGGTGGTCTTGGGACACGAGGGCGCGGGCATCATCGACGAAATTGGCGAAGGCGTGACCAACGTCAAACCCGGCGACCACGTCATCATGTCGTTCGTCCCCCATTGCGGTCATTGCTTCTATTGCATCCATCAAGAGCCCTTCCTGTGCTCAGGGGCGAAACAAGACGGTAATTTGTTCGACGGCACCACCCGCGTCAGCAAAGACGGGCAGCGCATTTTTGTCATGTCCTTCCTCGGCCTCATGGCGGAATACGCCGTGGTCCCCGCCGCCTGCGTGGTGGCAATTGATAAATCATTCGACTTCAAAATAGCGGCCCTCGTGGGTTGCGGCGTGACCACCGGTGTTGGCGCGGCCATCCGCACCGCCGAGGTCAAACCCGGCAGCACGGTGGCGGTGTTCGGCTGCGGCGGCGTGGGACTCAACGTGATCCAAGGCGCGCGCATCGCCGGGGCGGCCACCATCATCGCGTGCGACCTCTCAGCTGAAAAAATGGCCATGGCCAAAGAGTTCGGTGCCACCCACACCGTGGATCCGGCCGGTGATTTCACCAAACAAATTTATGCCATGACCAACGGTATTGGCGTGGATTACGCTTTCGATGTGGTGGGTAACAGCAAAGTGATCGAACAGTGCATCAAGGCCACGCGCAAAAACGGCACGGCCGTGCTGGTGGGCGTGGGCCGGATGGACGATCGCTTTTCGGTCAACGCCGCCATCCTGCCGTTCATGGCCAAGACCATCAAAGGCTGCATGTATGGCAGCGCTAACTTTGAGGCCGACTTCCCGATGTACCTGGAACTCTACCGCTCGGGCAAGCTTAATCTAGATGGTCTGGTCACTAGGACCTACAGCCTGGACGACGCGCCCCAAGCCTTCGAAGACATGGAACGGGGACGCAATGCGCGTGGCGTGATTGTGTACCCCTAAGCGGCTAGGCGCGGGCGGCAGCAGAGCGTCCTCGCCCCCCGGCCCTGTGGCGAGTGTTTTGTCCCACCCGCGCACCCGGCGAGAGGGACTGCACGCCGGCGGGCGGCACAGCGCCCCCGCCGCAGGTTCCCAAGCCCGCCATCGCCCCCTATAGTTCGGGCGTCAACTTAATTTTCGACCCACCGGAGAGGTTAACGGCACGCTATGGGCTGGGAAATACTCCTTATCGATACCGTTAGAGGCGACCAAACGCCCCGCACGTTTTCGGGCAGCGTCGTGCGGGTGGGCCGCAACCCAGACAACGAACTCATCCTCAAGCACAGCCAAATTTCGCGCCTACACCTCACCTTGAGTAAAGAGGGCGAGGAGTTCTTTGCCCAAGACTCCAGCAGCAACGGCACTTTTATCAAAGACGCTACCGGCAGCTGGCAGCGGCTACAGGGAAAAGTGGCACTGCAGTTACCGGTAACCCTGCGACTGGCAGACTGGACGGCCCACATCGAACACGAGGCCGAAGACGACTGGGACCGCTCGGTCATCATCCCGGCCGGGCATCTGGTGAAGCGGGTGGAAACGGTGCTGGTGTTCGATCTGTGTGAGTCCTCCAGGCTGGCGAACGAAAACGACCATCTCGCGCTGCACCTCAAAACGCGCTTGATGCAAATTGCCGAGCCCGTGCTGCATGAATTTGGACAGCGTTTCACCAAGGGCACCGGCGACGGTTTTCTGGCCACCTTTCCCTCCCCCACCAAAGCGCTCGCCGCCGCCGTGGAACTGGTGCGGCGGCTGCAGCAGCGCAATTCGCGCACCGTCAACGAGCCTATTCACTACCGCATTGCGCTGCATTTCGGCGAGGTCTGGGGGATTTCCAGCGGTGGGGAGGACATCCACGGCAACGACGTCAACATCGCTTTCCGCATCGAGGGGGCGCAGGCAGAAGTTTTCACTGCACCGCTGAGCGAGTTTCCGCGGATGAACCGTCTCATGTGCTCTAACGCGCTGCTCGAGGAAGTGCGCAAAGCCGGCCCGCTGCCCGCGGCCGTCGACGCCATCGAGATCGGCCCGGCTAACCTCAAGGGCATTCATGATCCGGTGCGCATTTTCTGGCTGAAAACCACCTAAGCCTGTCGCGGCGCGGGCCCGCATGGCTGCTCGACCTCGCCACCGCAAAGTTGGCCCAGTGCCGCTGTGCTCGCACCGCCGCGCCCGCCCGGCTCACCCCCTCTACCGCGCCCAGCAAACTCACCGGCACCGCCTTCGATGGCGTCGCGCAGCGCACTCAGCCGGCCGCTACGCCGGCCAGCAGGCTCTTGACAGCACCCGTCGGCAACACGGTTCTGGCACTAACCAATACGAGTTTTTGGGCGCCGGCAACGACCCTAACCTGGATCAATTGCGCCAGCACACTCACGACCTGTTTAGCGCCTCAGCGATTCCTTACTGGGTGGACTGTGGCACCTTACTCGGGCCGTTCGGCATCAGGGTTGGATTCCCTGGGATGAGGATATCGAGATTGCCATTGAGCGGTCAGACGCCGTGGCGGTGGCCGCCCTCCAAGCCGCGCGGGCGGCGCCAGGCGATGGCCTAGGGCCGTTCTTTTTTGCTTATAAGATATTTCTGCTGGCCGGCGAGCCCGCTGTCCACAATGGCCGAAAATATAATTTCACAGCACCCTATCTGGAGTTCTTTCTGACCTTCATAAAGGACGCTAAGGTCTTGGATAAACGACCCCACTGGGGCGCTCGCGGAGCCTTTGCCTGAGCTAAAAAGACCCTCGAGCTATGGCCTGCCCGGGATTATAAATGCGGCGCTTTTACGGTCGCCGGCCGACCCGGGGTTATATTTTGACGCGCTGTAAGGTGGGGATGGGCGCCCGGTGGCCACCGTCAGGTCCAATCATCCTGATCCCGCCGGGGCCGACAAAACCTTCGTCTTGCGCGACGAAGACCGTGCCGCCGCCCGCTGGGGCCCTGAGCCGAGCGTGGTTCCCGGTCAAGCCCGGCCGTGGCGCCGGCCGACTAAACGACCCCTAGCGGACCCCGGTGACGCCCGCAGGGCGCTGGCCCCCGGCATCCCTGGCGGCTGGCCGGCTGGCCGCGCGCCGGGAGCCGCGGGTCAATCTGCCTTACGACGCCCAGACGCGCCGCAAGCTTGCGCCGCCCGGTGCGAGCGCGCTCCAGCTCGCAATATCCGTCACCACCTCGAGCAGAGTCGCCGGCTCGCCAACCAATGACAAATCCGCCTGTTGGGTCGCGAGCAGGCTGGCCAGTTCGGCGATGCCCGGCGCGTGGGCGACCAGCAGCAGCCGCGCGACCCGTTCGGCGGCGTCGCGCAGCAGATCCAGCAGCGCGGCGGGTTCGGCGTTATACCGCTATGGGTGCACGCTCACGGCGCTCGTCCAGCCGGCGCTAGCAGCCAGGATCTGGACGGTTTGCTGCGCCCGCAGCGCGCGCGAGCAAAAAATTTCTGCCGCCACCCAGCCGTCCGCCCGTAGCCATTCCCAGGCGCTGCGCCTGGGTCTGGCCACGCGCGGTCAGTACGCGTTGGCGATCGGCGCGCGGCGCCGCCATGGCAGCGGCTTCCGCGTGTCGTAGCATCATCAAGGATTTCATCCCTACACCTCATTGCTGGTCGTTTTAGAGTGCAGGCAAACCACACCCTGAGTCCACCTTGGGTGTGCTGAGTGGCCCTCGCTACGCGCGGGGCTAATATCCGGGCTACTATCCGGGCTCATATCCCGGCCAGTGGGCGGTCCCGCCAGCCACGGCCCCGCCGCTTTATTGCCGCGCGAGGAGAGCTACCGTGTCAACTACTGAACCCTCCCTCGGTGCCCGCCGCGCTGCTTGGCGCACTGCGCTAAAAGAGGCGGTGTTGTGGCCAACGCAACGCATCTGCGACCCCCACCATCATCTATGGGGCCACCCGGACGACGAATATTTCGCCGCCGAGTTGGCCGCCGACATCGGTGATGGTCACCACGTCCTGAACACTGTCTACGTCGAATGCGAGTGGGCCTACCGCGCGGACGGGCCGGTGGCAATGGCGAGCGTCGGCGAGACCGAATTCGTGGTCGCGCAGGACGAAATTTTAACCGCGCAGCACGGCCACAGTGTCATCGTCGGTATCATTGCGTTGGCCGATCTGCGCCTTGGCGCGGCGGTGCGGCCGGTGCTGGAAGCCCATCGCGCCGCGGGCCGCGGGCGTTTCTGCGGGGTGCGCCATGCAGTCGCCTGGGACGCCAGTCCCGAGATCTTCAATCACCACCTGGAGCCGCCGCCCGACCTATTACTCGACCCGCAATTTGTCGCGGGCGTGCGCACGCTGGGCGAACAGCAGTTGTGCTTTGACGTGTGGGCCTTCCACAACCAACTCTCGCAAGTGACCGAACTCGCCCGGCGCGCGCCCGGCACGACTATCGTACTGGACCATCTCGGCGCGCCGTTGGGGGTGGGGCCCTATGCCGGGCGACGGCAGGAGGTGCTGGCCCATTGCCGCACCGAACTGCAGGCTTTTGCCGCGCTGCCTAACGCCCGGCTAAAGCTCGGCGGTATTGGTATGACGACCTATGGCAACGGCTGGCACAAGCAGCCGCAAGCGCCGAGTTCGAACGACCTCGTCGCGCGCTGGGGTGACTTCATACGTTGGTGCATCGACTGCTTCGGACCCGCACGGGTGATGTTCGAATCGAACTTCCCACCGGACCGGCGCTCCTGCAGCTATCGCACGTTGTGGAATGCCTACAAGAAAATGGCCGCGCCCTACCATCAGGCGGAACGCGATTTGATGTTCTGCGACACCGCGCTGGCCACCTATCGACTGCCGGGCGGGTAGTCAGTCTCGCCACAGGAAACGATCGAGGAACTCGCGCACGCAGCCCTCGCCACCCGTCTTGGTCAATACCACATCGCAGGCCGCGAGCACCGGCGCGCTGGCATCGGCCGGGCAAGCCGACAGACCCACGGCTTGGATGACGGCGAGGTCGTTGATGTCGTCACCGATGTAGGCGACTTGGTCGACTGTGATGAGGAGTTCGCGGCACCACTCGCGCAGCACGTCGAGCTTCGGCGCCTGACCAACGTAACAGCGCGCCACCCCCATCATTTCAGCGCGCTTGATGATCATGCCGGCGGCCAGGCTATGGCTGATGATGCCCACCTCGAGGCCTTGCGCCACGGCGCGCCTGACACCCAGCCCATCCTTCGCATTGAACTTGCGGAACTGCTCTCCCGACTCCAACACATAGATGCCACCATCGGTGAGGGTGCCATCGACGTCGAGCGCCAGGAGTTTTATTTTTTTGCCATCGAGGGGCATGTTGCGCGTTCCCACGCCGCCTTAGGCAGGCACCGCCGCCGCCATCGGCGAAGACAGGATCTGGACTTCGCCGGTCGCGCCATCGATGGTGATTTGGGCGCCGTCTTCGAGCAAGTTCGTGGCGTGGCGCAACAGCACCGATGGCAGGCCATATTCCCGTGACAAGCAAGCGCCATGGGCCAGCAGTCCGCCGGTTTCGAGCACCAGTCCGCTAATACTGGAAAACACCGGCGCCCAGCCCGGATCCGTGCTGTTGGTGATGAGGATGTCGCCTTTCTGCACCCGGCCGATGTCGACTAGGTTGACGATGCGTGCGATGCCGGTGGTGCGCCCGACGGCCGTGCCGAGTCCACGCAATCCCGCACCGGCCACCGGTTCCCCCGCCAGCGCTTCACTGCGCGCCTTGACCGCCAGCACCGTACTGCCGACCAAATAGGGTGGGGTGTGTTCCTAACGACGATTGCGGCGATGGAAAACCCGCTTGCGCGCCACGATCTTCGCTGCCACCAAGGGCCGCGAGGCGCGGCCTTCGAGCAGTTCGTAGAGTTCGTGCTGCGCCAGGAAGAAAAAATCGTCCGCCTCGTGGAGCAGGCCGCGGTCCAGCACGCGCCGCCCGAGTTCGGCGAATACTTTTTCGTCTGGAAGGTGATGCGGTCGTAGTAGTGCCGTTCATCGTCCCGCTGGATCATGAACTTGGTCACGTAGTCGAGCAGGCGCGCGAATAATTTTGCCTTCAACCAGCCGCAGCGCTTACGGCGGATATTAGTCAGCACTTCGGCCGTGGCCGCCTCGCGGTTCGCCACTAGGCGCTGCTCGGTTGGCGCCGGCGTTACGCTCTCATCGCCGGCCAGATAGGCGCGCAGCATGCGGTAATCGATGGCGACGTCTTCACAGCGCCGGGCATAGTAATAGTCGCGGTCCTGGTGACCACGGTGCCCGTGTTCACGCAGGAAGCCACGATAGCGTTCGAGAAACTCGCGACCTGCGGCGCTCTCGGCGGCGGCGGCGAAAAACGCGGGCCCGTTGATCTCTCTGAACAAGGCCAGCACCGCGGGCGTGCGACGCAGGGGGTCGGCGAGATGCCATTGCGCGCGGCTCTCCGGCACCATCAGTGTATTCGGCATGCCGCTGATCAGGTCTTGACAGGCCGCGGCATTGCTCCCGTCGTGCCACTGCTTGAGCGCCACACCCAGACTGCCTAGCGCGCCTACCGCCCAGAAATTAAAACCGGCCCACCGCGTCAACACCCACTCGTCGGCGAGCGCGCGGGTCTTTTTGATCTGGGCCTGCAGGGCCTCATCGGACAGCTTGCGCAGTTCATCGGGGGTCGGGCCATCGGCTTCGGCGATACGGTGCCGCAGATAGTGGTACACACCACCAGGTTTGTCCGACAACCAGTGGAAGACCCCGGTCTTCGGTTCCAACACGTGCAGGCGCACCAGCATGCGCGCGAATTTGTAGAGATTAAATTTAGCCGCGCGCAGTTCACCGTCCCAGCTATAGGGCACGTAATCGTAGTTACGCAGCGAGGCTGGCAGGGACAGGACGTTCCATTCCTTTGCAATATCGCAGTTGAAGAAGGCCGTGGCGCGTCGGTACTTGAAGATCAGTCGACCCGCTAGCTCGGGAAACCCATAAATTTTATTGGTGTGGTCGTGCACCGCTTGAAATTCACCGCCCACGCGCACCGAGTAGTACAGCGGGGTCACCCCGCCCGTTAGGAAATCATCAGCCCAGGTGCTGGTCCACACCGTCTGGTCGTCGTGACGTGCCGGCACTCCAGCGTTGATATCTTCGTCCCAGGTGAACTCAACGCCCGTGACGCGGCGCGCTTGCAGCAGGTGGAACTCGCCCTCGGCATAGGCCCACTCCAGATCCTGCGGCAGGCCGTCGTAGTACTCCATCACGCGGCGGCCCAGTTCGGCCAGACGAGTGACCTGCCCATCATCGAGGCAGAATTTTTCTTGCTGGTCGGCGGGCACCGCTAACCTCACGGTGCCGATGCCCGCGGGGTTACGCACTATCGGCACTTCCTTGCTCCCCAAGGTGCGCGCCTTGACCCGCAGATCGCCACGGGCAATGACGAATTCATCGGGCGTCAGGATGCCCGACACCACGCCTTCGCCCAGCCCCCAACTCGCGTTGACGACAAATTCGTCCGTGCGGCTATTCAGCGGATTGGCGGTGAACATCACGCCCGCCGTTTCGGCCGCGACCATGCGCTGGATGATCACCGCGAGTTGGGCTTCGTGGTGGGCGTAGCCCTGATCGTGGCGATAATGAATAGCGTGCGCATTCCAGAGCGACGCCCAGCAACGGCGCACGGCATCCAACACTGCGTCATCGCCCGCGACATCGAGGAAAGTGTCGTGCAAACCGGCGAACGAGGCTTCGGCCAGATCCTCGGCCGTGCCGGAAGAGCGTACGGCCACCAGGGCGCCGGAGTCTGAGCCAGCACCAGCACTGAGCGCGGCGTAAGCCACGCGGAGCTCACCGGCGAGACCAGCTGGCACTGGGGTGCGACAGATCAGCGCGCGGATGGCCTGCGCTTGCGCGTCAAGCTGGGCCGCGTGCGTGTAGTCAGCGGTAGCGAGGATGCTCGCGATGGGTGCCTGCAGGCCGGTCATGAAGTCGCGATAGGCCGCAGTAGAGAGCGAAAAGCCTGAGGGTATCGGCAAGCCCGCCTTAA
>SHZJ01000007.1 GCA_009692365.1 Gammaproteobacteria bacterium
TTGCGCGCCATGGAAAAAATCCAGGTGCGGGCGGAGGCGCGGGTGGCGTCGAACTGTTGCGCCTTTCTCCACACCGCGATCATGATGTCCTGCAGGACGTTCTCGGCGTCCGCCAGATCAAGTCCGGTGCGTTGCAAGTACCCCTGCACCTTCGGCGCGAAGCGCGCGAAGAGATCGGCGAAGGCGGCCTCGTCACGGAAATCGCGTATCCGCAGCAAGATCGCGGTTTCACGGGCGACGGGGTCCACCTCGGGTTCGCGCAGGTTGTCGGTCGGGAAGGACAGCACGTTGTCCCGCTCGGGACTGGCATCGGAAGGATGGGTCATTGTTTTGCTCAACATAACGTTCATACGCATTCACAGAAACGATCGGATCACCGTCCAGCGGGTTCATCGACGGCAAGCCAACTGGCGGATGGGAGGCGGGCTGGGCACCGCGCGCACTGATCCGATGCGGGGCCGCGCTGCGTAGTGTACTGCGTCGCTTTGTTTAAATGAGGTCAACATGGCCGATGGCTTTGGGCAGTCGGACAGCTTACGAATTGGTGTGATAGGCGCGGGCATTGGTGGCTTGGGGGCCGCTTGGTTGTTGAGCCAAAGGCATCACGTCACGCTTTTGGAGCAGGCCCACTATTTGGGCGGCCACAGCAACACCGTCGACGTGCGGTTGGGCGCGACGAGCGTGCCGGTCGACACCGGATTCATCGTTTACAACGCGCTCAACTACCCCAATCTCACGCAACTTTTTGCGCACTTGGGCGTGCGCAGCGCAGCCAGCGATATGTCTTTCGCGGTGTCGCTGCACGGGGGCGCGCTGGAATACTCCGGCACCAGTCTGGCGGGACTATTGGCCCAGCCGGCCAACCTGATGCGCCCGCGGTTCTGGCGCATGCTCGCTGACCTGCGGCGCTTCTATGCCAGCAGCGCGCGGTATCGGGCGCAAGCAGCGCGCGACGACCTGACGCTGGGCGAACTGCTGACGCGCCATCGCTATTCAGCGGCATTTTTGGAAGACCACCTGCTGCCGATGGCAGGGGCTATTTGGTCGGCCAGTACCGCGCAGATGGCCGCCTATCCGGCGCGGGCCTTTCTCGACTTCTGTGCCAACCATGGTCTGCTGCAACTCACCAACCGACCCGCTTGGCGCACCGTGGTGGGCGGCAGCCGAGAGTATGTGCGGTGCTTGGCGGCGGGTATTTCGGGGCCAGTGCACCTGCGGGCGACGGTGAGCACCATCGTGCGCCATCCCGCCGGCGCGACGGTGCGCCTCAGCGACGGCCGCGCGCTGGACTTTGATGCTGTGGTGATCGGCGCGCACGCCGACCAGGCGCTGGCGATGCTGGAGACGCCGAGTGCCTTAGAACGTAAACTGCTGGGCAGTTTCCGCTATACGCACAACCGTGCGGTGTTGCACGAGGACGCGAGCCTGATGCCGCAGCGCCGCGGAGCCTGGGCGAGCTGGAATTATTTGGGCGAGCCGGGCGCACTACCGGCGGTCACCTATTGGATGAACCGGCTGCAGCCTTTGGCGACGCGCCGTGATCTATTCGTTACGCTCAACCCCCTGCGGCCGCCGCGGGCGGGCAGCGTGCACCAGGAATTTTCCTACGCGCATCCGCTCTTCGAGCGTGGTTCGCTCGCCGCACAGGGTGAATTGTGGCGGATTCAAGGGACCCAACGCGTGTGGTTTTGCGGCAGTTATTTTGGCTACGGCTTCCACGAAGACGCCTTGGAGTCGGGCCTGTGGGTGGCCGAATCGTTAGGCGCAACGCGGCGACCGTGGGCGGTGCCCGCGGGCAGCCAGCGCACAGCGTTAGGCGACTGGGCCCGGCGCCCAGACGCTGACCTGCGCAGATGAACGCGCGTTCCGCGCTCTATGTGGGGGCAGTCACGCACCGGCGGGTGCGCACGCGCGAGCACCGGCTGCGCTATTCGTTATTCTATCTGCTGATCGATTTAGACGAACTGCCGCAACTAGCGTGCGGCCGGCTGTTTGGGGTTAACCGCTGGGGTTTACTGGGGTGGCGCGACGCCGACCATGGGCTTGGCGACGGGCGTAGTTTTCGCGATTGGTTGCAGACCACGCTCGACGAACAGGGCTTTGGTCCAGCCCCCTATCGTTTTGAGGTGCTCTGCTTGCCGCGGATTTTGGGCTATGTTTTCAACCCCATTACGGTGGTCTACTGCTATGTGCGCGCGCAGTTAGTGGCGATGCTCTACGAGGTGAACAACACGTTTGGAGAGCGGGTGCATTATCTGCTGCCGGCCCAAGTCCAAGCTGGCCGCGTGACCCGGCACCAGTGCGAAAAGTCACTTTTGGTGTCGCCATTTTTTGATGGCCACGGCCACTACCAATTTGATCTCACGGCCCCGGGGGCGGGCCTAGCGCTCTCGATTCGGCACGCCGACGAGGTGGGCCTGCGGCTGCACGCGGCTTTCTGCGGGCGCCGGGTCGCGTGGTCGGCGCGCGCGCTGCTAAGGGTGTTAATCCGCTTCCCCTTGGCCACCCTCAAGGTCCTGTTCGGTATTCACTGGGAGGCGCTGCGCCTGTGGGGCAAAGGCGTTCCCCTCCAAGCTCGCCCGCCGACCGCGCAGTTGAAACCCCATGTCTGAGCCGTTCGACGCGTGCGCCTTAAATCCTCGGCGAGGGCGGGTGTTGCGCGCGCTCGCCGATCCGCTGGTGCGCTTACTGGGGCGGGGGATCCGCACTGGCTCTTTGCGGGTCGAACTCCCGCAGGGGCAGGTCGTCGAGCTGGGTAATGCTGCGGCCCTGCCGCCGGCGGTGTGGCAACTCGCCAGCGCCAAGGCGCTATGGCGGGCTTACGCGCGGGGCGATTTGGGCTTCGCAGAGTCCTATCTCGACGGTGAATGGGACAGCCCGGACCTCACCCACTTGCTGCTGGTGCTGGGTCGCAACGAGCGTCCGGAGGGCGATGTGCTGGGTGGCGCTTTACCGGTGCGCTGGCTAGACCGCTGGCAGCATTGGCGGCGCCGCAACAGCCCCCGGCAAAGCGCGCGCAATATTGCCTACCACTACGATCTGGGTAACCAGTTCTACCGCGAGTGGCTAGACCCCAGCATGACCTACTCCAGTGCGATGTTTGCCGGAACCGACGATTGCTTGGAGCGCGCCCAGCAGCGCAAGTATCAACATTTGGGAGACCTCATCGAACTCGCCGCCGGCCACGAAGTCCTGGAGGTTGGCTGCGGCTGGGGTGGTTTTGCCGAGCACGCCCTGAAAGCCGGCGCCCGAGTGCACGGTATTTCCTTGTCCCGCGAGCAAACCCACTACGCGCGCCAGCGGCTCCAGAGCCTCGATTGCGGTGGCCAGAGCGAGCTGGAAATCCGTGACTATCGCGAGTTGGATCGTCGCTACGATCGCATCGCCTCGATCGAAATGCTGGAAGCCGTTGGGGAGCGCTACTGGCCCGCGTACGCCGCCATGCTCAAAACGGCGTTGCGCCCAGGCGGGTTGGCGGGGGTCCAGACGATCACCATTGCCCCCCAGCGTTTCGCGCGGTACCGCCGCCAACCCGATTTTATCCAGCGCTATATTTTCCCCGGCGGCATGTTGCCGAGCGAGCCGGTGTTGGCCCAGATGCTGGCGGCCGCCGGGCTGCGGATTACCCGCACCCAGCGCTTCGGGCTGGACTATGCGCGCACGCTGGTGCTGTGGCGCGAGCGCTTCGAGGCCGCTTGGCCGCGCATCCAGGCGCTAGGTTTCGATGAGCGTTTTCGGCGGCTGTGGCGCTATTACCTGTGCTACTGCGAGGCAGGCTTCCGGCTGGGCGCGGTGGAGGTGGTGCAGTTGCGCATCGAGCACGCTTGAAATCCGGCGCGCGCCGATCCTAATGCTGCACGACACCGCGGACCGCAAAGCGGCGGCGCAGCCAGCCGATGAGGCGACCAACCCCCGGCAGCAACTCGTACAAACCCTGCGCCGCGTCCCAATAATCAAGATGCTCACACACCCGCCCATCGGCGGCTAGCTGCACTTCGCTGAAGCCCGTCACACCCCAGGCGCGGTTGCCCAGCGCTTTGATTTGGCCGCTGAAGGTCCAGCGCAAAGCGTAGCGCGGCGCGTGGTCGGCGCTGGTAGCGGGCGCGCGGAGCACCCCGACATGGGTAACTTCGATGC
Source organism: Gammaproteobacteria bacterium (assembly GCA_009692365.1). GTDB lineage: Bacteria > Pseudomonadota > Gammaproteobacteria. Next base: position 4,138 of record SHZJ01000007.1, read on the forward strand.
GCAGTTCACCTAACTGCGTCAGCATGTCCCGCAGGCAGTGCGCAAAATCTGCGCGCCCACGCAGGTCGTTGAACGGATCTCTAAAGTGCATGTCGTCGGTCACGAGCGTTGCCAGTTCCGCCAGGCCTTCCTCGCTCAGGGCCGTCATGAACGCCACGTAGCGGCTCAGGCCCGCCGGGATCACGGTGCGCGCAACAGCCGGCGGGTGAGCCGGAAATACAGGGCGTAGGGCAGACTTGCGAGCACCCGCAGGAGCCACGCCAGTCGGCGGGGCACGCGAATTTCAAAGGGCCGCGCCGCCAAGCCCTGCGCGATCCGCTGGGCCGCAGTGTGCGCCGAGATGAGAAACGGCATCGGAAAATCATTCAGATCGGTCAGCGGCGTTTTGACAAAGCCCGGATTGATTACGCACAGGTTCACCCCCTGCCGCGCAAGCTCCGGGGCGAGGGATTCGCACAGCCGAATAACCGCACTTTTAGCCGCGCTGTAGGTGCCGGCGTAGGGCAGGCCGCAGTAGGCCGCAACCGACGCCATGGCCGCGATCTGGCCCCGCCCGCGGGCGCAGAAACGCGGCATCAGGGCGGCCAAACCGTGGCAGATACCGAAATAATTCACCTCCATCAGCGCTCGGGCTGCCGCGCAGTTGAAATCTGTCACCCCCAGCGCGGCGTAGGTGCCGGCGTTGAGGATGGCGAGGTCTAGCGGACCGTGGGCCGCCTCCATCGCCAGCACGCAGGCCAGTACGGCGGCCTCATCGGTGACATCCAGCGCATAGCAATGCAGGGTACCCGGCGCCGTGAGGGCGTCGAGGGCGCTTAGTTTGGGGCCGGCGCGGGCCGACGCGAGCACCGTGTGGCCAGCCGCCGCATAGTGTTGGGCCAGAGCGAGGCCGATGCCCGAAGTAGCCCCGGTAATCCAGACGTTCATGACTGTGTTCACTCCCGTCGCGCGGTGGCTGAAATTCTCCTGAGCGGCGATTACGTTCGCCGGTCGGTTTATGGATTGCTGGTGGTCCCGATTGAGTGCCCTCCCGGTGGTGCCGGCACGCGGTAATCGATGCGCGAACCATCGCGGCCTTTGAAGGCCAGCCCTTGCCAACGCCCATCCTGGCCGTACCACACGCGGGCCTGTAAATCGCCGGTGTAGTCGTAGCAGCGCGTGTCCGCCGGCGAGTGGCGCCCGAGCGGGCGGGCGGTGCAGGGCGTGATTCGGACCTGATTGAAACGCCCGGTCAGGCTGTTGAGTACCGTGGTGGTGGCCAAGACGCCTGCATGCCAATGCGTGGTGGCGAACGTGCCAAGCACGGCGGAGGTGCGCTCGGGAGGCTGGCCGACCTGGAGCCGACCGTCGTGGGCCTCGCCCCGGACCTGCGTGATGTTGTCGGCGTCGTTGACCTGCGCCACGAGGCGCTGCAATTGGTTGTTGCACCAGTATTCGGTCGATTCGTAGCGGTAACGGTAGACCTCGACGGAGAGGATTTTGACGCGGAGGTCCAGCTGCGAGCTCACGCGCAAGAAGTTGTCCGTCTCGGCGAAGGTAACCCGATGGTGGCCAACGTGGCGCTCGTTGCGCCAGACCTCAAAGCTAACGGCGCCGCCGTAGCGCGCCGCGACCGTCTGCGCGGCGCCCGGGCCCAGAGGGCACTCCAGCGCGGCCGTGGACAGTGCCGCCGCAGCCAGCGCAAGCCCGCCCAGCCACGCCAACCGGGGCACCATGCGCAGACCGGCAGGCGGCGGCGAGGCCCCTGGGCGCCCATGTTCAGCGGGCGCTGCCGCTGGTCGGGTGGGTTTAATGGGGGTGGGCGCAGGCGGCGTACAACTCAGCACTGGCGGCGCGCCCCTCGCAGGTTTCAAGCCGCCCGACCGGGCAACCGCCCCACTGGGGCAAGTGTTAAGCCAATGCAGCCGCGGCGTCGGTGGCCGTGGGGTCAGTTCAAGGTGAGCCCTAAGCTGACGGCCGACGAGTGGCAGATGCGGTGGCGCAGGCGCGCGCGCGCCTCGACGATACAGGGTCGCGCCGCGCCTGAAAACCCCACCGCTGGCAGTCAACCCAGTCATCACCACGCCGTTTGGCTCGGCACTCGGCGCGCCCGGCGGGGCCAGGGCCGCTGGCGGCCCCTCTGCTTGCAGCGGCCGCCGGTGCGCGCGCGGAGTGGCCCTTGCGCCACCGTCCCAGCAGCCGGCGCCCCGGCAGGTCGCATCACCATGGGTAGACTGGCTGCAGCCCGCCGCGCTCGGGCGGGCCTCCCCCATGCGTGGGGGCCGGCCGGCGGGCGAGCGGCTCGCCCCGGAACCCTGTGCGCAGCCCGGCGCGGCCAGCCGCCCGCGCTCACGCAAGCCGCTTGGCCGCCTGCTGTTGGGGGGCGCAGTATCGCGCGCTGGTTACTGCCTGCTGCGCACCGCGCGTCGCTTAGAATATAGTGACGACTAATCCACCGCATAATCCTAGAGGGACTTAGCCATGGCCTCAGCCGCCCATACCCGGCCTCTCGGCGAGATAGAAATCCGCGTGAAGGCGCTGGAATCTCTACTGGTTGAAAAAGGGCTGGTCGACCCCGCAGCGGTCGATGCCTTGATCGATACCTACGAACACAAAGTGGGGCCGCACAACGGTGCCCGCGTGGTGGCCCGGGCGTGGGTCGATGCGCCCTACAAGCAGCGCCTGCTGAACGATGGCACGGCGGCGATCGCCGAATTGGGCTATTCGGGCCTGCAGGGTGAAGATCTGGTGGTAGTCGAAAACACCCCCGAGGTGCACAACGTGCTGGTGTGCACGTTGTGCTCTTGTTACCCGTGGCCCACCTTGGGCTTGCCGCCGGTGTGGTACAAGTCGGCGCCCTACCGCTCGCGGGTGGTGGTGGATCCGCGCAGTGTGCTGCAGGAGTTTGGACTGCAGCTGCCCGCCAGCGCAGAAGTGCGGGTGTGGGACAGCACCTCGGAAGTGCGCTACCTCGTGCTGCCCGAGCGCCCCGCCGGCACCGCGCATCTCACGGAAGAACAACTGGCGGCTCTGGTCACGCGGGATGCGATGATCGGGGTGGCTAAAGTCGCAGCTTAAGGAGCACTTCATGAACGGCGTACATGATCTCGGTGGGATGGACGGCTTGGGCCCGGTGCAGCCGGAACAAGACGAACCGGTCTTCCATGCGGAATGGGAAAAGCGCGTTTTTGGACTGTTTTTGCCAGTTTTTGCCTGCGGTTATTACAACATTGACCAATTTCGCCACGCGATCGAGCGGATGGGTGCCACGGCTTATCTGAACACGAGCTACTACGAGCACTGGCTGCACGCCTACGAGACCCTACTGGTGGAGAAAGGTGTGCTAACGGCCGAGGAACTCGCCGCGCGGCAGCGCAAGATCGCAGCGGAGGTGGCGTAATGGCTATTACGGCAGAACAGGCGTTGGGTGCGGTGGCCGCCGGGGCGAGCGCCCGCGTCGACGCCGACGTGGCGCCGCTATTCAAGGTGGGCGACCGGGTCCGTGCGCGCAATATCAATCCGCGCAGCCACACCCGGATGCCGCGTTATCTGCACGGCTGCGAGGGCGTGGTGGAACGCGATTTTGGCGTCTTCGCCTTCCCTGATTCCCATGCCCACGAGCAAGGCGACCAACCGCAGCACGTCTACAGCGTGCGTTTCAGCGCCAAGGATGTCTGGGGTCGCGAGGGCGGTGAGCGTGACTTCCTGCTAGTGGATATGTGGGACCAGTATTTGGACATCGTTTCGTGACGGTAGCCGCCGGCGCGCCCGCGCGGCCAGACTTCGCCGCCTCGCCGGGCATCCCCAAAGACGACGACGGTGTGGTGTTCGCGGCCCCTTGGGAAGCGAAAGCTTTTGCGCTGGTCATCGAGCTACATCAACGCGGCGGCTTCCACTGGCAGGAATGGGTGAGCGCGCTGAGCAGCGAAATTGCTGCGGATGTCGACCACACACCGTATTACGAATTGTGGCTCGCGGCGGCCGAAAAACTGGTGCAGGGCAAAGGGCTGGTGACGAGCCACGCCCTGGCTAGCACGCAGGTCGCCTTGCGCGTCGCGCAGTCGGCGGTCGACCACGATCACGACCACGATCACGACCACGACCACGACCAGGCCCACTGAGAGCCGCGCCCGTGCCCGCGCGGCGGGACGCGACCGGCCTTACCCCCGGACCTGAGTCGCCCCTGCCCGCCCGCCCCGCCCGGACAACTGCCTGATGAGGCGGCGCGAGACCTGACCCTAGGGCCGCCGCGCTAGGCTATTGCCGCGTGTTGTAGCGCAACCGCGTGCCGTGCTCTAGGGCCAGCATCATCTCGGTAGGGCTCACCGCCTGTGGCAGGTAACAGCCCGAGATAAAGGCCTGTGCGAAGCTCGCGCCCTCCAAATTGGTGGTGCGAAAATCGATGCCGCGTAAATCAGAGGAGCGGAAGTAACAGTCGCTGAAATCGAGACCCGAGGCGTCTAGTTCGCGCAAATCTAGCCGGCTTAAATCGCAGGACGTCAGGTCGCAGGCTTCGCCGGCCAGTTTGCGGCGATTAAATTCAGCTATCTCGCCCATCCGCAAGGTTAAGTACATGGAGTTATCGGATATCCGTGGCTTGGTCATGGCAGTCCTCCCCGGTGATTGTTTTATCGCCTCCTAGCGTAGCGGCCGCCGGACGGACGGTCTGTAATGGCCGCGCAGGTCAGCGCGGCTGGCGATTGGCTAGCAGCGGCCGTGCAGCGAACGCGCGGCGCCCCGGTGGGCACCGCTAGGCGTGCCGCCGGCGCGTCCGACGTCAATGGGCGCGATGGAGGTCGATCAGATCCTGCATGGAGATGGTCCCGATCACCGTCATATCCGCGTCGAGCAGTTCGTATAAAACCCCCTCGCCCCGAATGCTGAAAGCAATGATCACATCTTGCTCCCCACCCCCTTCGCGATGTGGTTCGGCGCTGGGTGGGCTGGCGGTGAGGCTACCCACCGGACGGATTTCTTTCAACGCGCCGTCGGCGTGATAGAGCCGGTGCTCGCCCTGCACCACGAAAGTATTGTTGTGCGCCAGATGGCGGTGGAGGACGACTTGCTCATTGGCTGAGAACTTGAACAACACCTCGGCGATGTGGTTTTGTTCGTCGACATGGAGAATTGAAAAACGCAGATGTTCAAAGTCACCCAAGCGCTGCCAGTCGATATTGCGGTCGTCAAAAGTGTAAGCGTGCATGCAAAGTTTCCTGTGGGTGGAGGGGTTTTTCGGGACCGTGGATGAGGGTATCTAGGGGCGGCTGCGGTGCGCGACAAGGGTCGCCGTGCGGCGCACGCGCTGGCAGTTTCAGGTGGGCCGGACCATCTCGAAAACCTCGCCCAGCGTGCCGTAATTCAGGTAGCCCAAGCGGGCCACGGGCATCATCAGGCGCTCATCGATGCGGCCCTCGTGGATCACCTCATCGGCAATGTGGATGCCCACCACCGCGCCAATCACCACGTGACTTTCGCGCCCATCCGAGCCTTTAGGCAGTTGCACAAACTGGTAGACGCGGCACTCTAGCGCCGCCTTGGCGCTGGCCACCCGTGGCGGTCGGATGAGTTCGCAGGGCCGGCGCTCAACCCCACACGCGGTGAACTCGTCTACCCCCGGGGGAAAGGGCTGCGAGGTCGCGTTCATCACAACCCCATCCGCGACACACACGAGATTTACCACGAACTCGGGCACGGCAGCCAAGTTGCGCCAGGTGTCTTTGCTCTGCCCCGGGCTAGCGGCGTTCGGCGCAAACATCACGAACGGCGGGTCGGCCGACACCGCGTTGAAATACGAATAGGGTGCCAGGTTCGCCACGCCGTTGGCGTCTAGCGTGCTGATCCAGCCGATGGGTCGCGGCATCACCAAGGCGTTGAACGGATTGTGCGTCAGGGGGGCAGGGCGCATGCCCCGGGCAGTCTCGAAATACATGCAAAGTCTCCAGCGGTATCAGCGTGGGTTACCTTAGGTGGCCAGCCGCCTGGGTGTCAAAGCACGATTGCCTCGCTCGGACGATCGGGCTACCGTTGCAGCCCCATCCCCGAGATCAGCCGACCATGAAAATCGCGAATTGGCTAAGCCTCGCGCTGCTTTTTCGCCTTGGCGTCGCTAGCGCTGAGGATATCGAATTGCCGTCTATTTCGCTCCTCGACGAGGCGGTCGTGGCCGAGGTGCCGGTCCCGCTCAAAGACAGTTTTCAGGAGTTTGTCGGGCGCGTGGGCTCGGTGGACTGTCAGCGATGGGAGGTGACCGCCATCAATGAAAAGGGCTTTTTGGAGAGTCGCTGCAAGGGCTTTCAATCGCTGCTGAGCATCGCGGGCAACTACAACCTGAGCAAGATGATCGGCCCCGATGGCCAGCCGGTGGTGATGTTCGAGCCCTACTATCCCCTCGTCCAGTTCCCGCTCGCGGTGAATAAATCCTGGGAGGGCGACTACCTCGGTTTTCTCGGCGCAGAAGGGCTGCGTTGGGAGGGTCATCTCAAATGTCGGGTGGCGGAGTATGCGCCGGTGAGGGTGGCGGCCGGCACGCTGGACGCGTTCCGTATCGAGTGCTACGACCATCAAAAATCCGGCATGTTGGAAACCGGCGCCGACATCACCGTGTGGTACGCCCCGCAGGTGCCTGGGGTGGTTAAGACCATCAACCGGGGGGATGCCCGATGGAACAGCGAACTAAAGGATTACGGCCCGCGCTGAGCGGGACGCTCGATGCAAGCCGAGGCGGTTGCTGAGGTAACGCCGGCGCACCTCACGCTGCTGGACTCGCCGCAGCGCTGGTGGGCAACCTGTGGGGGCATCCTTTTATTGGCATTGGCGGTGTGTCTGCCGGCCCTGGAGCGGGTGCCGCTGGAATCTCATGAAGTCTTGGTGGCGCAGACCACCCGCGAAATGGCGGCACGCGGCGATTGGCTGCTGCCTTATTTCAACGGCGTGCCACGTCTCAATAAGCCCCCGCTCAGCTATTGGCTAACGGGCCTCGTGGCCAGACTCGACGGGACCCTGCCCAATGTTTTGGCGTGGCAGGCGCGCGTCGTCTCCGCGCTGGCGGCAGTGGGCATGGTGGCGTTAACCCTGCTGTTGGGTGCCAGGTTGTTCGATCGACTCACGGCGGCACTTGCCGGGCTGGTGATGGCCGGCAGCGCCGGTGTGTTTACGTTTGCGCACGCCGCCCGGCCCGACATGCTTTACGCTTTGTGCACCAGCGGGGTGCTGGTGGCGGCCATCGTGCAGCTGCGGCGGCCACCGAGCGAGGGGCTGCGAGACTGGCTGGGGGCGGGCGCCGTCTGGTTGGCGGTAGCGGCGGCCACGCTGTGCAAAGGCCCCCAGCTGCCGGTGTTGGCGCTGCTGGGGGTCGGGCTGCAGGCGGTGATCGTGGCCCGGGGCTGGCGGGCGCCGGCGCGGGCCTTACGGGTATTACCCGGGCTGCTCGGGGTGACCCTTGGCTGCGGGAGTTGGTGGCTGGTGCTGTATCTGCAGGTGGATTTCTCGCAGTTGGCGGGTAGCCAGCTGGCCGGTGCGCTGTTGTTGCCACAGCTCGCGCGCCTCGGGGACCCCTACTATTTTTATCGGCCCTTACAGCTGCTGGTGCCCTGGCTGCCGCTCGCCGTGCCGGGCCTATTGCTGTGCGGTCTGCGCGAGGCGCGCCGCGACAGCGGCTGGCTCTGGTGGCCGCTGCTGTGCGGGTGCGTGGGTTTATCGCTAGGGCGGCAATACCGATATTTTTATCTTTTGGCGCTGCTGCTGCCCTTGGTGCTGCTGCTGGCGCGCGCCGTTGCCGTGGCGCTCACCGCCAGCACCCCGGCCGCGCGCTGGGCGCGACCGGTCCTGTGGCTGGTGTTGGCGTGTCAGGTGCTGCTGAGTCTGGGCTGCGCCGGCTGGTTGTTGGTCAGCGGTGCGCGAGTGGGATGGCTCACGCCGGTCGTGCTCTCGCTGACACTTGGCACGGCCTTGGGTGCCGGGCTGCTGGCGCGTCTGCGCGCCGCCGAGCCACGGCTGGCGGTGCTGGTGGCCTTAGGGGTTTTCAACGTGGGTTTGTGGCCCGGGGCGGCGCTGACCGGCGTGCTGTGGTCGCCGGAGCGCTACGCCGAGGATCGGCTGGCGCGCGCCGCGGCCCAGGCGGCCAGCGGCGCCACCCCGTTGGTGAGCTTGGGGGTGAGTCCCACCCTCATGGTCTATGCGGCCAATCGGCGGGTGCCGCTGCTGGCGAGCGCACGCGAGGTCGTGGACGCGCTGGCGCGCTCGCCCACCGGGCGTCTGGTGCTCGTTGCCCGCAGCGACCGCCCGCTGCAGTGGCCTGCGGGGGTCAGCGCAAGCGAGCTCACCCGCGCGCACGCCGGTGGCCACCCAAACGTGCTGTGGGTGCTGCGCACTGAGCGGCCCGGCCGCCGGACCCCACCATGAGCCGCGCCTTCGTGAAGGAAACCGATACCGAAGATGAATTTGCGCCCCCGCGCCGGGCGCCGCGGCAACCGCCCTGCTACATCACGCGGCACGGCTATACGCAAGCGCAACGCGAGCACGCGGAGCTGGCCCGCCTGCTGGCCGGGCGTCACTTGGACAGCGTCGAGCTCGATGACCGCGAGGAGTTTCGCCGGCAACGCGCGCGCTGGTACGAACTCGCCGATCTGTTGGCGGCCGTGCTGCCGGTGGACCCCGCCACGCAGGCCGGCGAGACAGTGCGTTTTGGGGCCAGCGTGACGCTTAAGAGCGCCAACGGCGCGCTGCAGACGGTGACCTTAGTCGGCGAGGATGAAGTTGAACTCCGCGCGGGACGCGTGAGTTGGCGCTCGCCGCTGGGGCAAGCCCTGTTGGGCGCCCGCGTCGATGAGGAGGTTTGGTGGCCCAGACCGGCCGGCGCGCTGCGGCTCACCGTGCGCAGCATCGCTTATCTCGCAGCGCCCTGAGGCGAGCAGACTCCCGGTGCGCAGGGTGTCGTGCCCCTGCGGGTGGCGGGCAAGGCGCGCGTCGGCCGCTGGCCGCGTTGGCCGGAGCCTGCGCGCGAGCCCCGGGAAACGCCGCCGGCCCAGCGTGGTCAAGCGCGGCTAGCGGCGCCGCCAACCGACTCCCAGCAGGTGGCGCCCGCTCGCCAGCGGCGGCGATACCGCAGCGTAATGCGCGCCAAACCGTGGCTTGCAGCGGGTTTTGGACTGGTCATTGATTGCGCGCAAGCGCGGGGGATAGCGCTAGCGCAGCGCCCCGGATAGTCGTCGCGCGTCGGGCCAAAAAAATTTATCTTAGGGTTATGGGGCCCCTATCCCGCTGCGTTGTGCGCCCGCGGCGAGCTGGTCGGCGCACCTGCTTTGGGTTGAGTTATCGCGGCCCGCCGCCCTAACATAAGGGCGCCCGTGGGGTGAATTTTGCGGGGCTGCCCGCGGACCTTGACGGCGGGCACTAGCGGGCGGGCACTAGCGGGCGGGGAAAGGCCGATTTTTGCCGGTCGTAAAGCGCCAAAATTCGCGCTAATTGTGGAGAAAAACGCTTGAAAATAGCCCGCTTCAACTATCAGGAACGCATTTGTTTAGGGTTGCTGACCCCGGCTGGTGAGGCCTGCGAAATTTTGGCAATCGAAGCCGCAGGTGGCGATTTGATGATCGCCCTCATGGCGCGCTTGCTCGCCGGTGAGCAAGCCGTGACCACCGGCGTTAGCGTGCCGGTGAGCGCCGTGCGCTGGTTGCCGCCCATCGCCAGCCCCAGCAAAAATGTGCTGTGCGTCGGCAAAAATTACGCCGCCCACGCGGCGGAGTTTGCCCGCAGCGGCTACGAAGGTGGCACGCCCAAACCCAGCGATTACATCCCGGAGTCACCCATTATTTTTTCCAAAGCGGCCTGCTGCCTCAACGGCGCGCACGCCGACATTCAGGTCCCTTGGACGATTACCCAGGAAGTAGATTACGAAGCCGAGCTCGGGGTGATTATCGGCCGTGGCGGGCGCGGCATTGCGCGCGCCGATGCCTACGCCCACGTTTTTGGCTATACGGTGATCAACGATGTGACCGCGCGCGACGCGCAGGCCCGGCATAAACAGTGGCTGCTGGGTAAATCGATCGATACCTTCTGTCCTATTGGGCCGTGGATCGTCACGGCCGACGAAGTGGACCCCGAAAATCTCGAAGTCCGTTGCTGGGTGAACGAAGAATTACGCCAGCATGCCAACACCCGCGATCTCATTTTTGATATCCCAACGATCATTGAAACCATTTCTGCCAGCATGACGCTCATGCCCGGCGACATCATTGCCACGGGCACGCCCGCCGGGGTGGGGATTGGTTTCAAGCCGCCCAAATTTCTCAAACCCGGCGACGTGGTGCGCATCGATATTGCGGGTCTCGGCGAACTGCGCAACACCGTGCGTTAGCCCACGCCAGCGGCCATGCAATATCTCATCAACGGCAAACAGATGGTGGTGGACAGCTACGGCGCCGGCGCGGCGCTGCTGTTGGTGCACGGTCTGGGTGGCACGGCCAATAGCTGGTTCCCGGTGGTGGCAGCGTTTGCCGGCAGCCGGCGGGTAATCGTGCCGGATTTGCCGGGCGCGGGTCGTTCGGGACCCGATCCGGACGTCTCCATCGAGAGCCTGGTGGACGACCTGCTGGGACTGCTCGACGCCTTGGATATCCCTAGTGCGCAGGTGGTGGGTCATTCCATGGGGACAGTGATTTGCCAGCATTTGGCGGCGCGCGCGCCGCAGCGGGTGTTGGATTTGGTGTTGCTGGGACCACTGGCCGAGCCATCGGCAGCCGCCAGATCCGCGTTGCGCGCCCGCGCGGAAGCTGCTCGCGCCGATGGTCTGGAGGCCATTGCCGATACGGTGTGTGAACGCGGCCTCGCCGCTACCACCCGCAGGCGGCAGCCCGTGGTGACCGGCTTCGTGCGCGAGCTCATTGTGCGGCAGTCACCGGCGGGCTACGCCGCGCACTGTCTGGCGCTGGCCGAGGCCGTCGCAGCGGATCCGGCGCTTATCCAGTGCCGTACGCTGCTGCTGGCGGGGCACGAAGACACGACCTCGCCCCCGGCGGTCGTGGCCGAGTTGGCGGCCTCACTGCCGCGGGCTACCCACCTCGAACTGATGGACTGCGGCCATTGGACGGCGCTCGAGCAACCCGCGGCCGTGGTCGCTGCCATGCAAGTTTTCTACGCCGAGTAAGCGCGGCCACCTGACGGACTAACCGGCGCCCACTTAGCGCGCCACCTCTAAGGGGAACGTCGATGACCGCCTATTTGTTCACCAATGTGAAAATATTCGAAGGGACCAAGCCCAAGCTCGAAGCGGGTGAGGTGTTGGTCGAGGGCAACCTCATTACGGCCGTGGCGCGCGGGCGTCAAACCATCAGCCGGGAACGCGCCGCGGAAGTTATCGAGGGTGGTGGCGCCACCCTCATGCCCGGGCTTATCAACCCGCACTGCCATTTCACCTACAGCAACGCCGTGAGTTTGGCCGACATCACCGCCCTGCCGGTGGAGGAAAACCTGCTGGTGGCGGTGCGCAACGTGCAAACTTATCTCGCTTGCGGTTTTACGGCGGTGATCGGCATGGCCTCGGCCAAACCCCGCTTGGAACTGGTGGTGCGCAATGCGGTGAACAAAGGGGAGTTTCCGGGGCCACGTATTCGCGCCTGCACGCCGGAATATACGGTCAGCGGCGGCGTGGGGGATGACTCCCGGCTGGATCGTTTTGTGCCCTCGATCGGTTTGGTCTGCAACGGCGCGGAGGAATTCCGCAAGTCGGTGCGGCAACTTATCCGCGAAGGTGTGGACTTGGTGAAGTTCAACAATGCGGGTGACAGTTTCACCTTTGGCCGCATGGGAGGTGAGTGCAATCCGATGGCTGATGATGAGGTTCGGGCCATCTGCGAGACCACGCTCAATCTTGGCCGGCGCCTGGCCGCGCACGCCCACGCCGACAGCGGGGTACGCCAGTGCATCAAACACGGCGTGGAGTTTATCAATCACGCCACGTTTGCTTCGGACGCCACCATCGAACTCCTCGCCAAGCACGCCGCGCGTCACTATGTCATCCCCGCCATTGCCGGGCGTTACAACACCACTTACGAAGCACAGGCGTGGGGTATTACCGAAGAAATCGCCACCCAAATTGGCAACAAACGGGAGTTGGAAGAAGGCAGTGCGAACATGCGCAAAATGCATCAGGCCGGGATCAAAGTGCTGCCGTTCGGCGATTATGGTTTTGCATGGATCCCCATCGGGCAGGATTGCCGCGACCTCGAACACCTGGTGAATTTGTTCGGTTTTGAGCCATGGGAAGCGCTGCGCGCGGCGACCGCTTACGGCGGCGAGGCTTGGGCGGGTAGCAGCGGGGAGCTGCTGGGCCGGATCAAACCCGGCTATTGGGCCGATTTGCTGTTGGTTGACGGGGACCCGCTCAAAAATTTGGCGCTGCTGCGCGCGCGCGAACGCATTACCCACGTCATGAAAGATGGGGCGTTCTATCGGCGCCCTGCGCCGGCCGGCTAAGAGACTCGGGCACCACAAAAACTACCGGGGAGACACCATGAAACTGCTCGAGGGCATCCGTGTACTCGATTTCACCCAATATCTGGCCGGCCCCACGGTGACCCGTCTGATGGCGGAAATGGGTGCGGAGATTATCAAAATCGAAACCGCGCCGGGCGGGGATCCGGCGCGCGAACTGCCCTTCGTGATCGATGGGCGCAGCGGTTTTTTTGTGCAGCAGAATCGCGGCAAGCAGAGCTTGTGTCTGGATTTGCGCAAAGACGAAAGCCTCGCCATCGTGCGCGAGTTAGTGGGGCGGGTGGATGTGGTGGTGGAGAACTTCGGCCCGGGCGTCATGGAGAAACGTGGTTTGGCGTGGCCGGACTTGCACGCGATTAATCCGCGGCTGCTGATGGCCTCCATTTCCGCCTACGGGCGCGATAGCCCGCTATCGCACAAAACGGGTTACGACTGGGTGGCGCAGGCCTTCTCCGGGATGATGCACATGACGGGACATCCAGACGGCCCGCCGCTGCCGGCCGGGCTGAGCATCGCGGATGTCGCCACCGGGGTCCATGCGTTTTCTGCGATTGGCTATGCGTTGTTTCATCGCGAGCGCACGGGGCTGGGCCAGTGGATGGATATCGCCATGATCGACGCCATGTTTCATGCCTTCGAAATTCCGATCCAGGGTTACACGCTCAGCAAAGGGGCGTACGTCCCGCATCGTTCAGGCCCGCATCATCCACTGGTGGCGCCGTTTGGTATTTTCAAGGGACCCACCGGGTATCTCGTCATTCTCGCCCTGCAACTGCAGTGGCGAGGTCTGTGCGAGGCGATGGGGCGGCTCGATCTCGAACACGATCCGCGCTACCTCACGCTGGCGCTGCGTGCGGCCAATCAACACGAACTGACGCCCCTGATTGAAGCGTGGGTGGCGAGGTTCCCCACCACGCAAGCGGTGCTGGAGGTCTTGGATCAACACCGCGTGCCCTCCGCCCCCGTGCTCAGCCCGGTGGAGGCGATCGACCACCCCTATTTCAAGGCGCGCGGGACGGTGCGCACGATTACCGATCCGCTGCTGGGCGAGTTTTGCATCCCCGGTTTCCCACTGCGCTTCTCAGCACAGCCCGAACTGCCAGACCTCGTCGCGCCCCTGCTAGGGCAGCACAACGCGGCGGTCTTGTCCGAGGTTCTGGGTTATTCTGCGGCCCGCATCGCGGCCTTGGCTGCCAGCGGCGTGCTGGTGCACGGCGAGCGGTAGAAAAACGCCGCGCGTTTTAGAGGTATTGCATTATGGGCGTGATGATCGAGGGTAACTGGCACGACCAGTGGTACGACACGGCCAACAACGGCGGGCGCTTCGTGCGCCCGGACTCGCAATTTCGCCATTGGGTTACCGCGCAGGGGCAGGCTGGCCCGACCGGTGATGGGGGCTTTCGCGCTGAAGCCGGGCGCTATCATCTATACGTGTCGCTGGCCTGTCCGTGGGCCCAGCGCACGCTGATCTATCGCCGGCTAAAAGGCTTGGAGACCGCGATTACGCTGTCGGTGGTGCACTGGCGCATGCTGGAGCATGGCTGGAATTTTGCCCCCGGCCCCGGGGTAATTAGTGATCCGCTGCACGCGGCAGACTATCTGTACGAGGTCTACCGGGCCGCCGACCCGCACTATTCCGGGCGCGTCACCGTGCCCGTGCTCTGGGACCGGCAGACCCATCGCATCGTCAACAATGAGTCCGCCGACATCATCCGTATGTTCAACACGGCCTTCGACGGCGTGGGCGCGACGGCGGGCGATTTTTATCCCGTGGCGCTGCGCCCACACATCGATGCGCTGAACGCGCGCATTTACGACACCCTCAACAATGGGGTTTATCGCGCGGGTTTTGCGACGACACAGGGCGCTTATGAGGAAGCCGTGGGGGCACTATTTGCCACCCTAGACGCGCTGGAGGCGCAACTGGGGGTCACCCGCTATCTGCTGGGCGATGCCCCCACGGAAGCGGATTGGCGTCTGCTACCCACACTGTTGCGGTTCGATGCGGTCTATGTCGGGCACTTCAAGTGCAATCTGCGGCGCTTGGCCGATTATCCCAACCTCGCGGGCTATACCCGCGACCTCTACCAGTGGCCGGGGGTGGCAGAGACTTTCAATCTCGAACACGCCAAGCGGCACTATTTCGAAAGTCATGCGGGGATCAACCCCAGCGGGATCGTGCCACTCGGGCCGCTGCTCGATTTCCACGCCCCGCATACGCGGGCCCATGGGGTTTAACCCGCCGGCGCTGGGGCTGAGCAACGCGGGTCCTGCCCAGCGTGGCGGCGGCGGTGACCCGCCGGCTGCGGGGCCGGTTGAAATGAGCGGGTGGCTGGGTGATGCTGCGCGGCCCTGAGCGCGTCTGTGACACCGCCCTCTAAGCCGCCATGCTCGAGACTTTCCTGACCCACCTCCAAGGCCCGCTGCTCTCGCTGTGGGGGCCGTTCTTTATTCTGGTGCTGTGTGGTTTGGGCCTGCCCATACCCGAGGACTTGGTGCTGCTGGTGGCCGGCGCCATGGCCGCCCTTGAAGGGCGCGCTTGGTCGGACGTCAGCATCCTGATGTATATCGCGGTTATCGGGGGGGACACGCTGATTTTTATGGGCGGGCGGCGACTGGGCGGGCGGCTGCTGGAGTCCGCGCTGACGCAGCAGTTTTTCCCCCCTGCTAAACGTCTACGGGTGGAGCAGTTCTACGCGCGACATGGCGCCAAGGGGCTTTTCCTGGCGCGCTTTCTGCCGGGCCTGCGCGGTCTGATTTTTTTCTCCGCCGGCTCACTGGGCGTGCCGTTGAGCACTTTTCTGTTACTGGACGGTTTGGCCGCATTATTGAGCGTGCCGGTTTTCGTGGGCCTGGGGTATTGGCTATGGGCACGTTATGGGCACGATTTGGCGCAGTTCAGTGCTGTCTTGGATCAAGTCCACGATTGGTCTTTGGGGTTGGTCGCCATGGCCGTGCTGGTGGTGCTTTGCTTAGTGTGGCGTAGGGTGCGAGCGGGTCCCTAAAACCTGCGGATCCAGCGTGATGGCGACTGGCCCGCGTGCCCGCCACGCGCCGCCCAGCCGTGGGAGTCGCTCCCAGAAGCGTCCTCGTTTAGGCTCATCGCTATGCCTGTCGTCTGATGGGCTAGAGCTGTGGGTCTTTTCATTCCTTGGGAGCGCTGCACATGATTTTTGCCGAATACAGTCACTACGATGGTTTAGGTCTTGCCGACTTGGTACGCCGTGGTGAGGTCTCGCCTACGGATTTGGTCGACAGCGCCATTGATGCTATCGAGCGACTCAATCCGCAGGTCAATTGTGTGGTTCAACAGTTGCGCGACATGGCTAACACGCAGATCAAGGCGGGGTTGTCGTTTGGGCCGTTTCGCGGCGTGCCGTTTTTGGTAAAAGAATTCGGAATGCACTTCAAAGGGATGCGCAGCAGTGCGGGATCGCGTCTGGCTGAGGGCGCGCAGATGGGCAACGACACCGAACTCATGCAACGCTGCCGCGCGGCAGGGTTGGTCACCGTGGGGACCACGACCACCCCCGAGATGGCGTGCAACGCGAACGCCGAATCCGTTCTGTAGGGCCCGACCCGCAATCCTTGGAACCTTGGTTATTCGGTGGGTGGGTCATCGGGGGGCGCGGGTGCGGCGGTCAGTTCTGGCATGGTGCCGAGCGTGCACGCCAACGACGGTGGCGGCTCTATTCGCATCCCCGCCGCCTGTAACGGACTGGTCGGGATGAAGCCTACTCGTGGGCGCACGCCCACCGGCCCGGAGATGGGCCTGTTCCTGTGGGGCATGGCCGTCGAGTTTGCCGAAACCCGCACGATTCGGGACTCCGCCGCGCTACGCGACGCTTTGGCCGGGCCGGACGACGGTTATTTTTACGCCGCCATGCCGCCGCGGCGGGGGTTTTTGGCCGCCGCCATGACGCCGCCCGGGAAGCTGCGCATCGGGGTCCGCGATCGCCTGCCCGGTGCCGCGCCCATCAGCCGCGAGGTTCGCAGCCGACGCAACGCCACGCGCACGCTGTTGGGTGAATTGGGGCATGAGTGCAGCCCGCTGCGCGTGCATGACGACACCGAACGCTACAACGAGTCCTCGGTGCGCTTTTGGGCGGCGACTTTGGGCTATTTCAGGGCGCAATTTTCGGCTGCCACGGGGCGCAAGATTGGGCCCAAGACAGTAGAAGCACAGTAGAAGCAGTGACCTTGGAGGTCTACCGCTACCCGCAGTCTCTCAAAGCCATGCCGATGGAAGAAGCGATGGCCTGGCAGCACGAGGCCTGCCGAGCGGTGGGTGCGGTGATGCGCAACTACGATGTGCTGCTCACCCCGGGTCTGGGGCGCGAGGTGGCGAAGCTGGGCGAACTCGACCAAAACGCGACCGGGGTGGATACCCACGCCTGATGGCAGCAGATCAGTCAGGGCTATTCATCGTTCACCGCCCGCTTTAACACCACCGGACAACCGGCGCTCATGTTGCCCCTGTGGCAGCGCAAGGCCGGCTTGCCGTTAGCGATGCAGCGGGTAGGGCGGCTGGGCGATGAAGAGACGCGGTACAGTTTGGGTGGGCAGCTGGAGCAAGCCTTGCCTTGGGCCGGGCGCCGGGCCGCGCTCTACGCTTGACCCCACCGGTTGGCCCGCGCCGCCGCGCGGCGTCGGCGGCCGCGTGGTGTCGCCCTGCCGCAAAGCCCAGCGCGTGAGCAAGCCCGTGCGACGCGACGCGCTGGTCGACGCCTTTGGCGCGCTTGCAATCTAAATGGGAATCTGTATCATTTGTATTACAGATAACTGATAAGGAGTCGCCATGAGCGTCCAATACCCCTCAAGCCGTCCCGTGGCGGTCTGCGCGGTAGTGCTGTCGGCGTTGCTGTGCCGTGCTGCGGCCGCCAGCGAACCCGTGGTCGAATTACTGATCAGAAATCACCAATTCGAGCCCGCCACGGTAAAAATTCCGGCCCAGACCAAAGTGAAAATAGTCGTCAAAAACCTCGACGCGACCCCCGAGGAATTCGAAAGCTACACGCTCAAGCGCGAGAAAATTGTCCCGGCCAACGCCAGCGCCACCTTGTTCATCGGGCCGTTGGCGCCGGGCAACTATCCCTTCGTGGGGGAGTTCAACGAGGCGACCGCCAAGGGTGAGGTAGTCGTGGAGTGAGCCCGCGGCGCGTTGAGGGGCTGGGAACGTCGCGCTTTGGTTGTTTTGACCACGTTAAAACAGGAGATATTGAGAGATGTTGGGCGTCGCTTTAATCTTTTTCCGTGAAGTGCTGGAAGCCGCGCTGGTCGTGGGCATCCTCGCGGCCGCGACCTGCGAGGTGGCAGGTCGGAACCGCTGGATCCTCGGCGGTTTGGGCGCAGGCTTAGCCGGCGCCTTGCTGGTAGCGGTCTTCGCCGAGCGGCTGGGGGCCGCCGCTGAGGGGATGGGGCAGGAGTTATTCAACGCCGGCGTGCTGTTGACGGCGGTCGCGATGCTGGGGTGGCACACGCTGTGGATGGCGCGCCACGGGCGCGAGTTGGCGCGTACCACGGGGGCGCTCGGGGCGGAGGTGGCCGCCGGTCGGCGACCGCTCTATGCCGTGGCGGTGGTCATCGGTTTGGCGGTGCTGCGCGAAGGCTCGGAGGTGGTGTTATTCATCTCCGGCCTGGTGGCGTCTGGCACGACCGATACCCGCGGCCTGCTGCTGGGCGCTGCCGCGGGTATCAGTGCCGGCGTGCTGGTGGGTTTTGGTCTCGCGCGTGGCCTGCGCGTCATCCCGATCCGCCATTTATTCAGTGTCACCACGATTTTGCTCGCACTGCTGGCGGCAGGCATGGCGGCGCGCGCCGTTGCGTTCTTGTGCCAAGCAGGCTATTGCACCCAACTGACCCAGACTGCTTGGGATAGCTCGGCGTTGGCCGCCGACGGCAGCCCCTTGGGGCAGTTGCTCAATGCCCTGATTGGCTATACGGCGCTGCCCATGGTCATTCAAGTGCTGGCCTATGTGGCCACCTTGTCCCTGCTGGCCGTGGCCGTGGCGCTGAGTCGCCGCCTGCAATTTGCCGCGCCGGCGCGGTTTGGACTGGCCTTGGGTGCGCTATTGCTTGGGGGGCTGGCCGCACCCACCGGCGTCGAGGCGTCTTTAAAGGTCTATTCCCCGTATGTAGAACTGGGCGAGTGGGAATTCGAATTTATGGGCAATCACGATTTCGATAACGACCCTGCCAAGGACGGCGCACAGGTCTTTAGCTACGAGGTCGGTTACAGCCCCACCGCACGCTGGCATACCGCGGCCGGCCTGAAGACCGAGGGCGAGCCTGATCAAGGCAATGTCCTGACCGAGTTTCGATGGGAAAACATTTTCCAGCTGACTGAAGCCGGCCAGTACTGGCTGGACCTCGGGGCCTATGTCGAATACGCCAAGGGCTTGGAGCGTGGCGGGGACCACGCGCTGGAATGGAAAGTCCTGCTCGAAAAAAGCGTTGGTCGGTGGGTCGCCGTGGCCAATCCCATTTTTGCCCAGCCCTTTGGCGAGGATGCCGGCAGGGTGGAATTCGAATACGCCTGGGGCACTTACTATCGTTTTATGCCGCTGCTGGAGCCGGGTTTTGAAGCCTACGGCGGGGTGGGCGAAATAACCAACGCGAATGCGCTGGCCGCGCAGGAGCATTTCCTGGGCCCCGACGTGCGGGGGGTTCACACCTTCGTCGACGCAGGTCGGCTCAAATACAACCTGGGCTATCTGTTTGGCCTGACGCAGGGGACGCCCGACGGCGTGTTTAAATTCGAACTCGAGTACGAAGTGCGTTTTTGAGCAGTTTGAATCACCCACCGCCCACCCTACGACGGGCGGCGGGTTAGCCCGCTAGCCCCAGGGTAGACCGTCGGGCGCCCTGCTCATGGCGCCGCGAGAGGGGTGATGGAAGTCCTCCGGGCCGGCTGCTTGCGCGCGCACCGGAAATATTCCACCAGGCCGCTAGCGCCGTGGCCTGCGTTTTGGTTGCGCTCAAATAATCTTCACGCGCCACCGTGCTGACCAAGAGTGCCATCTTGGCCGCTGCGTCGCGCGCCCTGCGCGCGCGGTGGTCGGTGGCGTAAAGATGGGTCGCGCTCACGTCGGTGGTGCGGCGTGGTGTAGCGGCTTTGCTCGCCCCGTGGTTCGGCGGTGAGCCCTGCGCCGCGGTGACGGCAGGCGTTCACCAAAGCGTGAAATTTTCCGTGTGGGTCGCGGGTGGCCAAAATGGGCTGGCCCAGATCGTTGCCAGTGCGGTAGCTGCCGGCCTTGGGCAACGCGCCCGCGTCAGTCTTTGCCAGCAGCAACCCGGGCAGCGGGCCGCGGCCGGGGTGCTTAGTCAGGGCCCCGGCACAACGCCGCCACGTTGGCGTGAAAGCGGCGCAGATGGTGCTCTTGCCGGCCAAACACCAGTTCGTCGTTGGCGCCCGAGGCCACGCCGAGCTGGATTTGTTCGGAGATAAACAGGTCTTCGGCGCCAAACACGCCCTCGTCGATCATCGCGAAAGTGCGCTCCCAATGCGCTAATTCTTTTTCATCGCGCGGGGCGTGCGGCGTAAACAGCGTGTGGACGAACAGAATTTCGCCGGGGGAAATGGGAAACATCCCCATGTGGCTGGTGGCGTCCGGGTGATAAATCAGCAGGGAGTTGGGAAAGATGGCGTGGGTCAGCGTGGCGTGCCGGCGCAGGTCCCACTGTGCGGGCGGCAGCGTGCGCGCTTCGGGCAGTCGATCGCGTGCGACTAAAATGCGGGTGTGCAGCCCGACCCCTTCGCCCGCTGGATTGCGGTCCGGGAAAAACGGCGCGATGGTCGGCGCATGCAGCCGCTTGATGTGATAGGTCTCCTGAAAAGCATCCATCATGAGCTTCCAGTTGGTGGCGCGCCGGCGAGCGTGCTGGCGAAAAACATGCTGGGTCTCAAAGCCAAATCCGCTGAGGTCCTCATCGATACCGCCGAGGAATCCCGCCACGTCAATGTCAGTTTGGGCGGGGTCCAGAATGGCCCAAATCAGACCGTGCCGCACTTGGCTGGGCAGGCGGCGCAACCCGCGCGCGGCCAGATCCAGCGTTGGAAAAGTCTCGGGTTTGGGCACCCCACGCAGCGCGCCGTTGAGTTCGTAGGTCCAGGCGTGATACGGGCAGGACAGCCCCTGATGGCGACAAACTTCCCCTTCCCCGGCGATCAGGCGTGCGCCGCGATGCCGGCACACGTTGAGTAGAACGTGGATTTCGCCGTGGCGATCGCGGGTCAGCAGCAGCGGCAACCCCAACAAATCACGCGCCAGCACGCTCCCCGGTTCGCGTAATTGGTCGGCGTGGCCCAGGCACAGCGGAAGACGCCGAAAAATTTGGATTTTCTCACGCTCGAGGAGCGCGGGGTCGCAATACACGGCGGGGTCCAGACGGCTGTCCTGGGCGTCCCATTCCGGGCTTTCGCGGTGGTCCATATCGGCCAGCAACCGCTCAAACAGGCGGGTTAGCGGCGCATTGAGGGGGGTAATGGGTGTGCGGGGCGTGGCGTTATTCATCTAGGGCGTGCTCAGGGGTGAGGCGATGGCTGCAGCGTGGCCAGCGCGTTGAAATATCCCTAGATCGTGACCGGCACCAGCCGTGTTGTAAATGCTGAGAGCCCGAGCTCTCACGCACGGGTTGCTGCCGAGCACTCCCCGCGCCCGAGAACTTGGCGGAGTGCCCTCGGCGCGCTGGTGGCGGTGAGGCGCTAAATTGGCCCGGCAGCCCCCGCGCCTGGGCAGACGGGCCAGCTTGGTGGCGAACGAAATTTAGCGGCGCGCTAACGGGTTCAGCAATAAAATCTCGCGGGCCGATAGGCCGCCGGTACGAGGCAATACGGTGTCAGTCCCCGGTATCCCAGCCGCGGTTTCGCCGCTGCAGTCTAAGCAATTTATCTCGGGTGAGGTCGGCCGCGCGGCACCCGTCCAGCCCCGCGCCGAACATCCCCGCACCCCAGGTTGGAGCGGCACCACGGCCCGTGCCATGGGTGGCAGCAATCAGAGTTTGTTTTTACTGGGGGCGCTGTTTGTTGGGCCGGGCGACAGGCGGGGCCCGGGTAGCGTGGCGGTTGCGTTGTTGGCCCTGGGACTTCTGCTGAGTTGGGCCGCCTGGCCGGGTTGAACCGAACGCATCCTCCTGTGGCCTAACCGCGTGGGTGGCAGCGCCGCTACCTGAGGTGCAGCGTGTCGTCTCCCGCGCGCTAACACGCCCCCGGCGCTGGGCTTGAGGCGCGGGTCACAGCAGATAAAAATCCAGCACCGCCGCCACGCAGTCGTTCTGTAAATGAATGGTTTTATGCGTGATTTCCCAGCGCTGCTCCACCCGCGCTAGCGTGACCTCACAGTGGCCGAAATGCACCCGCTGGAGGCTGGTGCGAGGCTCATAGATTTGCACCATCCAACTGGCCTGCGCGCCGATGGTCTCCCCGCAGCGCGGCACCAGCGCCACGTTAGAGACAAAATGAGTGGTGCGCGGCAGCGGCAGGGTGGTCACCGATAGGCGCGAGCGCACGCGCATCACCCGTTCCTCTAAGCCCACCCGCTGGGGGTGATAAATCAACGAGACTTCGCGCTCAGGATCGGCGGTTTCTTCCCCTTCGTTGCGCCATGCCGGCACCCAATACACCGCGTCGGCCGCGTAGAGGGCGAGCCACGCGCTCCAGTCGCGTTGGTCTAGCAGGCGGCCTTCGTGGATGAGTAGCTCGGTTGCGAGGCGCAGATTTTCGGCGTTGTTCATGCTCAAGACCCTCGCGACATCAAGCGCAACCATTCGCGATGGCCCGCGTGGAAACACGACTCATCGCCAAACTCCAGCGTGCCGTAAGCCCAGTCGGGGTCGCGCAGCCCAAGTTCGGCGGCGTCATGGCGTTGCTGGGCAGGACGTTCGCCCAGACCCCGCGCGTAGCCCTGGGACCCCGCGCCCCGCGTCGCGCCCGCATAACCCGCCTGACAAAACGCGTACATGATGTTGTCGTCGGCGGTGGCTAGCCCGCTGGGATTGAAGAACTCTTCGTACTGCCGGATGCGAAAGCTCCGCGCGGCGTTGTTTTCCCCGATGGGTGCTAGGCAATTCGAGACCATGCGGGTTTTATCGACGGCGAGCGGCTGCCAAACACGCAGCTGTAAAGACTGGATATCTACAATTTGCAGATTGGGAAAAATGGTGAGATTGCGCTGCCGCAGCAGCCATTTAGTGCGCGTGGCGCCGTGCCGGGCGCGCACTTGTGCAAACAGCGTGGGATCTCTGGGTAAGGGGCGGCGCTCCGCACCTTGTCCGGGAATGCCGACCGACCAAGTCACGGCGTGCCCGTAAGGAAAACTGTAGGAGCCTTGGGCTTGGGGATCGGGATCTTGCAAATCGGTCGGCAGGTCCGGCGGCAACGGCGGCGGCGGCCGCTGGCGCAGGATTTGGACAAAAGAGCTATGGGTGGCAGCAAAATGATAAAAATCCAACCCGTTCTCGAATTGAAATTTCCAGTTGGCGTCGAAGGTATAAGACACCGTGCCGGGCACGTATTCCAAACCGTTAGGCCCTTGGTCAGCGATTAAATCCAGAAATATGCGGGCCTCGCCCAAATGCTCTTCGAGGGTTGGCACGGCGTCGCACAGGCTGGCAAAAATAAAACCGCGGTAACTGGCAATGCGCGCCACCGACAACAGGTCGTGGGTGTCGTCCACGAAGTTAGCGGGGTACTGGCCGGCCGCCGCACCCGTGATGCCGAGATTGCGTCCGGCGCTGCTGTACTGCCAGCCGTGATAGTGGCAAACATGGACCCGCTGATTGCCTTTGCGCAGCGGGCACAAGAGGGTGCCGCGGTGACGACAACTGTTGATGAGGCCACGCAGGGTGCCGTCGCCAGCCCGGGTCAGGAGGATCGGCACGCGGCCAATTTGGGTGGTGACAAAATCGTGGGGCCGCGCGAGGTCGCTCTCTAACCCCACGAAGACCCAGGTGGATTCAAAAATGCGCGTCATTTCCAGGTCAAATAAAGCGGTGTTCAGAAAGGCGTCGTGGCGCACGCGGAACACGCCGTCGTGGGGACGGTCGTCGATGAAATTCTGCGGGTTCAAAGTCGGGGCGGCAGCAAAGGTCATCGTTACTCTCCCGTGGCAAGCCCAGCGGGCCGCTACATGTTGGGGTTGCAGCGCTTAGGGCGCGCTGATTTCCTGGATAAACGTCGCCGATTCCATCACCCGGCCAAAATATGGCAGCAGCACGCGCAGTGTGGCTTCGCTGTACTCACCGAGCAGGCGGTCAGTACAGTCAGACAAAACCACCACGCCGTATTCCCGTTCGCTGGCGCTGCGCGCGGTCATCTCGATGCCGAAATTGGTGGCCAAGCCCGCGAGAACCAGAATGTGACGATTCAGGTTGCGCAGCAGGGTTTCAAATTCGCTACCGGTAAAAGGATCTACTTTGGCGTTGTCGATTTCAAATTCCGGGGCCCCGGGCCGTGGCTTGAAAGCTTCCAGTGTGGCCGCACCCCAGGTGCCGCGGACGGCCATATTGTGCTCCGGCAGACCGAGCACACGGCCCGAACCGCGCAGATAACCGCCGCGACGCTCGGCGAGTTCCGGATGGCCGGGCCTAAAAGTTTCATTGTGATAAATGATGGGTACGCCGTGGACGCGACACGCGCTGATCACCGCGCCGATGCGCGCTTGGGTATCGGGAAACGGCAGCGTATCGCGGGTAAACGCGTAGCCGGCTCCCGCGGGATCCCAAAAATCGTTCTGGAGATGGGTGATGACCAGCACGATGTCGTTCACCGGGACGGGCGGAAAGTGCTCAGACATGGAAGCTCCCTGCGGGAATATGGTGGTGGCTAGTCTATGCGCCCCGCGTCCCTGACTTCACCCCCGGCAAGCGAAATGACTGCCCCACCGGTTGTCGCACCGCGGCAGCAGATTTTTTGCACTGGACAGCCCGCCCGTGCGTTCGTCATGCTGAGGTACGCAGCCGCTTGCGCAGCCCTAAACTTGTCTCGAGAACCGCGATGCCGACGCGACGCCAGTTTTTGGAAAAAATCGCCGCGGTCGGAGGCTTCAGCGCCGCTTATGCCTCGATGCGCGCGCTGGGCATGATGGGAGAATCTGCAGGATCGGGCGCGCCGCTGCGGGTTGCTACGGCCGCACCCGGCACCCGGGTGGCCATTCTAGGGGCAGGCATGGCCGGGCTGGTGAGCGCCTGGGAACTGCGACAAGCGGGCTATCAGGTGACGGTTCTGGAAGCGCGCGACCGGGTGGGTGGGCGCAACTGGACGGTTCGGCGCGGCACGCGCATCGAGATGACCGACGGCACGGTGCAGACCTGCCACTACGCCAAAAATCAGTATTTCAACGCGGGCCCGGCCCGCTTGCCCAGCCACCATCAGGCGGTGCTCGGGTACTGCCGCCGCTTTGGTGTGGCGTTGGAAACCGAAGTCAATCTGTGTCGCAGCGCCTTCGTGCTCGCGGAGAAGGTGCACGGGGGGAAGCCACTTCGCCTTAGCCAAGCGATGAGCGATACCCGCGGCTACGTGACCGAGCTACTCACCAAGGCTATCAATCGCGGCCGCCTGGACGATCAACTCAGCTTGGACGATCGCGACCGCATGGTCGCTTTTCTGCGCGTGTACGGCGATTTGAACCGCGACGGCGAGTATCGCGGGTCCACCCGCGCCGGCTATAAAATCACCCCCGGTGCGGCCGACCGCAAAGGTGTCGCACTCGACCCGTTATCGATGCACGAGCTGTTGGATGTAGATTTATGGATCGCCGTATTGTTCGACGAATTCGTAGATTGGCACGCCACCATGCTCCAACCCGTCGGCGGTATGGACCGCATTCCAAACGCTTTTGAAACGCGCCTTGGGACTGTGATCAAACGCGCTCAGGCGGTGCAGTCGATCCACCACACCGCACGCGGTGTGCGCATCGTCCACCGCGATACTCACACCGGCGTGCTGCACAACCTCGATGCGGACTACGCTATTTGCACGCTACCCTTCAATATTTTGGCCGGCATCGAGAGCGATTTTTCCGACCCGGTGAAGACCGCGTTGCAAAGAATCAAATACGACCACTCGCTAAAAATTGCGTTTGAAGCCCCCCGTTTTTGGGAGGACCAGCACATTTACGGCGGCATTTCTTATGTCAAAAACGATACCGGTCTCGTGTGGTATCCCAGCTATGGTTTCCACGCACCACGCGGCATCGTGTTGGGCGCCTATGCCAACGGCGAGGCGGCGAAACGCCTCGGCGCGTTGCCGCTGGCCGCACGCATTGCCGCGGCGCGGGCGTCCGTTGAACAAGTCCACCCGGGGTGCTCCCAGTGGTTGGAGCACGGGTTAAATGTCACCTGGGCAAAAATTCCCTACAGCCTTGGGCCATGGGTATTGCCTTGGGACGACGCCGAAGGTAACACTGAGGAGGACTTCAAACTGCTCAACCAGCCCGCGGGCCGGGTTTATTTCGCGAGCGCCAATCTCAGCCAAATGCCCGGCTGGCAAGAGGGCGCCGTGGTGTCCGCGCAGCGGGTAGTGGAGATGCTCGCCGCGCGGTCCCACTCAGCCTCAACTTAAAGCCACACAGGAAAGCCGATGCTTCAAAATAAAACGACTCGAATCGCCGCACTCAGTCTCGGGTTGCTGCTCACCGTGGGTGCCACGAGCCAGGTGTGTGCGGCCGATGTGTTGCGCACGCCCTTGCCCAATGGCAATCCTTTCCCCATCTCTCTCGCGGTGACGGTGCGCGGGGATCTCGACACGGTGTATGTGAGTGGCGCATTGCCCAAAGTCATCGATGAAAAAGCCCCCAAGGGCAGCGTTGCCGCGTATGGCAACACCGAGGCCCAAACGCTCAGTACGCTGGAATCCATCAAGACCACTTTGTCGGGGCTCGGCCTTGGCATGGGTGATATTGTCAAGATGACGGTGTTCATGGTGGCCGACCCGACGCTGGAAAATAAACTCGACTTCGCCGGGTTGATGGCCAGCTACAAAAAGTTTTTTGGCACCGACGAACAACCCAATAAGCCGGCCCGCAGTACCGTCCAGGTCGCCGCCCTGGTGGCGCCGGGCGCCTTGGTGGAAATTGAGGTGATTGCGGTGAAGCCTCGCTAGCGCGAGGCCGTGCTGGATCGCCCTCTAATGGCTTAGTGAAAGCTCACCGGTAGGCTCCCGAGCACCCGCAAAAACGAATGGGACCACGCCAGCTGCCCCGCGCGGATTTCCAACCCCGCGGTGCGTTGCACGAACTGGCCAATGGCGTGCCGCGCCGCCATTCTGGCGAGTTGGCTGCCCAGACAGAAATGTACCCGCCGCCAAAGGCGCGCTGGCCCGCTTTGGCACGTTGAATATTGAAGGCGTCGGGGTCGTCAAAATGTCGGGGATCAGGGTTGCCCGTCGCCAGCATCAGCCACAAAACCGCCTGCGCGGGCAGCTGTGTGCCGGCTAGTTCATAAGGTGCTTTGAGCAGCCGCCAGTTGAACAGGATAGGCGTGTCGTAGCGAAGGCACGCCTCTACTGCCGGCTGGATCAAACCCGGATCCGCGCGCCGCAACGCACGTTGTTGGGGGTGGTCCAGAACCGCGCGCAGCCCATTGCCAATCAGGCCGAGGGTGGTTTCGTAGCCGGCGATAATAATGCCGATGGCCTGGCGGATGAGTTCGCCAGCGCGGAGTTTGTCGCCCTGTTCCTCGGCCCGGATCAGCGCGCTGATGAGGTCAGCGCCTAAGCGCTGCCGCCGCTCGCGCACCAGCACCGCAAAATAAGCGGCCATTGCGTGACCCGCGTCGCGCGTACGCTGCTGGACCTCGGGGGGCAAAAACGCGCAGAGAAGGCATTGGTGCGTGCGGCGGTCCACTCGTTGCACAAGTCGCGAGCTTGCAATGGCACGCCCATGATTCGGCACATCATGCGGGAGGGCAGGTGGTGAGCAAGGTCTGCCACGATTTCCATGCGGCCCTGTTTGAGCGCTTGGTCCATGGCCCGGGTGACCGATTGCGCCACCTCTGCCGCCATTTGGCGCGCGGTGTTGTGAGCGCGGGATTGCATCGCCAGACGCCGTCGGCGCACGGGCGCCGGACCGTCTTGCTTGAGCATGCATTCTAAGCAGCTGCCGCGGGTGTCTTCAGGGTCAAAATTGGGCGCCGGGCCGGCGGCCAACGTCATGCTCGTTTGGGCTTTTTTGAAAGTGGTCGCGACGGCGTCATAGCGACTCATCCGCCCCGTCCCGAGCGGCGTGAGGTTCCCCGGGTGGCGTTCGCGCAGCTGGTTGAGTGCGGGATAGGGGTTGTCCCGGAAGTCCGGCGCGAAGGGGTCCGCACCACCCCAGTCACCGGCAGAGCGCGCGAGGTCGCCATCAGGTTGTTTGCTGATTCTCGTTCTCCCCTTGGCGGGGTGGCGCATTTCTGATTGCGGTGAGGGGGCCAGGCAGGTCTCGTTATTGGCACGGGTGGTGCGAACCCGGTACTGAATTCTATCTGCTGCGCTCCGCTGCGGGCCGGGTCTGGTGAGTCGCTGACGACCAAGGATTACCCGAGTCCGGCGTCTTGCAAGAGCGCACCGAAGCGTTGCGATGCGGCAAAATCGTGGATGCGCGGCAGGCGTGCCGAACTCAGCGTGAGACCGGGCAGGTGCGCCAAGAGCGCGGCCATTTGCTGCTGCGCCGCTTTTATTTCGCCGCTCGCGGCCTGTAGCCCGATCAGCACCAACACGTTGCGCGGCACCTCCGGGGCATCTTCACACAGGCTAATCGCAAGCTGTTTTCCTGCCGCAATATCGCCAATCAACCAGTGAGCTACCGCCAGTTCTCGCCGCCAGCGCAGCTGGCTTGCGTCCTCCGCGCCGGCAGCCATGGCGTTGCGTAGCTGGCTTAGGCCGATGTCTGCCGCTCCCAGATGCAGGTCGCAAATGGCTAGCAGCGCCAAGGCCGGCGCAAAGTGGCCGTTTTGCGCGAGGGCCTCGCTTGCCAGTTGCCGGGCGACGCGAAAATCGCCCTGTACATCCTGCGCCACGAGCGCCTTCACCGTGCGTGCAACATAACTACGCGGATCCAGAGCCACCCCCCGATTGGCCTGTACTAGCATTTCTGCGCTGGCGTGCGGGGCCAAGGCTAGGGGCTCGTATTCCGCCACCCGCAACAACGCAAAGCCCAACATGCTGTGGGCCATTGCGTTATCAGGGTCGCGCGCGACCGCTGCGCGCAGGCTTGCCACCGCGAGTCCACGGCGCTCCAAGGCGGCCATATGGAAAATGCCGGCGGCCTTGTTTAAGAGTTCCGGCACGCTGAGGTTGGCATCCTCGGTGTCGCGCAGTTGGCTGAATAACGCTGCTTTGATGCGACTGCGGACGGCGCCGGTGACGGACAGCACGATGGCGTCTTCGAGACCAAACAAATCTTCCAGTTCGCGGTCGAACCGTTCGGCCCAGAGCTTGGTCGACGAGCAGCATTCCACGAGAGTGAAGGATAGCCACAGCCGGTTGCCGGCAGACTGAATAGCGCCTTGGACGACAAAGTCGGCATTTCCGGCCTCTGCAGACAGGACCGTGATAGCCGAATTACGCACCAGCACGCCGTCGATCTCCGCTCTGATTCCTTCGGCAAGGGCTTTAACGTTGTCATTGTCGCTGAGGACTCGAAAAGGCTGGACTTGAATATGTGGTGGGTTCCGATGGCGGGCCGGCGGTGCGCCCGCGGTGGGGCTAAGCGTGGGATGGCTGGGTATGGGCGCAATTTTGGGCGGGGTGCGGCGGAGGCCTTCGGGGGTCATTTCGAGCGCCCAAGCGACCAGCAGTATGAGCGGGAAACCTGCGGCCAGAATCAGGAACAAGCAAGGGTTCAGCCAACGTGGTAGTTCAAAGGCATCAACCAGGGGCGGAAAAACTTGCACTAACGCGAAAGCCGCAGCGCAGTAAACGCTCCCAATTTTAATGACATTGCGTCGTTTCAATTCTCCGAAGAAGCTCACCACGCCCCCGTGAACATCGTAGTTTGATTGCCTGTAAGAGATGGTAAGTAGCACAAGGCGTCGGTCACAGCTAGTCCGGTTGCGGTGTGCCGCGAAAAGCTCAACGGTGGCGTGGTCGGAACGTCACGTGGAGTGGCGAGAGCCGACATTGCGCGCGATCGCTGGGGGCCCAAATTGGGGCCAGAGGACTGCGCTGCGGGTCGCCGCCAGTCAACGGCGCGGCGGGGCGCGACCTCGGGAACGCGAGGCGCTGGCGGGTGAATGCACTGCCCGCTAATCGGCAAGCAGGATAAAGCTATCCTAAAAAAGCCAAAGTTGTTTAAGGTGGTCAACACGCCCGCGAGCATGCTCGTGCCCGGGCCGGTAGAAGAACCGTAACTCGGGGAAATTATGCGCCAACAAATCCACCTGAACGCCTTCACGCAATGTTGTATCGGGCATCATTCCATTGGGCAGTGGAAACACCCGTTAGACCGGCCCTTAGATGGCTATCGCAGCGTCCATTATTGGCAGGATTTGGCGCGGGTCCTGGAGGCGGGGTTTTTTGACACCCTGTTTCTAGCCGACGTCCACGGCACCTACAGCGTCTATCGTGGCTCGCGTGACGCCGCCGTGCGCCACGGCACGCAATTTCCGAGCAACGACCCTACGCTCGTCATCGCAGCGATGGCCGCCACCACCCGCTATCTGGGGTTCGCCAGCACCTTTAGCACCACCTATTTTCCGCCCTATCACACCGCCAAGCTGTTCTCCACGCTCGACCATCTCACCGATGGGCGGGTGGCCTGGAATATCGTCACCTCCTATCTGGCGGACGCCAATGCCAACTTTGGTCTGAGCGAGATGATGCCCCACGACCAGCGCTATGAGCGTGCCGACGAATATATGGAAGTGTGCTATCAGCTGTGGGAGCACTCGTGGGAAGAAGACGCGATGGTGCGTGACCACGCGACCGATACGCTGATCGACCCTAGCAAAGTGCATGAGATTAATTTCAACGGGCAATACTTCAACGTGCCGGGGCCGCATATGTGCGAACCCTCACCGCAACGCACGCCGGTCTTGTATCAAGCCGGTGCGTCTGGTCGGGGCTTACGTTTTGCAGCTCGCCACGCCGAAGCCATCTTTGCGATGGATCCCACTATCCCAGCCTGCCGGGCCGCCATTGAACGCCTGACGCAAGCCCTGCAGGCCGAGGGTCGACAACGTGAGGAGGTTAAATACTTCCCCGGCATCACGGTGATTGTGGCCCCCACCGACGCTGAGGCGCAGTTGAAGCTCGAAACCTGTCAACAATTTGGCAGCCCGGAAGGATCGCTAGCCCTGTACTGTGGCTGGGTCGGCATTGATCTGGCCCAGCTCGAATCGGGCAAAGCCCTCAAGGACATGAAAACCGACGCCATTCAAAGTCTGTTGGCTAATTTCTCCCTCATTGATGCCAACCGGGAATGGTCGCTGGCTGAAATCGCCGATTATCTGGCGACCGGCAGCCTCATGCCCAAGATCGTCGGCAGCCCGCAGACCGTCGCCGACGAACTAGAACGTTGGATGGACGAAACCGGTTGCGATGGCTTCAACCTGGTACCCGTGACGCAGCCGCAGGGTTTCGCCGATTTCGCCGATTTGGTGGTGCCAGAATTACAGCGCCGCGGCCGGCTGCGCACGCGCTATGAAGGGGAGACCCTGCGCGAACGCTATTTCGGGGTGGGGAAGCCGCGGCTGAATCCACAGCATTGTGCGTATCGTAGTCTGCCGCCGTGGAAGCGCGGCGGGGCGCCCCCGGACTAAACGCCGCAGTGGGGTCACGGCGACGGCACGCCCCCGCCTGCGCCGCCGCGCTCGCACGACATCCCCCGCAACAGCCCCGCGACATCCTCGGTGAGGCGCACTCCCGCACGCCCAGCGTGCGCCGCCGCTCGTTCACCTGCGCCGTGCAGGCCACGCAGCCGCCGCGCGAACCCGCCCTCAGGGTCGGCGGAACGCGGCCCCGGGATGGCGCGGCGAGAGGGTCGGGTGGCCAAAAATTTTCTGGCGCAACGGGCCCGGGCCGTACTCGGTCTGCATCAAGCCGCGAGTTTTCAGGATTGGCGCGACCCCCTGAATGAAATCCACGAAAGTCCCGGGCGTGGTGGTGTAAACGAGATTAAAGCCATCCACCCCCGACGCGCCGAGTGCCGTGAGCCGGTCAGCAATTTGCTCGGCGCTGCCCACCAGCCATTGGCCGCTCATCTGCTGGCGTGCCAAATCCCCGAACGTCAAACACCCGTCCGGCGCGCGCGCGGCGGCGCTCTTCAAGAAGCCTAAGACCCCGTTGAATTCAAAGTCGGCGATGGATTGGGCGGGATCAAAGGCACTGAGGTCGGCACCCAAATGGCCACTTAGGTGGGCAAGTCCTCCTTCCAAAGAAAGCTGCTGGCGCAAATCCTCGGCCTTTGCGTGAGCCTCGGCCTCGGTGCCACCGATCACCAAGGACACCGCAAGACACATTTTGAGGTCCTCTGGGCGACGTCCATAACGGGCCGCGCGCGCCCGGATATCGGCCATTAACTCGCTGCGGCCGCCGCCCGCGATGAACACACATTCGGCGTGGCGGGCGGCAAATTCACGACCGCGTTCGGAAGAACCCGCCTGAAACAGCACCGGCGTGCGCTGCGGCGAGGGTTCGCACAGATGCGGGCCGGGGACCTCGTAGTAGGGGCCGCGATGGTTGATGAGGTGGACCTTACTGGGGTCGGCGTAAACCCCGCGCACCCGGTCGCGAACCACCGCGTCGTCTTCCCAACTGGCTTCCCAGAGCTTGTAGAGGACCTCTAGGTAATCGTCGCCGCGCGCATAGCGATCGTCGTGCGCAGGCAACTCCCCGAAGCCCAGATTGCGCGCGGCGTTCGGTAGGTACGAGGTCACCACGTTCCAGGCCAGGCGACCCTGAGTCAGGTGGTCGAGGGTTGAGGCACGGCGCGCGAAGTTGAACGGGTGTTCGGCAAAAATAGAACCGGTGTAGGCGAAGCCCAGGTGTTCGGTGGCGTGCGCCAGCGCCGGAATGAGCAAGCTGGGATCGTTGACGGGGATCTGCATCCCCTCGCGAATTGCGGTCTCCGGGCCCCCTTTATAAATGTCGTAGACCCCGACCACATCGGCCAGGAACAACGAATCAAACTTGGCCTGCTCGAGAAGTTTCGCCAGTTCCACCCAAGGCTCGAGTGAGGTGTAGTCCAGTTGGCGGGAGGTGGCGTCGCGCCACAGACCATGATGAATATGCGACACGCAGTTCATCGAAAAAGCATTGAACAATAGTCGCCGTGGCGGCGTCATGAGGGGCGGTGGCGGCGTGGGTTGGGCCGGTGAGTCATACGGGATGCTGCCTTGGGTGACCTCGGGTCGGGATAGCCGCACCGGGGATGGCGTGCGGCGGCGGGCGGCACGGGCTTGGCCGCGTGTCGCCGCACCAGGACCCGTTCCACCCCACGCTTATCTCCTCCTCGCGCGCGCTGTCGGCTACTCCTCCAGCAGGCTACGCAGCATCCATGCGGTTTTTTCATGGACGTCCAGCCGCTGGGTGAGGAGGTCCATGGTGGGTTGGTCGCGGGCCCGCTCGACCACGCTGAACAGGGCGCGCGCGGTGCGGGCGGTGGCCTCTTGGGCGCGCACCAGATGGGTCACCATCTCCAACGCCTTGGGCACTCCTGCGACTTCGCGCACCGAGGCTAAGGCAACAAATTCCTGGTAGGTGCCCGGCGCCGGGAAGCCCAGCGCGCGGATCCGTTCGGCGATGAGGTCTAGTGCGGTCCATTGCTCGGTGTATTGGCCCATGAACATGAGATGCAGGGTATTGAACATCGGGCCGGTCACGTTCCAATGAAAATTATGCGTCATCAAATACAGGGTGTAGCTGTCGGCGAGCAGCCCCGCCAAGCCATCAGCGATGGTGCGGCGAGCAGCCGCAGAGATGCCGATGTCGATGACAGTGGTGGACGACTTGCGGGTGGTGGGGGATTTTTTCTTTGCGGGCATGCTGTGAGAAATCCGGGTAGGGGCGCCTCGAGGCCGCGATGCGACCTTTCTGCACGGGGTGGCTGAGGGGCCAAGATATCCCAACAGGGCGACCACCTCCAGCGGGAAAAGTGACCGCTTCGGCGCATAAAAAAACCCCAACGAGGACTCATTGAGGTTTTGAATTGGTGGAGCTGAGGGGGATCGAACCCCTGACCTCTGCATTGCGAACGCAGCGCTCTCCCAGCTGAGCTACAGCCCCACGCGGGTAAGGGGCGGAAGTCTAACGGGCTGCTGCGTGCAACGCTAGCCTAGCGGGTGTCCAATGCGTTGCGGCTGCGTGGGCAGTGGTGACATGATGCGCTCAGTGTCCGTTGAGTTTTGAACATGGCTGCAACCTCCCCCCGACTGGGCCGAGGGCCGACCCCGCCCGTGTTTCCCGCCCTGCAGCGCGCTGCGCTCACCACGCTGCAGGTAAATTTAGGCTATCGGTGCAATCAGGCCTGCCACCATTGCCATGTGGATGCGGGGCCGTTGCGGACCGAGGAAATGACCGCAGAGACTGCCAGTCTGGCGCTGTCGTTTGCACTGGCGGCCGGGGTGAGCACGCTGGATATTACCGGTGGGGCGCCCGAGCTGAATGGGTGTTTTCGCCCCCTGGTGCGGGCCGCTCGCGCGGCGGGATTGCGCGTGATCGACCGTTGCAATCTCACGATCCTCGAGGAGCCGGGGCAAGCCGATCTGGCTAATTTTTTGGCGCAAGAGCAGGTGCACGTGGTGGCGTCGCTGCCGTGCTATGGGCCAGAGAACGTCGATATTCAACGTGGTAAAGGCGTGTTCGAGAAAAGCATCCGTGCGCTGCGCACCCTCAATGGGCTGGGTTACGGCATCCACGAGAACGGCTTGACCTTGGATTTGGTCTACAACCCACTGGGTCCCAGCCTGCCGCCGCCCCAGGCGAGCTTAGAGGCGACCTATCGCACGGCGCTGGCCGCGAGCTACGGCGTTTATTTCAATCGGCTGCTAACCCTGGCCAATATGCCCATTGCCCGTTTCCGGCACGCGCTGGAGCGCGACGGGCATTACGCAGATTATTTGCACTTGCTGGTGGCGAATCATCGGGAGGAGAATCTGGCCAATGTCATGTGTCGTAGCCTGCTGAGCGTTGATTGGCGCGGCTATGTCTACGACTGCGACTTTAATCAAATGCTGGGAATGCCCGCCGGCGAGACCGGTGCGCCCAGACATCTTTCAAGCCTCTTGGCGGGAACTCTCACCGGCCAGCCTATTGCAGTGGGGACCCACTGTTTTGGTTGCACCGCGGGTCACGGCAGCAGTTGCGGGGGCGCGCTGAGTCGCGCCTGACGCCACGGGCCGTGCCTGCGTTGCTCGCCCTTATCGTCCCGGTGCTCAACGAAGCGCACGGCATCGTGGGCTTATTAACCCCACTCCAAGCCTGGCGCCAAGCGGGGGTAGAAATTCTCGTGGTGGACGGTGGCAGCACCGACGCCACGGTGGCGCACGCCACCGGTCTCGCCGATCAAGTACTGAGCGCCCCGCCCGGCCGCGCGGCGCAAATGAACGCAGGAGCGGCGGCGAGCCGCGCCAAGTTACTGCTGTTTCTGCATGCAGATACCACTCTGCCCGCCACGGCGCTGCCCGTGCTGTGCCAACTCGCGGCAGGCGTCGCCCCGCTGTGGGGGCGTTTCGATGTGCGGTTGGCTAGCCCGCGTGCGCTGTTGTGGCTGGTCGGCACGCTGATGAATCTGCGCTCGCGCATCACCGGTATCGCCACCGGCGACCAAGCCATGTTTGTGAGCCGCGAGCTGTTTACGGCCTGCGGCGGATTTCCGCTCATTCCCCTGATGGAAGACCTCGCGCTGTCGGCCAAGTTGCGCCGCGAACTGGCGCCGCTAGCGTTGCGTTTGCGGGTGCTGACTTCTGCGCGCCGCTGGGAGCAAAGGGGTGCGTGGGGCACCATCGGGCTGATGTGGGGGCTACGCTTGGCGTATTTTTTGGGCGTACCACCCAGCCGCCTAGCCCATTGGTATCGTCAAGTACGATGAGTGCGGCGCGCACCGCGCTGATTGTCTTTGCCCGCGCGCCGCGTCTAGGCGCGGTCAAAACCCGCCTCGCGGCGGGGCTGGGTGCGAGCGGGGCGGTGGACATTTATGCCGCTCTGCTGGGCCATGCGTTGCGTCTGGCCGGGCAATGGCCGGGGCCGCGCTACTTGGCCTGCGCCGATCCGCCCTCACACGCCTATTTCGCGCAACTGCCCGCTGCGGCCAGTTTTGCATTAGTCCTGCAGCGGGGGCGAGATTTGGGCACGCGCATGCGGGCGGCCTTGGCCGACGCCTTGGCCTGCCACCCCAGTGCGCTGCTCATGGGCAGCGATGTGGTGGATAACCAGCTAGCGGACTTGCTGGCCGCTGGCGCGCATTTGCAGGGGGCTGGCGAGGTGGTGCTAGGGCCGGTGGCCGACGGGGGTTATTGGCTGATAGGGACGAAGCTGGACCAGCCGACACTTTTTCAGTCGTTGCCGTGGGGGAGCTCACAGGTGTACGCGGGCACCCTGCAGCGCTGCTGCGCGCTGGGCCTAAGCGTCAGCGAGTTGCCCCTGCGGCACGACATCGACCAGCCTGCCGATGTGCAACAGCACGCCGCAGCCCTGGCCGCCTTACCCCGTGTACCTCTGGCCTGAAGGCTTGCACCGCTTAGCACAACTGGCGTTGTGCGCGTTCTAGTTCCGCACAGAACTGCGCCACCCGGCGCGCCGTGGTGGGCGATATATTGCTGGTAAACCGTACCCGCGCGCGCTGCACTCGGGGCCGCGGCAGGGCATCGAGGTGGAGTATTTCAACCTCCGCGATGATTGGCTGGGCGTTGGGGACCAGCAATCGGCAGGTCGCCCGCTGATGGGCGTCGCGGAGGGACTCGAAAACGCCGGTGCGAATTCGCGCGCAAAACCCGCCCACCGACATATCGCCCAATTCGCCGCTCAGCTGCCGCCCATCCGCCATGCGGAACTCCACATCAAAGCCACGATTACTGGGGACTGTCACCCGGTACTGCCGACGCCGCTGGGGGTAATCGATGGTGGCGGGGAAATCCACCTGGTAGTAGGGCAGCGCGTTGTGCTCACCAATTTGCGACACGGTGGTGGTGTAGCGCAGCGCAATGCCCTCCACGGTCCCACGCACATGGAACTGGGTTCCGCTCAGCACGAGCGCGTGACCTGAGGCGGGGGTCAGTTCGTCCAGCACCAAGTAGCCCTGCTCGGGTACTAGCTCGAGGATGGCGCTGGTGTAGGCGTCCGGGTGGCCCGCGATGTGGATGGTCAGCAGGGCATGGTCGTTAAAGACTCGACGCAAAACGAGTTGGATTTCCGGGTCGATCGGCAGCTTCGCGCCATGCGCCGCGGGCTCCCGCGGCACGTCAGCGGGTCGTTTGCGGGAGAACCAATTAAAGATTGATCGTTCAGGCACGCGCGCTATCCGGTGCTAAATCACACGCTCTCCCAGGCTCTGGGCGGTCGGTCGCTGCGCCCAACGCGGCCACGCGCGTTGTACAAACGCTCGCCGGCGGGCCGGCCGCTGAGCAGGTCAAGCAAGGTATTAGTGAGGGTTTTGCTGGTTTCGACCGCGGCCCCATTGGTGCGGTTGGCCAAGGCGCAGCGCTCGAGTAACGCACGGATTTCCGTCCAGGCGGCTTGTTCGTCGGCGTGTGGGCTGACGTCGCGCAGCGCGCTGAGGTCGCACTGGCTCGCGGCCTCGTTGAGCGCCAGGGTCAGTTCGCGTTTATGGGTGACGGCGGCTTCAATGGCGGCCACGTCCCGGGTACGCAGCGCGGCGTATTCTTGCGCTAAGGCGTGCTCGAAGTCCCGCAGCAGCGCGTGCAGGGTCTCTCGGGCCGCGGTCGTATTCATCGCTAGGCCGAACGTGGGCCGTGGGTCAGCAGCGCTTCGAAACCAGCCAATTTTTCCGCAACAGCCGGTGGGTCGACGCGATAGCTGCCGTCGTTGACGGCCGTTTGAAAGGTGGCCACCAGTTGGCTATCCACGACCGGTTGCTCTGCCACTGATTGCGTGAGTTCGCTCAGCTGGCTGGCGAGTTCGGTAAGATTGAGGGTCTCCTTGCTGGCCTGCGCGGCAACATTTTGCGGCCCTGCCTTTAACGCGCGGCCCTCCGAATTTGCCAGCGTGGCCGTGGCGGCCGTGGCGGCAGGAGTGATTTCAGCAACCATGTTTTGTTGTCTCCTTCGACGTATGAGAGGTGCTAGCGGCAGATACTCAGAAATTCTTTAAAACGATTCTCCCCCCAAACTGCGGGTTGTCCCGATGGCCTGCGGCACCCTCAATTGATCGGCGCAGCGGGTCGCCCTGAGCCCACCTCAACGACCCCAGCTTCTATGATGACGCCCTCTACCACCCGGTTAGAAGTGGTGTTGCGCACCGTGATGCGGTCACCCAACGCGCCATCCTTCAACGCCGTTCCTGCGACTCGAATGGCCAGAGTGCCGGCGGCCAGCGAGAGCGTTACGCTCTGCCCGCGGCGGACGGCGCGCTCCTCGCGCAAGGCGCCGGCCGTTAGCAGCGAACCCGCAGCAGTGTGCCGCACTACCACCCGACCCACCACCATGGCGGGGTCGGTGAGCGCGCCGGTCGGCAGGTTCATCAAGTAACGAGACTCGACCCGGACGTCGGTGAGTGTCAGCAGTTTGCCGCGTGGCAGCGTCTGCACGGCGCTCACGACGACAAATTTTTGACGAACGCTGGCCGGGACGAACAGGGTCCAGGGCGTCTCGCCTTCGCAGCGTACCCCCGCCGAGGTGTTGCCGGGCAGGCGCGCGCCCGGCGGCAAATAGACCGCTAGGGGGTTGTTGCAGGCGGCTAGTCGCAGGCGCGGGTCCAGCCGTCCGACTTCTACTTTGACGTCCTGCGCGTTCTGGGCGCTTTCTTGCTGCAGGAAATTAGCGACGGCGGTGCGGATGCTCTCGAGCGGTTGCTCGTCCGCCTGACCGTGGCCGCTGCCCAAGCTGCAAAAAACCGCGAGCAGGGCGATGAGTGAATAGCGTTGCATCGAGCACGTCCTTTTGGGTACGGGAAAACACTTGCAAACGTTGTGCCGTGTACTAGCTCAAGCTTTCTCTGCGCGGGGCGATAAGGAAAACTTGAACTAGGACTACCGCGGAGCGCTTCATGTCGATAATCGATAGAGTCGATCGTTTAACCCGGCTGGCCGGCCGGAATCGGCTCGAACTGCTGTTGTTCCGTCTCACCAGCAAGCAGATTTTCGGGATCAATGTGTTCAAGGTCCGCGAGGTTCTGAAATGTCCGCCGCTGCGCCCGATTCCACATTCTCACTACCAGATGCGCGGCGTTTTTCACGCCCGCGGCCAGACCATCACCGTGATCGACCTGGCCGCCGTGCTGGGGCAGGGTGCTAGCAAGGGCACGCCCGACGAATTCGTCATCGTCACGGAATATTCCGGCCATGTGCAGGGATATCTGGTGCAGCAGGTGGTACGCATCGTCAACCTGCGCTGGGACGACATCAAGCCGCCGCCGGCCGGCATCGGCAACGCCAACTATTTAACGGCCGTCACCACTTTGGAAAATCAGTTGGTGGAAATTCTCGACGTGGAGCGCGTGCTGTCTGAAATTGTGGGCCTTGCGGTGGAGGTCTCCGAGGAACTTCTGGCGCACAATGTCCCCGACGACGACATTCCCCGTCGCATCTTTATCGCCGACGACTCCGCGGTAGCGCGCCGACAAATGATGCGCGTGATGGACCAGTTGGGCGTCGAATACGAAATCGCCGAAAATGGGCTGGCCGCGCTGGAGATGCTGAAAGCGTACGCCGCCGAAGGGCCGATCACCAAGCGCTTTGCCATGCTGCTATCGGATATTGAAATGCCCCAAATGGACGGCTACACCCTGACCAAGACGCTGAAGGCAGACCCTGATCTAAGAGACCTTTACGTTTGTCTGCACACTTCGCTGAGCGGCAGTTTCAACGATTCGATGGCAAATTCGGTAGGCGCCAATAAGTTAGTCGCTAAATTTGAGCCCGACGACCTCGCCGCTTTGGTGATGTCCGTCGTCAACGTGGGTTCCGCGCTGACCTCGAAGGAAATCCGCGGCTAAGCGCGAGTTTTTGCTTGCGAGTTAACCGACGCGGCGGCGGTGGCGGTGCCGCGTGAGGCTGCGCGCAGTGACGGCTCCCACACCGCTCTAGCCAGCGTCACCAAACGCCCACCGCGGCCGGCCGCGCGCAGCCCCAACGGGCTGCGCTGGTCGGCCGGCCCACTTGCACGCGCTAAAGTGCGGCCGGCCTCTACCGAGGCCAAACTCGCCGCGCGCGCCGCGCGCAAGGCTCGCCTAGGCAATTCTTTCTAAATACTCACGCGTGTCCCACCTTGTGGCGTACCCGAGGTGGCCGGGCAGCGCGCGCGTTTGCTCGCGTTCGCGCAAAAAGCTGCTGCCACCGCAGTGGTCCCTCCGCGACGCAATCTTTAAGTGCGGGCCGATGCCAAGCAGCTAAACCAGCAGCCAGACAAGCGGTGGTGGTGTCCGACACCCACTTGGCCGCAGCACCCCACCCGCGACGGACTGCGGTGCGGGCCAGTGGCCGCGCTCGCTGGTGCGCACGCCCGTTTTGCCTAGCCGAGGCCCCGGCAGACTTGCACGGCTGGCTTGCCGCGGGGCTTGCCGCTTGCCTGCAAAGCTTGCCGCCTATTCGGCCTGATCTGGCCGCGTCGAGCCGGCAAGGCGAATAAAAAACTATTACAAAACAATTTGTTAAGTATTTTATAAGGACTTGGCACGAGTTTCGCTCTAAAGCTCGCAACGGCAAAGACAGCAGGGGGCTTCATGTTTAATCTCGATACCGCTCTGGGCATACATCCGCAGGCCGCGCTGCTGCGCGCCCACCGGGCGGAACTCATTGCCGGCAATCTGGCGAACGCAGATACCCCGAACTATCAGGCGCGAGACTTCAATTTCAACGCCGCTCTGGAACTCGCGAGCGGCGGCAACGACATGGACCTCCAGACCACCGGCACTCAGATGGGTCGCCTGGCCCTGGGT
Organism: Gammaproteobacteria bacterium; assembly: GCA_009692365.1. Classification (GTDB taxonomy): domain Bacteria; phylum Pseudomonadota; class Gammaproteobacteria. Next base: position 44,630 of record SHZJ01000007.1, read on the forward strand.
GACGCGGGGCTAGGCGGCGTAGAACTGGAATACCGCAGCCCCACGCAAGCCTCGCTAGACCAGAATACGGTGGATGTGCAGGGTGAACGTTCGCGCTTCGTGGACAACGCCATGCGCTATGAGGCCGGTTTGCGTTTTATCGACGGTACGCTCGGCGGTCTGCTGAGCGCCATTCGGGGAGATTAGAGATGTCACTTTTTAGTGTGATGAACACGGCGGCCACCGCCCTTGCCGCGCAAAGCCTGCGCTTGAACACCACGGCGAGCAATCTGGCCAACGCCAACAGCACGACCAGCAGCATGGACACGACCTATCGGGCGCGCCAACCGGTGTTCGCCCCGATGTTCGACGAACTCTCCGACAGCGGCGACGACGCTGCTGTCGGGGTGGAGGTCCAGGGCATCGTGGAGAGTCAGGCACCGTTGCGTCGCGAGTACCAACCCGGTAGTCCGATGGCCGACGCCGATGGCTATGTGTTTATGTCGAACGTCAACGTGATCGAGGAAATGGCCAATATGATTTCCGCTTCGCGTAGCTATCAGACCAATATCGAAATCATGGATGCGGCCAAGCAAATGTTGACGCGTACCTTGTCGATCGGCCAGCAGTAAGGAACCAGCACATGGCAAATTCAATCGGTGGACTACCCCCAGGCCTAGAGGCTTTAAGCAACGCGCGTCTGCAGAGCGACGACAAGAAAGCCAAGACCCTAGGCCAGGACGAATTTCTCAGGCTGATGGTCGCCCAGATGAACAATCAGGACCCCATGAAGCCCATGGACGGTGGCCAGTTTTTGAGCCAGATGGCGCAGTTCGGGACGGTGACCGGGGTCAACGATTTACAGAAATCATTCGTCACATTGGCCACGTCCCTGCAATCCAACCAAGCCTTACAGGCGTCCACCATGGTCGGCCGGCAAGTGCTGGTGGCAGGCGACAAACTAAATTTGGCGGACGGCAGCGATCCAGTCTTTGGGGTCGAACTGCAAAAGGCCGCCAGTCAAGTCAATGTGGCTATCACCGATAGCGCGGGGCAGGTGGTGCGCAATTTTTCGCTGGGCCAGACCGATGCCGGTATCCATGACTTGGCTTGGGATGGACTGGACGTGCAGGGCAATCGCCTGCCGGCGGGCCAATACACGCTGAAGGTCGACGCCACGATTGATAACAAGGTTGAGGCGGGCACCTCGCTCGTCCGAGTGCCGGTAGAGAGCGTCACCTTACCGCGCAATGGGCAAGCCCCAATGCTAAACCTAGCTGAATACGGTTCATTGAGCATGGATGCCGTCCGCCGCGTTTTCTAAGCGCGACGCATCCTCACCACGCATACCCACTTATTAGGAGAAAATATTATGTCGTTCCAGTCTGCCATCAGCGGCCTGCGTGCCTCCTCTACCGACCTCGGCGTGGTTGGCAACAACGTTGCCAACGCCAACACCACGGCTTTCAAAGCCTCCCGTGCGGAATTTTCCGATGTTTTTGCGACCACCAGTGCCGGGGTGGCGGCTACCGCCACGGGGCAGGGCGTTAACACCGCCAAAGTGGCCCAACAATTTACCCAAGGCAATATCACCTTCACCGACAACGGCTTGGATTTGGCCATCAGCGGCAACGGCTTTTTCGTTGTTGATTCGCAGGGCGACCAGCTCTACTCGCGCGACGGCTCCTTTGGGATCGACCGCGAAGGCTACATGGTGAATGGCAATGGCCAGCGCTTAAAAGCCTTTAGCGCCGACGGCACGGGGGCGATCTCCGGTGCGCTCGAGACGCTGCGGATCACCAGCGCGAACACGGCCCCGGTTGCCACCACCAACGTGGAGTTCGGCGCTAATCTCGACTCCCAAGACACCGCGCCGTCGGTGACGCCGTTCGACGCCACTAACAACGCAACTTTCAACAGCACGACGGCGACCACGGTGTACGATTCTTTAGGTGGCTCACACCTGCTGCAGCTTTATTTTGTGAAGACCGGGTCCGGCACGTGGGATACCAATTCGCAGATCGATGGCGCTGCGGTCGGCGCGGGCAGTCCTCTAGCCTTCAATACCTCGGGTGCATTGTCCAGTCCGTTGGGTGGTTCTGTCACCTTGCCGGCGTTCGTGCCCGTGGGCGGCGGAGCGCCGCTCAATATATCGCTCAATGTCAGCGAGATGACCCAGTACGGCGCGCCGTTTGCAGTGAATCGGGTCACCCAGGACGGCTACACGACGGGTCGTTTGTCGGGGCTCGACATCGATAAAGAGGGCATCGTTTTTGCGCGCTTCACCAACGGTCAGTCGACGGTGCAGGGTCAGGTAGCGCTGGCCAATTTCGCGAATTCTCAGGGGCTACGTTCGCTGGGCAACAATAATTGGGCGGAGTCCTTTGAGTCCGGCGCGGCGCTGATGGGTTCGCCGAGCACTGGCAGCTTCGGGCAAATTCAATCCGGGGCACTCGAAGATGCCAACATTGATCTGTCCCAAGAGCTCGTGAATTTGATCGTCGCACAGCGCAATTTTCAGGCGAATACGCAAGTCATTCAGGCCGAAAGCGCCGTTACCCAAGCGATCCTGCAAATTTCTTAACGAGCCCTGAGCCGGAGTCATCGCCATGGACCGCATGATTTTTCTCGCCATGAACGCCGCCCGTCAGACCATGAACGGGCAGGCGCAGGCTGCGAACAATCTGGCCAACGCCGGCACCACCGGCTTCAAGGCGGATTTCGAAGCCTATCGCTCAATGCCGTTGTTTGGCGATGGAGAACCCACGCGGGTGTTCTCCATGGCCGAGCGCCCCGGGGTAAATTTCAGCGCCGGCTCGATCGAAGAAACTGGCAATAACCTCGATGTTGCCATCAGCGGCGAGGGCTTCATCGCCGTGCGCACGGCCGACGGCAAAGAGGCCTACACCCGCGCCGGCGAATTCCATCTCGATGCGGCAGGGCAACTGATGACCGCTCACGGCGAGCAGGTCTTGGGCAACGGCGGTCCCATTGCGCTGCCGCCTTTCAACAGCGTGCTCATCGGCAACGACGGCACTATTTCCATGCGCCCGTTGGGACAAGACGCCAACACGCTCGCGCAGGTCGACCGCATCAAACTGGTGAAGCCAAACGTCGCGGATTTGCTGAAAGGCGGTGATGGCCTGTTCCGGTTGAACACCGGCTTAGAGGCGCCCATTGACGCCACTGTCGGGGTGGTGAGCGGCGCGCTAGAACACAGCAACGTGAACCCGGTAGCGGAAATGATTTCGATGATAGAGAACTCGCGCCAGTACGAACTGGCGGTTAAGGCCATGAGCACGGCGCAGACGATCGACGCCGATGGCGCGCGTCTGCTGCGCTTGTAAGCCTGACGCTCGCAACGGACAACCTGGAGAATTTCGATGGCATCCGCATTACACATTTCGCGTAGTGGTCTCGACGCGCAGCAAACTCGGCTGTCGGTCGTGTCCAATAATCTGGCCAACGTCAGCACGACCGCCTTCAAAAAAGGGCGGCCGGCTTTTGAGGATTTGCTCTATCAAACGGTTAGCCAGCCGGGTGCCAATTCCTCGCAGAATACCGAACTGCCCTCCGGCCTGATGTTGGGCTTGGGCGTGCGCACGGTGGCTACTGGCAAAATTTTCACCCAAGGCACGCTGGCCCAGACCGATAACTCGCTGGACATGGGCATTCAGGGTCGGGGTTTTTTTCAGATTCTGATGCCCGATGGTTCGACGGCCTACACCCGCGATGGGACTTTCTCTCTGAACTCGCAGGGGCAGATGGTGACCTCCTCGGGCTACACGCTGGACCCCGCGATCACCATCCCCGCCGAGATGCAGAGTTTGACCATCGGATCGGATGGCACGGTAACTGCTTTGACGGCTGGCAGCACCACTCCCACCCAAATCGGATCGGTGCTGTTGTCGGATTTTATCAATCCGCAGGGTTTGCAGCCGGTGGGGCAGAACCTCTACACCGAGACAGTTTCCAGCGGTAGCCCCACGCAGGGCACGCCGGGGCTAAACGGTCTGGGAACGCTGGTGCAGGGCAGTGTTGAGAGCTCCAACGTGAATCCGGTGGAGGAACTGGTGAACCTGATCGAAACCCAGCGTTCCTACGAAATGAATTCCAAGGCCATCAAGACCGAGGATGAAATGCTGCAGTTCATCGCCCAGACGCTATAAGTCGAAGTCGCGAGTACTCGCCAGAAGTCAGTCAATAAGGTCGGCACGCAGATGAAGCAACGTCAAAAAACCATCACTGTCCGGACGCCCCGCACTGCGCGTCACGGTTTCCCGCGGTGGCCCGCGCTCGCGTTGCTGGCTTTGGCGTTGTCTGGCTGTAACACCACGCCGGTGCGTGATCCGGAATTTGCCGCTAGCCTGCCAGCCCCGCTGGAAGTGCCGCGGGCGCGCCAAGCGGCTAGCGGGGCCATTTTTCAAGCTGGCTACGATGTGGTGTTGTTTGAGGACAGCCGGGCGCGGCGCATCGGTGACATCCTCACCATTCAACTGATTGAAGTGACCAATGCCTCCAAGTCGCAGTCCAACGATATCAACCGCAACAGCGCGACAGAGATAGCGAACCCCACGATTTTGGGCGCCAATCCTGCGTTTGCGCTGCCCGGCCTGCTCCCGCTGGTCGCGACCTCGGCTGCGGGCAACAACACCCTGGCAACTACGTTCGCATCCGATAACGCCTTTAAAGGCGGGAGCGGAACCGCCCAAACCAACAAACTGATCGGCGATATTTCCGTCACCATCGCCGATGTGCTACCGAACGGTAATTTGCTGGTGCGCGGCGAGAAACGCCTCAACCTCAATTCTGGCAACGAATACGTGAAGATTTCCGGCATCGTGCGGCCGCTGGATGTGGCGGCTAACAATGTGGTGCCGTCTAGCAAAGTGGCCGACGCCACCATCATGTACAACGGCGACGGCGCAGAAGCCGATGCGGGCAAGATGGGGTGGCTGTCACGCTTCTTCGTCAGCGCTCTGTTCCCTTTCTAGGCAAGCAGCGAGTGTCAACCATGTCACGTTTTCTAAGTGTTTTTTCGATCGCGCTCGTGGCTTTTTTACCCTTGGCGACGGCCCATGCTGAGCGGGTGAAAGATCTAGCCGCGGTGGCCGGCGTACGCGAGAACCAACTGGTGGGTTACGGCTTAGTAGTGGGTCTGGACGGCACGGGCGACCAAACCTCACAAACACCGTTCACCATTCAAACCGTGCGCAATATGCTGTTGCAAATGGGCGTGACCACGCCCGAAGGCGCCAACCCCCAGCTAAAGAACGTCGCCGCGGTGATGGTGCATGCCACGCTGCCGCCGTTCTCAAAACCGGGTAACACCATCGATATCACGGTTTCCTCCATGGGCAACGCCAAGAGCCTGCGCGGCGGCAGTCTTATCATGACGCCGCTAAAAGGTGCCGATGGCAGCATCTACGCGATAGCGCAGGGCAATCTGGTGGTGGGCGGGTTCGGCGCGCAAACCAAGGACGGCTCGAGCATCTCCGTGAACATCCCCAGCGTCGGCCGGGTGCCCAATGGGGCTACCGTCGAGCGCGAAGTCATTACGCCGTTCCTCACCGAGAGCGCGTTGACGCTTAATCTGCATGCCCCGGATTTCACCACCGCCACGCGCATGGCGCGGGCCATCGACGGCGTGCTGGGGGCGGGTGCCGCGCAAGCGTTAGACGCGTCCTCCGTGCGCGTGGCCACCCCGGCCAACGGTGAACAACGCGCTTCGTTTATGTCGATCGTTGAAAACATCGAGCTGGCACCGGGCGAAGCCTCGGCTCGGGTGATCGTGAATTCGCGCACCGGCACGGTGGTTATTGGTCAGAAGGTGCAGGTGAGCGCAGCGGCGGTCACCCACGGCAGCCTAACGGTGTCCATCAGCAATCAGCCCATCATCAGCCAGCCGGGTGCGCTATCCGGTGGGACGACCGTGCTGGTCCCTAATTCGCAAATTGATGTTACGCAGGAAAGAAACAAGATGTTCCTCTTTACGCCCGGCGTGTCGCTCAACGATATCGTTGAGGCGGTCAACCGAGTGGGTGCGGCGCCGGGTGACCTCGTGGCGATCCTTGAAGCACTCAAGCAAGCCGGCGCGCTGCATGCGGAGCTCATCATCATTTAAGCTTGGTGCGCGGGTGCACTGCCGCGCCTAAATTCTTCAGGCGTGTTGAGGCGGCAAGCGGCGGCAAGCCCTTGCCGCGGTGGATCGGCCACTGCCGCCAAACTCGCTGGGCTGCGCGCTAAATCCGCCGTTTTCCTGGCGAAATTCCGCCTAATCGCCGTTGGCATCGTGCGTGCATTGTCATTTGCAAAGCACAGCAACGGAGCCGCGATGAACTCTGCCCCCAGCAACATTAGCCAGACCGACACCACGCGTTTCGCGGGTCTGCGCGTTCAGGCCAAGCACGATCCCGATGCCGCCTTGAAAAAAGTGGCGCGGGAGTTCGAGGGCATGTTGGTGCAAATGATGCTCAAGGCGGCGCGTCAGGCGAACCCTGAAGGCGGCTTGCTGGACAGCAACGAAACCCAAATGTACCAAGGGATGTTTGATGAGCAGGTGGCGCTGAGCATGGGACAGCAGGGCAATTTGGGGATCGAAGCCATGTTGCGCCAGCAGTTCTCCAAAAACCTGCCGCACGCGGCGGACGCCGCGGGCGAGCACTTGCAACTACCCCCGCGCCAAGATTTTCCCAGCCCGAACATGCCGCAGGGAGCGGGCGTCGAGTTAGCCCACGATGAACCGGCATTGAACCCGTGGCAGGACCGCTATCCGGCTGCTACCCCGCCGGTGGACGCCGCGGCATTGGATGCCCGCCGCCTGCTGTTCACCGACAGCCTGCGCGCGCCAGCCGCGCGCGCTGCGGCAAAACTGGGCACCAGCCCCGAGATTCTCATTGCGCAGGCGGCGCTGGAAACCGGTTGGGGCGAACACGTGATGCGGGCGGCGGACGGCCAGTCTTCCAACAATCTATTCTCGATCAAGGCGGACCGCAGTTGGGGCGGCGACACCATTTCTCAGCGCACGCTGGAATATCTCGACGGAAACCCGGTGACGGTCAACGCCGGGTTCCGGGCCTACGAGGGCGTAGGGCAGGCGTTCGACGATTACGTGAACTTCATTTCTGAGAATCCGCGCTATCAACAAGCCTTGTCCCGCGCCGCGGATCCGCGGGCCTATGTGCAGGCTTTGCAGCGCGCAGGCTATGCCACGGACCCCGATTACGCGCGCAAGATTCTGCAAATCCATGCTCAGGTGGCTGTGTCCACCGGGCGTGGCTAAGGAGTAGACGACCATGTCTGAAATGTTTTCAATTGGGATGTCGGCGCTGGTGTCTAATCAGCGCTTGCTGGCGACGGCCGGCCACAACATTGCCAACGCCAACACCGAGGGCTACAGCCGCCAAACGGTATCCCTGGCCCAGCGCGACCCTCAATACGCGGGCGTTGGCTTTGTCGGCAAAGGGGTGGAAGTCTCTGCGATTACCCGCACTGCCAGCGAGTTCCTGATCAACAATGTGCGTTACAGCGCGTCCAGCCAGTCGCGCGCTGCAAGCTATGCGGATTTCGCCGGACAAGTAGACAACCTGCTCAGCGATGGCACGTTCTCGCCCGCCATGCAGAAATTTTTCGGTTCCTTGCAAGATGTTAACAACGACCCGGCTTCTATCCCCGCGCGTGCGGTGTTGCTAAATTCGGCCAACACCCTCACCGATCGCTTCCAAGATTTGCATACCCGCTTGTCGACGCTCTCCAGCAACGTCAACGAGCGGTTGAGCGCGGACGTGGACCGGCTCAATTCCTTGGCCAGTGCGCTGTCTGGCCTGAACCAGGACATCGTGGGGGCGTTTGGTGCCTCGCAGGGCCAGCCGCCCAATGATTTGCTGGACCAACGCGACCAATTGCTGCGGCAAATGTCGGAATTGGTCAACCTGAATGCCACGTCGGAGCAAGATGGCTCGGTGAATGTTTATATCGGTCACGGGCAATTACTGGTCGCCGGGGCCCGGACGGTGAAGCTTGCGGTGACGCCGAATGCGCTGGATGGGTCGCGCAAAGAAGTCTCGATCGTAAACAGCGGCGGCAGCTCGCAAATTAGCGCGGCCCTCAGCGGCGGCACATTGGCGGGCACGCTGCAATTTAGGGAGCAGGTGCTAGAGCCTGCGCGCAATGCCATTGGGCGTCTGGCGGTGGTGCTGGCCGAAACTTTTAACGCCCAGCATCAAGCGGGCGTGGACCTTACCGGCACGCGCGGTGCGAAGGTCTTTACGTACAGCCCACCGGTGGTAACCGGCGCTGCCACTAACGGCGGCACCCTGACGGTGACTATCGATCCGACCAATCTGGCCAACCTGAGTACCTCAGATTACACCCTGACTTTTGACGGCACTGACTACACGTTGGAGCGGCTCGATAACGCGACCACCCAGACGCTCACGGGCCCAGGGCCATTTTCGGTCGAGGGACTGGTGATTACTCCCAGCGCTACGATGGCCGCGGGTGATATTTTCCAAATCCAACCCACCAAGTACGCCGCGCGCTATCTCGATGTCGCGGTCAGCGACGCGCAACGCTGGGCGGTTGCCAGCCCGGTTAAATCTACTACCACGTTGGCTAATTTAGGGAGCGCCAAAGTGTCCGCGCCCATGGTGCTGGATGCGAATAACGCCGCGCTCCAGACGCCCGTGCAGTTAGTGTTTAACAGCGCCTCTACTTATCAGGTGAATGGGGTTGGACCTTCGCTGGCCTACACCAGCGGCGCCAATATCGATATCAACGGCTGGCGGGTGCAAATTACCGATAGCCCACGCACTGGCGATACCTTCCAAGTGGCCGCTAATCCCAACGGTCAGGGTGACAATACCAACGGGCTGCGCCTGCTTGATCTACGCATGACGGGCTTCATGGACGGCGGCAGCGCAACCTATCAGGACGCTTTTGGCCGGATTTTGGGACAAACCGGCAGCCTGACGCAGCAGGCCCAGATCAGCCGGGATTCGCTCAAAGTGCAATTAGATAGCTCGGAGGCTGCACGCGAGCAAGTAGCCGGGGTTAACTTAGACCAAGAAGCGGCCGATTTAATACGTTACCAGCAGTCTTATCAGGCGGCCGCGCAGGTCATTGCGGCAGCCGACGCGGCGTTTCAGGCGCTCATTGCAGCGATGCGGGGATAAACCATGCGATTTTCAACAAATTCGGACTTTCAGCAGAGCCTGTCGGGCCTCACGACGCTGCGCGCCAACCTCAGCCTGTGGCAGCAACAGGTATCCACCGGCAAGCGGCTGCTCACCGCCGCGGAGGACCCGGCCGCCTCCGCGCAGGTGCTCAATTTGGGCGAGCGGATGTCCACGCTGGAGCAGTTTACCCGCAATGCCAATCTGGTGGGCTTGCGGCTGACCGATCAAGAGACCGCCCTGTCTGCCGCGCTCACTACCCTGCAACGGGTGCGTGAGTTAGTGGTGCAGGCGAAGGGGGCCTTGACCTCGGCGGATCGACGTTACATCAACGCGGAAATTCGTCAGCGCCGGGACGAGTTGACCAGCCTTGCCAATACGCGTAACGCCAGTGGCGAATATTTGTTCGCGGGCGGAGCGGTAAAAACAGCGCCGTTTTCCAGCAACGATGGGGTGGTCAGTTATAGCGGCGACCAAACCCGCCGTGCGCTGCCCATCGCCGAAGGCCGCACGCTGGCCGAGGGCTTTACGGGCGCCGAGGCTTTTATGGCGATACGCAGCGGTAACGGCACTTTTGTAACTGCGCTAGGCGTGACGAATACGGGCACCGGCCGGGTCGTCGATGATGCGGTCACCGATCCAACGGCCTATCTAGGCGATGGCTTCCGGATAGTCTTTACCGCGTCCAATACCTTTGATGTGGTCAACGACACCACGGGCGCAACGCTGCTCTCCGCACAGGGTTTCGTGGCGGGTCAGGCCATCAGCTTCAACGGTTCCACTCTGGCGATCACCGGGGAGCCGGTGACGGGTGATACTTTTTCAACGCATCCCAGCCCTAATCAGCCGGTGTTCGCCACGCTCAATGGTCTCATTGGGGCCTTGGACACGACGGCCACCACGGGGGCGCAAGCTGCTCAGCTCAGCTTCCTGATGGACCGCAGCCTGGTGAATATCGACCAAGCGCTCGACAAATTCACCGAACTACGCACGAGTCTGGGCGCGCTCCAAAACACGCTGGAGTCGCAGCTGCAGGCGAACGACGACTTAAAGCAGCATTTGACTCTGGTAAAAGGCACGTTGGAAGACGCGGATCCGGTGGAAGCCATCAGTAATGTGACGCGCTACAGCCATGCGCTGGAGGCGGCACTGGCGGCGTTTGCCAAGGTGCAGAGCCTGAGTCTGTTTAACTATCTCAGATAGTGGCTGTGGGAGAGGTGGGGATTGCGTGATGCTCGCGGGGCGGGGGGCGCGTGCGTGGGCTAATGGTATGGCGACGCTCAGTTCCTCTGCTGGGTCCAGGCGGTCATTGCGTTTAGCTGTGCAATGAGCGCGCTGCCCGTGGTTTGCAGGCTGGCAATCACCGAATCTAGCTTATTGTATTGCTTTGTCAGCCGGTCTTGAGTAGCAGCCAGCCGCAGCTGAAGGCGTTTTTTCTGACCCTCCTGACTTTTAATCTGGCGCTGCAAGCCCTCGCCGCGCGCGTCGAGAACAGCACCGGTGCCTAGGAAGCCGTCGGCCAGCGCGCGCAGACGGTGGGCGACACCGTGAACGGGATCGGCAAAAAGCTTGGCGAACCCTTCGTAGTCGTTGTGCATGGCGCTGGTTAGCATGGCGGCGTTAACCGCTAGCGAGCCATTTTTTAGCGTGCTGATGCCCACCTCAAACGCATTGCTGAAACTGCCCTCCACCGTGGCTGGCTGGTTCAGCGTGGCGCGCATCTGCGACTCGATGTTGTTGAGGGCCGATGGGTCGTTCTTCAGCACATCGGTCCGCATTTTGTTCATCAGCGCGATGACGTCAGAATAAGATTTAGCAAAACCCTGGACGGTGTTCTGCACGCTAGCCGTGTCGCGATCAATCTTCAGCGTTAGTGCGCCGACCTTGAGCAAGTTCATTGAGACCCCCTCCACCGAGTCGCTGATCGTGTTGGAGCTGCTGGTAATCGTGAAATTAGTCTCGAGTGTTACCACCGCGTTGAGATCCATCGAGGTAAAGCTGCCGCTCGAGTCGCGGTCGGAATTGAGCGTTGTCAAACCGAATGCATCGCTGCCCACGTAAGACACGCCTAGCGCGCCGTCGCTGCCCGTGGTGTTCGCCGCCAAGGACAGGTGATAACCGGTGTCGTCCTTGAATATCGAGGCCGTCGCACCGGTATTGTCGCGCGCCTGATTGATGGCGTCGCGGATGCCGGCCAGTGTTTTGGCGCCGGTATCGACGGTAAAACTGCTGCTTCCCGCGGTTAGCGTGAGGGTATCTCCGGCGGTCCCGATAGCGGTGGTATCAGTGTCTGCATAGGTAATGCTAGCGGCCATGCGGTGAGTTTCCGCGAGGCGCCGCACATCGATGTTGTAAGTCCCTCTGCTTGCGGCGCTGGTCGCCGAGGCGCTCAGCAGGGTGGGATCGGAAGGCGTGGCCGAATAAACTTTGAATTTCGACAGGTCGGCCAGTTTGTCTAACGCGTCGCGGAAGTTTGACACCGCAGCTTTGAGCATACCAAACGCGCTGAGCTGGGTCTTTTTTTCGACTATCTGAAGACTAAGTTTGTTGAGGGGTGCTGTCTCCAAGGACATTAGTTTTTCCACAATGCCGCGGATATCAAGGCCCGACCCGATCCCAGGAGTACTTAACGTTGCCATCGCACTTTCCTCATGCCACCACCCGCAGCCACTGCGAGTTGCCTCGCGTGTACATAGCAGCCCAAGCTTGGGCTGTGGTCAGATTGTTTCGTCGAGTAACACACCGTTTACACTACCCGCCTGATCCCGCAAGCGCTTAGCCAGCGCCAGCGCGACCGCGTCAGGAATCTGTCGTATCACTTCCTTAGTGTGCGGATCTATTATTCGCACCACGGTCCGTCCAGAATCTTTGTCGATGCTGAACTCTAAGTTGCGCTGGAGGTTCTGTACATAGCCGATGAGGCTCCCCAGTGCCTGGGTTAATTGCTCGGAGTCGACCCCGATCGCAGCACCTGCCACGGGTGGTGTGTCCGTGAGTGTAGAGACGTTTTCAGCAACGCCGGCGGGCTGCCTGCTCGCGGCGGTTGCTAGGCTATCTGTGCCAGCAAGTTTCGGTCCGATGGTTGCCGTGTTGTGCATGGCGGTGATCCTTGTGCCAGTTACCCGTTCCCAACTTTTATCCGTTGGGAACGGGCTGCCTGAATGCCATCTTTAACGCGATTACGAGCGCAAAAGCGTCAGTACCATGCTTGGCTGTTGGTTGGCCTGGGCTACCATGGCAATCGACGCCTGCGCTAGGACTTGGGCCTTGGTCATCGCGGCTGTTTCGGCCGCGAAGTCGGTATCCATGATCCGGCCGCGCGCGGTAATGATGTTCTCCTTCATAACCTCGAGGTTGTTACTAATCGCCTCAAAGCGGCCGGCCAGAGCGCCCAACTCAGCACGCTGAGCGTTGACCTCGTTCAGCGCGGCATCAAAGGTCAACATCGCCAGATTGGCCGAGGCCGCGCTGGTGACGACCTGCGACGCGAGCGTGGAATTGACCAGCGTGGCAGCGGAAGTACTGGCCCCGGTCAAGGCTGCCCCGGTTGCGGTACTGTTGAAGGTAACCGTGAGGTCGCCCAAGTCGTCGTTCAGCACGATGGCACCGTTCGCGTGCGCCCCCACCGAACTGGTGGTGAAGAATGTGCCGATGCCGGCGTCGATGCTGGTGTTCGCAATCACAGAGATCGCGGCCCCGTCAGTGTTGGTCAACACGATAGAGGAGTTGGCGGGAGTGTTGAGATCGGCCACTATCGAGGCTGTGACCCCCGTCTGGGCGCTCACGGCGTTTATCTGGATTATCAGGTTAGACGCCATAGTCCCGTTACTGGCGGCGGCCGCTACTGTGCCGATGGTTACCCCGTTGATGCTAAGCGCCCCGGAGGCAAGGCCATCAGTCACAGCGGCGGTTGCGCCGGCTGTGCCGTAGGCAGTGCCTACGCTGCCGTTACCGTAGCTAAAGGCAATCACGCCATTAGTGGCGCTTGCTGCGTTGAGCGCGTCAAGTTTCAGGTCAGAGTTGGAGTTAGCGACGACGTTGCCGACGCTTGTGGCGTCAACCGTGCTGCTACTCAAAGCGTGGCGATAGGAGGTGCCGATGTTGTCCGCCAAGCCCTGGCTGCTCAGCGCCGAAATGGCTGCGTAGCTGGTTGCAATGCCCATTTGGTCAGTGGAGAGGTCGCTTATCGCGATGTTAACGTCCTCGTTTACCATCGTGCCCACTTGGATGTTGCCGCGAAAACTACCGTCCAACAGCAGTTCGCCGTTATAACGGGCCTGATTCACCGTGCGGGTCATTTCCGCCAGAATACTCTGCACTTCTTCATTGAGGGAGTCGCGGTCTTCCGCGGTGTTGTAGCTGGCCGCCTGCACCGCAAGATCCTTTGCGCGGATTATGTTCGCGGTCATTTCGTTCAACGCGCCTTCCGCAGTTTGCACGATGGACAGGCCATCCATGGTGTTGCGCTGGGCGACCGTCGTGCCCTGAATTTGGTTAGTCATGCGAACCGCGATGGAGAAGCCTGCAGCGTCGTCTTTGGCGCTGTTGATGCGAAGGCCGGACGACAAACGCTCCATCGACGTCGTTAGGGCGTTTTGAGTACGATTCAAGGAACGCTGCGCCATCATCGACGCCTGATTGGTCATGATTGAAGTAGTAGTCACTGTAAATCTCCTGGCCGCTTCATGTGGGAGTCATGTCACGAACCTGGTTGCTATGGCGGACATGCTTGAAAAAAGCATTCACCGCCTCCCGGGATGGCTATCGGAAACCCCCTCAAGTTTCTTTAAGGATTTTTTAAATTATTTTTTTGGCCGGGGTTTGCCAAACCGCGAGTCACAGGGCTGGGCGCAGGCGGGCGTGTAGCCCGTAGGGTGTCGACCCGCACGGGGGCTACTTTAGCCCCCGGCAGTCTGAGTGAGGCCGGGGCTTGCTGCCGTGGCGCGCTTATTGCAGTTTCTGCGCATGAAACCCACTCGCGTCAGCCCCTCACGTAACGACCGCTGTCCCTGTGCCAGCGGTCGAAAATTTAAACGATGCTGCCTGAACAAGGCCGTGCCGCCCGCGGCCGACCAGCGCTTTGCGGCCGCCTTAGCCTACGAACGCCGTGGGGAGCACGCGGCCGCTGCGGCCATTTATGCGGAAATTCTCGTCCACACACCCAGTCATGTGCCATCGCTGCAGGCGCTCGGGCTGGTTTATTTCGGGCGCGGCGAGCGCGTAGCGGCGCTCACCTTGCTGCGCCACGCTTGCGAGCTTTCGCCCGAGGATGCCGAACTGCAGAACAACCTTGGTGCGGTGCTCAATGAGGACCGGCAGGTCGAGGAGGCTATCGTCCACCTCCATAAAGCCATCACGCTGCGGCCCCAGTACGCCGCGGCGCACAATAATCTGGGTAGCGCGCTGCGCGCCTACGGCAAACTGGCCGAAGCTGAACACTGCTACCGTGAGGCGCTCCGACTGCACCCGGATTTTCCGCCGGCGATTATCAATCTGGGCAGCGTGCTACGCACGGCAGGACGCCTGACGGACGCGCTTGGCTGCTATCGCCGGGCCTTGGAGCTGATGCCATCGAGCTACGAAGGCTGGAGCAATCTCGGCAATATCCTGATGGAAACCGACCGTTTGGCCGAGTCGTTGCCCTATTTTGAGGAGGCACTGCGCCTAGCGCCGCACAGCGCGCTGGCAAACTACAATTTCGCGAACGCGCTAAAAGAGTCCGGTGCGCGCGACCGTGCTGGCCAGTTACTGGCGCGGGCGGTTGAGCTGGACCCCTCGCTAGCCGAGGCACATAACAATTTGGGTAATATTCGTCGCGAACAGGGGTGTTTGCCGCAAGCGCTCGCCTGTTTTAGTCGGGCGCTGGCAGTGCGGCCGGCGTATCAAACGGCGCATAGCAATTTGCTGTTTACCACGGCGTATATGGATGACCTCGCGCCAGCGGACATCTTTGCACTGCACTGCGGCTGGGCTGACTTGCAAGCGGCACGGGTGCCGCCACCCGCGCCGCACGACAATCTGCGCGACCCCCACAAGCGCTTAAAAATTGGCTATGTCTCACCGGATTTTCGCACCCACTCCTGCGCGCTATTTTTGGCGCCGCTGTTGTATTCGCATAACCGCTCGGTGGTGGAGGTCTACGCCTATGCTGAGGTCGCCAAACCCGACGCGGTCACCGTGCAGTTGCAGGGTCAGGTGGATGTTTGGCGCAGTACGGTGGGTTTGAGCGACGAAGAATTGGCGTCATTAATCCGTCATGACGGCATTGATGTGCTGGTCGATCTGGCAGGCCACACCGCCAATAACCGCTTATTAGCCTTGGCCCGCAAACCCGCGCCGGTGCAGGCAACCTATCTGGGTTACCCGGCGACTACCGGCTTGCCCGCCGTGGACTGGCGGATCACCGATGCCGTCACCGAGCCGCCGGGCCTAACCGAGCGCTACTACACGGAGCAGTTGTATCGTCTGCCGCACAGCCTGTGGTGCTACTTGGCGCCCTCCGACATGGGCGCGATCCCGCCGCTGCCGGCGCTCTCGCGGGGTTATGTGACCTTCGGCTCACTCAACAATTACGCCAAAGTGGGCGCGCGGGTGGTGGCTTTGTGGGCGGCGGTGCTCACGGCCGTGCCCAGCGCCCGTTTGCGGATCATGACTGTCCCGGAGGGCGAAACTCAGGCCCTGCTCATGGCGCAGTTCGCGGCCTTGGGTATCGCGCGTGAGCGTCTGGACCTGCTCGACCGGGTGCCGCGCGATCGCTATATCCGCAGTGGTGAGGAAATCGACATTGCGCTCGACCCTTTCCCGTGTAACGGCGGTACGACGACTTGTGACGCGCTGTGGATGGGCTTGCCGGTGGTGGCGCTCAAGGGCAACACGTTTTTGTCACGGGCCAGTCTCAGCGTGCTGAACGCCGCCGGTTATCCGCAGTTCGCCGCCGCGCACGAAGCGCAATATATTGCGCTCTGCGTGGCGTTGGCGGGCGACCTTAACCACCTGGCTGAAATTCGCCAGAGCCTGCGCGCGCGGATGGTGGCCTCGGCACTGATGGATGTGGTGGGCTTTACCAGCGATATGGAAGCGGCTTATCGGGCGATGTGGGTTGCGTGGTGCGAACGGCCAACCGCGCCGTGAACGTGCAAGATTTGCTGCAGCAGGCTCTGGCGCAGCACCAGTCCGGGCGTTTTGAGGAGGCCGCGGCAAGCTGTCGAGAAGTCCTTAAGGCACACCGCGACAACGTCGATGCCTTGCATTTTCTGGCGCTCACGCAGCGTGAGCGCGGCGCGTTTGAGGAAGCGCAAGGCCTGCTGCTGAGGGTGGTTAAGCTGCGCCCGAAGTTTGCGGCAGCGCACGGAAATCTGGGTTTGGTCTACGCCGACCGGCAGCTTTTTCCGCAAGCGGACGCGGCTTACCGGCGCGCGTTAGCGCTTAACGCCGAGCTGCCAGAAACTTGGTTTAATCTGGGTAATCTGCTGCGCGCTACCGGCAAGCCCGAGGAGGCCATCGTCTGCTATGGCCACGCGCTGCAACGCAAAGCGCTCGCCGGTGCACAGCATAATTTGGCCGAGGCGCTGATCGAGACCGGCGAACCTGCGCGCGCGGTGGCACATTTTCGGGCCGCGCTGGAATTGGCACCGCAATCCCCTTTGATTTGGCACCGGCTGGGCAGCACGCTGCAGTCGTTGGGGGCTTTTGAAGCAGCGCTTCCCTGCCTGTTCCGCGCCACGCAACAGGCACCCGATTCCGCCGCAGCACAGAACGACTTCGGCAACGCACTCAACGATTTTGGCCGCACACCAGAAGCCGCCGCCTGCTACGAGCGCGCGCTGGCGCTTAAGCCCGGCTTGATCGAAGCGTGGAACAATCTTGGCAACGCGCAGCGCAAGCTGGGGCTGCTGCGCGAGGCCGAAGCCTCTTTCCGGCGTGCGCTGGCCGAAAAACCCGACTTCGCTGAGGCCTATCTCAATCTCGGCATCGTGCTCAAAATTGCCAACCGGGCAGAGGAGGCAATTTATTGCTTCCGGGAGGCGCTGATCCATCAGCCTGGTTTGGTTCAGGCGCATAACAATTTGGGGGTCGTGTTTACCGAAGGTGGCCGACACGCCGAGGCTATCGCCGAACTCCAGAGCGCGCTTGCCATCCGGCCGCAGTTTGCCGAGGCCTGGAACAATCTGGGTAATGTTTACAAAAATGCGGGCGAACTGCCGGCCGCGCTAGAGGCTTTTGCCCAGGCGCTCGAGTACCAGCCCGATTACACCGTTGCGCACAGTAATTATTTGTTCACGCTTAATTTTATCGACGGTGTGAGCGCGGACCACATTGCGCAGGCGCATCGTGACTGGGGCCTTCGTCATGTCGCAGGTATCGCCGTAGGCGCGCCGTACGCGAACTCTCCAGAGCCCCACCGGCGGCTTAAAATTGCCTATATCTCGCCAGATTTTCGCCATCACGCCTGCGCGTTTTTTATCGAGCCACTGCTGCGCGAGCACGACCGCTCGCAGGTGGAGGTGTACGCCTACGCGGAACTCGCCCAGCCCGACGCCATGACGCTGCGCCTGAAAAAGCACGTGGACGTGTGGCGCAGTATTACCGGGTTGCCCGATCAACAGGTGGCCGAGGTGATTCGCGCCGATGGCATCGATGTGCTCATTGACCTTGCGGGCCATACCGCCAATGGCCGCTTGCTGACCTTGGCGCGCCGGCCCGCGCCGGTGCAGGTGACCTATCTGGGTTATCCCGCTACCACCGGGCTGACGGCCATTGATTGGCGCTTGACCGATGGCGTGACGGAGCCGACCGAGTGCAGCGACGCTTGGTACACCGAGCAGCTGTACCGTCTGCCCCATAGCCTGTGGTGTTATCAACCGTTCGCGGACATGGGCCCAAGCACGGCCTTGCCGGCGCTGGCCCGCGGGCAGATAAGTTTTGGCTCCTTTAACAGCTACGCCAAAATTGGGCCACGCGTGGTGGCGCTGTGGGCGGCAGTTCTGCGCGCCTTGCCTAACGCTCGTCTGGTGATGATCACGGTGCCCGCGGGGGACGCGCAAGAATTACTCTGGCAGGAGTTTGCCCGCCTGGAGATCCCCCGTGAACGGGTGGCGTTGCACGAGCGCTTACCGCGCGCAGCTTATGTGAAGCTGTTTTCTGAGGTAGATATTGCCCTTGACCCGTTTCCTTGCAACGGTGGCACGACCACCTGTGATGCGCTCTGGATGGGACTGCCGGTGGTGGCCTTGCAAGGTGACACGTTTTTATCGCGCGCGAGTTTGAGCGTTCTCACCGCCGCCGGGTGCGCGGAATTTTCTGCCCGCGACGAGCGTGCTTATGTCGAGCGCTGTGTTGGGTTAGCCGCCGATTGGGATGCCCTGAGTACACTTCGCCACGGCTTGCGGGCCCGCCTAAGCGCCTCGGCGCTGCTCAACGCACCGGCCTTTGCACGTGACATCGAGTTGGCTTATCGCCACATGTGGATGGCGTGGTGCGCCGGTACGGCCCCCCCGGTCGCATCCGCTTAGGTCGGGTTAAACCCACGGTATAGGCCAATGACGCCACGCCGGGGCGCGCGTTAGTTGGCGCACTGTCACTGCGGTGTTGGCCACGCGCCAACGCTGAAAATGGTAGTCCCGAGCAGATCAGATCGGCGGGCTAGATGCGGTCAAACCACGGGATATGCCATTCCCGCCACGCGGCGCGCTGGGCGCGCGGTGAAAAAATCTGCCAATGGGCGAGTGTTTGTGGGCGCCACGTGACCGCCGTGTTCGCCACGAGCCAGCGTTGAAAATCGCTGGCCAAACGCTCGTTCACCCACACCCGGCTGGCACCGCGCTGTAGACGCTGCCAGAGTTCAGGAAAACTTTGGGGCGCGCCGGCCACCTCGTAGACGTAGCGGGTGGTGTCGTCTTGCCCCACGAGTGCATAGCCGGGCGTGGGGCCGGTCACGCTGACCACGGCGCTGGACGGGGCCGGCAGCGGTAGTGCACGCCACGCGGCGGCATCGCGCAGCACCCGCTGGGTTGAGCAGGCTTGCTGGATGGCCTCGAGTACGGGCCAACCGGGGTGCGGGGTTGGGGGGGAGGGCCGGGTGGTGGCGGGTGCCAAGGAACCCAGAACGCCCTGGTCGTTGGGTATCCAACCTAAGCGCTGATAAAAGCCCTCTAGCCCGCTCCACAGCACGGCAAAGTCGTAACCCTGTTGGGCCAGTTGCGCCACCAGCGCGCTGAGCAGTGCGCCCGCGTGGCCCCGGCCACGGGCGGCTGGCTGGGTGTACACCATCCCCACCATGGCACCGCGAAAGTGTTCCTCCGCAACCAGCCAATCGAAGGGACGCACGGCGCAACACGTGAGGATGTCGCCATGCAATTTGCCAACGTGGAGCTGGTCGAGGTGGGTCGCGCCGAGTGCGCTGGGATAACGGGCCGCCAGCGAACCGTGGCGACCCCGTGTGGTGATAAAGGTTGCGTCGAGGGCGGCTAACAGGGTGGGCCATTCGGCTAGCGAACAAGTCCCAAGGGTCAGGTTGTTGCTCACCAGCCGGCGGCGATACAGCGTGCGATGCGCGTGAGATCCTCTGGGCTCAGCCACCAGCCACAGGGGATGCACAGGTTATCTGCGTCGAAGGCTTCTACCCCCGGCAGGGGCTGGCCAGGATCCGCAAAGCAACTGTAACGGTCGTTGCGCAAGTGCAGCCGCTGGGCGGCAATGCCGTGGCGGTGCAGTTTGTTGATGAGGCTCGCCCGCCCACTGGCGCGCAGCGCATAAACCCAGTGGGCCGATTGTGCCTCGGGGTCGCGTTGCAGCCGGGTGATGCCGGGCACGTTGGCCAAAGCTGCGTCTAGCCACGCCGCGTTGGCGCGATGCCGGGCGAGGGTGTCGTCGACTTCGCGCAATTGGGCGAGCGCAAGCCCGGCGGTGAGGTCGCTCATGGCGCAGCTATAGCCCGGTTGCTGGATGTCGCTGTCGGGGTTGAGGTCGCCACCGGGGAGCCGAAAACTCGCCTGATGGATATTGAACCGGCGGAGTTGGCGGGCGCTCTGCGCGCTCGCCGCCGCGCCGCAAAACAACGCGCCCCCTTCACCGGCGGCTAGGTGGCTCACCGCGTAAAAAGAATAAACACAGAAGTCGCTGCCCGTGGCACCCAGGGCACGCCCCCGGAAGCTGGCCGCGAACGCGCCCGAAGCTTCCTCAATCAACGGCAGATCCAGCAAATTGGCGGCGGCTTGCAAGGCCGCGAGCGGGCCGACATCGCCAGCCCAGTGGTAGTGAATAATGGCTTTGGCGCGCCGGCTGCGCTGGTTTTTCAGGGCTTGAGGGTCGAGCATGCCAGTGTTGGGATCGATGTCGCACCACACCGGACGGGCCTGCAAATTGGCGATGGGCATGGTGGTCGACAGGCAGGTTAGCGGGGAGAGCAGCACTTCGTCGCCGGGTGTCACACCGCACAAACGCAGGGCAAGCGTTAGCGCCCCCGCGCGGTCGCTGGTGGCGACACAGTGCGGGTTGCCGATGCGCTCGCCGAGACGGGTTTCGAATTCATGCACGCGCGGGCCGGTGGCCAGTTGCCCGGAGGCCAATACGTGGGCTATGGCGTCGGCGGCCCCGGCCGCGATGCGGCCTTTAAAGAGCGAAATGGGTGGCTCACCAGCCACGCCGAAGCACCGCCACGATGTGCTCGCGGGCGGCATCGTCCACCCACCATCCGCAGGGGATATGCAGCATCCGGGCATAAAAGCGATCCAAGCCCGGTAACTCGCGACGGCTCGCCGCAAATACCGTGTGTCGGTCGTTGCGCTGGTGGGCTTTAGAGTTGCCGATACCGTGCGCCGAGAGGTGGCGCGCCAAGCCGTCTGGGTCGTCGCAAAGCAGCGTATAGAACCAGTACGAAGGTTCGGCGGCAGGTTCGAATTGGCACCCGGACAAACCCGGAATGCGCGGCAGGGAGTCGTCAAAGTAGCGACCATTGGCCTGGTGGCGGGTCAGCGCCGGGGCGATATGCGCCAACTGCACCAGCCCAATCGTCGCGTTGACGTTATTCATGTGGTACTTGAAGCCGACTTCGGTCACATCCACGCTGGTGCGCGAGGCGTGGCGGTCGATCCCAAACCAGCGCAGGCGGCGACCGCGCGGCAGGAGGCTGGCGTCAGCGCAGGTCAACATACCGCCATCCACGGTGGTCATGTGTTTGATCGCCTGCAGGGAGAACATGACAAACGCCGAGTGGTTCCCAATGGCGAGTCCAGCGTAGCGCGCGCCGAGGGCATGGGCCGCGTCTTCGATCACGGGCAGACCATAGCGGGCCGCGAGCGCCGTGATACTGGCCAATGGCGCCGGAATGCCGCCGTAGTGCACCACCAAAATGGCGCGGGTGCGCGGGGTAATCGCCGCTTCGATGCTAGCCGCGGTGAGATTGCCGTTCGCGGGGTCGACATCCGCCCAGCGAGGGATGCCGCCGGCGTGGAGAATGGCAAGGTTGGTGGGCTCGGCGGTCATTGCCGTGCTCACGACTTCGTCTCCGCGTTGCACCCCGGCCAGCAGTAGCGCGATATGCAGGGCTGCCGTGCCCGAATAAAACGCGAGGCAGCGCGGGTTGCCCAGCCACTCGCCGAAGCGCGCCTCGAACTCGGCAACCGGCTGGCCCTCGCTGATTTGCCCGCTATAAAGCACCTCTTGCAGGCGCGGCATCAGCGCTGCGGGCGGCGCCATCAGCACTTTAAACAGCGGAATGTCGGACTGCACCGGCCTAGAACTTGGCAAATTCGCCATCGGCCATTTCCATTATTTCGAACTCTCGGTCCGCCAGCGCAAGCATGCGTTGCACTTCGTCGGTGCCTGTGAGGTGGTCGCCGGAGGCAAACTCGGCCTCAATTTCTTGGTAGCGGTCGGTGCTCCACCAAGGCTGCACCACGTAGTAGTCGCCGTAGTCTCGGCCCCGGACGAGTTCTTCTTCGGAGACCAGAATTTCGTGCAGTTTTTCGCCGGGCAAAATGCCGATGACTTTATAAGCGAACGGCCGGCCGGCTTCGGCCGCCAGCACCTGCGCGATATCGGTCACTTTGGCTGCCAGCGCCTTGCGGACAAAAATCTCCCCCCCTTGGGTGTGTTCGGCGGCATACAGCACGAGATCAATGGCCTCGTTCAGGGTGAGCAGGAAGCGGGTCATGCGCTCATCGGTAATGGTCAGGGTTTGGCCTAAAGCAAGCTGGCGTCGGAAAAACGGCACCACCGAGCCGCGTGATCGCAGCACATTGCCGTAGCGCACGCAGCACAGCCGAGTGCCCTTATTGGCGCGCGAAAGATTGCCTTTAAGCACGATGCGCTCTTGCAGCGCTTTGGTCATGCCCATCACGTTGACCGGCTTGACCGCTTTATCGGTGCTGATCATCACGAAGGTTTCTACCCGCTGCCGCACCGCGCACTCCACGAGGTTTTCAGCCCCCAACACATTGGTGCGCACAGCTTCCATGGGGTGTTGCTCGCAGGTGGGCACCTGCTTGAGGGCGGCCGCGTGGAACACGATGTCGATGCCTTGCATGGCTTCGTCTACGACTTCGCGGTTGCGGATGTCGCCGATGACGAAAGTGAGGTCTTTTCGCCCCTGATAAAAGACCCGCATGTCGTACTGTTTTTTCTCGTCGCGCGACAGCACCCGCACTTCGCGGACGCCGGCGTTGAGCAGTCGGCGGACGACAAAATTGCCGAATGACCCGGTGCCGCCGGTGACAAGAACCGTTTTGTGACGATAGTCCATCGTGCCCTCGTTCGGATTATTGACGCTGGCCGGGCAAAAAACCCGGTCGTGACGGGGTGAGGCAATCTTTGCGCCAGCACGGCGACGCCGCAAAAAAAGCCCCGTTCACCCCGCAGGCACGTTAAGGCCATGCTTGGACTGTAGTTCCAAAAGTGGCTGCCGATAAGGGAAGTGTGGATGCCACACACCACCGTGCCGGGCCCTTGGGGCTAGCCGGCGTGGCGGCCACAAACCCACTACTAATCGCGAGAGTATAGGAATGAAGCCAATGCCGCGGCCTACTTTTAAAGGCATCTCCCAGTATCGCAATATCGAGCTCGAGTCGAGCGTGGCGTCTGCCAGCCCGCACAAGCTCATCGAAATGCTCTTAGACGGCGCGCTAGGAAAAATCCAGATGGCCCGCGGTTGCATGGAACGCAAGGAAATTGGCCCTAAATGTGCTGCGATCAACTGGTCGCTCTCGATCATAGAGGGCTTGTATTCCAGCTTAAACATGGCCGAGGGCGGGGACATTGCGCTGGGCTTGAGCAAGCTTTACGAATATATGATGCGCCGCCTAGTGGCCGCCAACGCAGGCAACGAGGTCGCCATCCTCGATGAAGTCACGCAACTATTGGGCGAGGTGCGGACAGGTTGGGTGGCGATTCGGCGCTAGCGGCGGTAGCCTTGGACCCCACGGGGGACGTCCGTTAATTGTTGAGCATAAGCCTTGGACGAACTGGTCCGCATACGCACCCTCGGCGAGCAAATGTTGGCGGCTGCTGCAGTGGACGATTGGTCGCAGGTGCTGAGCTTGGATGACGAGCGCCACGCGTTGTTGGCGGCACTGCCGCCCGCGGCCTTTGCGCGCAGAGAGTCGGCCGCCCGCCCAGTGCTGGAGGGCGCCTTGGAGGTAACGGAAATCCTGCTGCGTCGTGCGCGCGACGCGCAAGCAGCGCAAGTGGGTGAACTCGCCGCGATGCAGCGCGGGCAACGCGGCGCTGCGGCCTACTTGGACACTGAAAGCTAGCGCCCGACAGGCCACCCGCTAGGGTCTCCACGCTAATGCTCGCAAGCCCAACCGGGCGTAGTGGCCGGCCGAGGATTGCAACCTCTCCCCAACTTCTCCGCAAGGTCCCGCCAATATCGCCGTGTCCTTGCCAAATGGCGCGGTCGGGTTAGACTTTGACCGTAGCAGGCCTGCGCTTACCGCACTTAGCCGCCCAAAAATAGCTCTGAGTAGGGGCGGGGTCCACGCTGCCAGCACCAAACCCCAGTAAGCGAGAAGCTGCCCACCATGCTCGTGCCGGAAATCCGCGCGTTTATTCTTGAGCAAGATGCCGAGATTGCCTTGCAGTTTATGCAGGTGCTGGCCTATCTGGACCTACCCGCCCGCCAACTCACAGTGGACGCCGATTGGTCGGTGCTCCTCAGCGCCGAGGAGCCACCCTATCTATTGATGATCGGCCAGAGCGGGTCGGCGGCCGCCGCCCACCGCGTTGGCGAAAAACTCTGCGAGTTGGACGCGGCGATCCCGCTGGTTGTGCTCGAGTCCTGCGAACTCAGACCTGAAATTTTGGCCGCACTAGAAAATCGCATCGTGGGCCGGCTGCCGTTGCCCCTGCGGCACGTCCATTTCGAAAAAATCCTGCAAAAAATCGCGCTGTATCGCGACAACCGACAGCAGGGTGCGCCCCCGCGCAACCCGGAACTGTTTCGCAATTTGGTCGGTGGCAGCTTGGGCATCCAACGGGTGCGCAACATGATTGAAATGGTCGCCAAAAGCGACGCCAACGTGCTGGTCACGGGAGAATCGGGCACCGGGAAAGAAGTGGTGGCAAGGCATATCCACCACCACTCAACGCGGCGCACCAAGCCTTTTGTGCCGATCAACTGTGGCGCGATCCCCCCCGACCTGCTGGAAAGTGAATTGTTTGGGCACGAGAAAGGCGCTTTTACCGGGGCTATTACCGCCCGTCAGGGCCGTTTCGAAATGGCCGACAGTGGCACGCTGTTTCTCGATGAAATTGGCGATATGAGCCTGCCGATGCAGGTAAAGCTGCTCAGAGTGCTGCAAGAGCGCAGCTTCGAGCGCGTGGGCAGCAACAAGAGCATTTCGGTGAACGTGCGAATTATCGCCGCGACCCACGTAAATCTCGAACAGGCCATTTTGGATGGCCGGTTCCGTGAGGATTTGTTTTATCGCTTGAATGTATTCCCCATCGAAACCCCCCCGCTGCGCGACCGCGCTGAAGATCTGCCGCTGCTGGTCAGCGATTTGGTGACCCGGCTCGGCCACGAGGGGCGCGGCACGATTCGCTTCACCCACGCCGCGGTGCACCTCTTGGGGGCGTACGGTTGGCCCGGCAACGTGCGAGAGTTGGCGAATCTCGTGGAGCGCTTGGCCATCCTGTATCCCCACGGGCTGGTGGACACCCACGATTTGCCTGAGAAATATCGCGCTGATGGCTACGTGCCGCCAGCCACGGCGGTCGGGGAGATGCGCGCGCCGCCGGAGGCGCGCGCGCGCCCGCTGGCCGAGGCCGGCGCGGCCCGCCTGCCGCGCAGCGGGATTGATCTCAAAGAACACCTCACCAAAATCGAGGCTAACCTCATCATTCAAGCGCTGGAAGAAGAAAGCTGGGTGGTGGCACACGCGGCGAAGCGCCTGCAGATGGGGCGCACCACGCTGGTGGAAAAAATGCGCAAGCTGGGTTTGGGACGCCAGGAAGATCTGACAGGTCCTTGACGCCGGCCGAACTCGCCGTCAGTTTTCCGCTACTGCACCCCTGCCCCAACTCGCCGGCCTAACGCGGTTGTGACCTTAAAATCAGCATCTTGCCGGGCGGGCCCGCATTAAAACGGCGGGTTATCTGCGTGGCATGCTCTTTGCTAAAACCCCGGAAGCGATAGTCGCCAAAGGGAGCAGCGCCCGCCATGGGCTCAGAATTAGTCACCGAATCCTCCGTTCTGAAGACGACCAACGGGCCGGGTGCCTCGCCCGCGCACGCGCCGGTCGAGGGGCTGCCGAGCTGGGATCAATACGAACGGGTGCTGGCGGACCGCGAACGCTTGACGCTGCGTTTGGCCACGTTATTGGGCGCATTACCAGCCGGGGTAGTGGTTTTAGACGCGCAGGGACGCGTGACCCAAGCCAATTTGGCGGCGGCGGAGCTCTTAGGTGTCTTGGCGGTGGGGGAAGCGTGGTTTGAAGTCGTCGGGCGGGCCTTTGCGCCACGCTGGGACGATGGCCATGACGTCTCGCTGGCGGACGGTCGCCGGGTGAACGTCGCCACCCAAGCGCTGCCGCACGAGCCCGGCCAAATTCTGCTCATCAAGGATGTGAGCGAAACCCGTCGGCTCCAAGAACAACTCTCACACCACCGGCGGCTGTCGGCCAAAACCGAAATGGCCGCCGCGCTCGCCCATCAAATCCGTACCCCCCTGGCCGCGGCATTGCTAGCCATAGGCCCGCTGGCCCGCGGCCACGGCCTCGCCGAGTCGCAGCGCCGCAGCGCCGAGCGGGTGCTGGAATCGCTGCGCCAGCTCGACCGTTTGGTTGAGAACATGCTGAGCTTTGCGCGCGGCGCGCTGGTTGATGCGCAGCCCATCGCGCTCACCGCGCTGCTGGAGCGGCTGCGGCTGGAGGCCGCCCCGGTGCTGGCGCCGGGTCAACTGGCACTCGACTGCGGCGCGGAGCACGCCGCGCTGCAAATTTATGGCAACGCCGATGCCTTGCTGAGCAGCATGCTGAATCTGGTGGCGAACAGCCGCCAAATCGTCGGCGAGGACTGCCAGCTGCGAGTGGCCGTTGCCACCTTGGGCGAGTTTGTGGCTCTGCGTTTCATTGACAATGGCCCCGGCGTGCCCGTGGTCGAACGCGCGCGTGTTTTCGAACCGTTCCACACCACGCGGCGCGGCGGCACCGGTCTGGGACTGTCGGTTGCGCAGGCCATCGCGCGCGCCCATGGCGGGGAACTCGGTCTGGACGTGGATTACCCACACGGCGCCTGTTTCGAATTCTCCCTGCCAACCTATACCCAAACCCCCAGCGCGCAGGTCTCGGCATGAACAGTCTGCCCGTCATCGCCATTGTGGAAGACGACGATGCCCTGCGCGCCGCGCTGTGCGAAACCGCGGAATTGGCTGGCTTGCGGGTGCTCGCGTTTGCGGACGGCACGGCGTGCTTACGGGGGCTGGAGAACACCGCGGTCGACTTAGTGATTTCCGACCTCCAAATGGCGCCCATGGATGGGCTGACCCTGCTGCGCGAACTGCGCCGCCGCCAGCGCACGCTGCCGTTTGTGCTGATGACGGCCTACGGGACGATCCAAAGCGCCATCGATGCCATGCGTCTGGGCGCGACCGACTACCTCGTCAAGCCCTTCGAGGCGGAAGTCCTGTTCGCCGGGCTAGACCACTGGTTGCCAAAGCCGGTGGCCGTGTTGGGAGGGCGTGACATGCTCGCCGCCGACCCTCTCACCCTGCGGGTGCTGGAACTGGCGCGCCGCGTGGCCACTAGCGATGCCACGGTATTGATTACCGGCGAGTCCGGCGTGGGCAAGGAAGTGTTCTTCCGGTTCATCCACCAGCATTCGTCGCGGGCGGCCCGCGAGCCCATTGCGATCAACTGCGCGGCCATACCGGAAAACATGCTGGAAGCCATTTTGTTTGGCCACGAAAAAGGCGCTTTCACCGGCGCATACAAGGCCTATCCCGGCAAGTTTGAACAGGCTCAGGGCAGCAGTCTGCTGTTGGATGAAGTCTCGGAAATGAGTCTGCCCTTGCAGGCGAAGCTGTTGCGGGTCTTGCAAGAAAGAGTGGTGGAGCGTTTGGGTGGCCAGGACCTGATCAAACTGGATGTGCGCGTAGTGGCGACTTCCAACCGCGATTTAGTCGGTGAAGTGCGGGCTGGCCGCTTCCGCGAAGATCTTTACTACCGCCTGAATGTTTTCCCCTTGGTGGTACCACCGCTGCGCCAGCGGCCCGCGGACATCGTGCCGCTGGCCCGTTTTCTGCTGGCGCGGACGGCTGCGCACAGCCACACGTCGGCCCCGAACCTGAGCGCGGGTGCCGCCGCCGCGCTGACCGCCTGGCGCTGGCCCGGCAATGTACGCGAACTCGACAACATCATGCAGCGCGCCTTGGTCATCCACAGCGGGGCGATCGTCGAAGCACAAGACCTGCTTTTCGAACCTGGTGTGTTGGGCCATCAACTCCCGGCCGCGCCGAGCGCAGAGGAGTTTGCAGCGCCGGAGGATGCGCAGGATTCCTTGGGCGATGGGCTGCGCGACCACGAACGGCGCTTGATCCTCGAGGCCTTGGAAGAAGGTCATGGCAGCCGCAAATATGTGGCCGAAAAACTCGGCATCAGCCCGCGCACGCTGCGCTACAAGCTCGCCAAGCTGCGCGAATCAGGCGTCGAGGTGCCGGGGCAATGAACACGCGGCAGGAGTGCGGCTATGAACACGATTGACCACAGTGGCTTGTTGTTGCAAATGCGCGCCT
This sequence comes from Gammaproteobacteria bacterium, assembly GCA_009692365.1. Classification (GTDB taxonomy): domain Bacteria; phylum Pseudomonadota; class Gammaproteobacteria. The sequence goes on from SHZJ01000007.1 coordinate 73,010, forward strand.
TGGCCGCCCGCGCGCAGGGCAGCGGCGAACTCAGCCCCGTGACTGCGCCCGCCGCCCGTGGGGTGGATTTTGGTAACGCGCTAAAAACGGCGCTCGACGGCGTCAATGCCAGCCAGCAAACCGCGAAGGCGCTGTCGGAAAGATTTGAAAAGGGCGATCCAAAAGTGGATCTCTCGCAGGTGATGATTTCGATGCAGAAGGCCAATGTGAGTTTTCAGGCCGTGACTCAGGTGCGCAACAAACTCGTGGGCGCCTATCAAGACATCATGAATATGCCGATTTGAGGGCGTCCCGCCACGTGGGGCCGCCGTCATCCAGAGTCAGCGAGTGAAGGGGTAAGCAATGGCCGAAGCAACGATTTATGTCCAGCAAAACTCCCCCATGGCGTTGTTACGTCAGGGTGGTGTGCTGGTGGGCATCGCGGCCGCGGTCGCGCTGGGCGTGTATGTGGTGATGTGGTCGCGCACCCCGCACTACATCATGCTCTACTCCGACCTGTCTGACCGCGACCTCACGCAAATCGTGGAGGCACTCAAAAGCTCCCAGACTCCCTACCGCATCGAGCCCGGTTCTGGCGCGGTGCTGGTCGACGCTAATAAAGCCGACGACGCGCGCCTTCAACTCGCCGCCGCGGGGTTGCCCAAGGGCAATTCTCGCGGCTTCGAAATGCTCACCGATGAGCAGGGTTTTGGCACCAGCCAGTTCATGGAAAAAGCCCGCTACCAGCATGCGATGGAGGGCGAACTCTCGCGCTCGATCGCCCGTATCGACAACGTGCGGGGCGCCCGGGTGCATTTGGCACTGCCCACGGAATCGGTATTTTCGCGGATTAAACGCGAACCCAGCGCCTCGGTGATCGTGGATCTCTTTGGCGGCCGTGGGCTGGAACCGGCACAAGTCGCCGCCATCACCCATCTGGTGTCGGCCAGCGTGCCCAACCTGCCGGCCGCGCGCGTGACCTTGGTCGATAGCCGCGGCAATTTGCTGACCGAAGAAAAAAGCGACGAGGGCATGGCCCTCACCTCGCGCCGTTTCGACTATTCCCGCAAACTCGAGCAATCTTACGCCGACCGCATCGAGGTTATCCTCACGCCCTTTGTGGGGCCGGATGGCGTGCGCGCCGAAGTCACGGCAGATTTGGATTTCACTGCTTCCGAGCAAACCCGCGAGACCTTCAATCCCGATCTGCCCTCGGTGCGCAGTGAGCGCACGTTGGAAGAAGAGCGGGTGGGCGGCGGCACGGGCGGCGTGCCGGGCGCACTGTCGAACGCCCCGCCCAGCGACGCCACGGCGCCCGAAGTGGCGGTGCCACCCGCACCGGGCGCAGCGCCGGGTGCCGCGCCGGGTGCCGCGCGCGCCGCTGCGCCCGCGAACGCTAACCAAACCAAGGCCACCATGCCCTCGACCAAGCGCAACCAGACGACGCGCAACTATGAACTCGACCGCACCATCAGCCATACGAAGCCTTCCTTGGGCACCATCCGTCGCCTCTCTGTCGCCGTGGTGTTGCGCTTGCCCACACCGGTCGCACCGGTCGCGCCGGCCGCAGCGGACGCAGCGGATGCAGCGACGCCCGAGGAGGGCAGCAAAGCGGTGGTGCCGGCGGTGCTCGCCGTAGCCGCGCCGGTCGATGTGGAGCGCATGACGCAGTTGGTCAAAGATGCGATCGGTTTCGACGCCACGCGTGGTGACGTCGTGAGCGTCACGACCACGGCTTTTGTGGAGCCGCCAACCCCTGAACCCCTGCCCGAAGTGCCTATGTGGGAACGGCCGTGGATGTGGGATGTGGGCAAGCAGGTGGCCGGTGGTTTGTTCGTGCTGGTCTTGTTTTTTGGCTTGCTGCGCCCGGCAGTGAAGTCGCTGATGGCCAAACCCACCGCCGCAACCCTGGCCGCGGGCGGCGGAACTAGCGGCGGCTTGGCGCTCGCGGCGCCGGGCGGTGGTGCCTTGCCCGCCTTGGGGGGGCCGGCCACGGCGGCGCTGAATATGCCGGCCAGCATGCACGACAATCTGGAGCAGGTGAAACAAATCGTCGCACAAGACCCGCGCGTCGCAGCGCAGGTCGTTAAAGAATGGTTGGGGGATTGAGCCATGGCGGAAAACAAAATTGCGCTGACGGGGGTGGAGAAGGCGGCGATATTGTTGATGACCCTTGGTGAGGCCGCCGCCGCCCAGGTGATCAAATTTCTCGGCCCGCGCGAAGTGCAAAAAATCGGTACTGCGATGGCCGCTCTCCAGAATGTGTCGCGCGAAATGGTCAAAACTTCCGTCGATGAATTTGTCGTCAGCCTCCAACGCCAGACGCCCTTGGGGATCGGCAACGATGATTACATCCGCAAGGTTCTGAACGATGCGCTGGGCGAGGAGAAGGCGAAGGGCATGATCGACCGCATCCTCATCGGGGGTTCGACCAAGGGCCTGGAGTCTTTGAAATGGATGGATGTGCGCAGCGTGGTAGAACTCATCCGCTTTGAGCACCCGCAAATTATCGCCATCGTGTTGTCCTATCTGGACAGCGACCAAGCAGCGCAGGTGCTGGGCGCGCTGCCCGAAAACACCCGTGGGGACCTCATGATGCGGGTGGCCACCATGGACGGCGTGCAGCCGGCCGCCATGCAGGAACTCAACGATATGCTGGAAATTCAGCTGCGCGGCGGTGCCCAGGGCCAGAACTCCGGCATGGGCGGGCTTAAATGCGCGGCCAATATTCTGAACTTGGTCGACCGTAGCCTCGAGGCACGGATCGCCGATGCCATCACCGAGCACGACCCCGATCTTGCCGGTAAAATTCAAGACCTCATGTTCACCTTCGATAACCTCATCGACGTCGACGACCGGGGTATTCAGATGCTGTTGCGCGAAATCTCTACCGACAACCTCGTGCTCGCGCTCAAAGGCACAGACGACAATATCAAGGCGAAAATTTTCAAGAACATGTCGCAGCGTGCCGGTGACACGTTGCGCGAGGACTTGGAGACGCGCGGCCCGGTGAAGCTCTCCGACGTGGAGACGGCGCAGAAAGACATTATTACGATCGCGCGTCGGTTGGCCGACGAGGGCCAGATTAGTCTGGGCGGTGCGGGCAGCGAGGCGATGGTTTAAATGGCCACTTCACGCATTACGCCGGCCGACCAAGCCAGCGGTGCCGTGCGTTTCGCGCTGCCCCAAATGGCCGGGCCGATCGCCGGGCCCGCGACCAAGGCCGCCGAGGCGCTGCTCGCCCCGGTGGGGTCGGCGCTGGCTGAATTGCGGCGTTTGGCCTATGCCGGGGCCTACGCGAAAGGCTACGCCGAGGGGCACGCCGAGGGGTGTGCCCGTGGGCTGCAAGAGGCACAAGCACTGGCCGTGCGCCTCGCGGGCATCATGGATCAATTAGGCCAGCCCTTGGCCGAAGTCGATGCGGCGGTGATCGATGCAGTGTCGGATCTGGCCGTGTTGATCGCGCGCCACCTGGTGCGCCGGGAACTCAAGGCCAACCCCGGGGAAATCGTGGGGGTGGTGCGCGAAACGATGCGGCATTTGCCGGTTGCACCGCGCGCGGCCCGTATCCGGCTCCACCCGGAGGATGCGGACCTCATTCAAGCGGCGTTTGCCTTGGGCGAGGACACCCGCAGTTGGCGGCTAGAAGCAGACCCGCTGATGACCCGTGGCGGTTGTATCGTCGAAACTGATGTCTCGCGGATCGACGCTTCGGTCGAGTCGCGACTGGCGGCGATTGCCTCGCGCATGTTGGGCGGCGATCGAGAGAGCGACCGTGAGCCTTGAGCGCTCGCCAGCCGAGCGCTGGCTGCCGGCGCTCGCGGCGCGCGCCGCGCGACTAGCCGAGCCACCCCGCCTGCTGGTGGAGGGCAAGCTCACGCGGATGGTGGGTCTGACCCTCGAAGCGGTGGGCTGCGAGGCGGCGATTGGCGACCGCTGCGTGGTGATGAACCGCTTGGGCGGGCAGGTCGAGACCGAAGTGGTGGGCTTTGATGGCGAAAGTCTGTTTCTCATGCCCACTGGCAATACGCAGGGACTAGCACCCAACGCGCGCGTCATTCCCTACGGCGGGGCCGGCGAGGTGGCGGTCGGGCCGGGTCTGTTAGGTCGCGTGATCGACGGCAGCGGTCAGCCCATCGATGGGCGCGGGCCGTTGGTCGTCGAAGAACGGCAGTCCTTGGCCGGGCTGCCGCTCAACCCGCTCCAGCGTGGCTCCATCCGGGAGGCCCTGGATGTCGGCGTGCGGTCTATTAACGCCTTGCTGACGGTGGGACGAGGTCAACGAATTGGCCTGTTTTCCGGGAGCGGCGTGGGTAAGAGCGTGCTGTTGGGAATGATGACGCGGTATGCCAAAGCAGATGTGATCGTGGTGGGATTGGTCGGTGAACGCGGCCGCGAAGTAAAAGAATTCATCGATGACATTCTGGGCCCCGAGGGCTTGGCGCGCGCCGTCGTGGTGGCCACCCCGGCCGACAACCCGCCGCTGATGCGCATGCGCGGGGCAACTATCTCCACCGCGATTGCCGAGTATTTTCGCGATCAGGGTAAGCATGTGCTGCTGCTCATGGATTCTCTTACCCGCTACGCCCAGGCGCAGCGCGAAATTGCGCTCACCATCGGCGAGCCGCCGGCTACCCGCGGTTATCCGCCCTCGGTGTTTGCGCGTCTGCCACAGTTGGTTGAGCGGGCTGGGATGGGCGTGAACGGCCGGGGTTCTATTACCGCTTTCTATACGGTGCTGACCGAAGGTGACGACAACAACGACCCGGTGGCCGACACTGCTCGAGCCATTCTGGACGGCCATATCGTGCTGGCGCGCTCGCTGGCTGAACGCGGACAACATCCGGCCATCGACATCGAAGCCTCTATTAGTCGCGTGATGAATATGGTCACTACCCCTGAGCATCTCGCGCAGGCCCGAAAATTTCGGCACTACTATTCCCTCTACGAGCAAAATCAGGATCTCTTCAACGTGGGTGCCTACCAAGCCGGGACTAACCCAGAGTTGGATCGTGCCGTCGCATTGCGGGCCGTGCTCACAGCTTTTATGCGCCAAGACCCTGACCAATCGGTGGGCAGCGCAGATGCACTCGACATGCTGAACAAAATTTTCCCGACCACGGCCTGAGCGCAGGCCAAGCGCCGTGAAGAAGTCGGGGCGCGTTCAGCGCTTGGCCAATCTCTCGGCAACCGCCGAGCAGCTCTCGGCCCTAGCACTTGCCCGCGCCAGCGAAGAAGTGTCCCGGCTGGACCGGCAGCTGGGCGACCTGAGAGGTTATCGGGACGAATATCTGCGCCCTTTGCAGGCCGCCGGCGCGGCGGCGGTGGGTGGCTATCAAGCGCAGAAACTGCGGCTATTCGTGGGGCGGATTGAAGAGGCCTTGGCGCTCATCGAGCGTAAAAAGCAGCTGGCGGAGAGTAATCGTGAGCTCGAGCGCGGGGTGTGGCTGGCGCAGCGGCGCCGTGCTCTGTTAATGAACAAAGTGGCACAGCGTGCGCTCGCGGACGAAGAAGCCCATGCTGAACGCTCGCTGCAACGTGAAATCGACGACCGGCCGCAGCGCTCCTGAGCATCGACCCGCTGGGTTAAGCCACGGCGGATGGACGTTTTTTTTCTACCAGAATTTCCCGGTAGCGGGTTGGCCCAGCGTTGCGTGCGCTGTGGGTGGCAGGCACCCGCAGGCCTTTGTCGTCAGAGGAGATAAGCTCGCCGTTGGCGCAATGAAACGCGAAGCTCGCGCCGGCGAGGGCGTCGAAACCACCCAGCGGCTCGTCGTTCGCATCAAAAACTTCGAGATGCGTGCCGTCCAGCACATAAAAAACGTAATCCAGATGGTGCGTGTGGCAGGGCGTGGTGGCGCCCGGCTCTAGTGCAAATTCCCAAATGATGAGGTGTTCGTCCTCAAAGACTTTTTGGGTGCCAACTTCATCTTTTATGCTCATTTTCAGGCTCCTTGGTGGTTGCCGCGCACATCGTCGCTGTGCGCCAGCAGGGTGTCGAAATAACGGATGGTGCGGGCTAAGCCCTCGCGCAACGCAACCCGCGCCGTCCAGCCTAGCGTGTTGCCCGCCAGGGTGATGTCAGGACAGCGGTGCCGGGGGTCATCGCTGGGCAGCGGGCGATAGGTCAGGGTGGAGCGTGAGCCGGTGAGCTCGATCACTAGCGCTGCCAGCTGCGCGATGGTGAATTCGCTGGGGTTGCCCAGATTCACCGGGCCTACGACTGTGGCGGGCCCGTCCATCAGGGCGATGAGGCCCTCAATGAGATCGTCAACGTAGCAGAAAGAACGGGTTTGCTGGCCATCGCCGAACAACGTGATGGGCTGGTGGCGCAGCGCCTGCACAATAAAATTGGACACCACCCGGCCGTCGTCAGGGTGCATGCGCGGCCCATAGGTATTAAAAATTCGCGCTACTTTGATCGCGACGCCGTGCTGTCGGTGGTAATCGAAGAACAGCGTTTCGGCACAGCGTTTGCCTTCGTCGTAGCAAGCGCGCAGGCCGATCGGATTGGTATGGCCCCAATAGCTTTCGACTTGCGGATGCTGATTGGGGTGGCCGTAGACCTCGCTGGTGGACGCCTGCAGAATTTTGGCATCCGTGCGCAGCGCGAGATCCAGCAGATTAATGGCCCCGTGCACGCAGGTTTTGATCGTTTGCACCGGGTTGCGCTGGTAGTGCACCGGCGAGGCGGGGCAGGCGAGATTGTAGATTTCGTCCACCTCCACGTGCAGCGGCAGCGTTACATCATGACGCAAGAATTCAAACCTCGGGTGGGTCTGGAACGACCGAATATTGTCCTTGGAGCCGGTAAAGAGGTTGTCGGCGCACAGCACTTCGTCGCCCCGGGCCAACAGGCGTTCCGTTAAGTGGGAGCCGAGGAAGCCGGCACCGCCGGTAATCAGGATGCGCCGAAGACTTTTTGGGCGGCTGTTACTAGGTAGTTTATTCATTGTTGGCGTTCAACCGAAAGCTGGCACATGCGTTGCAATCTAGCAGTCATGCACCCAACACGGAACCCGTGACCATGCCGAACGCCATTACCAACTTGCCGCCCGCCAGCGCGCCCCAGATCGAGAAAAGCCCATCAATCCAGAGCGATAGCGCCGCTTCGACGAGCGGTGAGGCGCGAGATTTCGCCGCAACACTGCGCGCGCTCGGTGATGCCAAGACGACTGATGCGGCAAAGATCGACCCCGCGGCGGCAACGCCGGTCCCCGAACTGCCGCTGCTTGCCGCGCCCGCGACCATGACCGACGCCATGACCGACGCCATGACCGGCGCCATGACCGACGCCATGACCGGCGCCATGACCGGCGCCATGACCGACGCCATGACCGACGCCATGACCGACGCCATGACCGACGCCATGACCGACCCCATGACCGACGCCATGACCGACCCCATGACCGGTCCCAGTGCGGTAGCGGTCGCCAGCGTGGGTGATCCCGACGCGGCGGCGGTGGCCGTCAGCGCGCTGAACTTACCGCTGGTGCTACCCCGCGTGTTTATCCCGGCAGGCTCCCCACAGCTGCGGGTCGCGGCACAGTTTGCGGCACAGTTTGCGGCCGCAGCGACCGGCCAATTAGCGGCCAACTCGCCCGCCAATAGCCCGCAGGCGGGCCGTGGGCCACAGCCCGCGGTGACCCCGGTAGGCCCGTCCCCGGACGACGCGCCGGCGCCGCCCGACGCCTCGCCCGCGGGGTCAGCCCCACCCGCCTTTAAACTGGCTGCGCTGCTGTCCGGCGGACCGCCACGGGACCTCGATGTCCAGCGCCTGGGCAGCGACACCCCCCCCGTGGGCTTGACCCCCGCGCAGACGGCGCCAGGGGCAGCCCTACACGAACGCGGCCCGACCGGGGTGCTGCACTTGGATACTCAGTTGCCGGTAAACACACCGCGGTTCGCCGAGGGCTTGGGGCAGCAGGTCGTGGTGTTGGCCCAAAACGGGGTCCACCAAGCCCAGATGTCCCTCAATCCGCCGGAGTTGGGGCCCATCGATGTCCGGGTTACGTTCCATCACAACGAGGTCAGCGTGCAAATTGCGGCCGCCAGCGGTCTGACCCGCGAGACCATCCAAGAGGCCTTACCCCGGCTGCGCGAACTGATGGATGCGGCCGGGGTCCGGCTCAACGACGCGGGGGTGTTTGCCCAATTGCCGCAACGCGAACAGGCCCCGCAGGGTCAGGTCCGCAGCGACTGGCTGATGGGTCAGGGTCAGGGCGACAACCTCGCCTTGGATACCGCCGCCATGGGCCCCACGTTGCTGCGGCGGAGCGGCCTTATCGATGCCTACGCCTGAGCACGGGCCGGTGCGTCAAGACCCCGTCGCAGTCGGCTGAAATCAGCGCCAGCTTAGTCAAACGGCTGGCAAAATTCGCGATATAAAAATATAACCATCTGAAATAAAACAATAAAAAATTTCGGCATGCTGCTTGCTTATTGGGTCTCCAACACAGAGGAGAACAGCATGGCCGAAGCACCAGTCCCCGCCCCGAGCGGCTCCAGAAAGAAAATGATCGCGCTGATCGTGGTGGGCGTGCTGAGCCTGGTCGGGATTAGCGTGGGGGTCACCATGTTGCTGACCGGCGGCAAGTCAGACCCTGCGTCAGCCGCCAAAGCCAAGGACTCAGAGGCCGACGACGCTACTGCAAAAGAAGATGGCGACGCCGAAGCGGCCGCTGCCGAAGAAAAAGACGCCCCGGACGACGAGGCCGCTGCACAGGGCGAAGAGGGCGCAGAAAAACCCTCCGCCTATGTCTCATTAGCGCCCCCGTTTGTGGTCAATTTTTTAGACGAAAAAAAGCGCACCAAGTTTCTCAAGGCTGAAATCAGCCTCATGGCCAAGTCACCCAAAGTGCAGGCCGCGATCAAGGAAAATCTACCCGCCGTGCGCAACGCCTTGGTGATGCTTTTTGGCCGCCAAGTTTTTGAGCAGCTGATGACCCCCGACGGCAAGGAAAAACTGCGCGTGGACGCACTGTTCGAAGTGCGCGCGGTGGTCACCAAAGTGGCTGGAGCAAAAACCGGCAAAGGCATCGGAGACTTGTTCTTCTCCAGCCTCGTCATGCAGTAGCAGACGAACTGTTCCCATGGCCAGTAACGACCTCCTTTCCCAAGACGAAATTGACGCCCTGCTGTCGGGCGTCGATAGCGGCGACATCGACACGGAAGCCGACGCTGCGCTCTCAGCCGACGGCACGCGCAGCTACGACTTTGCGACCCAAGACCGCATCGTGCGTGGCCGCATGCCCACGCTGGAAATGATCAACGAGCGTTTTGCGCGCAATCTACGCGTGCAGTTGTTCAACATGCTGCGCCGCTCGCCGGTTATTTCGGTGGAGGGGATCCAGATGGTGAAGTTTGGCGAATACGTCCATTCGCTGCTGATGCCCTCCAATCTCAACGTCATCAAGATCAAGCCGCTGCGCGGTTCGGCGCTCATCGTGTGCAATCCCAAGTTAGTGTTTTCGCTCGTGGATTGTTTTTTCGGCGGTGACGGCCGTTTCCATACCAAAATCGAAGGGCGCGATTTTACCGGCACCGAAATGCGCATCGTTCGACGCTTGGTGGAGATGTGTTTTAGTTCACTGGCCGAGGCCTGGGAGCCGGTTGCGCCGCTGAAGTTCGAATATGTAGGGGCCGAAATTAATCCCCATTTCGCCAATATCGTGAGCCCCAGCGAAGTCGTCGTGGTTTCCACTTTTCACATCGACCTCGAAGGCGGGGCGGGCTATCTCCACATCACCATGCCCTACTCGATGGTGGAGCCCATTCGCGATTTATTGGACGCCGGCATTCAAAGCGACGTGGCCGAAAAAGACCACCGCTGGAGCGATTTGCTGCAGGACGAAGTGAAACTCGCCCCGGTGGAAATCAGCTCAACTATCGGCACGGCCGAGGTCACCGTGCGCGACGTGCTCGCGTTTAAACCCGGCGATGTTCTGGGCATTGAAATGCCCGATCTACTGACCGCCTGTGTTGACGATATTCCGATTTTTCGCGCCCGCTACGGCCAGTCGCGGGGTAACTACGCCTTGAAAGTGGTTGAAATGTTGCGGCATTCAGAGCTAACGCCGCGACTCCAGGAACTGGGAGCGATGACATGAGTGGTGCCGATAACGCAGAAGAAGACGATTGGGCGGCGGCGCTCGCCGAGCAGCGCGCGGCAGAGGCCGGCGCCAAGCCGGTGTCGCCAGCCGCGGCGAGTTCCATTTTTGAGCCCGCGAAAATGGAGTTTTTTCAGTCCACCGGAGAACTCGGTGGGAAAATTGCCGATCTGGATTCGATCCTGGATATCCCGGTGATGCTGTCGGTAGAGATCGGCAAAACCCGACTCAGTATCCGTAACCTGCTGCAGCTCAACCAAGGCTCGGTGGTGGAACTAGACCGCCTGGCCGGCGAGCCCTTGGACGTCATGATCAACGGCACGCTGGTGGCGCACGGTGAGGTGGTGGTGGTGAACGAGAAGTTCGGCATCCGTCTGACCGACGTCGTGAGCGCGCAGGAACGTGTGAAGAAGCTGCGCTAAATGATGTTCCTTGCCCCTTACATACGCGCGCGCACGCGGCTCTTGGTTGCTCTGCTGGTGCCGGCCGGCGCGCAGGCGGCAGCCCCGACGCCGGCCCCCCTGCTGCCGGTGGGTTTGGGGGACCTCGGTCAGGTCGCGGGTTCTCTGGTGTTGGTGTTGTTATTGATTGGCGGCTTGGCGTGGGGCGCACAGCGGCTGCGCCTGACCAAAGGGTCTGCCGGCCGTCATTTGCGGGTAGTCGACGCGCTGTCGCTGGGCACCCGCGAACGGCTGCTGCTGGTGGAGGTAGATGGCGAGCGCTTACTGCTGGGCGTGGCAGGCGGCCAGTTACGCCGCCTCCATGTGTTGTCGGCGCCGGCGATCCCGGAATTTGCCAGCGCGTTGCACGCGGCAACCCACGCCGGCCGGGTTGAGACCCTCGCCCCATGAGCCGCTGGTTCGCGCTGCTGGCGCTGCTGCTGGCGTTTCCCGCGCACGCCCAACAAGGGCTAGAGGCGCTGTCGGTCACCACTAACGCGAACGGCTCGCAGACCTACACCCTGAGTCTACAAATTCTGGTGTTGATGACGGCGCTCACGTTGCTGCCGTCCATCCTGCTCGCCATGACCGCCTTCACCCGCATCATCATCGTGCTGGCCATTTTGCGGCAGGCGCTGGGAACCGCCCAGACACCTTCCAGCCAGGTGCTCATCGCGCTGGCTTTATTCATGACCGCTTTCGTGATGGCCCCCGTGATCGACCGCATCCACGCTGATGCCGTCACGCCTTATATGGAAGAAAAAATTGGCTTGAACGAGGCCTTGGAAAAAGCCCAGACGCCACTGCGCGAATTCATGCTCGCCCAGACCCGAGAAACGGACCTGCGGCTGTTTGTGGACATGGCCGCGCAGGACGATATTCCCGAACCCGCTGCCACCCCCTTGACCATGCTGGTGCCGGCCTTTCTGACCAGCGAACTGAAGACCGGATTTCAGATCGGCTTTCTCATTTTTCTGCCGTTTCTCGTCATCGATTTGGTCGTGGCCAGTGTGTTGATGTCCATGGGTATGGTGATGCTCTCGCCGCTCATCATCTCCTTGCCGTTCAAGTTGATGTTGTTTGTGCTAGTCGATGGCTGGGCGCTCATCGTGGGCTCCCTGGCCGCCAGTTTCTACACCTAAGGTCGGACCGGGAGCTCGCGATATGACGCCTGAACTGGTGGTCACCCTAGGCCGGGGCGCGTTGGAAGTCACCCTGATGATGATGGCGCTGCTGCTGATTCCTTCGCTGGTGGTGGGCGTGGTGATTGGGGTGCTGCAGGCGGCCACCCAGATCAATGAAAGCACGCTGAGTTTCATCCCCAAGCTGCTGACGACTGCTCTGGTGCTGGTGCTGGGCGGGCCCTTCCTGCTGCGCGTGCTCAGCGACTACACCACGCAGCTGTTTGCGCTCATTCCCTCGCTGGCGCATTGAAACCAGCACATGCTGGCCGTTACCGAAACCCAACTGATGACCTGGCTGGCGGCCTTTTTATGGCCGTTTTTGCGGGTCAGTGTGTTTGTCGTGACCGCGCCGGTGCTGGGCACGCGAGCGCTGCCCGCGCGCGTGCGGTTGATCTTTGCCGTGGGGCTGACGATTATTCTGGTGCCGCTAGGCGGCATGGTTGCGCCTGCGGGTCCGATACTCAGCCCGACCGGCTTGGTAATCGCCGTGCAGCAGGTGCTCATCGGCGCCACCCTCGGACTGGTATTGCGAGCAATTTTTCTGGTGTTTGAATTTTCCGGGCAAATCGTGGCGCAACAAATGGGCCTGGGGTTTGCCGCTATGGTTGACCCGGCCTCGGGCGCGCAGGTGCCGGTGGTTTCGCAACTCTACGCGACGCTGGGCATCTTGATGTTCCTCGCCTTCAACGGGCACCTGCAGTTGATTGAACTGCTGGTCAACAGTTTTACCCTGATGCCACCCGGCACCAATGGCATCACCCGCGCGGCGCTGGCCTTTGTCATCGACTGGATAGGCCAACTGCTGGCCATGGGCATTTCGCTGATGCTGCCGGCCATCGCCGCCCTGCTGATCGTCAATCTGGTCTTTGGCGTGATCGCGCGCTCGGCGCCCCAGTTCAATATTTTCTCGATCGGTTTTCCCATCCTGATCCTGTTTGGCATAGCGGTGCTGCTTATGATGTCCGGCATTCTGGCGGACCAGATGGAAGCTGTTTTTACGGCAGGCTTTACCACGGCCTACGAAGTCCTGCGCCGGCCATAAGCAATGGCACAGGAATCAGAAAGTGGTCAGGAACGCACCGAAGAGGCCAGTGCTCAGCGGCGCACCCAAGCCCGCGAACGCGGCGAGGTACCGCGCTCGCGCGAGCTCGGCACCACCCTGTTGCTCATGGCCGCTACTGCGGTGCTGTGGATCTCCTCCGCGCGCTTCATCGGCGCTATCCAGGGCGCCATGCGGGCAGATTTCCGGGTTGAGCGCGGGCTGCGGATGAGCGATGTAGAGATGTTGCACGCGATGCACGAAGCCCTGATGGCGGTGTTGACCTCGCTGGCGCCTTTTTTGCTGGTGTCGGCGGTGGTCTCGGTGGCCGGCGGGATCGCGTTGGGGGGGTGGAATTTTTCGGCCGAGGGACTGGCATTTAAATGGCAGCGTCTCGACCCGTTAGCCGGCGTTGGGCGGATGTTCTCCGTCAAAAGTCTGGTGGAACTGGCTAAAGCGTTCACCAAATTTGCACTTTTGCTCAGCATAGGACTGGCCAGCATGTGGCACGACGCGCCGGCTATCAGCCAGCTTGCCAGCCTGCCGATAGGGCCCGCGTTTGCGGCCACCGGCGCGCTGGCGTTCAAAGCATTTTTGATAGTTTCCTCCGGCACGCTGTTGATTGCGCTGGTCGATGTGCCATTCCAGCTGTGGGATTATGCGCGTAATCAACGCATGACCCGCCAAGAAGTGCGCGAGGAGTCGCGTGAAAGCGAAGGCTCACCGGAGGTCAAGGCGCGGATCCGGGGGCTGCAGCAGGAATTGGCTCGGCGCCGCATGATGGAACAAGTGCCCAAGGCCGATGTGGTGGTTACCAATCCAGAACACTATGCCGTGGCACTGCGCTTCGACCCGGCCACGATGTCGGCCCCGCAGTTGGTGGCGAAGGGCATGGACCACACCGCGTTGCGCATTCGGGAGATTGCACGCGAGTCCGGCATCACCATGCTGGAAGCCCCGCCGCTGGCGCGGGCGGTTTATCACACGACCAAGATCAACCATGAAATTCCCGCCGGTCTGTATTTGGCGGTCGCGCAGGTGTTGGCCTACGTTTTCCAATTGCGCCGTCGCCAGCCCGGCGGTCCTCAGCCACTGCCGCCGCGTGAACTACCCATCCCACCCGAGTTGGCGCATTGAACGCGCCATCTCTGACCGGCTGGGGTATTTTTTTGGCGCTTGCGCCCAGCCCTGACCGCCACCCCCTCACCACCCGAGCAAGCCTATGGCCACGTTAGTTCCCACGACCTCTAGCCGCCAAGTGTTAGGAACCCTCCAGCGCAACGGCCTGGCCGTGCCCGGCATGCTGCTCGCGCTGCTGGCGATGATGATTCTGCCGCTGCCGCCGCTGCTGCTCGACGTCTTATTCACTTTCAATATCGCGCTGTCCATTATCGTGCTGCTGGCGAGCATCTACGCGCGCCGGCCGCTCGATTTTGCGGCTTTCCCCTCGGTGCTGCTGGGCGCCACGCTGTTGCGCTTGGCGCTCAATATTGCCTCGACCCGGGTGGTGCTGCTGCACGGGCACACCGGTCCGACCGCGGCGGGTCAAGTCATTCACGCGTTTGGCAATTTCGTCATCGGCGGCAACTACGCCGTGGGTTTCGTGGTGTTTGCCATCTTGGTCATTATCAATTTTGTGGTGGTGACCAAGGGCGCCGGGCGCATCGCAGAAGTCAGTGCGCGGTTTACCCTGGACGCTATGCCGGGCAAGCAAATGGCGATCGACGCAGACCTCAACGCCGGCGTGCTCAGCCAACAGGATGCCAAGAAGCGGCGCCTGGAAGTCACGCAGGAAGCCGATTTCTACGGTGCGATGGACGGCGCGAGCAAGTTCGTGCGCGGCGACGCCGTGGCGGGCATCCTCATCGTGTTCATCAATATCTTGGGTGGTTTCATCATCGGGGTGATGCAGCATGGCCTGTCGATGGGTGACGCCGTGCGCATTTTCACGCTGCTGACAATCGGTGACGGTTTGGTGGCGCAGATTCCCGGCCTGTTGCTGGCGGTGGCTTCGGCCGTCATCGTGACCCGGGTGTCCGCGGATGCGGATATGACCCAGCAAGTGGCCAACCAACTCTTCGAGGACCCGCGGGCGCTGGGGGTCACGGCCGGTATTCTTGCCACCATGGGCCTCATTCCGGGCATGCCTAATGTGGCGTTTCTCACCATGGCCGCGGGCGCCGGCTACACGGCCTATCGGATCGCGCAGCGCCGCCGGCAACACGCAGAGGTGGCGCTCGAGGTGCCGCCGCCGCCGCCGCCGATGGACACCAAAGAGTTGTCGTGGGATGACGTACAACCCATTGACGCCATTGGGCTGGAGGTGGGCTATCGCGTGATCCCCTTGGTCGACCGCGCCCAGAACGGCCAATTGCTGGGCCGGCTGCGGGGCGTGCGCAAGAAACTGTCGCAGGAACTCGGTTTCCTCATCCCGGCGGTGCATATCCGCGACAACTTGGAACTCGACCCCGCCGCCTACCGCATCACGGTACACGGCGCGACCATCGGCAACGCCTCCATCCAGCCGGGCAAGGAACTCGCCATCAACCCCGGCCAGGTGTACGGCCAACTGCGCGGGGTCGTCATCAAGGACCCCGTTTTTAATCTGGAGGCGGTGTGGATCGGCGGGGAGCAGCGCGAGCAGGCCCAATCGCTGGGCTATACGGTGGTCGATGCCAGCACCGTGGTGGCAACCCACATGAGCCAGGTCATTCAAGACCATGCCCATGAGCTCCTTGGTCACGACGAGGTGCAGAAGTTATTGGACGGGCTCGCTAAGACCAGCCCGAAACTGGTGGAGGACGCCGTGCCCAAGGTTGTGCCCGTGGGGCTGTTGGTGCGCGTGATGCAAAACCTCCTGCGGGAGCATGTGCCGGCGCGTGATATCCGGACAATTCTGGAGGTTTTGGCCGAGCGTGGCGGTAAGAGTCAAGACCCCGTCGTCTTGACGGCCGCAGTGCGCGAAGCGATGGCGAGAATAATAATCGAACAAATCAATGGACTAGAAGATGAACTGCCGGTAATCACCTTGGATTATTCGTTGGAACAGATATTGCTACGTTCGGTTGAGAGTGGGGTTGAGACAGGTATCGCCATTGAACCGAATCTCGCTAATCGCTTCGCCCAGTCACTGCGCGAGGCGCACGAGAAGCAGGAGTTGGCGAGCCAACCCTCGGTGCTCCTGGTGCCGAGCAACCTGCGCGAGTTTTTGGCGAGGTTTGTCCGGCAAAGCGTGAAGGGGATGCATGTCATCAGCTTCAACGAGGTGCCGGACGACAAGCAGCTCCGGATTGTGGCGACGGTGGGTGATGGCTCTGGGCCACGCCGCTAAACGCAAGTAACCGATTAACTGGCTGAGGGGGAAACGACGCATGAAGGTGAGACGCTATTTCGCCGCCAATATGCGCAACGCGCTCGAGCAGGTGCGTCAGGAGCAAGGCCCTGACGTCATCATCCTGTCGAACCGCAAGGTCGATGGCGGGGTGGAACTGCTAACGGCTATCGGTGAGCCGGACGCCGAGTTGCTGGAAAAATTTACGCCCCGGGGGGGCCGCGAGCGCGCGCCGGAGGTGGCTGCGGAGGTCGCCGGTGTCGCCCCGACCGCGGCGAGCGTCCCGACCGCCCCGACCGCCCCGGAGCCGCTGTGGACCAGCCAGGAAACCGTGGTCCAGATGCAACGCGAACTGGGCGCCATCAAATCATTGCTAGAACAGCAGTTGTCGGGTTTAGCCTGGCACGAGTTCGGCCAACGCAGCCCCGGGCAGGCTCGCCTATTGCGCGTGCTGACCCAACTGGGCATCGCGCCCAAGCTGGGTCGCAGCTTGGCGGCTGGGGTGGAGGACCGCCACGAATTCGCGGCCGCAAGCCGGCAAATCTTGGCCGCCCTTCAGGCCAGAATCACCTGTCTCCACGACCCGGTGCTGCAACACGGTGGGCACATTGCGCTGTGTGGCGCTACGGGGGTGGGCAAGACCACGTTGGCGAGCAAGCTCGCGGGGCGCTACAGTCTCGTGCACGGCAGCCAGCGGGTGGCGTTAATCTCTACCGACGACCAGCGTTTGGGCGCCCACCAACAGTTGCGAACTTTCGGGCGCTTGGTGGGCATTACCGTGCGCTCGCTGCGCAGCGTGGATGAACTACCCGAAACCTTGCACGAATTTGAGGACCGCGGACTGGTGATTATCGACCTGCCGGGGTTTGCGCCGGCCGACCCGGCCTTCCGCCGCACCCTCACCACGCTGGCCGGGCTGCCCAGCATGGTGCAGACCTATCTCACCCTGTGTGCCAGTACCGATTATATGGCGCTAGAACGCGTGGTCGACGCCGTGGAGGGATTGCCTTTGGAGGGTTGCTGCCTGACCAAGCTCGACGAAGCAGCCACGCTAGGTCCCGTGCTCTCCGCGGTAATTGCCGCCCAACTGCCGGTGGCCTACACCACCGCCGGGCAGCAGGTGCCGGACGACATCAGCATCGCCACTCCCCAAGCGCTGTTGCAACAGCTCATCAGGATGGGCAAGGCCTGCCCGGCATCGGCGGAAGCTGCGCTGATAGAACGGGCGTTCACGCGATGAATCGCGAGGTAACCCCCCCCATGGGAACGTTGCAACACGCTCACCCGCCCAGCCCCGCCCGCGTCATCGCGGTGACCAGCGGCAAAGGCGGAGTGGGCAAGTCCACGGTGGCGATCAATCTGGCTATTGCGCTGGCGCAAACCGGTGTCCGGGTCACGTTGCTCGATGCGGATCTGGGACTCGCCAACGTTGATGTGCTGCTGGGCCTGTCGCCCACCCGCACGCTCTCGGACGTGATCAACGGCGATTGCTCCCTCAACGACATCCTGATGCAAGGTCCGGCCGGCGTGCGGATCGTGCCGGCCGCCTCAGGCATCCAGCACATGGCGGACCTCGGCGAGGCCGAGCGGGTGGGGTTGATGCGCGCCTTCAGCGAATTAGAGGGCGATATGGATGTAATGGTGGTGGACACTGCGGCGGGCATTTCCGCCAACGCACTGCAGTTCTGCGAGGCCTCCCAGGAGGTGTTGGTGGTGGTGTGCAACAACCCGGCGTCCATCACCGACGCCTATGCCACGATCAAAGTCCTTAACCAGCGCACCCGCCGCACGCGGTTTCGGGTGCTGGTGAACATGGTGTACGCCGAGGCCGAAGCGCGAGCGATTTTTCGCCGCTTGCTCAACGCCACGGAACGCTTTCTGGAGGTGGCTCTGGATTACGCGGGGGCTATCCCGTTTGACCGTTGTGTGACGCAAGCCGTGCGCCAGCGGGCCGCGGTGGTGACCACCTATCCGGTTAGCCCCGCCAGTCAAGCGTTCACCAAATTGGCGGCCAGTGTCGATAAGTGGCCTTCGCCACCCGCCGCCAACGGCCAGTTTGAGTTTTTTCTGGAACGAATTATCCACGCCGAAATGATGGGGAGGCATGCGCTCGCATGAACAAAGTTGCCAAGTACAGGCAGGCCGCAGCGGCGGGACTGGACGCACAAGCCCAAGACGAACTGGTGCGTAAACAGGCTCCATTGGTCAAACGCATCGCTTATCATCTGATGAGTCGTCTGCCGCCCTCGGTTCAAATCGATGATCTGATACAGTCCGGCATGATCGGTCTGCTGGAAGCTTCGTTTAACTACGACCCCTCGCAGGGCGCTAGTTTTGAGACCTACGCGGGCATCCGGATCCGGGGGGCGATGCTCGATGAAATCCGTAAAGGTGATTGGGCCCCTCGCTCCTTGCACCGGAAGGTACGGGAAATCAGCCGTGCGGTGGCGGAGATCGAAGCTGAATCTGGACGCGACGCCCGCGATGCGGAAGTGGCGACGCGCTTGGGGATGGAACTCAACGATTACTATCAGACACTCCAAGATGCGACCAGTCATAAGGTGTTCAGCTTCGAGGACTTACCGGGCAAGGACGAAATTTTCTCGGACGGGCTGTATGAGCGCATCCCGGGGCCATCCGAAAGTGTTGAAAAGGACAAGTTCAAGGCCGCGCTGGCGGCGGCGATAGCATCCCTGCCGGAGCGCGAGCGCTTGGTGATGTCGCTGTATTACAAGGAGGAGCTCAACCTGCGGGAAACCGGCGAGGTGATGGGGGTGAGCGAATCTCGTATCTGTCAAATACATTCTCAAGCGCTAGTGCGTCTCAAAGCCAGAATGGCAGATTGGCAAGATTGAGCAGCAGTCAGGCTAGCGGTACGCGTTTTAAATAGGAGTGTGTGTTGAATAACAACATAAAAATATTGATCGTTGACGATTTTTCGACGATGCGGCGAATCATCAAGAATCTGCTGCGTGACCTAGGGTTCAACAATACGCACGAGGCCGACGACGGCAACACGGCTCTGCCGATGCTCCGGACGGGCCGCTTCGAGTTCCTCATTACCGACTGGAACATGCCCGGGATGCAGGGCATAGATCTGCTGCGCGCGGTGCGCGCCGACCCCCATCTCGGCAAGCTGCCGGTCCTCTTGGTGACCGCAGAAGCGCGGCGCGACCAGATCGTTCGGGCGGCCGAAGCAGGGGTGAACGGCTATATTGTGAAGCCGTTCACGGCCCAGACCTTGAAAGAAAAAATCGAGAAAATCTTCGAGCGGATTGCGGCTACTGCTTGACCCTTGTCAACCTAGATCTGAAAGGAAAACCTTTTATGGGGACTGCAGACCGCCTGCAACTCGCACGGAATTTAGTCCTGGCCTTCGAGCAGGGTTCAGAAGATGAAGCCGCAGACGTTTTGCGATCCCTGCACGAATCAGGGTCGCGGGTGCTGCTCCGCAACGTGGCAGAACTCACTCGTGATCTACACCACTCCTTAATAGGTCTCAGCTCGGACCCGCAGCTGGCCGAAATGACCCGCAGCGATATGCCCGATGCGCGTCACCGCCTGAGTTATGTCATCGAGAAAACCGAAGCCTCGGCGCACCGCGTACTGGCGGCCATCGAAGACCTGACGCCGATCGCCGAACGCTTGGTGAGCGGCGCCACCGCCGCCCTAGCGGCGGGTGATATGGCGACGCTGAAAGCCTTCATTGATGAAGCCTCCTTGACGGGTGAGCTAATGCAGGGCGGACTGAGCGAAATTCTGATGGCGCAGGAATATCAGGATCTCACCGGACAGGTCATTCGCCGCACGATCGAAATCGTGGCACAGGTCGAAGGCAAGTTGCTGACGCTCCTCACGGCCGAATTACCGGGCGGCAGCCGAGAATTGCGGCCCGCCCGCACGGGTGCGCAGGGGCCGGTCATCGGGCCGGAGGCGAACTCGTTCAATCGACAGGATGACGTTGACACCTTGCTGGCTGAACTCGGTCTCTAAGCGCAAGCTGCGCTGCCTGTGCGGTCCTGAACCTAACGCTCCGGACCGCAGAAGTTTCCTGCCTCGCTAAGGGCTCCGTCGTGAGCCCTCCAGCAAATCGGCGTTTCTGCCGCTAAACCTCTCGGCATATTATTTTCGACGCGTTACCGGACTGCGCTGCCCAGCGCGGCAGCAGCGGGGAAGATGACGATGGATGATGAGATACTTCAAGACTTTCTGATCGAAGCACAGGAAATTCTCGAGAACCTCGACACGCAGTTAATTGATTTAGAGGCCTCTCCGCACGACCACAATTTGTTGAACGCGGTTTTCCGCAGCTTCCATACGATTAAGGGCGGCGCGGGTTTTCTGGCGCTCGACGCCATGGTCGAGGTGGCACACAAAGCCGAAGATGTTTTCGACCAACTGCGCAACGGGCGTTTTACCCTTGATTCGGCGGTCATGGATGTGTTCCTGCGCGTGCTCGATGCCTTGCGCGGCATGTTTCAGAGCATTAAAGCAGGCGTCAGTCCGGCGCCGGTGGCGCGCGATTTGATCGAGCAGTTGCGGCGCATCGCCGCCGGGGAATCGATGCTGGACGCCTCGGCATCAGCGACTTTCAGCCTCGCCGCTGGGGGCGAATTTGATGAAGTGGTCGCGGGTATGTTGGCCGAGTCACCCAGCGCTGGGGACGCGGCTGCGCTGCTGGACGACGGTGACTTCGAAGCGTTGCTGGACGTGCGTAGCAGTCTGGCCACGGCCAGCGTCAGCCCGCCTGTCAACGAGGTCATTTCTGAGGCGGAATTCGACGCCTTGCTGGATAACCTCCAGGCCAAGAGCAAACCGGCGGCCATCGCAGCACCCAGCAACGGCGCCATCTCCGACGCTGAATTCGAGGCCTTGCTCGACAGTATTCAAGCGCAGCCCCAAAAGCCCACCGCGGCGCCGAGCGTGGCCGAACCCGTGCCGGGGGTGGTGGCGGCTTCCAGCGATGTCATTACCGATTTGGAATTCGAAAAACTGCTCGACAAGCTGCAAGCAAAGCCTGGCAGCGCGGTCGCGCCCATTGCGAAAGCCAAACTGGAGTCGGCCCCCGTGCCGCACATCAGTGAGCCACAGCCGAAGGACAACACCATCCGGGTAGGCACCGACGTGCTCGACCGCATCATGAACATGGTGGGTGAATTGGTGCTGGTCAGAAACCGGCTCACCAATTTGCAAGGCCGGATTGGTGACGTAGAGATGACTCAGGCGGTCGGCAATTTGGATGTCATCACCAGCGATTTGCAGATGGCAGCGATGAAAACTCGCATGCAGCCGATCAAAAAAGTATTTGGCCGGTTCCCGCGGGTGGTGCGGGATCTGGCGCGGACCCTCGGCAAGGAAGTCGAACTTGAACTGGAGGGCGAGGAAACCGACCTCGACAAAAATCTGGTCGAGGCGCTCTCCGATCCGTTGGTGCATTTGGTTCGCAATGCAGTCGACCACGGGGTAGAACGGCCCGCTGAACGCCTCGCCGCCGGTAAGTCCCGGGGGGGCATCCTGCACTTGAAGGCCGAACAGGATGGCGATCAAATTTTGTTGACCATCCGGGACGACGGCAAAGGCATGGACGCCGAGATACTCCGCGGTAAGTCGGTCGAGAAGGGTTTGCTGGAGGAAGACGCCGCGTTGCGTTTGACCGAGCGCGAGTGTTTCGAGCTCATTTTCTTGCCGGGTTTCTCCACCAAGGAAGAAATATCAGACGTCTCCGGTCGGGGTGTGGGCATGGACGTGGTGAAGACCCGCATCACCCAACTCAACGGTTCTATCGAGATCGACTCAAAGGTTGGGGTGGGCACGACGATTCGAATTCGGGTTCCGCTCACGCTCGCCATCATGCCCACGCTGATGGTCAATTTGGGGAGCCAGATTTTCGCCTTGCCGCTGGTCAACGTGAAGGAGATCATCGATTTCCGGCGTGAACAGGCCCAAGACGTGAACGGGCGCAAGACGCTGGTGGTCCGTGGCAAGGCGCTGCCTTTGTTTTACCTCAGTCGCTGGTTGGTGAACGGGGTGCACGATGTCACCGTCGACCGAGGCCATGTGGTGATCGTGGGGGTGGGCAGCCAGACCTTGGGTTTCATCGTGGACGAACTAATCGGGCAAGAAGAAGTCGTCATTAAACCGCTGGGTGCGCTGCTCAGTGGCGCGCGCGGCCTGTCCGGCGCGACGATTACCGGCAACGGCCGCATTGCCCTCATTCTTGATCTGCCGGAACTCATCGATGTGTACGGACGTCGCTGAGGCGCTCGCGACCCCGGCTGATTACGGTTGATGGAAGCGGCCTTGCCTGCGCTCGCGGTCAAGCCCATCCGGGTGCTGGTCGTAGAAGACTCGGATTTGTTTCGCGCACAGATTCGGCGAACGCTCGCGGTCGACCCTGAGTTTGAAGTTGTGGGCGAGGCGGCAGACGGGTGCGCCGCGGTGGCGGCCGCCATCGCGCTGCGGCCGGATGTCGTGACGATGGATGTTGAAATGCCGGTCATGAACGGGATCGACGCCGTACGCCAAATCATGCGCCTAGCGCCTACCCGCATCGTGATGCTCTCGGCGTTCACACTAGCCAACACCACCGCCACCCTGGCCGCGCTGGAGGCGGGGGCGATTGATTTCATCGCCAAAAGGGTTTTACCCGACGCAGTGGACACCACCGCCGCGCATGGGCTGCGCCAGCGCCTGAAGTTGCTCGCGCAGGGGCAGCTGGGCGCCGCAGCCCGGCCCCTCGCGGGTCTACGCCCGGCGGGTGTGCCGCCCACTGCCCGTGCGGGGAGATATTTTGGTGAACGCGCGCTGCTGGTGCTGGGCGCGTCCACCGGTGGCCCAGCGCTTCTCGGTGACCTGCTCAGTGTGCTGCCCGCCCACTTTCCCTGCGCGGTGTTAGTGGCGGTCCATCTGCCGCAGGCCTTCAGCGCCGCATTCGCGCAGCGCTTGAATGCGCGCTGTTGCCTGCCTGTGATGGAAGCGAGCCCGGGTGCAGCGCTCCTGCCGGGGCGGGTGTTGGTGGCGCCCGGCGGTCGGCAGACGCGGGTGCTACGGGTCGGCGGTACGCTGCACACGCAGGTTACCGCGGGCGCGGACGATGAGCGTTACCGGCCGTCTCTGGATCGGCTGTTGGGGAGCGTAGGCAGTAGCGCCGGGGCCGGCGCGCTCGCAGTGGTATTAACCGGCATGGGCAGCGATGGCAGCTTGGGCGCGCGAGCGCTGGCCGCGGCCGGCGGCACTTTGTGGGCGCAGGATGAGGCCAGCAGTGCCATGTTTGGGATGCCAGCGGCGCTGATCCGCACCGGCCTAGCCGCAGAAGTGGTATCCGCCAGCCAGTTAGCTAGGCGCTTGGCACAAGGGCTGTGAGAATGGATATTCTCAGCGTTCTTGGGCTGCTACTGGCCGTTAGCGCGGTGCTGTCTGGACAGTATCTCGACGGCGGCGAAGCCTTGATGCTGTTCAATGCGCCGGCGCTGCTCATTGTCGTGGGCGGCACGTTGGGGGCCACGATGCTGCAATCGCCGGCGGCGGTGTTTGCGCGTGCGCTGCAAATTTCCGCGTGGGTGTTACGCCCGCCAGAACTCCCGTTGGAAGCCATCTTTAACGACCTCATCCATTGGTGTCGGACGGCGCGTCGCGACGGGCTGCTGGGGCTAGAGGTAATCGTTGAAACCGTCGCCCACCCGTTCGCGCGCAAAGCAGTCCAACTGTTGATCGATGGCAACGATCCGGAGCTCATCCGGGAAACCCTGATGAGCGATAGTGTGGCCCGCGAGCAGCGCGACCTGCAGGCCGCGCGGGTCTACGAGGCCATGGGCGGTTATGCCCCAACCTTGGGGATCTTGGGGGCCGTGATCGGCTTGATTGAAGTGATGAACCACCTCAGCGATCCGGCCCTGCTGGGCCGCGGGATCGCGGTTGCGTTTGTGGCCACGGTCTACGGCGTGGCCTTTGCCAACCTGGTGTTTCTGCCGATGGGCGCCAAGCTCAAAGCGCTGGTGAGGAACGAGACTCGGATGGAAGAAATGATCACCATCGGGATCACCGCCATTGCCGACGGTGAAAATCCGCGCGTGGTCGAATCCCGCTTACAGGGATTGCTGGGGTGAGCGAGCGGGCACGTCTGGCGTGGCGGCATGCACCCGCAGATGAGGAGCCTGGCCGCGACCGCTGGTTATTGTCTTATGCCGACTTCATCACGCTGTTGCTGGCGTTCTTTGTCGTGCTGTATTCCATTTCTTCGGTTAATAACGGCAAGTTCCGGGTGCTCTCGAAAGCCCTGGAAATTGATCTGAAGGCTAACCCTAAAACCGCGCGACCCCTCGAGAGGCCGCGCGCCGTGCCGATCGATATGGGCGGTGGCGCGCCGCCCCGTGAAAGCCTTTTGGACGCCCCCCGCAATGTGGCCGATCTACAGGAGGCGGCGGGTGCGGATTCGATCAATGCCGAAACCCCCGCGCTGGTCGCCCCCCCGGCGCTACCGGTGGTGGGCACACCGCGGGAAAAGCTCTTGGCGGCCATCGGCGCTTTTGGTGGCCGGGACGATGTGAAACTGCGCGAAACCCGTGATTGGCTGGAAATCGAGCTCGGCAGCGAAGTGCTATTCGCCACCGGCAGCGCCACCCTGAATGCAGCGGCCTTGCCGGCGTTGGCGCAGATCGCGGCCGTGGTGGCCGATATGGGCCACGCCGTGCGGGTGGAGGGCTTTACCGATAACGTGGCGTTGACCGGCGGACCCTACGGCTCCAATTGGGGCCTGTCGGCGGCCAGAGCGGCAACAATTGCCGACTATCTCGCCACCGCCCGCGTGATGCCAGAGAAGCTTGCCGCGATTGGTTATGGTGAGCACCGTCCGATTGCTGACAACCTCACGCCAGCAGGCCGTCGTCAAAACCGTCGAGTGGTGGTCGCCATTGGGAAAAATGACCAGATCACGCTGGCGGGCGATGCCACGGCCGCCGCCCAGCCCAGTTTGGAGCCACCCGTGGAGGAAGCGGCCCAATCCTTGCAGAGAGTCATGGAACTTCCCGGACCTGCGGAGATTCCAGAATGAAGATATGGACGATTGCGGCACAGAAAGGTGGCGTGGGCAAAACCACCACCACCATCAGCTTGGCCGGGTGCTTGCTGCGCGAGGGCGCACGCGTGCTGCTGGTCGACCTCGACCCCCACGGCTCGCTAACCACTTATTGCGGGTTTGATCCGGACGTGGTGGAACCCAACCTCTACCGCCTGTTCGCCGCGGTGGCGGATGGCGGCATGGTGGGCATCAACGACATGGTGCTGCCAACGACCATTACCGACTTAAGCATTGCGCCGGCGTCTACCGCGCTGGTCACTCTGGAGCGCCGCTTTGGCCTCAAACAGGGGATGGGCCTGGCGCTGCAACGCAGTCTGGCGCTGAGCGCCGAGCACTACGACTATTGCCTCATCGACTGCCCACCCACTCTGGGGGTGTTGGTGGTTAACGCGCTGGTTTGCTGTGAGCAATTGGTGGTCCCGGTGCAGACCGAATTCCTCGCCGAGCGCTCGCTCGACCGCTTACTCAACACCCTCAACATGATCGCCAGCGCGCGGGGCAAACCCTTACCGCATTTGGTCGTGCCGACGCTGTTCGACCGCCGCACGCGGGCCGGTACCGATACGTTGGCGGCCATGCGGGCGCGCACGGATATTCATTTATGGGACAGCGCAATTCCGGTGGATACCCAGCTGCGCGAGGCGAGCCGCATCGGGGTGCCGTTAACCCTGCGCCACCCCTACGCCCGCGCCAGTCTCGCCTATCAGGCGCTGCTCGCCGCCGTGCGTGGCGAGGAGCCCGAAACCCTGAGGGTTGCCGGATGAGCACCCCCCAGACCGCCGCAAAACTCTCCACGGCCGAACTAGTCGCGCGCTATCTCACCGAACACCTCCAGGCGCCCGCGGATGAAGCCAGCATCCTAACGGCACCCAGCGCCGCCCACCTTGAGTCCGTCCCCACGCTCATCCGGGCCATTGGCTTTCTGGTCGGTCCTTTCAGGTTTCTCTGCCGCGCCGACGCGCTGCTCACCGGCGCACCCAGCACGCCGTGCGCCGTGGTGATAGAGGCGGCCGAACTCGTGCCAGCCCCGTACCGCGCTCAGCTGGGCGAGGGGCAAGGGCTCGCGCGCGATGTCGTCTGGTTGCGCGGCGGGCGGTTAGAAATTCGTGGTTGCCGGCTGGAAGGTGCGCGGGAGATTCACCCGGCGGCGCTTATCCCCCGTGGGCCGCGGGCCGCCGCCCCTTGGATCGGCGCCACTCTGCGCGATCCGCCAGCGTTTGTGCTGGATCCCGATGCCACCCAATTACATTTTATGCGCCGCCTTTGAGGCACCCACTACACACTGGCACGATGAGTGCTCTAGTACTCGTGACCCCGCTCAACGCGTTGTAATTTTGACGCCAAGCGACCTGCCGCCAAGTCACCGAGGTGCCCACCATGAGTTCCGTCCTGAAACAAAAAGAGAGCCAGTTTAACCGCTGGGTTACCTACCGGCTGGCCGATGAGGTCTATGGCATCAACGTCATGCAGGTGCAGGAGGTGCTGCGGATGAGCGAGATTGCCCCGGTACCCGGCGCCCCCGGTTGCGTGCTGGGCATCATCAATCTGCGCGGCAATGTGGTGACGGTGGTCGACGCGCGAGAACTCTTCGGCCTGTCGCGCAGCGAGCCCACCGAGCAAACTCGGATCATGATTGTTGAAATCAATAAATTGATCGTCGGCCTACTGGTCGACAGCGTGGCGGAGGTCGTGAATATCCAAAACTCTGACATCGACTCCGCGCCGAATATCGGCAACGAAGAAAACTCGCGCTATATCCAAGGCGTCTTCAGCAAAAACGACGAGATTCTAATTTTGGTTGACCTCAATCGACTCATGGGCCCGGACGCGCAGTTCATCCAGGGCGGGTTTTGAGCCCGGCCCATGCTCAGTGCCATGCCGCCTTTAGACGGATTTCTGCTCGGATTGGGCGGCGCGCTGCTGGGCGTCGCGATATTGACACTCAGTGGCGTGGCTTGGAGCCAAGCACGACGCATCACGACCCTGGCGACTGCCCTCGCGGCGCAGTGCAAAGCGGGCGAGCAAGTCACGCGCGATCTCGCCGCGTTAGTGGGCTGCTCCCGCGAACTTGGCGAACGCTTGGGCCAGCACAGCGCCAAACAGAAAGCCGTGGTGGAGCGCCTGAACGAAATGGCCCAGCAGATGGACGGCGGCCTCGCGATTACCCAGGCCGAACGCCTGCTGGCCAGCGGCTTGGAAATGGACCAAATTAGCCAGATTTGCGCGCTCTCGCAGGGGGAAGCCGCACTCCTCGAGCGCTGGAAACAACAGCGCAGCGCGGCCTAAGCACCGTCGTCCTTGTCGCCTAGTCCACAACTGGTTTACCCTGCGCGCCCGCGCCAGACGCAACGCGCATTGGAGAGATGTCCGAGTGGTTTAAGGAGCACGCCTGGAAAGCGTGTATAGGCGAAAGTCTATCGAGGGTTCGAATCCCTCTCTCTCCGCCATTATTTCTTTGGGTAGAACAATAACTTACTCTCAAATGGGGGTGTTCTGCTGCCATTCTACTGCCAAATTCTGGGGCCTTCGGGGGGGCTGAATCGGGCATTTGAAGCAAGCTCCGTGTTGACGACAACGGGCCGCTTGTGAGGCACCCGTTCCGGCGCTCCAGCGATCACCACGCTGATCGCTTCGACCTCCGATTCCTGCGCCCCTTCGGTCCCCGCCGCGTCGGTGGCGAGCATCGTCTGCCCGCGGCGACCGGGCATCTTCGCGACCCACAGCGGATTCTTGCCGACCATCAGGTGCCAGCTCACCGCTGAGTGACGCGCGTTGTAGGCATCGCGATAGCGGGGCTACATTTTGCGCCGCGTGCTTCGCCAGCGCACCCACGGATACTGTAGGTCGCGGATCGGTTCGCCGGTTTCCCTGAAGAAGAGATCGTCGCGCTGGATCTTGCCGGCCAGTGGCAACCGCGCGCGCAGCGCGAGGCAGCGCTGCAGCACCTGTAGCGCACGCGGGCACAGTCCGCCTGGGCGATCCGTCGAGGTCTTGGTCCGATCCTTGTCGCGGGCCATGACGCGCGCCTTGCTGATGCTGATCTTGGTGTGGACGATGTCGCGGTCGCTCACCAGCCGCGCTAGCTGCTCGGACGGCCGCAGCCCTGAGCAGAATCGGCACGCATCGTAGTTACCTTGCGCCTCGCCCCAGTCGCGGTGGCTCGCGGCCAGCAGCGCTGCGGCTTCCTGGCTGCTGAAGGGAGCGATGACGGGCCGATCCTTTTTCGTAATCCGCAGGCACTTCAAGCCTGTCGCCGGATTGTGCTTCTCAGGCGTAGCTCGGTAGCCGTAGTCGACAGCGCGGCGCCAGACACTGACGACATTGTTGTACGTCTTCTTCGACTTGGCGTGCGCATCAGCGATCTTCCTGAGTTCGGAGTACCGCACTGCCGCAAACAGTCGAGCGCCGAGCTTCGGTCGCCAGACCTTGGCCAGTGTTTCTCGGTAACTATCGCCCGTCGCGAAGGCGAGGTCGTGCTTGACCACGCGCGAATCGACATGCTGGAGGAATTCATCCCCGTGCGGTGGCGCTTGCACCGCTGGGCCCGCGCTCCCGCGCTGCCCCTCGGACCGCCCACTCGGTCCATGCTGCTGCTCCTTTCGGCGTTCGACATGCTGCTGCCAACCCCTCTCAGCAGCAGTCGTTGCCGCCATGCGGTCCTGCGCGCGCGCGTAACGGCGCATTTCCAAGCTCAATTGCGCCGTACACTGCGTTGACGCGGCCTCTCCGCCGAGGGTAGCGATAGGCGACACCGAAAATGCTGCGGGTCAGTTTCGCGGGTGCGTCATCCCAGCAGGAGTATCCCAATGAGCAAGATACGGCCTTATCGAATCACGGTACCGGAAGACGCACTGACCGACCTCACGCGCCGGCTCGCAAACGCACGCTGGCCTGAGCGAGAGACCTCGGATGGTTGGAGCCAAGGCATCCCGCTGGGGTATCTGCGCGAGCTCTGTGACTATTGGCGACACCACCATGACTGGCGGCGTTGCGAGGCGGCACCGAATTCGCTGCCGCAGTTCGTGACGGAACTCGACGGCCTCGACATTCACTTCCTGCATATCCCGTCGCCGCATCGCAGCGCGCTGCCGCTGATCCTCACCCACGGCTGGCCCGGATCCATTATTGAATTCACCAAAGTGATCGGGCCTTTGACCGATCCGACGTCGCACGGTGGCGAAGCAAACGACGCCTTCCATCTCGTCGTGCCAACGCTGCCCGGCTATGGCTTTTCTGGCAAGCCGACCTTACCCGGCTGGACGATGGAGCGCATTGGTCGCGCTTGGGGCCGGTTGATGGCGCGGTTGGGCTATGTGAGCTATGTCGCCCAAGGCGGCGATTGGGGATCGGCCGTGACTCATAGCATCGCCTTGAGCGAGGGCGAGCACTGCCGTGCCAGCCATGTCAATTTGCCGTTGGTATCGCCGAGTCCTGCGCTCATGCTTAATCTGACCGCGCAAGAGCAATCGGCGCTAGAGCGCGCGTGCAGCAGTACTTCGACTGGGATTATGGTACCGCCAAGGTACATAGCACGCGGCCACAGACGATTGGCTATGGCCTAGTCGATTCGCCAGTCGCGCTGTGCGCGTGGATCGTCGAGAAGTATTGGGCGTGGATGGATTGTGACGGTCACCCGGAGAACGTTCTTAGCCGTGATGAACTCCTCGACAATGTGATGAGGTACTGGCTACCTGCGAGCGGGGCGTCCTCGGCACGCATCTGCTGGGAGTCGTTCGCCACCTTGATTGGCGACCGGACACCGATCACGATCCCGACCGGTGTAAGCATCTATCCGCACGAAATCTTCCGTGCGTCGCGACGCGGGTGCGAAGAGCGTTACACCCAGCTCATCCACTACAACACGCTGGACAAGGGCGGCCACTTTGCTGCTTTTGAGCAGCCAGATTTATTCGTCAGTGAGCTTCGTACCTGCTTTGGCAAAGTGCGTTGACGCAAGACCTGCGGGGTTTTGCGTTGCAGCCCAAGCGGTGCTCGTGAGGTGGGGGTGCTGATTGCTCGCGTCCTGCGGCGAGCCCGGTGCGAGTCAAGAACTGCTATGACGCCCCGCTGATCGCGGGGTCCCAACACGCGGCGGGTGGCTGGGCCGAGTCGGTCAGCGTCGCTGTCACCCATGGCCTGCAGCCGCTTGGCCAAGCACCCGCAGCCCGCTGCG
>SHZJ01000075.1 GCA_009692365.1 Gammaproteobacteria bacterium
AGCGTCAAACCCGCAACTGGCGCCGTGTCATGGTCGTCCACTTAAACCCAGAGAAAGCCGACAAATTGGAGCGCGACGAATCAGATAATCCAATCGAAGAACGAACTGCAGTCAACCCACCAATGCGACAAGTAGCTTGAAATCTTCCGGCCTCGCCACGGGCCGCACCCGGCAGGTGGTCGCGGACGCGCGGGTGATTTCATCGTAGCTAGCGTGGCGGAATAATTTTAGGATGAAAGGCTATGGCTTCGTCCCGGCGAGCGTGGCGGAATAATTTTAGGATACAGCGCTGATGAACAAACCGGTCTGTCTGGTGTTGGGTGCGGGTGCGGGCATCGGCACCCATGTGGCCAGGCGCTTTGCCCGTGAGGGCTACCACGCGTGCTTGGCGAGGCGCACCGACCGACCAGGGCTGGACCGTGACGTCGCAGAAATAGTCGCTGCGGGCGGTTCTGCCAGCGGCTTTATTCTCAATGCCATTGAGGAGAACAGCATCGAAGAACTGGTGGCGACCATCGAGGCGCAGTGCGGGCCCATTGCGGTCGCTGTGTACAATTTGGGTGCCCAAGTCGGCGACCGTGCGCTTGCAGATACCTCGCTTAAGACCTTCGAGCTAGGCTGGCGAATGGCGACCTTTGGCCTTTTTCGCCTCGCCAGCGCGCTCTTTCCGCACCTGACGGCACGGGGCCGGGGCACTTTGCTAGTGACGTCGGCGACGGCGGCCATGCGGGGCAACGCGGGCCAGCATTCGCACGCCTCGGCGATGGGTGGGCGCCGTATGTTGTGCCAGACGCTCAACGCCCAATTCTCGCCACAGGGGATCCACGTCGCGCACATCGTGATCGATGGCGCCGTCGACGCGCCGGACACGCTAGGCAAGATGCTCGGGCCAACGCGTTTCCAAGCACTGCGCGAGCGCAAGGGACTGGAAAAAGATGGGCTGCTGCTGCCCGCCGAAATCGCGAACACTTATTTTTACCTGGCCCAACAGCATCGATCCGCGTGGACCCATGAACTGGATCTGCGCACATTTTCTGATCTGCCGTGGTGGAATCACGCGAGTCTCACCCTGTGAGCGCGCCCGATCCGGGGTTAAGCTTGGGTGAGGCACCTAAGCTGTCTGTGCACTCGTCCGTCCCGCTAAAATTAGGACTCACGCCGTGGGATTTTTCCAGCCTGTCGGCGGCGTCGTTGGGCGCGCAGGCGGCGTTCGCAGAATCGCTGGGCTACACCTCGTTTTGGCTGCCCGAGAGCCATTTCAACGCGCACGCAATACCCGATCCTCTGATGCTGCTGGCCGCGGTGGCGGCCGCCACCCGGCATATTTTTCTGGCTACCACCAGCTATCTGCTGCCCTTGCGCAACCCTTTGTTGGCGGCGGAGCAGGTAGCGGTGCTCGACCGCCTAAGCGGTGGCCGGGTCATCTTGGGGGTAGGACGCGGCTATTCGCGCGAGACCCTGAAAGCCTTTGCCATTGATCCTGGCGTCAAGCGTGAACTGTTCGAGTGGGCCTACACCCTGATGCTGCAAGCTTGGCGCGGTGAAGCCGTGTCGCTGCACGAGGACGGGTCGGCGGCGGTGGAAGTGCATCCACGTCCCGTGCAACAGCCGCACCCGGTGGTGTGGGTCGCGGCCTTCGGTCCGAAGGCGCTGGACCAGGCGGGACGCTTGGGTTTGCCTTATCTCGCCTCGCCGATCGAGACTTTCAGTGAGCTCAAGCTCAATTGTGCCCGTCACGACGCGGCGCTGGCCGCCGCCGGTCATCCACCCGCTACGGTGCGGCCGGTGATGCGCACGGTGTTTGTCAGCGACTCGCCGGCCACCGTCAAAGCGCTGCGTGAACGGCTGGCGAGCATCGCTTTGCCGCCCGGGCTTAAACTTTCTCCGCAGGTCGACGATTGGGCGATCCTCGGCGACGCCCATTACGTGAGCGATAAAATTGCCGCTCACCGTGCAGCGCTCGGCATGTCGCACCTCATCGTGACGCGCTTGCGCGTGGAGGGCGTGGGTCTGGGCGAATTGCGCGAGTCGGTGGCGCGCATCGCGCAGATGACCACCGCGAGCTAGGCTGGCCGGGCTGGTGGGCGGGCGCCCGTGCCGACGGGTTCAGGTGCGGCGAGTAACGGGCAGCCGGTTTCGCCCTCGCTGGGCACTGACGCGCGCGCAGCAGCGCGGGCCTAACCAACCGAACCCTGAGCAAACGCCGCCCTGGGCCCTGCGCGTGGTTGGTGGCGCGGCGCGCCGGCCAGTGCGCGCCGCCTGCGAGGGTTCTTGCGGGCGCTGGGCGGCCCTTGGTCTGCGTTAGATCTGGGCGCGAGCTTTAGGACTTGCTAGCCGCCGCTTTGCCGACTGGCTAGGCTCGGTCGAGCGTTCGGCAGGGGACCCCGCATCTTTTTGACAGCCGAAAAGTTCAGGGCGTGATGCTCAGCACCACCCCCGTGCTCCGGTAGAGCGTGGCGTCGCACGGCGCGGCGCTGGCGCGTGCGCGAGCACACGGCGCGGGCTCTGCGGGGCCCCACGCGCGCGACGCGCGGCGGCCGTTGCGCAACGCCTGGGCACGAAGTTCAGGGCGTGACGGTCTCCACCAAGCCCAGCGTCATGTAGACCACATAGCCGTGCGCTGCGCCGGTGGCGAGCAGGTAGGCCCGTACCTGCGTCTGGTATTGGGCTTTTATGTCGAGGCTGGGTGCGACATCGCTTTTCCAGTCAAAGACGGCGGTGATTTGGCCGCGCTCGTCCACCTCGACCGCGTCGGCGATGCCGCGAGTGAGGATTTCTTCGCGCTTATCGATCTGCGCGGCGAACGTGGTGAACTCGGCCTGAAGGCGCGGGCGGGCGCGGGCGACGATGGGTAGGGCTAGCGTGCGCAATAGCACGCCGGTGAGTTCGTCCGGATCGAGTGGTTGGCCCACATCGGCCACGGCAATGAGTTGGAGCGCGCGGGCGCGCAGTGCGGCGGGGTCCTGCGCCAACAGGCCGCAGAGGATTTCTTCCATCAACAAATGCAACGTGTTGCCGCGCTCGGACCCGCCCACCACGTGCGAGGGCGCCGGTTCATCCTCGTCTGCGTCGGGCAACGGCGCGGCGGGTACCCAATGAGAGAGGTCGTGGGCACTGGGACGCTGCCAGCGCAGCTGGGGGGTCGCCAGCGCGATGGCATCGGCTTCGCGCGCAAAGCTGGCCGAATCCTGCAGATTCGCGGGCGCGTTGCTGATGGCTGGAAAAGTCACCGCTGCGCGCACCGGTAACGACGGCGTTGGCGGGTTAGACAAACGGCCCAGCGGGCTATTTTCGGCGACCTCGACGCCGGCGTTGCGCATCCAGCTTTTGAGGTGAGGGGGGAGGGCGGGCAGCACCAGTAGGTGTTTGGCCCGCGTGCAGGCCACGTACAGCAGGCGGATTTTCTCACGTTCCAGTTCGGCTTTTTCCAGCGCGTTGAGCGCGACATACTCGGCACAGGCAAGCGCGCCGAAGTTGGTAACGAGTGCGGCGGTTTCTCGTTGCAGCAGCACCGGATCTGGGGTGTGCTGGGCGAGGGTGAAGGAGTTGATCACGAAGACGACGGGCCATTCGAGACCTTTCGCCGAATGCGCGGTGATGAGTTGGACGGCGTTTTCGTGGAGGTCCGAGCGGGCTTCGACTTCTGCCTCACCGGCTTCCCAGCGGGCTCTGAGGTAGTGCGCAAAGCCGCGCAAACCCCGGCCCGCCCAGGGCCGCGCCAGTTCCAGAAACCGGTCGATATTGCCGAGTGCCCGGGCGGGATTTTGCGGCTGCCTAGCCCGCAGGATGGCGCGGATTTGCAGGGCTTCGACCGCGTGCGCCAGCAACAGATAGGGCGTTGTTTGGCGCGCGCTGCGGGCCAGCAATTGCAGGGTGGTGAGAACCTCGCGGGCCACGGGCTGGGCGATTTCGCCGACCGGTGTCCACAGCGTGAGCCGCGGCGCCCGCGCCGGGCCGTCGACCCGCCGCAGCGCCGCATCGAGGTCGAGCAGTTGCTCATCTGTAAGCCCCACGCACGGGCCCCGCAGGAACGCGCCGAGCGCCACAGTGTCTTGGGCGTCGGCCAGAATGCGCGTGACGGCGATGAGGTCGTGGACCTCCTGACGAAAGAAAAATCCTTTCCCAGCCTGACTGGCAAACGGGATCCCGTGGGCTTCCAAGGCCCGTTCATAGCGCCACAGTTCGGTCCCGGTCTGGGTGATCAAGGCAATGTCGCGCGGCGCCAGCGGCCGCTGTTGGGGTTGGTCGGCGAACAGGCCGTGGCTGAGTAATGTCGCGCAGTGCTGCCCAACGATGCTGGCCTCCTCGTCGCGCAGGCCGGCCTGTGGTGCGTCCGCGCTGCTGCCGATGTTCTGAGCCGCGGTGGGTTTCAGCACGAAACTACGGACGCAGGGGTTGTGCCGGTGCGGGGCAAATAGGGCCGCGCCGGGGTGGGCTACGAGTCCGGTAAAGCCGGGCTGCCCCAGCGCGCTGAGAGGTTTTTCGAACATCTCATTCACCCACCGGATGATGGGTTCGGCGGCGCGAAAATTGGTGGCGATGAGCAGGGATTGGCCCGCCGGCGCGCGCCCAATCGCGGCGCGCGCCGCGTGGTAGGTATTGATGTCGGCGCCCCGAAAACGATAAATCGCCTGCTTCGGATCGCCCACGCAAAAAAGCGCGCCGGGCCGCAGGCACTGCTGCTCCCAGCTGGCGTCAGGGTCGCCATCGCCGCACAGCAACCAGAGAATTTCCACCTGCAGCGGATCGGTGTCCTGAAACTCGTCCACCAGCACCCGTGAGTAACGCCCGGCCAGCGCCTGGCGGACGGCCGGCTGTGTTTTTAGGAGGGTTCTGGCGGTGATGAGCAGGTCTTCAAAGTCCAGCAGCGCCCGGCTTTGCTTGTAGTTGGCGTAGCGCACGAGCAAGGGGTCCAGCTCTTGCAGCAGAGCGTGCGCGGCATGGGCACTCAGGCTTTGCTGTAACGCCTGCCAGTGTTCGCCGGTTTGCTGGTGGTGCTGCTGGCCGGCCGCGGAAAGCTCGCGACCATAGTCGTTGGCCGCGGCGCGGCTGCCGCCGAGCGCGCGCTGGGCCACGGCCTGCCACTTCCCCAAATTTTGCCAGGCCCGCACGCTCCGCTCTTTGGTGAGCGGTAGCCCGGCCGCCAGATGGCTAGCCAGGGGCACTAAGCTTGGGCCTGCGGCTGGGGTCATTAGGCGCGCGTGGTAGTGGGCGGCAGCAGCGCGCCACCCGACCACGAGCTTGGCGGTTTCCGGTTCGGCCAAACCCTGGGCCTCCAGTTGGGCGAACCAGGCGCTGAAGTCGGCTACTTGGGCCTGGAAGGCGGCCGCGGTGCCCACCAGATTGGGCGGCGCCGCCAGTCTCGCCTCCCGGTGAGCCAAGCGTGCGTCGGCCATTGTGGTTAGCGTGCCGAGCGCAGAGTGAGGGCTATGCTCAAAGAGCGCGGTCAGCGCCGGGTACTGGGCCGGCTGTTCCAGCGCCGCTTGCAGAAAGCTGCCCAGCAGCGCGCTGCGCGCGAGTGCAGCGTGATTGGCATCCAGAATGCTGGCCCCCGGATCCACCACCGCTTCTACCGGATAGGGTCGCACCAGCTGTTGGCAAAACGCGTGGATGGTCACGACCGTGAGTTCGCCCAGCGCGCCGGTGGCGGCGTTGAGTTGCGCCAGTTGGGGTGGGCCGAGTGGGCGTGCCAGGAGCTCGCTTAAATCCGCGGGGACCAGACCTTGGGCCAGCATCGTGGCGTAGCGCAGCACGCGGTCTTTGAGTTCGGCGGCGGCCTTCTCGGTGAAGGTAATCGCGGCGATACCGCGTGGCGCAATGCCGCTCGCCAACAGCAGGGCAATGCGCCCCGCCAGCAAAGTGGTTTTGCCGGTCCCGGCGCCGGCTTCTACCAACAGCGTGCTCTGATGGTCGTGCAGGGCGCGCTGGCGCGCGGGCAGGTCGCTCAGCGGGCTCATGATGCGGCCCACAACGCTTGTAAGTCGCGCAGGGCCTCCGTGGCCGGGCCCGCTTTGCGATCGCGGTAAGTTCGGGTGTGCGCGGCGGGCAGCGCGAAGCACAGCTCGTCCGTGCGGTAACGCGCCCAGGTGCCCGGCCCGGGCACGGCCAGACCCGCAGACAAGTACTGGCGGGCGGCGACGATGGCGGCGATGAGCAGGTCATCGGTGGCGCTGCTGGCACCCTCGAGGAGCAGTTCTTGAGCATCTTTGAGGTAGTGCAGCTGGGCCGCGATCTGACCGGGCGCGAGCAACGCGGTGACGGCGTAGCGGTACAGCGCGCGCTGTACCTCGGCCCCGCCGCGCAGCACGCAAGCCCGGCCGCCGGGCGGGCTGTTGCCCGTTTTATAGTCGGTGAGCAGCGCCTTGGTCGCACCACCTGGGAGGTCGCTGAGGTCGAGGCGATCGATCTTGCCGCTGATGAGGACATTTAAACCGGGGACGCTCACGGCTTGGGCTGGGTTCCAGGGCAAGTCTGGCGCATTGAGCTTGCGCGCATCGCCGAAGCTCACGTCGGTCCAACGCCGTACGGGCGGCACCGACGCGAGGGTTGTCAGCAGGGGCTGCAGTCCCGT
>SHZJ01000076.1 GCA_009692365.1 Gammaproteobacteria bacterium
TGGGGGCGAGCAGTTCCTCCAAGGCGGCGGGTTCCATCGCCGCG
Source organism: Gammaproteobacteria bacterium (assembly GCA_009692365.1). GTDB lineage: Bacteria > Pseudomonadota > Gammaproteobacteria. The sequence continues at coordinate 45 of SHZJ01000076.1, forward strand.
GCCGACGCCGCTGGTACGGCTGCGCCGGCGCTCGCAAGGGCGGGCGTGTCAGCGCCCTCGTCGGGCGCGCACAGCGCCGCGCCACCACCCGTCAGCAGGGCGGCGACAAGCACCAGCAGGGGGCAAGATGGGCGGGCGGTGCGTGGCGGGGTGCTGGTTGGATTCATCGTGAATGCTTTTTAACCCCTAGCGAGTGCAACCGGAGGCGGTGGATATTTTACTGCCCCAACGCGCAGCCTGATGTCTTCGCTGCCGCTAGGATGCTAGTTTCCTCAGATGACGACTGCAACCGACTTCGCTATCGCCCAGCTGCGACAATGGGCGCACGCTGAAGATCCGCGCCGGCGGGACGGCGGTTGGGGCGGCCGGGCGGCCGTGCGCGCCGCGCTCTGGCGTAAATGTGCCCACGAGCTCGCCGGCTGCGGCGGCGAACCGGCGGCGGCGCGCGAGGTGCTGTGTCGCTACGCGGTCACCGCACGCGACGATGTGGCCCTGCGCTTGAACGCTTTGGCGGCCACGCTGGGCCACGCGGGCGGCGCCGGGGCCGCCTAGCGTAAGGCCGCTCGCTGGGTTGTCTTAACGCCCGACGAGGCGCTCTTAGGGTTCGTCAAGGGTCGGCGAAACACGCGGCCCAGCACGCTTTATAGGGCGTCGGCACGTTATGAAGCTGACGCCGGTCGTTGCGCGACCGCTCGCCCCTGTTTACGGCTTGCGGCTTGGCAGGCGAATGACTATGGTTTGCGTAGGCATAGCTTTATCGGTTGCGGTGCGGCCGGAGCCGGTACCGCACCGAGTGTCGCAACTTCCTAAGATCTGGAGGACCAAAACCATGACGACCTATAGCCGGAGCTCCTTAGTCGGACTCACCTTAGCCCTGTGCCTAGCCGGTTGCGGCAAGAGCGAGACCCCCGCCTCAACCGAACAGCCGTCTGATGCGCCGGCTGCGCAATCCACTGCCGCGGCCCCCGCCCCCGCCGCCGCGGCCCCCGCCCCCGCCCCCGCCGCGGCCCCCGCCCCCGCCGTTGCCGCGGGCGAGCAGGTGCTCAATATCTACAACTGGTCGGATTACATCGCCGCCGACACCATCGCCAATTTCGAAAAAGAAACCGGCATCAAGGTTCGTTATGACGTCTTTGATTCCAACGAAGTGCTGGAGGCGAAACTCTTGGCCGGCAATACCGGCTACGACATCGTGGTGCCCTCGGCCAGTTTCGTCGCGCGCCAAATCAAAGCCGGCATTTTTCAGCCGCTCGATAAGAGCAAGCTGCCCAATTACGCCAACCTCGACCCGGAACTCATGAAAATTCTCGCCGGCTACGATGCGGGGAACCAACATATCGTGCCGTGGCTGTGGGGTACCACCGGCATCGGTTACAACGTAAAAAAAATCAAAGAGCGGATGCCCGATGCGCCCATCGGCAGCTGGGACCTGATCCTAAAACCTGAAATTCTCGCTAAATTCAAAGATTGCGGCGTGACCATGCTGGATACCCCGGCGGAAACGATCCCGACCTCTTTGCGCTATTTAGGCCTGCCCACGGGTAGCCAGGACGCCGCAAATCTCGCGAAGGCCGAGGCGCTGATGATGAGCGTGCGACCGAGCGTCAAATATTTTCATTCCTCGCAGTACATCAACGATCTGGCGAACGGCGAAATCTGCTTGGTGATGGGCTGGAGCGGGGATGTCTTTATCGCCCGCGATCGGGCGGCCGAAGCCAAGAATGGCAACGAGATTGCCTATTTTATCCCGCGTGAAGGGGCGCTCATGTGGTTCGACACCATGGGCATTCCCAAGGACGCCAAGCACGCAGAAAACGCCTATAAGTTCCTCGATTATGTGATGCGCCCCAAGGTCATGGCCGCGGTCACCAACCAGGTGAAATACGCCAACGGTAACGCCGCGTCGACCGAGTATGTGGAGGAAGCAGTGCGCGAGGATCCGGCCATCTATCCCAACGCCGCGACCAAGAAAAACCTATTTCCCAACGTGGTGAATACGTCAGATTACGAGCGTCTGGTGACTCGCGCCTGGACCCGCATCAAGACCAACCAATAGGTATCCTGCGCTTCAAGCTTAGGGTTAGGAGCAAGGCGTGCACGACAAAAAGCCCGAAACTTTAGTCATCGAGCCGTGGCGCGACCCGACGGCAAAGCCCTATATCTCGCTCAGTCACGTCACCAAGCGCTTTGGCAATTTCACCGCGGTGAACGAGGTTTCGCTCGACGTCTTTCGACAAGAACTGTTTTGTTTACTGGGCGGGTCGGGCTGCGGCAAGAGTACGCTGCTGCGCATGCTGGCGGGCTTTGAAGAACCGACCAGCGGGCAGATTTTTATCGATGGTCAAGACATGGCCGGCATCCCGCCTTACCGCCGGCCCGTCAATATGATGTTTCAGTCCTACGCGCTGTTTCCACACATGTCGGTGGAAGACAACGTGGCGTTTGGTCTCAAACAAGACGCGACCCCCCGGCGAGAAATCCGCGAGCGGGTGGCCGCGATGCTGGCATTGGTAAAGCTCTCGGCTTTTTCCCGGCGTAAACCACACCAACTGTCGGGCGGCCAGCGGCAGCGAGTGGCCTTGGCGCGCTCGCTGATCAAAGAACCCAAGCTCCTGCTGCTGGATGAACCACTGGGCGCGCTCGACCGCAAACTGCGCGAATCCACCCAGTACGAGCTCATGAATCTGCAGGACAAACTGGGCGTGACGTTTATCGTGGTCACCCACGACCAAGAAGAAGCCATGATGTTGGCATCGCGCATCGGGGTGATGAATCTCGGGCACATCGTGCAGGTGGGCACGCCCACCGAAATTTACGAATTTCCCACCAGCCGCTTCGTCGCCGACTTTATCGGGTCGGTCAACATGTTCGCGGGTCAGGTGACGGCGGAGGGCAGCCACTTTGTGCGCATTGCGGCGCCTGATGCGGGTTGCACGATATTCATCGACCACGGCGTGGCCGCACCACCCAACGCGCAGCTGTGGGTAGCGCTGCGCCCGGAGAAAATCAACATCAGCCGCGAGCCGCCGGCCAATCCGGCCGAGAACTGCACGCAGGGGGTGGTGGATGGCATCGCCTACATGGGCGATATGTCGGTTTTCCATGTCAAGCTCGATACCGGGCGGATGGTGAACGTGACCCGCGCCAATCTTATCCGGCACGCCGAAGACACCCTCACTTGGGACGATCGGGTGTGGCTGCACTGGCACCCGGCCAGCGGTGTGGTGCTCACCATATGATGCGCCCGCCGCCGCTACCGCTGGGCGACCGCCTGGCCAGCGGCGCGGGGCTGGGCGGACGCCTACTGGTGAACCTGGCCCCCGTGCGGGTGGCGCTAAACCTGCTGGCGCGGATCCCCCTCTCGGGGCGGGACTGCGTGATTGCCCTGCCTTATCTGTGGCTGACGCTGTTTTTCATGCTCCCCTTTGTGATCGTGTTAAAAATTTCCTTCGCCGACCAGCTCATTGCCCAACCGCCGTACTCCGCGCTTTTTGACTGGGCCACCCAGGGTTATCTGACCATCAAACTGAATCTTGGCAACTACCTGTTTCTCGCCAGTGACCCGCTGTACCTCAACGCCTATCTAAAATCGGTCCAGATCGCGTTCATCTCCGCGCTCATCTGTTTGTTCATCGCCTATCCCATGGCCTACGCTCTGGCGCGCGCCGACGCCGCGTGGCGGGGCGTGCTGCTGATGCTGGTGGTGTTGCCGTTTTGGACCTCTTTTCTGCTACGGGTTTATGCGTGGATCGGCCTGCTGAACAACAACGGGATCATTAACAATCTGCTCATGGGGCTGGGTATTATCGACCAACCGATCGTCATGATGCGCACCAACTTCGCGGTCTACCTCGGCATCGTGTATGCCTATTTGCCCTTCATGCTGCTGCCGCTGTATTCATCCCTAGAGAAAATGGACCTCACGCTGCTGGAGGCGGCGGAGGACCTCGGTTGCCTGCCGTTCAAGGCTTTTCTCACCATCACTCTGCCGCTGTCGCTGCCGGGCATCGTGGCGGGTTTTTCGCTGGTGTTTATTCCCTCACTGGGTGAGTTTGTCATCCCCGACCTGCTGGGCGGCTCCGAAACCCTCATGATCGGCAAAGTGCTGTGGGACGAATTTTTCTCCAACCGTGCGTGGCCTATCGCCTCGGCGGTGGCCACTGCGATGCTCTCGCTGGTGCTGGGAATTATGGTGTTCCAGCAGTGGTTGGAAAAACGCGCGGAGGCGGGCCGATGAGTCGCCGGGTCCATCCGGCCCTGTGGATTTGGCTCGCGGCGGGCTTTGCGTTTTTGTATGTGCCCATCGTGTCGCTCATCATTTTCTCGTTCAACGAGTCGAAGCTGGTGACCGTGTGGAGCGGCTTTTCTACCCGCTGGTACGGCGCGCTATTGCAGAACGACCAAATCCTCAGTGCCGCTGGGCTGTCGGTGCGCATAGGACTTATCAGCGCCTCGCTCGCGGTGGTGCTCGGCACGCTGGTGGCGGTGGTGCTTGCCCGCTTTGGGATGTTTCGGGGGCGTGCGCTGCTGTCGGGTCTGGCTACTGCGCCGCTGGTCATGCCGGAAGTCATCACCGGTCTGTCGTTGCTTTTGCTTTTTGTGGCGCTAGAACAAGCCATCGGGTGGCCAAGCGGGCGCAGCGCGCTCACCATCATCATCGCGCACACTACTTTTGCGATGGCCTATGTGGCGGTGGTGGTGCAGTCGCGGCTTACGGGTATGGATCCCGCCATCGAAGAAGCGGCAATGGACTTAGGCGCCCGCCCGAGCAAAGTATTTTTTGTGATCACGCTGCCGCTTATTTCGCCCGCGCTGGTGTCGGGTTTTTTGTTGGCGTTTACGCTGTCGCTGGACGACCTCGTGCTTGCCAGTTTTGTCTCCGGCCCAGGTGCGACCACCTTGCCGATGGTGATTTATTCCAAAGTGCGGCTGGGGCTGTCGCCTGAAATCAACGCGCTGGCCACCCTGATGGTGGCGGTGGTGGGGGCGGGGGTGGTCATTGCCGGGGTCATCTTGAATCGCGCGGAAAAAGCCCGCCAGCGCGATGAGCAGATGGCGCTGGCCGGTGACGAGGCGCCACCGCTGCGGTGATTGAGACGCGTGACGGTCGGTCGGGCGACCGCCAGATGTTCTCCAACGCCCGGTAGGCCGCACACGGCGATCTGCCCCAGGAGCAGGGCGGTGAGGGCGCGGGTTTTTATCCCCACCAACGCTTGGAAGCGGCGGCTGGCCATCGGCAGGAGCGCGACGGTGCGCCTGGCGGCCGGAAAATACGGCAGCGCGCTGGCGCACGTTGCAGTGAGCGTCACGCGCGATCGCAGCGTGGCCGATGATTTTGCCTTCGATTACCAACGCGCCTTGCCTGACGAACTGAACGCCGAACAGCGCGCGCGCTTGGCGCGGGCGGCGGCGCGCTGCCCGGTCGGCAGAACGCTGGCCGCCGCCCCGGGCCCGCGGCCCCGGGCGCCAATTCGACTCCCGTAAAGCGCGCTCGCCGCCCCGCGCGCCAGACGTTTAACGGCCCCTGCGCCTGAAAATGCTGCCGGCGCAAACCAGGCCCGGTGCAGCACGCGGGACGCCTAGCCCGCGGCGGGCTGCTGTTGCGTGATGCAATGGACGTTGCCGCCCCCGTAGAGAATTTCGCGGCCGGGAACCTGGCGAATGGCGCGCTCGGGGAACTGCTCGGCGAGGATGGCGCGCGCCCGGTCATCGTGGGGGTCGCCGAAGGTGGGCAGAATGACCGCGCCGTTGCAGATTAAAAAATTGACATAAGACGCCGCGAGCCGCGCCCCTGCCGGTCGGGCCTGCGTACCCCGCGCCGGCGCCACGCCGGCCGCCTCAATGGGCGACATCATCACGGGTCGTTGGGGGATCGGGAGCTTGATGATCTCCAGTGCCCGCCCATGGGCATCGCGGGCGCGCTGCAGGCGTGCTAGGGCCTCGCGCGAGATCGCGTGCTGGGCATCGTGGGGGTCCTCGCTCCACGCCAGCGCAACGACCCCGGGGCGCAAAAAACAGCACAGGTTGTCGATGTGGCCTGAGGTCTCATCGTGCAGCAGACCGCGCCCCAGCCACACAATAGTCGACACCCCCAGATAGTCGCGCAACGCGGCCTCCAGGGCGCGCCGCGCCAAGTGCGGATTGCGATTGGGGTTGAGTAAACAGGCCTCGGTGCTAAGACAGGTGCCTTCGCCGTCGACATGGATAGCACCACCTTCCAGCACCAGCGGGGCGCGATAACGGGCCATGTCCAGGCTGTGCGCTACTCGCTGGGCCACCCGATCGTCGGCATCCCAGGGGTGATAAAGCCCCCCGTTGAGCCCGCCCCAGGCGTTAAAAATCCAGTCGACCGCGCGCACTTCACCGCGCGGGTGGCGCACGAACGTTGGACCGATGTCGCGCATCCAGGCGTCGTCACT
>SHZJ01000037.1 GCA_009692365.1 Gammaproteobacteria bacterium
GAAGTCACGGAAAAAAGTGCCCCCTACTATGCGGCCGAGGTGACCATCGAGCCCGCTGCGGCGGCCAAACACCTGACCGCGGCGAGCCTGCCGGTGCTGGCGGCGCTGCGTGAGAAGTTCGCCGCCCTGAGCGCGTGGGAAGGCCCGGCGCTGCACTGCGTGGTGGAAGAAGTGAGCGCTGAGCTGCAGCTCAAAATGGGCCAGGTGGCCCAACCGCTGCGGGTCGTGCTGGTGGGTAGCGCCGCCTCGCCCGCCATCGATGTGACGCTGCTGCTGGTCGGGCGCGAGCGGACTTTGGCCCGTTTGGCGGCGGCGATGGCGGGCATTGACGCGGCCTAACCTGGCGGCGGACAGGTTTGGCTTGACAGTCTGAAGCCCACTTGCGTATCGTCCCGCCTCCCGCGACGGTTCTGGGGCTATAGCTCAGCTGGGAGAGCGCTTGCATGGCATGCAAGAGGTCGTCGGTTCGATCCCGACTAGCTCCACCAGAACCGCTCGCCGCGCACCGGGCGCGGCCCGCGAGAACCAGCGCTTGGTAACGACGTCCCCATCGTCTAGAGGCCTAGGACACTTCCCTTTCACGGAGGCGACCGGGGTTCGAATCCCCGTGGGGACGCCACTTTTACCTCTGCCGAACAGGTCGAGCCGCCTCAGCTCGCGGGGTTCGCAGGGGGGCGCTCGCGCGCACTCGACGGTCCCGCGCAGCAGACGAGCAAACCCTCAGCGACGCGGGCCCGCACCCCGGCGGCACCGCCCATCGTCAGGACGGGGTCGCCCCGGAGGGTGCGACTTGGCCCACAGGGTATAAGATGCTCGCCATGACCAACCGACTGGATCCGCGGTCTTCCGCACTACCCGCCGGCCCTGCCCCTGCACGGCCCTACGACGCCCGTCTGGCGCGCTGGCTCGTAACACCCCTGCAGCACACCCGCATCACGCCTAACCACCTCACGACCCTGCGTCTGCTCATTGGTAGCGCGTGCGCGCTCGCGTTCAGCCGGGGCAGCTATGGTTTTAATAATCTCGGCGCGCTGCTGCTCGTCGTATCAAATTTTGTTGACCACACGGACGGCGAACTCGCACGCATCAGCGGAAAAACCAGCCGTTTTGGGCATTTTTACGATCTGGCCAGCGATGGGTTCGTGACGGTTGCGCTGTTTGTCGGCATCGGTATCGGGGTGGGCGCGGCGCAGGGCCCCTACGCGCTGGGCCAACTGCCCTTGAGCACGCTCCACGTGGTGGTGGGCGCGCCGGCCCTAGGTTGGCTGGCGGGCGTCGCGGTCGCGCTGATGTTCGTGCTCCGCCTGCAAATCGAGGAGCGCGCGGGTAAGGCCGGCACGCAGCAGGCGCGGGTGGGTGGCTTCGAAACCGAGGACATCCTCTATCTCATGCCGCTGGTCACGCTGATGGACGCCATGCCGGGCTTTCTGGTGGCCGCAGCGCTCGGGGCTCCGCTCTTTGCGCTATGGGTGGTGTGGGACTACTGGCGTGGTTTGCGCGCGCCCGCAGTGCCCCGCGCAAACCGCCCCGAGGGCGCGCAGTGAGCGGGGCGCTCGACGCCCACGCCAGCCCGTTCGAGGCGGCCGGTATGACCCTCACGGACTTGCCCTTGCCCGTCCCGCAGGAGACTTTTCGGCAGCAGGGCGCTTTCTTGTCGGTCGCGCAGTTCCTGCCCGCCAACGTAACGGCACAGCTCATCGCCGGCACCCATGCAGTGTGGAGCATGGTCAACCGCAACTACCTGCCGGGGCACAAACAGGGCGGTAGCGTGAGCCGGCATGTCATCGACCAGTTCGCGCCGGCCATCGCCGAACTGTATCGCTCGCCCCAACTGATCCACTGGCTAGAGCAGGTCTGCGGCGAGCGGCTGCTGCCCTCGCCGGTAGATGATCCGCACGCCTATGCGCTGTACTTCTACACGCTGCCGGGCGACCACATCGGCTGGCACTACGACACCTCCTACTACGAAGGGCGTCGCTACACGCTGCTGCTTGGGGTGCTGGACGACTCCTCGTGCCGGCTTGAATATCGTTTGCATACGCGCAGCCAGAACACGCCGGTGGTCGCCGGCGCCATCCAGATTCCGCCGGGAGGTTTGGTTTTTTTTGATGGCGATCAACTCCATCACCGCATCACGCCGCTGCGCGCGGGGGAGCAGCGCGTCTCGCTGACCTTCGAGTACGTCACGAACCCGCAGATGCGGCCGCTGCGCCGTTTCATCTCCAATATGAAGGACGCGGTGGCCTATTTTGGCTTCCGCCAAGTGTTCAGCCAGTTGCGCGCCCAGCGCCGCGCGCCCAGATGACGCGCGCCGCGCTGCTGTCGCTGTCGCTGGGACTGGCCCTGTTCATTGGCCTGATAGCCTGGCAGGGCTTCACACCCATTGCGTCGGCGTTGGCGCTCGCCGGCTACGGGGTGCTGGCGATCGCCGCTTTCCACCTCGTGCCGTTGGTCATCGATGCCGGGGCGATCCACGTGCTCGGCCCGCCCGAGCGCCCGTTTGGCGCGGCGGTGCGCGTGCGTTGGGGCGGCGAATCGGTCAACAGCTTGCTGCCGGCCGGCCAAATTGGGGGGCCAGTGCTGATGGTTAGGCGCTTGGCGCAGTTGGGCATACCCACCGTCGATGCGGCCGCCATGATCACCATTAGCACGACCCTGCAGACCCTGGCCCAGGTGCTCTTTTCGGTGGTGGGGCTGATGTTGCTCGGCGCGCACGCGTTGTCGCGGGTAAGCGATGTGCTGTGGATCTCCGGGGTTAGCGTGGCGCTGGCGGCGCTGACTTACTGGTTCTACCTCGCCCAGCGGCGGGGTTTGTTCGGCTGGTTGTCGCGGTGTGTTGCGAAGTTCAGCGCGGGTCGCGACTGGTCCTCGCTGCTGAGCGGTGCTGACGCCGTCGATTTGCGGGTGCAGGCGCTGTACCGCGAACGGGGCAAAGTGGCGGCCAGCTTCGGCTTGAGCTTCGTGGGCTGGGCCGTGGGAACCGTCGAAGTCTGGCTCGCGCTCCGCCTGATCGGACATCCCGTAGATTGGAGCGATGCCTTGTTGCTCGAAAGCCTGGGGCAGGCGATCCGCGGCGCAGCCTTTGCGATCCCCGGCGCCTTGGGGGTGCAGGAGGGCGGCTATTTACTGCTGGCGCCGGTGGTTGGGCTCTCACCTGATGCGGCCCTGGCGCTGTCGTTGCTCAAACGTGCCCGCGAGCTGCTGCTGGGCCTGCCCGGACTGGTGTATCTGCATTTTTCGGAACGCGGCTGGCGGCACAGCGCGGCGCGTTTGCAGACCACCGAGTAGCGGGCTGGCGAGGCGGCCCATGAGCGTGGCGGTGCGCCGTATCATTTTTTTGCCACCGGGCGTGGTGGGCTGCGGCGCGGGTTGCCCGGCGCCCGCCCCCGCGCGGCTGCTTGCGGCGGCGAGGTTGCCAACGCCGGCCGCTGTCGCCGGGGCAGCCCCGCCGCACCTGAAGCCCTTACCCGAATCCCGCACTTGGTGACCTCATGACTGCCTTTGACAACGCTACCGCCACCCGCGCCGAACGGCTGCACCAGCTGCTCCAGAGCGAGCAGCTGGAATTTCTGATGGAAGCCCACAACGGCCTGTCCGCACGGATCGTGCGCGAGGCGGGTTTTAAGGCCATCTGGGCCTCGGGCCTCGCGATTTCAGCGCAGTTCGGTGTGCGCGATAATAACGAAGCGAGTTGGACCCAAGTCGTCGACATGCTCGAATTCATGGTCGATGCCAGCGACCTGCCGATTCTGCTCGATGGCGACACCGGCTACGGCAATTTCAACAATATGCGCCGCTTGGTGCGCAAGCTCGAACAACGCGGCATTGCGGGCGTGTGCATCGAAGATAAGCAGTTTCCCAAAACCAACAGCTTTATCGGCGGCGAGCGCCAGCCGCTGGCTGAAATTGCGGAGTTCTGCGGCAAGATTAAGGCCGGCAAAGACTCCCAGAGCGACCCCGCATTCTGCGTCGTGGCGCGGGTGGAAGCGCTGATCGCCGGCTGGGGCATGGACGAGGCGCTCAAGCGCGGCGAAGCCTATCGGCAGGCCGGTGCCGATGCGATTCTGATCCACAGCAAGCTATCCCGCCCCGACGAAATTCTCGCTTTCGCCCGCGAATGGGCGGGCCGCGGGCCGTTGGTAATCGTGCCGACGAAGTACTACAGCACGCCCACCGAGGTGTTCCGCAAGGCGGGCATCAGTACGGTCATCTGGGCCAATCATCTGATTCGCGCGGCGGCTTCGGCGATGCAGCTAGTCGCGCAAGAAATCGCCGCCAGCCAGACGCTCGTCCACGTCGAGGACCGCGTCGCGGCGGTCGACGAAATTTTCCGCCTGCAAGACGCCGACGAATACACCCAAGCCGAGCGCGTCTACCTTAGCGCCTCACTAGCGCCGCGCGCGGCGGTGGTGCTCGCGGCCAGCCGGGGCGCGGGCCTGCAGGCGCTCACCACCGAGATGCCAAAAGTGATGCTGGCGGTGGCGGGCAAGCCGCTGTTGCGCTGGATGGTGGATGGTTTTAAGAAGCACGCGGTCAACGACATCACCGTGGTTGGTGGTTATCGCGCCGACGCCATCGACACCGCCGGGATCAAGTTGGTCATTAACGAGCGGCACGCGTCCACCGGCGAACTGGTCTCGCTCGCCTGCGCCATCGAGCTCCTGCGCGAAGACACCATCATCGCCTATGGGGACCTGCTGTATCGCGGCTATATCCTGCGCGACTTGCTCGATTCAGACGCCGAGTTTTGTGTCGTCGTCGATTCAACGGCGGGCCAGAGTCAGCCCGCCAGCGTCACACCCGCCGCTGGCGCCAGAGATCTCGCGTTCTGCAGCGGCGCGGATACCCGCGAACTCTTTGGCCAGCGCGCGCTGCTGCAGCGGGTTGCCGCCGCGGTAGATGCGCACAGCCCACAGCGCGTGGATGGCCAGTGGATAGGGCTGCTGAGCGTGCGGGGCAAGGGGCGCGTGCGCCTCCAGACGATGCTCGCCAGGCTGCGCGAGCGCCCGGACTTCGATGACCTCGACATGCCCGCGCTGCTCAATGCGCTGGCGGCCGCGGGCGAGGCGATCGAAGTGCTCTACGTCCACGGCCACTGGTGCAACGTGAACGACCTCGAGGACTTGCGGCGCGCTGCAGATTTCGCGCACGCGCAAACGCCGCTGGCGGCCGCGGGCACGGCGCAATGACCAAGGTCTACCGGCGCGCGGGCGCGGCGGGCGTGGCCTGCCGGCGCTCGTCGCCGCGGACAGGCGGGCGCACGCTGGCCTGCCACCGGCTGCTCCCGGAGATCCGCCCACTCCGCGCCGCCCTCGACGCCGGGTGGCGGTGAGGCCGCCGGCCGCGCCGCCACGGCGCTGCCGCACCAATCCCAACGCGGGCCACCGGCCCACCCCTTAGTTTGTCTGGAGCGTCCTGCATGCTGTTACTGAATCCGGGTCCGGTGAGTTTGTCTGAGCGGGTACGCAGTAGCCTGCTGCGGCCCGACCTGTGCCATCGCGAGCCAGAGTTTTTCGACCTGCAGGACGCGGCGCGCGAGGGTCTGCTCGCGGTTTATGGGGTGGCCGCGAGCGACTGGGCGCCCGTGCTGATCACCGGCTCGGGCACCGCCGCCGTCGAGAGCATGGTGGCCGCGCTGGTGCCCGCGGATGGCCGCCTGCTGGTGGTCGAAAATGGCGTGTACGGTGAGCGCATCGCGCAGATGGCCAAGCAGTACCGCATCGACCATGAAGTGGTGCAGCACGACTGGCTGTGCGCCCCAGATTTCAACGCGATCCTCGCCCGGCTAGACCACGCACAACCCCGTTTCACCCAGCTTGCGGTCGTCCATCACGAAACCACTACGGGCCGGCTCAACGAGCTGGCGGGGCTTGCGCAGGCCTGCCTCGAGCGGGGCGTGGGGATGCTGGTGGACGCGGTGAGTAGCTTTGGCGCCGAGGCCATCGATTTTGCCCACCCCGGTTTATCGGCGGTCGCCGGGACGGCTAATAAATGCCTCCACGGCGTGCCGGGCGTCGCCTTTGTGCTGGCGCGCCAGCGGGCGTTGGAGCAGGCGGCTAGCCGCGCTTATTATCTGGATTTGGCCCGTTTGGCGCGGTTGCAGGCGCAACGCAATACGCCCTTCACCCCGGCGGTGCAGGCGTATTACGCGCTCGTTGAAGGCTTGGACGAATTGCGCGATGAGGGCGGCTGGCAGGCCCGGCATGCGCGCTACACGGCGCTGGCGAGGCAGGTCGCCGAGGGGTTTGCGGCCCTGGGTATCGTGCCGGTATTACCCGCCGCGCAGAGTTCGGTGGTGTTACGCGCTTACCGGCTACCGGCCAAGGTGGCTTACCCACAGCTGCACGACGCGCTTAAAACGGCTGGTTTTGTGATTTATGCGGGGCAGGGCGGTTTGTCAGCCGAGATTTTCCGCATCGCCACAATGGGACGGGTGCAGGCCGCGGACATCGAGCGCTTAGTGCGCGCCGTGGCCCAACGAGTGGCCTGAACCCGCGGGCCGGAGCGCGCCACCGCACGGCCGGCGGCACTCGCCGGCAGCGCGTGTGACCCCGCCGAAGAAGCGCCCAAAGCGGGCGCCGCGAGATTGTTAACACGGTCTGTCGCCGCGCTGATAAAACCGGGCCAGGCGCAACGCTGGGACGGCGGCGGCAGGTCTGCCAGCGGTGATTTGGCACGGATCGCGACCTCGCGAGCGCCAGTGGGGCCGCGTGGAGGTGCGGCGCAGCGCCTCGGTGCCAGCCCTCCAGGGCTGCAACGTCGGCCTGCAAAACCCCCGGCGCGGGCCCGTTCGCGCACGCGGCGGGGCGCGCTAGACCTCCCCCAGCGCGCTTAGTCCGGCCCCCAACGGCGCTTTGCGAGTGCTTATTGGGGCAGCGCGAAAGCCACCACCGCGTCGCCCAAGGGAAACTTGAACAGCGCGTGGCCACCGGCGGCCACCGCGACGTACTGCCGCCCAGCGACGGCATAGGTAATGGCTGGCGCGTTCACGCCGGCGCCGGTCGCGAAGCGCCACAGACGCTGGCCGCTGCGCGCATCCACGGCGATGAAGTCGCCGTTGGACTCGCCCGCGAACACCAGCCCGCCAGCGGTCGCCAAGGCGCCCGACATCACGGGCAGGTCGCTGTGCAACTGCCATTTAATTTTCCCATCGCGCGGGTCGATGGCGGACAGTGTGCCGGCGCGTTTTGCCCCCGCCCTGAAACTCAACACCGTTACCGCATGCCCGGCGGCGTTCTTTTCCAACTGGTAGTGGGAGGCGGCGTCGCTAGCGGGTACGTAGGTCCAGCCGGTCTGCGGACTGTAAGCGGAGGGTGGCCAATTCGCGCCGCCCGCCGCCCCGGGCAGTACGTCGATGCCGGCGGTGGTCGCGCGCCGGAACATGGTGGCATCCTGCGGCACGAAGGCCTCGGAGCGCCGTAGGGGCGCGCCGGTGAGCCGATTCAGCACATACATCCAGCCCGATTTTGAGGCGGCGGCCAGCGCCGGCACGGGCGCGGCGCCTGGGGTCTCGAGGTCGATTAGTACCGGCGGCGAGGCGGCGTCGTAACCCCACAAGTCGTGCGGCACCAGTTGGTGGTGCCAACGCAGCTGTCCGGTTGCCACCTCCAAGGCGACCAGCGAGGAGGTGTAGAGATTGTCGCCCGGACGCTTGTCGTCCTCGTGGCCGGGCGAAGCATTACCGGTGCCGAAATAAATGAGCCCATGGGCGGCGTCGATCGAGGGGGTGGAATAGATGGAACCCCCGCCGGTTTTCCAAGCGTCACGATACTGGGCCGCGCTGGCACGCTCGGCGGCAAGGTCACGCGGTAGCACATCGCCAAAGGCGGTCTGGGCGACAAAATCTCCTTCCCAGCCCTGCGCGGCCGTCGAATACCAGCGCCACTGTAGCTGTCCGTCGGCCACGCTGTAGGCGGAGATAAACGCCCGCAGACCATCCCGCACGCCCGGTTTCCCGAGCACCGAGGCGCTCTTGCGCTCGGCATCTGCCAACACTGCGCTGTAACCTGTGCCGCTTACACCCACAAAAACCCGCCCCTCGTAGACCAGCGGGGCCATGTTGCCGGCGAAACGGGTGGCGCGGTCAAAGGCGTCGTGATGCGCGGGGTCGTAGTGCCTGAGCGCCGCGAGGTCGGCGGGATCCCCGGTCATCGGGTCGACGACCGGAATATCCCACACGGGTTTGCCGTTGCTGGCGTCGAGCGCGATGAGACGCGCATCGGCGGTGATCATCAACAAGCGGCCATCGCCCCAAGCTAGCCCGCGATTATGCGACCCGCAGCACAGCTGATCGCTTTGCGCACGATGGGTGTAGCGCCATTTCACCGCGCCGCTTGCCGCGTCGAGCGCGATGACGTGGTTGAAGGGCGTGGTGAGATACATCACGCCATCGACCACGAGGGGATTGGTCGGAAAGGTGCCGATGACGCCGGTTTGTAAGATCCAAGCCGGGGTGAGTTGCGCCACATTGCCGGTGTTGATGGCGTGCAGCTCGCTGTAGCGCTGGTTGCTTAAACCCTGACCGTAGGTGGACCAGTTGGCCGGCCCGTCTGGCGCGCGGGGGGGCTGGGCAACTTCGGCCAGCCCCGGCGCAAGGCAGCTCAGCAGGGCGAGGAGGGTGGTGATAAGGACAGAACGCCGTTGGGTGAGCATCTGGGTGCCTGCGCGTGGTGGAAAGATTCCTCGGCATTTTACCAGAGCAGTCAGGGCCTGCCCGCTCGTGCGGCAGACTCGCGCGAGGGGTGGGGGGCGGCGGCAGACACCGCCCGCCGCCCGCTTGTTCGCGATTGCGCCCAGCGCGCGCGCGGGGTTCTCTACGGTGATAATCCTTGCCTGAGTTCACCCTAACGCAATCGGTGATAATCCTTGCCTGAGTTCGCCCTGACGCAATCGGTGATAATCCTTGCCTGAGTTCGCCCTGACGCAAAAGGAGACCGCGTGGTCTGTGCCCAAGTTCCCGCCCTAGCGGGCCCGCCCCAAGTCCAGGCCCAAACTTCCGCCGCGCTGAGGTCGGCGCGATGATCTGGCGGCGCGAGATGCACCGCTATGAGGACAGCGGCCGGGTGCTGCACGTGGCCCTGCCCGAAGGCTATACCGAGCGGGCGGAACCCTATCCGTTGGTGGTCTGCCTCGATGCGCAATGGACCTTTGGCACGGTGTGCGACGTGGTGCTGAACCTCGGCTTGGCCCGTCTGCTGCCGCGGCTGGTAGTGGTTGGGGTGGGCTGGACTAGCACGACCGCGCGCGAGGTGGTGCATCACCGGGCGGCGTCCTATACCCCGACCTCCGCGCCCATGCCGGCGTCGGTGGCGCGCAATATGGCGGGTGCCCCGTGCTTCGGCGGGGGGGCGCCCGCGTTCCAAAGCTGGTTGCTCGACCGGGCGCTGCCCGAGCTGCAGGCGAGGTATCACATCGACCCGGCACAGCGCACGCTCATCGGCCACTCGCTGTCGGGACTGTGCGGGCTCTATACGCTGTTCACCCGGCCCGCCGCGTTCGGCCGGTGGCTGCTGGCCAGTCCCTCATCGTGGTGGGATAACCGCGTCATTTTCGATTTGGAGCAACGCAGCCGGGAGCCCGGGCCAGCGCTTCGGGGCCGGGTCTTCTTATCGGTGGGTGGCGAAGAAGGGCGGGTGGGCGACATCCCCATGATCGCTAACACCCAGGACCTCCACGCGCGCCTCAGGCAGCGGCACAGTGCCGACTTCGAGACCACGCTGGTGGTGCTCGACGGCGAGTTGCACCACTCCACGATCCCGGCGGCGGTGAGCCGCGGGCTGCGTTGGCTATATCGCTGAGGCGCAGCCCAGGCGAGTGCGGCGCCCTGGGCCACGCGTCGGGACGCGTGGTTGTGCGCGCGTCCGGCTGATCTCGGCCGTGGGGGTTGGACCATGGGCGGGCGGGTAATCCGACCGAATCCTCTAGGTGCGGAGGTATCGATGATCCGTTACCGTAGAGCAACATACGCAGCCAAGGAGTCGGCGTGCGAGCCAAGGAATGCCGCGGGGGGAAAAATCAATATGGGACCGGATGGGCAAAATAAAGCGGTTGTTGAGGTGACCGACTCCGCCGATTGGCTGGCCGCTTTCCAGCGCGAGATTATCGGCCACGCCACCGAGGAGACTGACCTCCAGCCCACGCTGTTGATGTTGGTGCAAGCGTTCAGCGGTCTGGGTCTGGCGCCGCAGAGAGTTTCCCTATCGGTATTAACCCAGCACCCCTCGTTGAGCGGTCTGGGTTATGTGTGGCTGCGGGCCACCGGCGAGGTCACGTCATTTGAGCGGCCAGCCTATTTTCTCGACACCCCAGAGCACCGCAACAGCCCGTTGCACCACGTGTTGACGCGCGACGCGCCGCTGTTTTTAGACGCGCGCGCGATGGCCACAGACTCACGCTTCGACATCGTGCGGGAGTTCGCGAGTGCTGGCGCAACCAGCTATCTCGCGCTCCCCGTGCGCTCCGCGGGCGACAGCGTCCATGTGTTGGCGCTCACGACAAATCGCGCTGGCGGCTGGCAGCTGGCGGATATCGATAGCGTTGCGTGCGTGGCGCCGAGCCTCGGCCTGATGATCAATCTCACCGAGAACCGCCGGCTGCTGGGTGCTTTTGGCATAGCGCACGAGATCGCGCAGCGCACGCTGGCGGAAGAAGCTCTGCGCAACTCTCAGGCGCTGGCGCGGGCCACGGAGCTCAGGGCTGAACTGGCCACCAAACTAGCGGCAGAACTGGAGGTCGTTGCGCTGGCGGCGACGGCTGCGAATCAGGCCAAAAGCGTGTTCCTCGCCAATATGAGCCACGAAATCCGTTCGCCCATGAACGCTATCATCGGCTTGTCGCGCCTGTGTTTGAAAACCAAATTAAGCGAGCAGCAGCGCGTTTACGTCTCGGGGGTGAACCAATCGGCGCAGAGTCTGCTGGCGATCGTCAACGATGTCCTGGATTTCTCCAAGATAGATGCCGACAAGCTGGTGTTAGAGGAAGCGCACTTCGCGGTGCGCTCGAGCTTTGATGTGCTGCGATCCGTGATCGGCCAGTTGGCCCGGGAAAAGGACCTGCTTTTCGAGGTCTCTGTGGCGGCCGATGTGCCCCAGTTCGTGTGCGGGGATCCCACGCGCCTGGGTCAGGTGCTGCTGAATCTTGCCGGCAACGCGGTGAAGTTCACCGCGGCCGGCCAGATCAGTCTGTCGGTGGTACTCAAGGCGGTGACGGCGCAGCGCGTGGAACTGGAGTTTCAGGTGCGCGACCACGGCATCGGGCTGGCCCACGAACAAATCGATGGCCTGTTCGAGGCCTTCACTCAGGTCGATGCCTCGACCACGCGCAAATACGGGGGCACCGGTCTGGGACTCGCCATCAGCAAGCGTCTCGTCGAGATGATGGGTGGACGTATTTGGGTTGAGAGCGCGTTAGGGCTCGGCAGCTGTTTCTACTTTACGGCCAGTTTTGGGCACGGCGATGCCACGCAAGCGCACGCCCTCATCCAAGCTAATACCCGCGAAGTCAGGGCGGCGCGTGGCGCACTGCAGGGTGCTAGCATTCTGGTCGCCGAGGACGACCCCTTCAATCAGCAGGTGATTGTAGAACTCCTGCAAGAAAGCGGCGCGCGGGTGCAGGTTTGTGAAAACGGGCAAGCGGCGCTGGCGTGTCTGGCTCAAGCGCCATTCGATCTGGTGCTGATGGATGTGCAAATGCCGGTGATGGACGGCTACGAGGCAACGCGACGGATCCGCGCCACGCCGGCGTTGGCCGGGCAGCGCGTCATCGCGATGACCGCGAACGCCATGGCCACCGATCGGGAGCGCTGTTTGGTCGCCGGGATGGATGACTTCGAGACCAAGCCTATCGTTCCGGAGCATTTTTTTCTAACGCTGGCGAAATGGTTGCCGGTGGGACCGACGAGTGCCGGCGGGACCCCCACCCTAACGGGCGCCGCAGCCGACGAAACCGCGCCATCCGCGCCGCTAGACCTGCGTGTGCTAAGCGGTCTGTTCAACGACAACCCAGGCAAGACGGAGCGCTTTGCCCGCGAGTTCGTGGTGACCGCGCGGGCTGCCCTCGCGGCGTTTGAAGCGGCGCACCAGCAGCGGGATCTCGCGGCGTTGGCGGCCCTCGGCCATCGTTATAAGGGGGTCGCCGAGATGGTCGGCGCGGGAAGTTTTGCCGCGCTCTGCCGGGAGATAGAACAGGCCAGCGGCGCCGCAAGCTGGCCGGAAGTGGAGGACCAAATGTCGCAGCTGCGGCCGTTGGTGGAGCAAATCACGGTCCAGATAGAAGGCGCAGGCGGCGGTGCTCTACACCCGCCGCTGGCGCAGCACCGCGTACCCACGCCGAAGTGATGAACGCTTAAGATCCCCGCAGGAGGCAGCCCAGGGTGCCAGCCATCAGCACAACGAGCGCAATGCCGGGCTATGCAGCTAACGGGCTGACTGCATGCGAAAGCTGTGACGGGGTGCACCGCATGGTGCCCGTCCCCGCCGGCGGCCGGGCGCTGTGTGGGCGCTGCGGCGCGCTGTTGTACCGCCATCTGCCGGGCAGCTTGGACCGCTCGACGGCGCTTTATTTGGCGGCGCTGCTGCTGTTTCTGCTGGCCAATTGGGGCCCGTTCGTGGCCCTCAAGCTAGGTGACCGGGTGGAACAAACCCGCCTGATTTCCAGCGCCTTCGCGCTGCACCAAGCAGGTATGCCTGAACTGGGTGTGCTGGTCGTGCTGACGAGCGTGGTGTTTCCCGCGCTGGCTATCGGAGGGATGCTCTATCTGTTGCTGGCGCAGCGCTTGGGGATGCGTCCCGCCGGCAGGGCGCGCGTGTGGCGTGTGGTGCGCATGGTCACCCCGTGGAGTCTGACCGGCGTTTTCATGCTCGGCCTGCTGGTGTCGGTGGTGAAGTTGCAGGGGCTGGCGAGCGTCATCCCCGGCGTGGCTTTTTTCGCTTTCATCGGCTTGCTGTTGGTTGCGGCGGCGGCGGCGGCGAGTTTCGATGTCGCCGTGCTGTGGCCGCGGCTCGGGCCCGTCACCGAGCGCCTACCCATCGGCAGCGCGGCCGAGCTGGGCTACGCGAGTTGCCATACCTGCGCACTCCTCGTGGCGCGTCCGGCCACCGGCCAACCCTGGGCCTGTCCCCGCTGCGACAGTGCGGTGCATGGCCTACGACGCCACGACAGTATCGCGCGCACTTGGGCGCTGCTGACGACGGCCTCACTGCTGCTCATCCCCGCTAATCTGCTGCCGGTGATGACAGTGGTGCGGTTTGGTCAGGGTGAGCCCAGCACCATTCTGGCCGGGGTCGCCCACTTGCTCCGGGATGGCGCGGTGCCCTTGGCCTTGCTCGTGCTGTTTGCGAGCGTCGTGGTGCCGCTCGCCAAAATCATCGCTCTGGTGATGCTGTTGGTGACCACCCAGCGGGGCTCGAACTGGCGCACTCGCGACCGCACGGTGCTCTATCGCGTGACCGAGGCGGTGGGCGCGTGGTCCATGCTGGATATTTTTTTGGTGGGCATACTCGTGGCGCTGGTGCGCATGGACGCGCTGGCTTCGGTGAGCCCGGGACTGGGTGCGAGCTTTTTCGGCGCGGCCGTGGTGTTGACGATGCTAGCCGCACATTCTTTCGATCCGCGTCTCATTTGGGACCGTGCGGCCCGCGCGCAAAAAGCATGAACGAGCCGGTCATCGAGGCCCGCAGCGGGCTGTCTGTCGTGTGGCTGATCCCCCTCCTGACAGCCCTGCTGGGCGGCTGGCTTATCGTGCGCGCGCTGGTCAACGAGGGGCCGCTGGTCGCGCTCACGTTCCGCACGGCGGATGGCATCGAGGTCGGCAAGACGCGCATCAAGTACAAAAGCCTCGACATCGGTTTGGTCGAATCCGTGCGCTTTAGCGCGGATTTTTCGCGCGTCGAGGTGGCTGCGCGCCTGAGCAAGGAAGCTGGCCATTTCTTGCGTCGCGACACGCGCTTCTGGGTGGTGCGCCCCACGTTGTCGGCGCGCGGCATCTCGGGCCTGGGGACGTTATTGTCGGGCGCCTATATCGAGATCGAGCCCGGACTCGGGGTACCCCAGACCCTATTTGTCGGCTTGGAGTCCCCGCCGGTCGTCCACGCGGCGGAAGCCGGCACTCAAATTACGCTGCTGGCCCGCAAGCTGGGGTCGCTCGACCGCGGCTCCCTAGTGCACTACCAAGGACTCGTGGCAGGCGAGGTGCTGGGCTACGAGATGGCCGACGATTATCACAGCGTGCTGATCCACGCGTTCGTGAAGCCGCCGTTCGACCAGCTAGTGCGCAGCAACACGCGCTTCTGGAGCGCGAGCGGCTTGGACCTCTCGCTGGGACCCGACGGCGTGCGGCTTAAAACTGAGTCGCTGCAGGCGCTGCTATTTGGGGGCATTGCCTTCGATACGCCCGCCGGGCAAGACCAAGCGGCGGACGACATCACGGGGCTGGTGTTCACCCTCCACGACGACCAGCAAGCTATCGAGGCGCTGGGGTATGTACAAAAAGTGCGTTTCGTGCTGTTTTTTGCCGGCTCGGTGCGCGGGCTGAACGTGGGCGCGCCGGTGGAATTCAAGGGTATCAAAGTGGGTGCGGTCACCAGTGTGCAGCTGGAATACGACGACCAGACCGCCGCCTTCCGGATCCCCGTGGTGATAGAGCTGGAACCCGAGCGCATTATCGAACGCGGCGAGAGCCTCAAAAAGGCGCCCCGCGAGGCCTTTCAAGCGCTGGTCAAGCGCGGCCTGCGCGCCCGGCTGCAGACCGGCAACCTGTTGACCGGGCAGCTGTTGGTGGACCTCGACATGCAGCCTAAGTCGCCCCTCAGATTAATGGGCGCGGGCCGCGCCGAGCCTGAATTGCCGACGGTCGAGGGCGATTTCGACCAGATCACGACCCAGCTGAAAGGCCTCGTCGCGAAGCTCGACCAGCTGGACATCGCGACCATCGGCGGGCAGCTGCAGGCCACCCTCAAGGGCACGGCAGCTATCGCTAACTCCCCGCAAATCGGTCGTGCGCTCGAGGGTCTGGGGGCGTCCCTCGCCAGCTTGCGCAGCATTCTGCACAAGCTCGACGCGCACGCTGAACCGCTCACCACCACCCTCGAACAAACGCTGGTCGCGGCGCGCGATGCCTTGGAAAAATCGCAGGCGATGATGACGACGCTCGAGGGCGTGGTGGCGCCCGAATCGCCGCTGCACGACAACGTGCTCCGGCTCACGCGGGACCTGTCCCAAACGGCGCGCGCGCTCCGGGGTCTGGTGGATACGCTGGAACGCAATCCGCAGTCGCTGCTGTTCGGTCGCCAAGCCACGGACGAGGCGCCATGACGCCGCTGGGAGTACGCGCGCGCGCAGTGCCCGGCGCGGTCTGCGCCCGGTCGACCGGCGCTGACCGGGGGGCGGTCAATCGGTGGCCTGTGCAAGCGGCCACGGCGGCCCTGCTGGTCGCCCTGGTACTGGCCAGCGGCGCGGCGCGCACCGGGTTGCCCGACGGCCTTGAGATCATCGAGCAATCGCTACGCCAGCAGGCGCCGGCGGCGGATGTTTTTGAAGAACAGGTGCTGGTGACTAGCGATCCGGCCGGCCAAGCGACCGTGCGCACCTTGCGCTACTACGCGCACACCGATGCGCGCGGCACGCAACGTCTGCTGGTTCTCGACACCCCGGCCATCCTGCGCGGGCTGCGGGTGTTGGTGACGCGTGCTGCGCACGGTGGCGCGCGGCGCGGCCCGCCGGCCGCCAGTCTGGTCTTTGGGTCCAACTACACCGTGGCCGATCTCGAGGGCGAGCAGCCCCCCGAGCAAGACTACGCGCTGGCAGCAGACCAGACGCTCGCGCGCGTCGCCCACTGGGTGGTGCTGGCCACGCCGCGCGTGAGCGGCGGTGCTGAGGCGGGCACGCGCCGGATTTACCTGCGCAAAGACAACCTGTACGTGAGCCGCGTCGAGCGCTTGGATGCGACCGGCGCGGTGGTGCGGCGCGTGACTTTCAAAGACCCGCGCCCGGACGAGTCGGGCGCTTGGCGGGCGGGCATGACGCTCATCGAGGACCTGCGTGAAGAGCGCCGCACGCTGCTCAAAGTAGAGTACCGGGTGCACGGTGCAGACTATGTGCCGGCGGCACTTTTTCAAACCCCGCAGGGGCGTGGCCCATGAACCCGCAAGCCAGCGGTGCCGCGCCTAGTCTGCGCCAGCGTTGTAGCCGGTGCGGGGTCGACTACCCGGTGGCGGTCCTCGTGTTTCTCGCGGCGGTGAGTTTGGTCGCGGCCTTCGGCCTGCCGCGCCTTGCACTCGATTCCAGCGCCGCGCGGCTGATCCCCCAAGACGCCACGCGGGACCCATTTGCCCGGCGGGCAGCGAGCGAATTTGGTTCGGCGGAGCGCAGTTTCGTCTACCTGAGCGACCCGCAGCTGTGGACGCCGGGCAAGCTCCAGGCGCTCGCCACACTCCACGCCGACCTGCGCCAACTGCCCTTTGTTGCCCGCATCGACGACCTCTTTACACAATCCACCGTGAAGCGCATCGCGGGGGAATTGAGCGCGCAGCCGCTGCTCCAGGCGCTCCCCACCGATGCCGCCGGCGCGGCGCGGGCGCGGCTGGCGGCATTGGAAGATCCGCGTGCGGTGGGGCACCTCATCAGCGCCCAAGGCAACGCCCTTGCCATCGTTTTAGCCCTGCGACCCAGTGGCGAAGACACCTCTCCGACGGCCATCGCCGCCGCTGTAGAGCAAGTTCTGAGCGGCGCGCGCGGCGAGTTTGCGACGCTCGTGGCGGTGGGACCACCCCAGCTGGCAGCGGCGATTCAGGCCGGACTGGCCCACGACCTGCGCGTGCTGGTGCCGGTGGGGGCGGGCTTGATCGTGCTGCTGGGGTGGGTCTTGTACCGCAGCGTGTTGGCGGCGGTGGCGCCGCTGCTGGTGGCGGGTCTCAGCCTGTGGTGGACTTTCGGCGCGCTGGGTTGGGCTCGGATTCCGCTTGGCGTGCTGGGCGCGCTGCTGCCCGCGCTGGTGGCGGTGACGGCGGTGACGGCGGCGCTGCGGCTGGTCGCAGGCTATTACGGCGGTTTGCACGAGGCGCACCAGCGCGGGGTGCCGCCAACGCGCCTGCAGGCGACGGATTTCATGCTCCGGGGCCATGGCGCGCCGGCCCTGTTGGCGGTCTTCGCCGCGGCGCTGTGCTGGGCGAGCGGCAGCTTGGCCGGCTTGCCGCTGCTGCGCGATTTCAGTCTTGCGGCCTCGTTTGCGCTGTTGATGAACGCGCTTATCACGACTCTCCTGCTCCCCCTCTTGTATGCGGCGTGGGGGCCCCACACGGCGCGGGGGGCGGCAGACGCGCTGGCCACAAGGGTCGGGGCGCTGGCAGTGCGGGGGTTCGCGAGCCTGCACGCGCGGCGCGTGCGCGTGGCGCTGGCCGTGGTGGCGCTCGGGTGTGCGGTGTTGCTGCAGCAGGCGGCGCCCTGGCGAGTGAGCACCGATCCGATGGGATTTTTACGGCCTGAGCAGGCGCTGGTGCAGGCGTCTCAGCGGCTCGAGCGGGATCTGGCCGGCGTCAACAGCGTCGACTTGACGCTGGAGTCCAACACCGAGGGCGCCTTCCGAGACCCCGCGAATCTGCAGCGCCTGATGGACATTCAGGCGTTTATCAGCAAGCAGAAAATTTTTGACCGCACGCTCTCGCTGGCCGACGTGGTGGCGCAGGCCAATCAGGAGGCGGGCGGCGGGCGGCCCGAGTTCTACCGCGTGCCGGGTAGCCGCAAGCTAGTCGCGGAATACCTCCTACTGCAGCCGGCGCGCGATCTGGAGCCTTATGTGAGTTACGACTACCGGCGCGCCAATATCGTGGTGCGCTACGCGGTGCGCGATGCCAGGGTTCTCAACCACCATTTGCGCGAACTCAAGCGGGCGGCAGAACACTACGCGGGCGCCGATCTGAGCGTGACGCTGGGGGGGGAGAATTTGCTCATCAACGCGGCGGCCACCGACTTGCTCAAAGGG
Source organism: Gammaproteobacteria bacterium (assembly GCA_009692365.1). Taxonomy (GTDB): domain Bacteria; phylum Pseudomonadota; class Gammaproteobacteria. The sequence goes on from SHZJ01000037.1 coordinate 17,975, forward strand.
CAGGGTTGGGCCCTGCTGGGGCTGCTGGCACTCGTGTTCGGCGTGATTTCGCTGCTGTTCACCTCGCTCAAGGGCGGCTTCATTGCCTGGGTGCCCTGCGTGCTGCCGCTGGTCGTCATCTGCGGCGCCATGAAGGTCTTGGAGATCCCGCTCAATGTGGGCAGCGCGCTGTTGCTGATGCTGGCGATAAGTTTCGCGCTCGACAGCACCATGCAGTTGTTCGCGAGCTACAGCGAACGCTGTCGCAGTACGGCCAGCTATGAGGAAGCGGTGGTCGAGACAGTCCGGCAGATGGCCGTACCGGTGGTCGGTGCCGGTCTGGTGATGGCGCTGGGTTTTAGCGTTTTGCTGCTTTCAGACTTTGTCCCCGTGCGCCAGTTTGGCGGTTTGGCCGCCGCTACGCTGCTGTTGTCGGTCCTCGCCAATTTGTTTGTGACGCCGCTGATCATGTCGCGCCTTCGATTGGTGGGCCTGTATGAGATGTTGGCGCTGTCCCAACAGCGCGCGGCGCTCGAACACTGCGCGTTGTTTAAGGGCATGAGCGACTACCAAATTCGCAAGGCCATTCTGATTTCTGAACTACTGGACTACCCCGCCGGCGAGTGCCTCATCGTGCAGGGCACCGTGGGCCGAAGTATGTTTCTGGTGGTCAGCGGGCGCTTGGAAGTTGCGCGCGTGGGGCCCGGCAACTACCGGCTTCTTGCGACCCTGGGGCCGGGCGATTTGTTTGGTGAAGTTGGCTTTGTGCAGGCTACCCATCGCACGGCCGAGGTGCGTGCGGTGGGGCCGGTCTCGGTGCTGCGCTTCGACCACGCACGGCTGGAGGCGGACCTCCTGTTTTTCCCTCACCTCATGGCGAAGCTCAATTTCAACATCAGCGGCATTCTCGGCCGGCGTCTGGCGGAGGTCGTTGAAGCGCAGGCGCAGCACGCGCCCGCCGCGCCGCCCGGCGCGCAGGATTAAGCCGCCGCGAGCGGGCCGCGAGGCCTATTTTTGGCCGCAATCGAGTAAGGTGACAGATGGCGAAGTATTTGTTTTTAGCGTTTACGAATCCCCGCAGCGCGGCCCAGGAAGACGAGTTCAACCAGTGGTACACGCAAAACCATGTGGTGGATGTCCTGAACGTCCCCGGTTTTGTTTCTGCGCGCCGCTTTCGCTTGGCGCCGGCGCAGTTTCCGCTGGCGGATCAGGCTCACACGCTCCGCTATCTGGCGCTCTACGAAATGGAGACTGACGATCCGGCGGCGACCCTGCGTGAGGTGGTCGCCCGGGTGGGCACCGCGGACATGCAATACATCAATGCCTTCGATATGGATACGCTGCAGGCCTCGCTGTTCGAGGAAATCATGCCGCTGGTGCAAGCGCGCGAGGTGCAGCGGCCACCGCGTACCTGACCCGCCCCGCGCGGGCGGGGGGCCTGCGCCCACCGGTGCTAGCCGGGTTTGCGCGCCAGCAGCAGCCCCGCGTCGATCGGCATAAAGCGGGTGGCGGCCATTTTCAAGGCCGCTGCGCTCAAGCGTGCGACGCCGTAGATTTCGACCTCCACCCCGTGGCGGTCGATGACCCGCGCCACGAGGGGCGCGAAATCGCCGTCGCCCGAGGCCAGTACCACGACGTCGGCCTGCGGGGCATAGTCCAAGACATCCAATACGATGCCCACATCCCAGTCGCCTTTGGCCGAGCCATCGGCGCGTTGCAGGTAGGTTTTCAACCGCACTTCAAAACCTATGCCGCGCAGAATATTTTGAAACTGCCGCTGCTTTTCGTCGCCCTTGTCCACCGCGTAGGCGAATGCTGTCACCACCTCGCGCCCTCGCGTGGCCGCCGCCCAGAACGTGCTGTAATCGAAATTTTGCCCATAGGCGTCGCGGGTGGTGTAGTAAATATTTTGCACATCGACAAACAGCGCGACCCGTTTCAAGCGGACACCAGAGCCAGTAAGTCTGTGAGGCTGTGGATCACATAGTCGGGCGTCATCCGGGCGCGCCCGCTTTGGAGCGGCGGCAGCGCGCCGGCATTGAGGATGAGCGCGGTTTTCATGCCCACCCACGCGGCGCCATCGATGTCGTGCTCCGGCGAATCGCCCACGAACAAAACTTCGTGGGCGGCGAGTCCAGCTTTCGCCAAGCACAGTTCAAAAATGCGCCGGTGCGGTTTGCACGATTGAACGCTTTGCGAACTCGTCCAGTGATCAAGATAGCGATGTAGCCCGTCACGGGTCACGATGGGGTCGAGCATGTCGTCATCGATATTCGAGACGATGGAAAGATACAGTCCGCGGGCCTTCAGCTTGGCCAGCGTCGCGTGGCAATCGGGCTTGAGGGTCAGGCCATCGCGCAGGCCGCGCAGGTTTGCTTGCTGATACCACTGCTTGACGGCCGGCGTCACCCGCGTGTGGAGCAGTTCGCAACAACGCAGAAAAACATCCATGAAGTATTCGCTGTGCAGGTAGTAATGCGCGGTGGCATAGCGTTCGGTGATGTCTTGGACCGCTAGTGCATAGGCGGTTTTGACCGCCTGCGGATCCTGCCCACAGCCCGCCTGCGTGGCGGCCTCCAAGAGCAGTTGCATTTGGATCTGGCTGAGGTGTTGGTAGCTCACGAGGGTGCCACCGAGGTCGAAAAAAATGCCTTTGAACATCGATGTTTCCTGCCCCAGCGGGGACTGCAGTGGCCGTGGTGTGTCCCGCCGGAACGCCGGTCAACCCAGCGTGCGGGTGATGATTTCGGTGGTGTCCTTCGACAGCCCCGGGGTGGCCAGAATTGCCCGCAGCGCGGCGCGGGCGTGCTGTTGGCGGCCGGAGTCGAATTTGCGCCAGCGGTCGAAGGCCCTCGCCAGGCGTGCAGCGACCTGTGGGTTGAGGGGGTCTAGGGCGCAGATCTGCCGCGCCGCGAAGCGGTAACCGCGGCCGTCGGCGAGGTGGAACCCGGCGTGGTTGGACTGGCAGAAAGCCCCGATCAAGGCCCGCACCCGGTTGGGATTGGTGAGCGCGAAGGCCGGGTGAGCGAGCAAGTTCTCGACCGCGGCGATGGTCTCGGGCAGCCGGGAAGTGGCCTGCACCGAGAACCATTTGTCGATCACCAGGGGCTCGTTTTGCCACCGCGTGTAGAAGGCAGCCAATGCCAGATCACGCTGCGCAGACTCGCTATTGGCCAATGCGCTGAGGGCCGCGATGGCGTCCGTCATATTGTCGGCGTCCTGAAACTGGGCGTAACACAAGGCCTCGATGCTCGCCTCGCCCAGTTCCATCAGATAGCCCAGACAGACATTGCGCAGCGCGCGGTAAGCCACCGCCGCCGGGGTGGGCGCATAGGGTCCGGGCACCACAAAAGTGTGATAGGCGGCCAGCAAGGGCGCGCGTAGCGCGTGGGCAATCGCCCGCCGCAGCGCGGTGCGCGCCTGCGCAATCGCGGCGGGGTCCACGACCGCCATCTGCTCGGCGATGAACGTCGCAGCGGGGAGGCTGAGCGCTTCGGCCGCGAAGGCCGGGTCCTCCGCTGCGCTGGCCAACAGGTGAGCGCAGGCCGCAATAAAGGCGGTCGGCGCGGCCGGCGCGCGGCCCTCGCGCACGGCCTCAATGGCGCCCAGCAGACTTTGCAGCGCCAGCCGCTGGCCGGCTTCCCAGCGATTGAAAGCATCGCTGTCGTGCGCCATCAAAAGCGCGAGATCGGCCGCCGGGTAGTCGAAGGTCAGGGTGACCGGGGCCGAAAATCCGCGCAGCAGCGACGGCACGGGGACGCGGGCGAGGCCGGTAAACGTGACGCTCTGCTGCGCCTGGGTGAGCAGGTAGACCCCGCTTTCCGGGGTCAATGGCGCAGGCCCAAGGGTGACCAAGGGCAGCGCGTGGCCGGCGCGGTCGAGCAGACCCAGCCGGATGGGAATGGGCAACGGCAGTTGCGCTGCGCCGTCGCTGGGTCGCGGACAGCTCTGCGCGAAGTTCAGCGTGTATTCCTGTCGCTCAGCGGCGTACTGCGCGCTCACCCGCACCTGCGGCGTGCCGACTTGATCGTACCAGCGTTGCAGCAACGACAAATCGACCTCGCTGGCATCTTGCATCGCACTCACGAAATCTTCGGTGCAGACCGCCTGCCCGTCGTGGCGCGCGAAGTAGAGGTCCATCCCACGCCGAAAGTTGGACGCGCCCAGGAGCGTATGGATGAGGCGCACCACTTCCGCGCCCTTGTTGTAGATGGTCGCGGTGTAGAAGTTGCTAATTTCCATATAGGCGCTGGGTCGCACCGGATGGGCCATCGGCCCGGCGTCTTCGGGAAATTGGCCGTTGCGTAGCCCGCGCACTTCCCCAATGCGTTGCACAGCGTGGGAGTAGCGGTCACCGCCGTATTGTTGGTCGCGAAAAACCGTGAGCCCTTCTTTGAGACTGAGCTGAAACCAGTCGCGGCAGGTCACGCGGTTACCGGTCCAGTTGTGGAAATATTCGTGGGCCACCACGCGGTCCAGCATCATGAAATCGTAGTCGGTCGCCAGATCTCCACGCGCCAGCACATATTTGGTGTTGAAGATATTGAGCCCCTTGTTCTCCATCGCGCCCATATTGAAATCAGACACCGCGACAATGGTGTATTGGTCGAGATCGAACTCCAGACCGAAAACTTCTTCGTCCCACCGCATCGAGGATTTCAGCGCGGCCATGGCGTAGCCGCACTGGTCCAGCCGACCCGGCTCCACGTAAATCCCGAGCTTCACGGTGCGACCCGAGGCGGTGAGGTAGTGGTCTTCCAAGCGGTCGAGTTGGGCGGCGACCAGCGCAAACAGGTAGGCCGGTTTGGGGTAGGGATCCACCCACCGCACCCAGTGGCGCCCGTCGGGCTCATCTCCCTGCGCCACCAGATTGCCGTTGGATAGCAGCACCGGGAAGCACGCGCGAGCGGCGCGAATGGTGGTGGTAAAACACGCCATCACATCCGGGCGGTCGAGGTAGAAGGTGAGGCGCCGAAAGCCCTCCGCCTCGCATTGCGTGAAGTAACCATCGCGGGAGGCGAACAAGCCCATGAGCTGGGTATTCTGCGCGGGGTAAATCCGCACCGTGGTGGCGAGTGTGAAGCACGCGGGCACGTCGGAAATGCACAGCTGTGCGGCATCCAAGGTGTAGCGTGCGGGCGCTAACCTCACCTCGTCTAAGGCGATCTCGATGAGTTCGAGCGCCTCCCCCGCGAGCTCGAGTGGCGCCGCCGGATCGGCAGCTTGGGGATTGCGACGGAAGGCTATCTGGGCGCGAACGTCGGTGTGCGTGGCCTGTAGATCGAATGCCAGCGCCACCGTCGAAATCAAGAACGACGGGGGACGATAGTTCGCCAGATAGGTCATGCCGGGGATCGGGGTGGCTGTCATGCGGGCAGTATAAGCCGGGTGCCAGCCGTAGGGTGGTGCGGGCGGGGGCGGATCAACGGGGCGCCGCGCGGGGAGTGATCGCAGCGCCGCAGCGTGGTGATGCCGGCGCGCGCTCGGCGGCCAATGGCGGACTGAAACCCGCAGCAATAACACCCGTGGTGGCGGCGCGACGAGCTGCAGCCCCAGCTCGCCGGGTGCAAGTCCACGGGCGACGCGGCCGCTCCGGCCGCCGCTTAGGCGCGATTCTCCGCCGCCCCGCGGTAAGCCCCTGAGGACGCTATTTTACTGGTTAAGTGGTTGCTAGAGCGATAAGGTGACACCGCGTGGCAGCAAACCAGATGATGGATCGGAGGATCGAAATGAAGCAATCGCCGGGTCGTATTCTGCTTAGCATAGGATTCGCCGGCGTCCTTGTCGGCCTGACGGGTCTGGCGGTGGCGCAGCAGCCCAGCCAAGAACAGGCGGCCGCGATCAAGCAGGCGTGCCGGACGGATTTTCAGCAGCAGTGCGCGGGTGTTCCCACCGGCGGTCAGGCCGCGCTCAGCTGCCTCCAGCAGAACGCGGCGAACACCTCCCCCGGTTGCCAGCAGGCGCTTGGGGGTGGGGCCGCCGCCGCACCGGCGGCGGCGGCCGCGGCAAGGACCCAGCCCACCGCACAGCAGCAGCAGGCGATCAAGCAGGCGTGCCGGACGGATTTTCAGCAGCAGTGCGCGGGCGTGCCCACCGGCGGTCAGGCCGCGCTCAGCTGCCTCCAGCAGAACGCGGCGAACACCTCCCCCGGTTGCCAGCAGGCGCTGAGTGGCGGTGGTGGCGGGAGCGGGGCTGCGGCACCCGCCGCGACCCCGAGGCCAGCCCCGCGGGGGATCCTGCTGCGTGGGGCGGTTCGCCGCCAAGCTTGGTGAGGGGCCGCTCCGGCCGCACGCCGGCGGGACTGCGGCGAGCCTCTTAGCCCACCCGCCGTGGCGGCCGCGCGGGCGGTTGCCGAGGCGAGTCCGGCGCGGGTGGCAACGCCCAGCGCAGGGGGTTGCGGCGCCATCAGCGGAGTGTTGAGCATGCCGTAAACCCCGTCGAGTGGCCCCTCCGGCCTCACCGAGGGTCCTTGGACGGTGGTTTGGCCCTCGGTCTACGACCTAACCGCGATCAAGCCCTGCGCCCGGTGCGCGCAACCCCCTTGCGCCGCGGTCACGCCGCAGACCAGCGCGGCCCCCCAGCCGCCTGAGCGCGGGGCGGGCTGAGGTCGCTCGTCGCCGGCTGGGTCCCGGCTTGGTCTGGCCGGCTCAGCGCCGGGCCCGGCCGCCACCGCCGCCGGCACGACCCTGAAAGCCGCCGCCAGCGCCTGCGTTACGACCCTCAAAGCTGCCGCTGCGTTGGGCGTTCTGCTGGCGCTGGGCCCCGGCGGTCCGCGCTTCGCGGTCCTGCTCAAGCTGGCCGTAGTCTGGAGCGCGCGTGGCCGTCCTCCCATTCGCCGTGCGCGTGGCGCCATCGGCGCTGCGCTGAGCTTGCCCCGCCGCGGGGTTCGCCGGGTTTGACTGGGTCGATTTCGGTGCCGCGTTCCAGGTGCCGTTGTCGTATTTCTGCCAGCCATCGGCGGTTTTTTTGTAGACGTTGCCATCGGCACCGGCGTACACATCGCCACCCGGGCCTTTCACGACCCCCGCGCTGTTGCCGTTGGCGCCCGTGACGCCAACGCCTTGGGCGCCGCTGGTCGAGCTAAAGGCGCCAGCCGCGCCCTTGGCATTGCTCCCACTGCGCGTGTTTAGGGTCTCATTAGGGCCGCTGAATTGGCTGGAACCCTGGCGCCCGTTCGGATCGCTGTACTGGTTGGTCGAGCCGGATACCCCAGTGCGGTCGTTGTACCAATTCGCATTGACGGCCGCGCTATTGGGGCCCCAGACGGCGCCGCCCTGCGCGTAGCTGCCGGTGCTGGGGTTGTAGGCGGAGAAACCACCCACCCCACCGTTAGGTCCGTAGATGGCGCCCGCATTGGCCCACGCCCCGGTGTTGGGGTTGTAGGCGGTACCGCCCTTTGCCACCCCGCCATAGGGGCCATAAATCGCCCCGCCGCTCGCCCAGGCACCGGTTGCAGAATTGTAGTACCGCGCGCCGGAGTAGGAGTACGGATAGGGGTAGTAAATGGGGATCAACGCCGCATAGAGGTAGGGTGGGTAGTACCAGCCGGTGCCATACACGACCACCCCGGCACTGACGTAAGCCATGGTGTAGCCGGCGGTATAGCCATAAGTCACCGTCGTGGGACTGCTGGTGTAAACGTGGACATAGGTCACGCGGTAGAGCGGACTACTCGACGGAATGGTGTAGATGATGTCTGGCACGCTCGCGGCGAGTGCCCACACCCCGGTGGGCGAGGGGGCGACAAACCACGCGCCCTGCCAGCAGGCGTAGTAGGCGTCGCCCACGCGAATGACGTCAAACGAGGTGTTGACCGCGTAGAACATCGAGGTGGTGGGAATGGGCTCGAACTGCGGCGGCCCGGCGTACACCACTTCCAGCCGCTTCGTGTCACGGTTGAGGGTGGCTTGTTGCGGCACCTGCGCCTGGCGCACCGCCGCCGCCGCCGCCGCCGTGCCGGGCACGGAGGCCAACACAAACCCGCGCGGGCCGTTTGCGGGAATGCGCGCGAAGTCGGCCGGCAAATTGGGGGTGGTATAGGTCCACGGGCCGCTGAGCGTAGCCGCACTAAACCAGCGCCCCGACACCAAGTAATAGACCTTGCCGGCCGCCCCCTCCCGCAACACCACGGCGTCGCTATTGCTCAGATATTGCAGCGATAGACCCGACATGGCCTGATATTTAGGTGCGCCGGTCGTGATGATCACTTCTGCGGGAACCAGCGACACAAACAGCTTGGGGGCGTCCTTGGCGGCAATCGGCTGGCCCGGGATATGCGCTTTCAGCTGCGCGAAACTGGCGACATCGGGCAACGTGGAGAACCCCGCCGGCAATTTTCCCGCGGGGGTCCACGGACCCTTTACCTGCGGCGCGGTGAGCCAACCGAGGTCGTGCAGCAGATACCAGCTCTTGTTGCTGGCGGCAAAAAACACCTGCCAGTTGGTGTTGACCACGAACGACAGCGTGGCGGTGGCGGAGAGCGGCGCCAGGACCGGCTCGCCGTCGATAACCACCAGGCTCGCGGGACGCTCGCTGACAAAAATCACCGGCGGATCGTTTTTAACCACGCTCGCTGGTGCCTGATGGGGGGTGCCGCGCAGGCGCAATAGAATGGTGTCGAGCGGTATTTCCTTGGTCCCCAGTTTGTTCAGCGCGGCCTGAACTCGCTCCCCCGCACGCGCCGCGTGGGGGGCGTCGAGCGAGGGAAAGCTCAGGGACAGTAGCTTGGCGTCGGTGAGCGTGACGGTTCGCGTGCCGAGATCGGTCTGGGTGGCGAAAGACAGTTCCAGGGTGCCCAGCGCAGGGGCCTTGTCCTCGCTAGACGTGAGGCCCACCGCAATGCGCGTCTTGAGGGTTTGATGGCCCTGCCACGAAATAACCTGTGGCTCATAGATGGTTGCGCTACCGTGCGGGCCGGGCACCACGTGCGGCCAGTGGGTCGCCACGGCGCGCGCGCTCGTCTTGGCGGCGGTCGTGGTCTTGGGGGCCGCGGCGGCGGTCGTGGTCTTGGGGGCCCCGGCGGCGGTGGGGGCGCCGCTCACGGCTTGCAGTGCCTGTTGGCAGGGCGGGGTTAGGGTCGCCGCGTTGGCTACCAGGCAGGCTAGCGCCTCCTGACCACCCGTCGGTACCCCGGTGCAATGGCTCTGAAAGTCCGCCCGGCAGGCTTGCCGAATCGCGCTGCCCTGAGCCTGCGTGGGCTGTTGCGCCAGCGCCGTGGCGCCGCTGCAGGCGCTGCCCACGAGCACGGCCAGCAGCCGAAGCGCGCGCACGTTGAGGTTTTGGTGGGTGTTCATGGGCGCATCCTAGTTGGCGGAAAAGGTAGGGCAGAGCGCGCGGCTCGCGCTGGGCGCCGGCGGGTTTGGCCGGCGCCCAGCGCTAAACGACCGCGCATCAGTTGCAGCGCCGGCTAGGGTTATCGAGTCGTCCCGGCGACCGGGGTTACCCGGGTCATGCCAAGGACGACCCAGCCCGCCGTCAGCCAACCTGCTAAAAAACGTTCTACCTCAAAGGCGGGCCAATGTCTGCACGGTCGAGCCGCCGTAACCCGCAGTGATGGGCGGGTTTTGGGCGGTCTCACAGCCCGCTAAATATGCGCAAGCGGGCGTGCCCGCCGGACCGCTTGGCGTTCGGCGGCGGCCACCGCACGGGCTTTGACGCCAAGGCTGGCGGCCCTCTCAGGCTGCGCGCCCAAGCTCGCGCGGGACTGCTAAGCACTTGAACTTCGCAACCAAGATGCGCCCGAGGAGCGGTGGCCAAGTTCTGCGCCGCGCCCCCCCGTGGCGAGGCGAGCGACCGGCCCGCGCGGTTGCGGGCGGCCCTTGCGCCGCCGCACAGGACGTCGGCCACGGGCGGTTGGGCGCACAAGCTGGCGGGGGGCGTGCTCACGCGCGGGGCTGCCAACGGCGCCACGTGGCGGGGACTTCGTTCACGAGCGTAAAACCCACGACTCCACGCAAACGCAGGGGTTCTCACCACCCCCGCCCAGAACTGAGGGGCAGGTCACCGCCGCCCAAGACGGCGGGGCAGGTCACCGCCGCCCAGGACGGCGGGGCAGGCCGCCGCCGCCCAGGACGGCGGGGCAGGCCACCGCCGCCCAAGACGGCGGGGCAGGCCGCCGCCGCCCAAGACGGCGGGGCAGGCCCGCGCCGCCCAGGACGGAGGGTCAGGTCTTTTGGGTTCGCGTAGCCTGTAGTACGCTGCCCCGATGGCCAGACCCCGCCGATTCGAGCTCGCCGGTGCCCTGTATTACGTGACCTCCCGCGGTGAGGCGGGGGCGGATATTTTCCGGTGCGCTGAAGACCGCCAGCGTTGGTTGACAACGCTGGCGCAGGTCTGCGCGCGATTCAACTGGACCTGCCATGCGTATTGCCAGCTGACAAACTATTACGAGCTCTTGATTAAAACCCCGGACGCCAATCTGTCGGCGGGCATGCGGCAGCTCAACGGGGTGTATACCCAACGGTTTAACCGCGTTCACGCACTGGCGGGGCCGGTTTTTCAAGGCCGCTTCAAAGCCGTTTTGGTGGAACAAGAGGGCTATCTACTGGCCGTGGCGCGTGAGGTGGTGCTCAGCCCGCTGCGCGCCAAGCGGGTGCGCCGTCTGGAACAATGGCCGTGGAGCAGCTATCTGGCCACCTGCGGGCAGGGACCACAGCCCACTTGGCTGGATAGCCGCCTGATCTTGGCTCAATTTGGTCAGCAGCGGGCCCGCGCGCTGGCCAAGTACCTGGCCTTCGTGCAGGAGGGCCGCGACGCGCCGAGCGTGTGGGGCCAAGTGCAGCAGCAAATTTATCTTGGCTCAGCGACGTTTGTCGAAAAGTCGCGCGCCGGGCTGGCGCAGAAGCCTGCCGTCACCGTAGTGCCCGCGCGTCAACGGCGTGCCTTGACCCGCGCGTTGGGCGACTATGCACAGGCCCACGAGCGTGACACGGCCATTGCGCTGGCCTATCTGTCAGGAAACTACACCCTGGCGGTGCTTGCGGCGCATTTTGGCGTGCACTACTCGACCGTGAGCAGACTAGCGACGCTGCACGAGGCGGCGGCCGTGAGGTACGGCCGCCCGGTAGCGTTGGGCGGCAGGTCAAGTCCTGACCCTCGCCGCCGCCCAGTTTGGCGGCGAGGCACGCGCCAGTTAGGCTAAATGGCGGCGGGCGCTCGCCGGGCGGCAACCCCAGCGGGTGGCCGCGACCCTCGCCGACTGCGGTGCTGCAGGAACCGCGACAATGCTCAGCCGCGGCCCCTCCCCTCTGGCGCGGCGGCAGGTCCCACACTCGCTGTTTGAAGCGCAGACCTCGCTCGGCGCCCGCGTGCGCGGCCGCGCGGGCCTACCCACTCACCTCGCGCGCCGATGCGGCGGCGGCTTGGGTGGAGAGTGACGCAGGCCGGGCCGGCGGCGTGAAGTCCCCCGCGTGCAGGGCGCCGGGGGTCAGCCTACGGCGGCATACGCCGCCCGCACCAGCGCGTCCGAACGCGGTCCACCGATAATGCCGGCGGCCATTTTGTTCATCATGTAGGCGAGCGTTAGCCCGCGATCGACGTCCGCCAGCACAAAAGAGCCACCCCAGCCGCCCCAGTAGGCTACTCGGCCCGGCGGCAGGTAGGGCACGGTCTGCGGGTCCGGCAGCCCATAGCCGATGCCGAAGCGCAGCGGCAGGCCAATCGCCAAATCGGGTCCGTTAGATTGTTCTTCAAAGATCATCGCAATGGTTTTGGGGGACAGCAGCCGCACCCCGTAGGATTCGCCCCCGTTGGCGACCAGCGTCTGGAGTCGGGCGACCGAGCGCGCATTACCGTGACCGTTCGCAGCCCCGATATCCGCGCGGCGCCAGGCGGTGGTCAAGGCCATTTCCGGATCCGGTGCGGGGCCGGTAAAAGTTTTGAAGGCCACGCTGTCCGGCCCGAGCGCCGCCAAGTCGAAGGGCAGGGGCGGGGGGGCCACGATGTTGGCCACGCGGTGGTCGTGTTCGGGGGCCAGTCCGATGTGGAAATCTGCGCCGAGTGGTCCAGCGACTTCGTCGGCGAAGAACTGGCCAAGTTGGCTGCCGGTGATGCGCCGGATAACCTCACCCACCAGATGGCCCTGATTGAAGGCGTGGTAACCGGAGGCTGAGCCCGGGGTCCACCACGGCGCTTGGGCGGCCAGCATGGCGGTGGATTTTTCCCAGTCGTAGAGGTCGTCGAGCGCGACCGGCTGGGCCCACGCCGAGACGCCCGAGGTATGCGACAGCAGGTGGCGCACTTTGACCTCGGCTTTGCCGTTCGCGGCGAACTCGGGCCAATACTTTGCCACCGGCGCGTGCACGTCGAGTTCGCCGCGGTCCACGAGCACGAGGGCGGCCAGGCTCGTCATGGTTTTCGTCGTCGACCACACGTTGGTGATGGTGTGCTCGCTCCACGGTTGGGTGTGGGCGGCGTCCATCCAACCGCCCCAGAGGTCGACGACCGGCACGCCGTGCCAGGTCACCGCGACCGAGGCCCCAAGGTCTTCGCCGGTGGCGAGATTCGCGGCGAGGATGTGGCGCAGCGCTTCGAAGCGGACGTCACAAAAACCTAATACTGGCAACATCGGGCAACCTCTTGTAGCTGACGGTGGATGGGCTGGGCCAGAGTAATCTGCTCGCCCGCAGGAATCGAGCGGGAGCGCCTCACGGGCGTGCTTTCGTCGTGCAGACGCGGGCCCCGTGTCGCCGCGGCGCGTGGGCCGGGGGCGTCGCCGCCGAGATCCCGGCGCGGATGGCGGCGGCGTGGTCGGTGCCAGCGCGACAGTTTTCGACCCCCGTGTTGTTGATCTGCGGCGCGGCGCCAGCCGGCGGTCCACCGGCCCGGCCACGTTGGCCGTGCGCTCGTGGCCTGGCGCGTGCGTGAGGAGAGGGGCAATGGGCCGCCCCGGTAGCGGGTCCGGTGGGGCTGGCCACGCCGACCCCGGTAGCAAGCCGCCGGCGGGTCGTGCACGGCCGCGCGCTGACGCCAGCGGGCCACAGGCCCGCGCGGGCTCAAGCCCTCGGGTGGTGGTTCACCGCCAGCCCAGATCCCAACCGGGCGGCGGTGTAGGCGTGCGCGCCCTAGAGCATTTTCGCGAAGTCGGACACGCGGTAGTTCGCTCGCACACCACCGGCTTCATCGAGGAACTCGATCAACAGATCGGTGTCGCCGCTTTGCACGACGTAGGACACCACGCCCTCCGGCCCTACCTCCTCTTCGTGCACATCCCCATTGGGTTGGCAGCAGATATCGCCCGGGCCGAATTCGCAGCCCGTGGTGAGATTTTTCACGCTGCCCTCGAGGATGTAGATCGACGCATCGGCGAGATGCCGATGGACGCCGGGGTTGTGTCCCGGCCCGGTCCGTGCGAGGTATTCCACCGAATGCTGCGCGCTGTCGGCGGCCAGCACCTTGATCTGGATCCCCGGACCGCAGTCGACCCACGGGGTGTTTGATGCCGCATCCGCGAGCAGCTTGATTTGGTTTGCGTTTTTCATCACGGCAGCCATGGTGTCGCCTTCTTTACGTGGAAGATAGCCCATGCTAACGCCGCGCTCGGCGCGCCGTAAACCAGCGAGTTCGGCGTGGGCCGACTTGGCGGGCGATGTCGCAGTGCGGCCATCGGCGGGAGCCGGGCTGGCAAAAAAATGCTGCACTGCGCGTGTCCGCGGTGGGTGTTAATACCGGATGGCGGCGCCGCGCCGATTGCCACAGGGCGGCGCGTTGGTCCTATAGTGGGGCGCGTTATTCCTAACCAATCGGAGGTCTCAGCATGGGCGCAGAACTCGTCGTCAACGCTTTTATCGCGGCCGTCGGCCGCAAAGATTTGGATGCCGCGCTAGCGCTGGTCGCCGCAGATTGCTACTACGACAACGTGCCGCTGGGTGAGATGCGCGGCACCGAAAAAATGCGCGAGTTCCTGGCGCCGATTTTTGCCGGTGAGGGCGCGCTGGAGTTTGAGATCCTGCGCCAGACCTGCACCGGCAACCGGGTGATGAACGAGCGCATCGATCGTTTCGTGATGAAAGGCCGTCAGATCGCGTTGCCGGTGGTGGGCGTGTTTGAGGTCAACGAGGGCAAAATCACGTTCTGGCGCGACTACTTCGACAACGGCATGTTCATGAAAGCGCTGGCAGGGGAATAGGCGTGAGCGCCGTGGGGGTGGCCACGTCGAGTGCCGTGGCGGCGCCCACGCGGGTGCGCTGGCGCATCATCGCGCTGGTGTTCCTCGCCTATGTGTTGATGTATATCGACCGCATCAATATCTCTGTCGCGGCCCGCTACATCCTCCCCGAGTACGGACTGAGTCAAATTGAGTTCGGCGGGATCTTCAGCGCCTTCGTGTTGACCTACGCGCTCGCCCAAATTCCGGGTGGTTGGCTGGGTGACCGGTACGGCCCGCGCCGGGTCATGATGTGGGCCATTTTGTGGTGGTCCGCGTTCACCGCGCTCACCGCGCTCGCGGGCGAGTTGTTCCTCGCCTCTACGCTCGGGGTGGTCGGCTCGTTTGCGGTAGTACGCGCGCTCATCGGCTTGGGCGAAGCCGCCGCCCCGCCCAACGGTAACCGCATGGTGGCGAACTGGGCGGCCCCCGCCGAGCGCGGTTTCGCCGCGGGCCTGACCCACAGCGGCAGCGCGGTGGGGGCCGCCCTCACGCCGCCGCTCATCGTGTGGATCATGGTGACGTGGAATTGGCGCACCGCGTTTTATATCGTCGGCGCCGCCGGGATCGTGGTTGCCTTCGTCTGGTATCGCTGGACTGCCGATAGCCCAGCCCGGCATCCCGGGGTTAACGAGGCCGAGCGCGCGTTGCTGGGTACGCCCAGCCATGACCGCGAAAAACCCGCCGCGAAAACCCCTTGGCGCCGCCTCTTGGGGGCGCGCCAACTGTGGTTCTTAACCGGGGCCTACGCGGTGCTGGGTTACAACCTGTATTTTTATTTCGCTTGGTTTTATCTGTACCTCGTGAACGAACGCGGCTTCTCGTTGCAAAGCGGCGGGTGGTACACCATGGCGCCCTTTCTGACGATGGCGGTGGCCAGCCCGCTTGGGGGTCGGTTGAGTGACGCCCTGGGGCGGCGTTACGGCAAGCGTTGGGGGCGCAGCGGACTCGGCTGCGTGACGATGCTGCTGACCAGCGTGTTGGTGTTTCTGGGCGCGGCCGCCGAGGACCGGGTGCTGGCGGTGGTGTTCCTGTCGGCGAGTACCGGCACCTTGTTGCTCGGGGTGGCGGCGTTCTGGGCCACCACCATCGACCTTGCGCCACGCTATGCGGGTACGGCCTCGGGGGTCATGAACATGGGCGGTAATTTGGGCGGCGCCGTCTCCCCGCTGCTAACGCCCTATCTTGGCCAGCACTATGGTTGGCCCGTGGCGCTCTACCTCATGGGTGGGCTAGGCCTGGTGGGCGCGGCGCTGTGGTTGGGCGTCGACCCCCGGCGGGAGATCACCTTGCACGCAGACCGCCCCAACGAGGCCCGGCCACCGCCGTGAGGCCGCCCCGCTAGGCGCCCTGGGGTGTGTGCCGGGGTGGGTGGCAGCGCCGCTGCGGGCAGGGCACCTCAAGGGCCGCTGCCGTGGGCGGGTCCGAGCGCGCTGTAGACGGCTGGTTCGCGGGTGAGCGCCCGGCCGACGCTTAGGCGCTGCGGGCGAACTTAGGCGCTGCGGGCGAACTTAGCGTAGGCGTTCGCCTCGCCGGCGGCGGATTGCGGCCGGTAGTTCTCCAGGCCACCCAAGTAGGAGCGCAAGGCGCGAGGCTTGCCCGGAATATTGGCCCCCATGTACCAGCTGTTGGCGAGATACAGCAGGCTGCCTTCACTGACGGTGTGCATATGCTGCATCCATTCGTCTTCAGCGGCGGGGGTCGCCTCGATCACGGCCCGGGGCTCGGTG
>SHZJ01000077.1 GCA_009692365.1 Gammaproteobacteria bacterium
TTTGGGTTTCTCGCCCAAAGCCGCGAGTCTCACGGCTTCAAGCTTAAATTCCCGGCTATACCTCTTGTAATCCTTGCGTTCCATTGGACACCTCGCCCAGAGCGAGTATCCCCTTCTTCGCGTGTCCACCATTCGTGGGGATGATCAGAACCCGATCACCCAGAAAGACGTTTTTGATCGGCGCTACATCAAGGCCGCACTTTCGGTAATGTTCACCTGCGGCAGGTACGACTTCGCGGGTGAGTGGGCCTACCGAGTCGGTGTGCCCGCCAAAAGTGGCGTCTCCGGGGGCGTGCTGGCGGTGCTCAATCGCCAGTTGGGAATTGCCGTGTATTCGCCGCGCTTGGACGCCAACGGTAACAGCGCACGAGGGATCAAAGTGTGTATCGATCTGGCTGAAGAGTTCGCTTTGCACGCCTTCGATGTCATGAATTTCGGCTCAAGTTTTTTGCGTGTGCTGTGATGAAGGCGTCTCAAAGATCCAGTTTTGGACCCACCCGTTACTCGGTAAACCGCGGCTGGTAGAGGTCTTCCGGCACCACCTGCGCGTAATGGGCGCAAAGCTCAGCGGCACTAAACGGCGTGTCGCGAAAAGTCTCGTGGACTTCCCTTGGCACGCTCCACAACGCAGTTTTACGACCATTAAAAGTAATGCACTGACCATTAAAGTGATTGGCGGCATCGCTCGCCAACCACAGCAAACCCTGCGCGACTTCGCTCGGGGATCCAAAGCCGAGTGCGGCCGGAGAAAGTGGCGGCGTGCCGCTGGCGGCCGCCTGCCGCCCAGCGTTCTCAAACACCACCTGCGTCATCTGGGTGGCCGCAATCGGCCAAAACGCATTGCAGCGTATGCCATAGCGGGTTAGTTCCAGCACCCAAGTGCGCTGCAGCCCTAACATGCCGGCTTTGGCGGCTGCGTAATTGCTCTGACCAAAACCTCCCGCCAAACCAGCAGAGGAAATAATGTTGATGATCTGCCCGCCACCGCGCTCCCGCATGGCGATGGCGGCGTATTTTCCGCAGGCCCAAGCACCCCGCAAATGCACGGCGATCACGGCGTCAAAATCTTCCTCGCTCATTTTGAACAACGTGCGATCACGGACTTGCCCGGCGTTATTCACTAACACATCGATGCCGCCATAATGCGTCACGCAGGTTTGAATAAGCGCCGCACACACGCTGGCATCTGCCACTGAACCCAACACCGAGGCCACCTCGCCGCCAGCTTCGCGCACCAGCGCGACGCTGGCGGCGAGTGCTTGAGGGTCGGTGCCGTTGACCACAACGCGCGCGCCTGCCTTGGCCATTGCCACCGCGGTGGCCCGCCCAAGCCCGCGTGAAGAACCGGTAATGACCACCCGTTTACCCTGCAATAACGCCATCGTGTTACTCCTGATTTTGGTCGCTCTAATGCCTGCTGGGCGGGCTGGCGAGGTGCCCAAGGCTGAAGCGTTCGAATCCTTCCGGGCGCGCCACCTGCCGCCTCCTATCTATCGTGGCGACGCACCGGCGACCGGTTGGCAGCCCGACGGCTAAAAATAAGCCGCCAGTTCTGCCCCGATCGCTGCGGGGGTTACTTTCGGTGAGTACCGCTTGATCACCGTCCCGTCACGGCCGACCAGGAATTTCGTGAAGTTCCACGTCAGCGCCTCACCGCCGTCGGCCTCGGGGGCCGCCTTGCGCAGCCACACATACAGGGGCGAGGCACCATCACCATTCACTTCAAGCTTCGAAAATAGCGGAAAATTAACTTGGTATTGACGCGTGGCAAACTCAAGAATCTCGGCATCAGTACCCGGCTCCTGGGCGCCAAACTGATTACAGGGAAATCCTAACACCGTGAAACCACGCGCCGAAAACTGGTCCTGCAGAGCACGCAACCCGGCGTACTGAGGAGTCAGGCCTCAACGGCTAGCGAGATTGACGATCAGGCAGAGCTGACCGCTGTAGCGTTGGAAGTCGATATCCTCCCCGGTGATAGAGGTCAGGGTCAATTGATTGAATGAGGTCATGGTTGTTCCTTTAAAAACTTTGCGCAACGACTAGCAGCACTAGTGCACCCGTGCGGCCGGCGCCACCGGGGCGCGCCGTGGTTGGCTGCCTGCCGGCCTCCGGGCGCGCGCGCTAACACTCAAGCGTCCGGGCGCAATCGTCAAGCTTGGTCTGAGCGCCCGCCGCCCCGCCGCCGCGTTTGCGGGGTTCCTCGGTCTGCCCTTCACGCCGCCCCCCGACCACCTACGGGGGGTTTCAAGCCGGAGACAGGCCAATTTTTTTCCTAAAAAACCGGCAGCGGGAACTTGCCAGTGGGTTGGAAAGGTCTTAGGCGCGTTGCCGCTACCACGGGGTGTTCGCCCCCCACAGCCGGTGGCGGGCGCTGAGAGACCCGGCGGGGCGGGGCAGAGGCACTACGGCGGGCACTGCGGCCAGCGACCCCCCACGCCAGCGGGGGGTCAGCGGGCGCTGAGCAGGGCACAGCGGCTGCAGCCGATCAGCAAGACTGGACTAGCGGGCTTCACGGCGGCGTCACGACTCGCGCGCCGGGTTGGCTCTCCGGCATTTCTCGGCGCAGTAGCGCACGTGGTCCCAGTCGCGCGCCCATTTCTTGCGCCATTCGAAGGCCAGGCCGCAACGCGCACACACCTTGGGCAGATGGCCGTTTTTGCTTTTGGCGTGACACGACATGGTGACATTTGCCCCATTTCCCGGGCTTACGCCGCAACACCGGCGCCGGTCGTGTCGCGACGGGGTGACGCGGCCGGTTTCGAACGCGCCGCCCGTCGCTCAACTCGAACCAACTCCCCTCAGCGTAAGGTCTTATAGATTGTATTGACGGGCTTCTCGAACACCCGCCTGACCAGCGGCGCGAATAAATTCAGGCTCAGCTTCGGCTTCTCGGCATCAAACGCCGGGTCGTCGTACTTGGCGATGAATTCCTCAGTCTGCTCATAGAAAGCCGTGCCGCGATACTGATCGCGCATATTTCTGTCCATGCCCAGGTGGTGAAAGAAGTTGTAGCCCTGGAACACGCCGTGGTACTTGACCATCCAATGGTTGGCTTCCGACACATAGGGATAAAGGATGGCGGCCGCCACATCGGGATGATTGGCCGAGCCTAAGGTGTCACCGATGTCGTGCAGCAAGGCGCACACAACGTATTCGTCATCACAGCCAGCCGCGGCGGCGAGTTCTGCGGTTTGCAACGAGTGTTGCAGGCGATCGACCGGGAAGCCGCCGTAATCGGAGTCCAGTAAGCGCAGATGGGCCAGGATGCGATCGGGCAGCCCGGCGAAAAACGTGCGGTGTTCATCGCAGATCACCTCCCAGTCGGCTGCCGTGCTGGTCGACAGGGATTTGAAAGTTGGCTGAGTGAGCTTAAGAGCATGGGGGCTGGCGGCCATGGTGTTGTCCTTCTGCGACTGCTGCTGCAACGGTGATGTAGGGGCATTGCTGAATAGTCTGCAGCACCATCCAGTAACGTTCGCTGGCACTGAGAATTTTCCTCAAGCGTGCGGCCGGCGCATCGCCGCCGCTGTCAAAGACGAGTGTAAGCCAAATAAACCCCCAACCCACCCACAACCGGCGCGCTCGGCATCCCTCTTCAACGCGGCCCGGGAGCGGGCCGAAACCGCTGCTGCCTGCACACCCCGCAGCGCGCTCCGACCGCCCGGGCCGGGGGCCGTCAACCCGCCCCCGGCGGGGTCGCCGCAGCGCGCTCTGCGGCTCACTTATCGCCAGCGGCCCTGCCACCGCTTCGCGCGCGTTCTTCGCTGGCCACTCGCGCACTCACCGGTGGGCTTGGTCGATGGTGGCTTGGTCGATGGTGGCTGGGGCAAGGGCGGCTGGGGCGAGGGCGGCTGGGGCGAGGGCGGACCTAGAGCTGCCGTGCTGTGCGGCTCGTACCCTCGTGCGGGGGGCTGGATGCGCTCGCCCCGCATCGGCTCCTCGCTGCGAGTGACGATCCGCTGACGATCCGCATCGCCCGCCATGGCGTGCGAATTGTCCCCCGCGCTCCAGCGCCTGCCTCCGGGTGAGCGCAGTCCCCCGCCGCGCCGCGGTGCTTGAGTCAGAGTCTCGGACGGGATAGAAAATCCGCGCAGTCTGAAATCAATCGAGTCTGACCCCATTGATTTCGGGAAAATCCGCGCAGTCTGAAATCAATCGAGTCTGACCCCATTGATTCAGTCTGAAATCGATCGAGTCTGACCCCATTGATTCCCCCATTGATTCTACCCCGTTGATTCTTGATTCACTCGGGGTCATCCGCCCGCGCCAGATCCGCGCGGAGATGTTTGCCGCCTTGATAGAAATGCCAGGCCACCCATAGTCCGATGACGCTAAAGCCCAACAGGCTGTAGCGCAGGGAGTCGGCGCCGTAACGTGGCGTAAGCAGATCGCTGACCGCACCGATGGCCCACGGCCCGGCGCCGAGCCCGATGATGTTGGCGATGAACAGCAGAATGGCCGAGGTCTGGGAACGCATGCGTAGTCGGACCAGGCCCTGGGCCTGGGCCAGGGTGGTGGCTTGCCAGAAATTCGCGGCCACTACCGGCGGGATGAATAATAGCAAGGCCCAATAGGGATTGTTGACCAAGTAAGCGGCGATGCCGAAGGGCAGGCCAACGAGATTGGCCGCCGTCACTATCCACGCGCTCCAGCGGGTGTCACGCGTGCTGAAGCGATCGGCCAGCACGCCGCCGAGATACATGCTCAAGCCACCGACCACACCGATCAACAGGCCCAGCCACAGACCAACGTCTGAGGTTTTCATGTGATGGCTGCGGATCAGAAAAGACGGAAGCCACACGATGAAACCATAGCCAATGAAGCAGGCCAGCGCGGCACCGAAAGACAGGTGCGCGAAAGCCGGCCGGCGGCGCAGAAAGCGCGCGGTCTCCGCGATGCCCGGCCTCTCCCCGCGGTCGATGCGCGCATCGGACAGCCCACGACGGGGTTCGGGCACCGTGAATCGCACTAGCAGGGCCAATGCAAGACCCGGAACACCGACCAGAAAAAAAGCAACACGCCAACCGAAAAGATCATTCATCCGGCCACCGACAAACAGGCCAAACATCACGCCCAGCGGAATGCCCAACGCGTAGATGCCAATCGCGGTGGCGCGTTGGTGGGGTGGGTAGTAATCGGCGATGATCGAGTGGGCGGGCGGACTACAGCCCGCTTCGCCGATGCCCACACCAATGCGGGCGATGGCCAGCTGCACGAAGTTCTGGGCCAGACCGCAAGCCGCCGTCATGGCACTCCATAACGCCAGTGAGACTGTGATCAGATTGCGGCGATTGCCGCGATCGGCCCACAGCGCCAGGGGGACCCCCAGCGTGGCGTAGAAAGCGGCGAAGGCGAAACCCGCTAGAAAACCCAGCGCCTGATCGCTCAGCATCAGGTCTTTCTTGATCGGCTCGAGCAGGATAGCCAGGATCTGTCGATCGATGAAATTAAAGGTATACACCACCAGCAGAATGCCGAGCACATAGCGGCGCAGCAATGCGGTGGGTGCGAGGCTCTCGCCGGCGCGGGTATCGGTGTCGCTCAAGCCAGCCGCCCGTGAGCGAGGCCACTTACCGTCGCGTTGCTGTCGAAGATCACGGCGCTGCTGTCCTCAATGCCAAAGCCCGCGAGGCGTGCCCTGTGTTTAGCCAGATAGTTTGCGGCGCCCTACTCATCCTCAAGCAGGTAACTGCCGCCGACCGGTGTGTTCGTGGCGTTTTCTGTCCACCGCTTGCCGATGAAGCAAGGCGCGCGCGACCGCCACCGCCAGATGATGCCGCGCAACGTCCAGCGCGTCGCCAAACGGGCGCACGTGCAGAGTAAACCCCGTGCCCCCAGCAACGCTATCGCGCGCGGCCGCCCAGCGCGGTCCAGCGGTCGCTAGTAGCCACGGCCCCCGTGCGTTCCTCGCGCGCCCAGGTACTAGCCCTTGCCGCCGCGCTGCTAGCGTCGCTGCCAGCAACGCGCCGTGGCACAGCTTGCTGAGCGCCTGCCACTCATCTGCAAAATGCGGCGCAGCTAATCCAAGCGCGCCGCTGGGGTGTTGTCCCAGAGTGGCTTTCGATACGTCGCGCAGGCTGCACTACCCGAGGCCCGCAGCCCGCCGGGCGCGCGACGCCGATTGGCCGCACTTTCAGGCTGTTGGTGACAGCAGCCGTAAAGTCTTCATCTCGAGCTCTGTCGGTGCCGGATCCAAGGACATCACGATGACCCTCGTCGCACCCGCCGCGACGTGCGCCGCGAGGC
>SHZJ01000038.1 GCA_009692365.1 Gammaproteobacteria bacterium
CATAACCGGTGAGCGTGGCATTGGCCCCGATCACCCGATGACAGGGCACCACAATTGCGATGGGATTAGCGCCGTTGGCCAGCCCGACCGCGCGCACGGCGCTGGGCCGCCCGATAGCAGCAGCCAGCCCGCCGTAGGTTTGAGTCGTGCCGGCTGGGATTGCGCGTAGCCCCCGCCAGACTTCTCGTTGAAATGGCGTGCCACCCAATTCGACCGGGATGTCGTCGACGGCGGTGAGTTCGCCCGCGAAGTACGCAACCAACCGTTTCTCGATCGCGGCGGGCACCCGCGCGCTGCGCAATAGACAGGCGTGCCGGTACTGGCGCTGCAGGAGCCGATATAAACGGGCCTCGTGGTCATCCCAATCTAGTGCGCGCAAACGCAAGCTGGCGTCGCTGACCACCAGCAGCGTGCCCGCGGGAGTTGTCAGACGCCCCACCTGTAGGCGTTCGGAAACGAGGTGCATCGATGCTCTCCCGCTTAAGCAGCCATGGTACGCAGCCCGGCGACGCAGCCTGCCGCCCGCGAGCTAGATTTGCATAAGCTCGCTGCGGACGCCACACCTCGGCGCGGGCCAGCAATTGGGCGGCGGTGGCACAACGACCCGTGGCACCGGCTACGCCGCGCAGCGCCGCCACAGCCCAAACGGGGGCAGCAGGCGGCGCGAGCCCGGCCCGCAGGCGCGCGGTGCTGGGGGCCGTCCACGCCGGCCTGCCGCGCAGGCGCTCCAACAGCGCCATCCATCAACCCACCTTGAGAAAAACCTTCGGGTCGGCGACCGCGCATCCCCGCCGGTGCCGGCAGAACTTGGCTGCGCCAGCCCCAAGAGGGCCAAAGCGGCGCGCGCCAAGGCCACCGCCGTCGGCAGACCAGCCGTTCGGTGCGACGGCGCTGAGGGGGTTTTCGTGCGCGGTGTGCGGCGCACCGGCCGGGCCTGGGCGCCGCGCGCCACTGCCCTATAACCGGTGCTCGATGAGGATTTTCAGGCCCAGACCGATGAGGATCAGGCCCCCGAGAATGTCGAGTTTGCGGCCCAGAATGGCGCCGAAACGATGCCCGGCGAATAAGCCCAGGGCGCTTAGGATGGCTGTGGTGAGCCCTATCGTTACGAGCGATAACAGCAGCGGCGCGCCCATCATCGGCAGGGTGATGCCCGCCGCTAGGGCATCGACACTGGTGGCGATGGCCAGCAGCGACAGCGTGCGTAGTCGCAGGTCGGGGCGGCGCGGGGGGCCCTGATGCTGGATTAGGGCTTCAGCCCGGGAGGAATCCCACAGCATTTTTGCGCCAAGGAAAGACAGCAAGATAAAGGCCAGCCAGTGGTCCCAGGCCTGCACCAACGGGCCCACCTTGGCGCCGATAAGCCAACCCAGCCAGGGCATCAGCGCCTGCGACCCGCCGAAAAAAAGTGCCACTAGCAACACCTGCCGCAGACGAATTTCGGGCAACGCAACGCCGCGCGCGGCGGCGGCGGCGGCGGCGTCCATCGATAGCCCGAGTGCGAGAACAAAAATGTCGCCGAATCCCATGCGCCGATACTACCGGAACCGACAGCCTGCTGGGGGCGACGCGCCAGCCCCCGCTGGGCGGCCGGCCGCCAGGCCAGCCTCCTACCGCCAGTGCCGGCAGCCCGGCCCGCAGCGCAGCCACCGGCCGGTTGACACGCGCGCGCTGGGCACGCCGCGCGAAGTCGCTGGCCGGGCGGGGCGGCCCGTCCAACGCGCCGGATTTCTGCTGGCCGATGCTGGCCCCACGCGAGGCTGGCGCCCGCCAGCTCACGTCCCGCCGCTAGTGGCAGCCCGCCGCAGGCTTGCCCCGCTGCCTAGCCCGCCGGCTTAGCTCGCCGCGTGAAGCGGATCGGGAACTCTTTCAACGGCCGGAAGTTGAGGCTGTAAACATAGGCTGGATCGGGCAACGCCCGCGTGAGCTCAAAGTTTTCCATGCGCTCCAGCAGTGCTTGGATGCCGCTGTAAATTTCCTGCTTCGCCAACTGCTGACCCAGGCAGGCATGAATGCCGGCCCCAAACGCCAAATGCGAACCCGCATTCGTGCGCTCAATATCGAAGGTGCGCGGGTTGGGGAATTTTTCTGGATCTTGATTGGCCGCGCCATAGCGCAGGATCAGCGTGGCACCCGCTGGAATTGGCGTGCCGCTCAGTTCCGTGTCTTTGGTCACGCTGCGCATGATGCCCTGCACCGGACTTTCGATCCGCAGCACCTCCTCCACAAAACGCCGCAGCAGCGCGGGGTTTTCCCGCAGCTTGGCGTATTGTTCGGGATGGGTCATCAAAAGCCACAGCCCGTGGGTGATAGCACTGGTGGTGGTTTCGTAGCCGCCGGTGATCAGCTGGTTGAGCAGATTTTGCAGCTCGTGCATGGTGAACGGCTCTTCGCCGTCGCCCGCCGCGTGTACGAGGTCGGAAATCAAATCGCCCGTCGGGTTCTGCTGGCGGCTCTCAAAGATGGCCGCCAAGTAATGCTGGGCGTCGAGTTCGATGTCGGCAACTTCACGCAGACGCTGCTCATCCATGATTTCGTTGCTGGTCGACAACATGGCCAACGCCCAGCCCTGGAAGCGCGCGAACTCGTTGCGGTCCAAGCCCAATTGCTCGCCTAGGATCATGCCCGGCAGCGGCAGTGCAAAATCTTTGATGAGGTCGCATTCGCCGCGCTCGATGAACTGATCGATAAGCGTATGCGCCAACGCGTCAACCTGCGGCACCAGCGCGCGCACGCGCTGCGCGGTGAACACCCGGTCCACCAGTTTGCGATGCGCCACATGCTTGGGCGGGTCTGCCCGGTGCAGCACGTGCACATGGGCCCAACCCTTCTCGCGCAGCATCTCCTGATAGCGGCGCCCGCCCTCGCCCTGCAGGGCTTCCATGGCCAGAATGACGTTGGAATAGGTGACCGGATCGCGGATGACTTTAAGAATGTCGTCGTAGCGCGTGATGACGTAAATGCCGGTCTCGGGCATTTGATAAACCGGGCTCTCCGCGTGCAGCTTCGCGTAGAAATCCCAGGGCGACGCTAATAGATTGGCGTCCAGCAGGCTGTAGTCGGCGAGCCCCTTCATGGGGCAGCCGGAGGGTTCAGTACTCATTGCACATCTCCTTGCGCCACGCCGTCGGCTTGCCATGCGGGGGTGCGCAACACCCGCCCCGGCAACGCGCCGGTGCAAACGCCATCAACGAAAGTCACCACGCCGTTGACGATCATGTACCGATAGCCCTCGGATTTTTCGATCAGGCGCTTACCCCCGCCGATGATCGGGTCGAAGTAGGGGCGGTCAGGCGTCACTTTAAGCGCCGCCTGATCGTAGACCATGATGTCGGCCGGTAGGCCGCGCTCTAGCGTACCCAAGTGCTCCAGGCCGATGGCGGCCGCCGACATTTTCGACAAGCGAAAGTGGGCTTCTTCCAGCGAAATAATCGCGTCATCCCGCACCATCTTGGACAGCACCACAGTGGCATATTTACCCATGGATAAAAACTGTCCGTGCGCGCCGCCGTCGGACGCGCCGGGAATCACAAAGGGGTTCTTCAGGATTTCGCCATTGGCATAGTCGTCATCGCCCAACTGGTCTTCGATGTAGAAGAAAGTGGCCAGGCCCTCGGCGACCGCCACATCGCAGAAAGCCTCTAGCGGGGTCTTGCCCTCGGCGCTCGCGATCTCGGTGATATAGCGGCCGGCGTATTGCGGCTGAGTGGTCTCGTAGACCTTCATGCGGTCCCAGCGGCCAGACCAAACCCGCACCAGATGGTGGTCCACATCGTGCTGCAATTTCGCCCGGACAGCAGGGTTCTGAAGGTTGGCGATGCGTTGCGCCACCGGGCAGGCCAAGGCGGCGTTCCAGGCCGGCATGTCGTCGAACAGGTTGTATTCCAGCAAGTTAAATAACGAGCCGATGCGATGCACCGCCGCCAAGCCCAGAATGCGGTTGCCACGCCGGTTGGAGTCCTCGATCAGGTCCAGCGAATTACGCCATTTATCCGGGATGTGGTTGGAATGGATGATGATGCTGTGGATGACCGGCCGACCGCTGGCGGCGGCGTAGCGCTCGAGCAGCGCCAGTTCTTCTTCACCCAGATGCAGGTTGTAGGGCGTGACTTCGCAGGACCCCACGTTGAATTCGCGCGCCACCGATAGCAACGCCAGCAGTTCTTCTTCTTGGGCGATGGCGCTGGGCAGCAAGCTGCCGTCGTGGTCGCGGTCGATCAGATTATGGTCGGTCGACAAACCCAAGGCCCCGGCGCGGTAGCCGTCGCGCATCAGCTCCTTCATTTGCTCGAGTTCGGCCGGGGTGAGCTGCGCGCGCTTGGAGTCTTCCTCGCCCAAGACATACGCCCGCAGCGCTGAGTGGGGAATGTAGGACGCCACATTCACGCCTAGCCCGTGGCGCTCCAGCGACGCCAAATAGTCGCGCTGAGAAACCCAGTCCCAGCGCATGCCTTCTTTCATGGAGGCGTAGGGTATGGCTTCGACGCGCGTCATGCGCAGCATGGCGCGTTCCCGGTCTTCGGGCCGACAGGGCGCAAACCCAAAACCGCACAGGCTCACCACGACACTGGTCACCCCGTGCCAACACGACTGCGAAGCGTAGGGGTCCCAGTTGAGCTGGGCGTCGTAGTGGGTATGCACATCCACCACGCCCGGTGCCACGATAAGACCAGAGGCGTCGATTTCCTCGCGGCCACGGCCCAGCACGCTACCGGTTTGCGCAATTTTTCCGTCCCTAATGGCCACATCGCCGATGAACGACGGCACGCGCGTACCATCTACCACTCGACCGCCACGGATCACGAGATCAAACTCAAACTCTGCAGACATTGATACTCCCCGATTGAACGACCCTGACGCGGGTGCTACGGATAAAGGGGCGAGGCTACGACAGTTAATACCGCGCGGCGCGGCTGGGAATACCTACCGCACTGGTCTGGGGCTACACTGCGCTGGCCGGCCGGCGGCTGCGCCCACTTGCGCTGCACAGCAGCAAAATAACCGGCCCACCTGCACCCCGCCGGCTACGCTGACGAAACCAAGCTCGAGCAAAGACGTCATGGAAGTATTCCCGCTGCACAGCACCCGTCCGAGGCATGGCCTGAATGGCTATCAATCGGCGATCAACCAGCTTTACGCCCCAATGGTGGTCGAACCCGAAGTGCCGGGCGGGCACTACGAGTGGTCGGTCACCGGCCAGCGCTGTGGCATGCTGGGCATGTCCGCCCTCTTCGCCGATGGCGAAATCCGGGCGCGTGTCGCCGAGCCCGCGGTGCACCCGCAGGGGCGGCAGATCATTCTCACTTTCGTCGAACGCGGCTGTTTTGAATTTATTCAGGGCGGTCGCCACACCGTGTGCGGGGCCAATAGCGTGGTGCTGATGGATGTCGGCGTGCCGCTCGACGCCTACCAACAAGGGCCGCTCGAAATACTTTCCTGCCAGTTGCCGGAAGCCTTCCTGCGCCAGCGGGTCGCCGGACTCTCCGGCGCGCTGACCCGTGCGCAGTCGGCCACCCAAGGGTCGGCGGCCATTTTGCGCGACCTCATGCACAGCGCTTGGCGCGAAGGCGGCCACCTGGGTCAGGACGAGGGGCAGGTGCTGCCGGGCCTATTTGCCGCGCTCATCGATGCCGTGTTCACGCAGGACAACCCGGCGCTAGCGGTCGACGGCCCGATGGCCAGCCTCCACCGGCGTCTCGATGCGCTGATCGCCGCCGAGGCGCACGACCCGTTTTTATCCCCCGCGCTGATTGCGGCACGCTTGGGCATTTCTGCCAGCTATCTTTTCACCGTGGCGCGTCGCTACGGCAAGAGCGTACGCGAAGCGATTATCGAGCGCCGGCTAGAAGGCTGCCGCAGCCTACTCGTCGAGCCCAGTTGGGCACACCGTTCCATCACGGAAATTGCCTTTCACTGGGGGTTTCAGGACAGCTCGCATTTTAGTCGACGCTTTCGCGAACGCTTTGGCGTGTCGCCGCGTGCGTATCGGGTCGTAAACACCCCACGCGGTTACCGGGCAGCCTGCGGCGAGGCGGGATAACCTGGGAGAACGGCGTGGGGCACGACTGCCAGCGGCAGCCCCACCCCACGGCCGCGCTTTAGGCTAGCGCCGCACTCTCGAAGGCCTCGGCGTCGCTGCGCGCCGTCTCGGCGCTGAAGGCGTCCATCGACTTTGGCCATTGCGTCACAAAACGGCCGCTGGCAGAGCGATAGTAGTACTCGCTGCCGCACTCGGCCTGCCACACGTCGACCGTGCGGATCGCCCGCTGAATGTCCTCGTTGAAGGCGTTCATGACGTCGGGACGTACATCGATCCAAGAAATTCGCTCGGCCGCCATCCGCTTGACCTGCCGCACGATGTAGCCCACCTGCTGTTCGATCATGTACAGGATGCAGCCCTGATTGGTGTTGGGGCCATAGAGCATAAACAGGTTGGGAAAGCCCGCCGTGGTGATCCCTAAATACGCCTGCGCGCCATCGCTCCACGCGTCCTCGAGCCGGCGCGCGCCGCGCCCCACGACATCGATCGCGGCCAGATATTTGGTGGTCTTGAAGCCGGTGGAATACACAATGGTATCGACTTCGCGCAGCGTGCCGTCGCCGGTCACGATGCCGGTGCTGGTCACCCTGTCGATGTTGTCGGTCACCAGCGCCACATTGGCCCGGTTGAAGACCGGGTAGTAGACATCCGAGAACAGTGGGCGCCGGCAGCCAAACGGGTGGTGCGGCGTGAGCTTGCGCCGGGTTTCCAGATCCCGCACGCCCTCCAGTCGCTCCAGACCGGCGCGCTCGATCCCCGCCAGCACTTCTTTGTCGTTGAAAGTACCCAGGGTATTCCAGGTTTTATAAATATCCGCGCGGCTGCGGTGCACGGCCTCCGGGTCCTCGCGAAACCGTTGCCGCTCGGCCTCGGTATAGGGCGTATTACCTTTGGGCACTACCCAGTTCGCCGTGCGCTGGTAGAGATCGAGCTGTCCTACTTTGGGCGCAATCTCTGGCACGAACTGGATCGCGCTCGCCGCAATGCCGATCACGCCCACGCGCTGACCGGTGAGGTCGTGGTCGTGGTTCCAGCGCGCCGAATGGAACGAGGTGCCTTTGAAATCCTCCATGCCGGGAATCTTTGGCCAGACGATTTCGTTGAACATCCCCAGCGCGCTCACCATGAAGCGGGCGTGTATGACATCCCCTTCTTGGGTAGTCAGCCGCCACTCACCGGTGGCTTCTTGCCAAGCGAGTGCCGCCACCCCGGTGTTGAAACGAATATGCGAACGCAGTTCGTATTTGTCGGCACAGTGATTGAGATAGTCACGAATTTCCGCATGACCCGCGAACGGCTGGGTCCAGTGCGGATTGGGCTCGAAGGAAAAAGAATACAGGTGCGATTGCACATCGCATTCGGCGCCCGGATATTGGTTATGCCACCACGTGCCGCCCACGCCGCCAGCTTTCTCCAAAATAATGAAATCTTCAATGCCGGCCTGTTTCAGTTGGATGGCCATGCACAGCCCACCACCGCCTGCCCCGATGATGACGATCTGATGGTGCTTGTTTTCTTGTTGATTCATGACGTCCCTCGCTCTTTTTTAATTTCAACCGGATCCAACCTCATGGGTTGCAATCTTCCCTTGCCAATTCTCATTCGCCACGGCCCCCGCGCGACTCGCCTTAAAGCCCTTGTTCATCTGCCGCCTGCGCCATTTCCACTGACCACCGCGCTTCTTCTTCGCGAAAAAACAATGCCTCGCGGCGCGCCCGCGCCAGCGTCGCCGCCAACGCGGCGTAGCTCGCCGCCACCGCCTGCAGGCTGCTCAGCAACGGGGCGCGGGCAGCGTGGGGCAGGTCGAGATATTCCGTCGCGGCAATATAGCGCTGTTCTAGCACCGCGTTTGCCAGTTCCACGCGCACGCCGTCCCCAAGCTCGGCGCTGGCGCTCACCGCCACCGCCAGCATGGCCTGCCAATCAGCCAGCGCCAATTGTAATGCGGCCGGCTCATCGGCGCGCACCATGGCGAGCGCTTCGGCCAAGCGCTCGCGCGCCAAACCCACGGCGAGCCTCATGCGCTGCATCGGCTCGTGCGCGGCCGCCAACGCGCGCTGATCCCACCAGCGCTCGGGCCCATAAAAAACGCTGTCCGGCGTCCCCCCCGGGGGCGGCAACCACTCGATGCCGGCAAACGAGTTGAGCAGACCATGGCCGGCACCGGCCGCGCCGGCCCAACTGAGCACGCACCAGAGTACGCTGAGTCGGCGCATCAGGTCGACGGCACGATGCTGTGCAGCAAGGGCACAGGCCCGCCCGGATCGGGTTGCACGTTCAACATGAAGCGAAAAACGGTCGGCCTGCCGGCTGGGGCGAGCTGCAAAAAAATCACATAGGTTCCCGCGCTGGGGAAAGTATGCCGCAGCGGCACAGCCGGACCCGGGTAGACCAACTGCGCGGGCAAGGACATCATTTGCAACATCATCGCGGCCGAGTGACCCGCCATCGGCATGGCCCCGTGCGGGCGGGTCATTAACGCGGCCATCTGCGGGGTAAAACTATGGGCGTGACTAAAATCTTCGCCGTCCAGACGCCAAATTGCGGCGTGCACCTCGGCGCCCAGCAGCAGTTGGAGATCGGTGACCGGCAGTCCAAGACGACTCAGCGTGATGACGAGTTCCACCTCATGACCCGCCAGCGGGAGCTCGGGTGAGACCGCAAATTGAGCCTGAAAATCGCCCACGGTTTGCTGGCGCGCCAAATCCACGGGGATGCTCGGTGGCGGCAGCGGCGAGCCAACGACCACCTCAAAGCGCTTTTGCCAGCTGCGCTCCCGGTGCGTGAACTCGCTTTGAACACGGTACGCCCCGCGGGTGGGGAAACGATAAACGAAGTGAAATCTACCCGCCGCCAGATCCGCCGCCGTCAGCGGCGCAAAGTCCTCGTGATGGATATGCGCGAAACTCGTGAAATCGCGGGCCACGATGAAGGTGTGGATGCGCCGCTCGTGCATGACTTGCAAATCGCTCACCGGCGCGGGGGGGGTACCGTGTGACAGCGCGAAACTGAGCGTGGTGGCGGCCTTGGGCAGTGGCGCCGCAGGGCTTAGCGTGAGCGTTAAGCGGTAGGGGCCGGCGGGCGTGCCCAGCAGTGGTGGCGCCGGCCGCTCGCAGGCGCTTAAGCACAGCAGCGCCAGCAGCCCGCAGATGCTGCGCGCCGCAGGCCCCACCCATGCCCGCCAGCCCACCGCGAGGGCGCCCTATTTGCCGGGCTCGGCCGCCGCGCCAAACACCAAATGCCCCGCCGCCTCCTGCGCCTGCACACGTTCCATCAAGTCCGTCGAGAGCGCAATTTTTCGCAGCTCTGGAAAGCGTCCCGCGTAGAGTTGCGGGCGCAGATAGTATTGCGTGGGGTCATCGATGAGCATCTGCGATTTGATGGGCTCTACCAGCCACTGTCGGCGCATGAATTCGGGGGTGAAAATCATCCCCGCCTCCTGGACAGTCCACGGGTGCGGCCGCACCCCGTCATGCACGCTGTAGCTCATGATGTCGTGCTCCACATCCCAGTACAGCGACATCAGCGCGGCGTAACCGAAACCGTCGGGGAGCGCGGTATTTTCGCGCTTGGCGTTGCGCACCTCGATCATGATGAGTTCGCCCTTGGCGTTGTATTTCTCCATGCGCACCGGGTAGAAATAATGCTTGTCCAGCCAATAGACGAGCGTCTTTTCGTTGTAATCCGGCAGGAGATCCTCCCGCGTCGTGGCCTTTACGACCCAGCAATCGATGCCGCCGTCGGGTCGATAAAACGGATAGTCGTCCCCCAAGGGCTTGATCGCTCCGGTGGGTATTTCAACGAACCCCTTGCCCGCGACATTGAACGTGACGGTAGGCCGGGTATCGGGGAAGCGGATGGTTTGATGCACCACATCGGTGCCCTCCAACTGCCAGGCGAACTCCCAGGGGTCGCGCCCGACGACGTCGTCGAAAGTTTGCGCGTTATCGGGGAAGCGTTGGTCGCGACGCGGCTGCGGCTGGCGCCGGACGCGCCGCAGTTCGGGCGAGTAAATGAAAAAGTCCATCTTCGTGCGATGCGTCGCATCGGTGCGATAGGGGATCCATAGCTGCTGCTCGGCTTCGCTTTGCGGCGGGAAGGTGAAAAAAAACAGCCAGCGGGAATAATCTTGGCCCGCCGGCAAATCGTAGATATAGCTCGCCAATCCTGGCGGCGTCGACTGCCACACATACGACACCCCAGCACCCTGATTGATATACCCCGAGCCGGTAATGACCCCAAAGACGTCGATCAGGCTGTGCGGCCAACGGCCTATGTGCGTGAATTCCGCCGCGCGGTAGCCCATTTCTTCGGCGGTATAGGGCGCCTGAAACGGGTAGGCCTCGGCCGGCACATAGGGCAGTTTGGCATCGCGCGGCGTATCAGTGGCGGGGTCAAACGCCGTGCGTTCCGCGGGGCTCAGTTGGTCTAGCGTGCGCCAAGTCGGCTCCTCAGCGCGGGCCCATGGGCAGCTTAATGCCGCCAATAACAGGCCCGCACAGCACCACTCGAACCCTCGCCCGCGGCGCGAGCCTGCGTCAGAATTCATAGTTTAGCTCCCAGCCGAAGTTATCCCATTTATCGTATTGACCGTAGAAATCGGTCGAGTCGCCGCCGTCGTAGCTGTTGTAGACCAGCTGAGTGTTGATGAACTGGGAAATTTTGTACGTCACCCGCAGTTTGGTCTTCACCCCCTGCCAGACATGTACCGGCCCACTGAGCATGGGAAATACTGTCAGTTGAGCGCTTAGGCGGTCACGGCTAAAGGCAAACGGTCGGGACAAGTAGACCAACGGAATGAGCGTCCACTCATCGGAAATCCCGCCACCGAAGCCGTAGCCCAGCGAGCGGTCCCAGCCAAACGTCTGGTAGTAGGCGCCCTGCAGAATCAGCGTGGTATTCGCCGGCAGGCCGAACTCCGCGGCCACCGCGGCGCGCAGCGTGTCGTGCTCGACGGTGGCGTCGGTATTGACCCCCAGACGCGCCGCAGCCTGTTTCGAATAATCGATAAAGACCACGCCTTTGGTCCACAGCGCCTCTACTCTGAACACCACCGGCAGCACGCCCACCATCGGCATCTGCGCCAAGGTCGTTGCGTAGTCGGCGGTCGCCCCGAAGTGATGCAAACGGGCATGTTCACCTTCTAGGCGCAGCGCGCTCTGGCCGTTTACCAGATCGGTGCCGACCACGTGGTCAACGGGATTGCGGTCCCACAGGTAGGCGTAGATGAAACCGTAGGTCAGCGCTCCCATCGAGCGATCAAAACGCACGCCATATTCGTGGGCTTTGAAGTCGCCGCCACGCGGGGTGCGCGTCGGCCGCCTGCGGTCGATCCCGGGTGGCGGGATTTGCGGTGAATACCACGGTGAGCCGGGCAAGGCCTGCCGGTCCGATTCAAAATCGAAGATGTACAGGAACTGTAAAGAATTGCTGCCGAAGTGGAACGTGGTGTTGACCATCCACATCGGCAGGCGTCGCCATTCGTAGTCTTCGCTTTCCAGCTGTGCGCTCTCGCTGCGATTCATCGCGTTGATGATGTCGATGAACTGGCCGTCCATTTTTCCCCACGACACCTGCTGCTTGCCGACGAGCAGGTCAAAGCTCGGCGCGCGGTAGCTCACATACAGTTCGCGCAGTACCTGCTCGGCGCTGTCGTAGAGCTTCACGGAGCGGTCGTAGCGGTCGGCGTACAGGCCTTGAGAACTCTGCCAGTCGTAAGCGCCGTCGTACATGGCATGGACCAGCGAGTTCAGATCCAGACCCGAGGCGATATGGTAGGCAGATTCAATTTCGAGCAGGGTTTGCAGTTGCAGGAAACGGAAATCCTGATTCCGATAGCCGACCTTCTCGTGGGGCTGGACTAGGACGTCGATCGCTTCGCGCAGATAGCCTTTAAACGTCAGGCGCGGCGAGAGGCGCTCGATGGGTTTGCGCACGTAAGTGCCCAGCGGGTTGAAGGTCGCCATCGTGCGGTCGAAGCTCGATAGCGCATCGTACAGGGCCTCGGCCCGGGCCATGCCGGGCGGCAGGCCCAGCATTAAGCCCAGCAGCACGGTCAGCCAACGAAGTCTGCTCTGCGTCATGCTCGCCCCTGTCACTGATGGCAAGAGCATAGGGCCATCTCGCGAGGGACACATCCTTGCGCCGCAACAAAGGGTTTTTTTAACTCATATGGGGGCCGTTTCCAACGCCAAAACCTCGCGCCGCGCGAACGCCGCGCATTTCTTTAGCGGGGGACCGCGTTAAACCCGCTGGGGCCCACCCGGCCGGTTGGCGGCTACGGGGCCACTCAGTGCTGACAGCGTGGGCAATAATACAGCCGCCGGGAACTCACCACCGCGCGCTCGATCGGCGTTGCACAGACGTGGCAGGGTTCGCCGTCCCGCGCGAAAACCGCAAACCTCAAGTTTGCGTAACGCAGCCCGCGGCCGGCGAGTTGCGCCACCCGCTGCGGCTCGTTGGTAACGCCGCGCGCCCGATAAGCACGCTGCGCGACGGCCAGAGTTTCGCCCGCCAGACGCTGCACTTGCGCTGGGCTTAAATCTGCCGGGCGATGACCGGCGCGCAGCCCCGCGAAAAACAAAATCTCTGAACGCAGATAGTTACCGACACCGGCGACAAAGCCTTGGTCGAGATACAGCCCCCCCAGCGCGCGACCCTTGAAAGCTCGCTCCAGCAGGCGCGCCGCGAGGCGCGGTGCCGTGAGCGTGGGGTCCAGCACATCCGGCCCCAGTCGGCACAAGAACGGGTGGGCCGCCAGTTCGGTCGGGTTAAAAACATGCACCTCGGTGGCACTGTAAAGCCAGGCGCTCCCCAACCGCGTGTGGAGCGCCACGCGCAGCGCGCGCTGGGTCTTGGGCTCCTGCCCCGGGGCACCTACCAGCCAGCGACCGTAGAGCTGGTTATGCGACTACAGTGTCAGCCCGTTGTCGAAACGCGTCAGCAGTGCTTTGCCGCGGGTTTCCACGGCCACCACGGCGCACCTCAGCAGTTGCTCGCGATAGTGCTGCAGGCGCGGCGGCGCCAGATACAGCCCCAGCAGCTGCGCGTCGAGCAGCACTTTGGCGATGGCATCCGCCTCGCGGCGTATTTCTGGACCTTCCGGCATGGGAATTCGGCACTTGGGCGGTTGGTGAGAGTACGCCGCGCGGCGCGGCGGCGATCAGTCCTGCGCGCGCCGCCGCGCT
This sequence comes from Gammaproteobacteria bacterium, assembly GCA_009692365.1. GTDB lineage: Bacteria > Pseudomonadota > Gammaproteobacteria. The sequence goes on from SHZJ01000038.1 coordinate 13,228, forward strand.
GGTGCCCGCACCCGCCTACACCACCCCACGGGCGCGTAAACCGGCGACCGCCGTCTCGTCATATCCCAGCTCGCCGAGGATTTCGGCCGTGTGTTCGCCCAAGGTTGGCGCACGGCGGCGGATCTGGCCCGGACTGCCGGAGAGGTCGACGGGCAGGCAAGCCACCGGTGCGGCCATGGGTAAGCCCGGGTAAGCCATCGGCGTAAGGAAGCCCGCGGCCTGGATATGCGGATCCTCCAAGGCCTGCTGCGGCGAGTAGACCGGTGCTGCGGGAATTGCCGCTGCCTCGAGTTCCGCCAGCGCTTCCAGCGTCGTACGCGCACCGGTCCATTCGTTCATGCGCGCAGAGATGAGTTCGCCGTGCTCGGCGCGGCGTTCGTCGCTGGCAAAACGGGGGTCGCTCAACCAGTGGTCTTCGCCGATGAGTTTGGTCCAGCGCTTGAACATGGGGTTGCCGAGGGCAAAGGCCACCAGCCAACCATCGCGGGTCCGAAACATATCCGAGGGTGCGCCTGCTACCCCGCGGTTGAGCGTCGCCACGCGGTTGATTTGAGTCAGCTGCTGCTCGACCAGCATCGTGTTATTGAAAGCCACGGCGGTGCGCAACAGCGCGCCTTCTACTTTTTGCCCCTCACCGGTTTGCGCACGATTCATCAGCGCCGCCAGGGTGCCGAACGCCGCCATCGTCGCGGTACCAAAATCTACCCAGCTCGCCGCCGCGCGCACCGGCTGCTCGGGCGTGCCGCTCAGGTAGGTGGAACCACACATCGCCTGTCCGACGCCATCGAAACCATGCCGATGGCTCCACGGCCCCCCCGCGCCAAACGCCGTCACGGTGGTGAGGATGATGTCGGGCTTGATCTGCCGCAGGCTCACCAAATCCAGTCCCAGCGCGCGCAGCACATCGGGCGGCAGATTGGCCACCACCACATCGGCGCGCGCCACCAGCTGGGCCACGATTTGCCGGCCTTCGACGGTGGCCGGGTCCAGCGTCATCCCGCGCTTGTTGCGGTTGCAGGGCAAATACAGAGCCCCAACGCCATCACTCCCCACGGGTGATAGCCAGCGGTCCTCGCCCCCAGTCAGGCGCTCGACGCGAATGACATCTGCCCCCAAATCGCCCAGCAGCGCCGCACAGTAAGGGCCAGCAATATAACGGCCAAAGTCGAGTACCCGGATCCCAGCAAGCACGTCGGTCATGTCGTTGTCCTTTCAGACTGGCGAGCGCCGCGCGCCCGCAGGGGTGGAAGCATAGCAGCGTGGGCAAATGGCTCGACGTTTAGCCTCCGCCGGCCGCATCATCCCTCCCACCTAGATGATGTAAGGCTACCCGATGCACGACCTTGACGAACTGCTCACCCAATCCATTAGCGTAGTGGCCCCTTTGTTGGAGCGCGGGGAAGTATCGCCCGTGGCATTAGTCGACGCCCAACTCGCGCGCATCGCCGCACTCGACGGCGAACTGCGCAGCTATCTGCGGGTAACCGCCGACCTGGCGCGCACGCAGGCGCGCACCGCCGAGCAAGAGATCCGCGCGGGGCGCTATCTGGGCCCGCTGCACGGTATTCCCCTGGGGCTGAAGGATTTGATTTGCACGCGCGGGATCCCCACCACCTGTGCTTCGAGCATTCTGCGCGACTTCAAACCCCTGCTGGATGCGGCGATCGTGGAGCGCTTCAACGCCGCTGGCGCGGTTTGTCTGGGCAAGCTCAACCTCACCGAATTCGCGCTCTATGGCTACCACCCGGCGTTCGAGTACCCGCGCAATCCATGGCACCCCGACTATTGGGCGGGGGTGTCGTCGAGCGGCTCTGGGGTCGCCACCGCAGCGTCCTTGTGCTTTGGCGCCATCGGGACCGATACGGGTGGCTCGATCCGTTTCCCCGCGGCCGCCTGCGGCATCGTGGGATTGAAGCCCACGTTCGGTAAAGTTTCGCGCCACGGTATTTTTCCGCTCGCCGACACCCTCGACCATATCGGCCCCATGACCCGCAGCGTGGCCGACTGCGCGCTGCTGCTGAGCGTGATGGAAGGCCGCGACGAACGCGACCCCGCCACCCGCAGCGACCCCAAGGTCGATTATCAGGCCGAAATTGCCCGCGGTGCCGCCGGTTTGCGGGTCGGCATCGACCGCGACTACTGCACCCAACATACCGATCCGGCCATGACCGAGGCCACGTTCCGCGCCTGTTTCATCCTGCAGGGCCAACAGCTGGAAGTGCAGGACGTGGACTTGAGCGGCATTACCCAGATCTGCGACTACTGGCTGCCGACCTGCGCGGTGGACGCCCTGCTGCGGCACCGCGAGTGGTTCCCGGCGCGGGCCGCCGAGTACGGCCCGGTGTTCCGGGCGCTGTTGGAATATGGTCTGACGGTGAGCGCGGAAGACTATGCGCGGGGCCAAAAACTGCGGCTCTCGACCACCGCTTTATTAGATAAAGCGCTGCAGCGCGTGGACGTCATTGTGTGTCCCGCTGCGCCATCCCCGGCGATGCTCCAAAGCCTGTTCCCGCCCCAGCAGGTGGCGCCCCCGGAAGCCGTGGCGCCCTTGGTGCGCTACAGCGCGCCCAGCAATTTTAGCGGCCATCCCGCCATCACCCTGCCCAACGGATTTACCCCCGAAGGTCTGCCCACTGCGATGCAGTTCATCGGTCGCCACGGCGAGGAAGCGACGCTGTTGCGCGTGGCAGCAGCCTATGAGCGGGCCACCAGTTGGCAGCAACGGCGCCCGCCGCTCGCCGGCGCAGCGTAATGCCGAGCGCCCCGCCACGCCCTCGCCGCCGCGCTGGACTAGCCGGCGACGGCGCGTGGCAGATGGGGTTTCAGACGGACCGGCAAATGCTTCAAGCCGCCCACAAAGGTCGAGTGCACCCGGGTGACTGGGCCGGTAATTTCGATGCCGTCGTAGCGCGCGAGCAACTCTTCCATGGCGAGCCTGATTTCGAGCTTGGCCAGTGGCCCACCGAGGCAGAAATGCGGCCCCGCACCGAAGCCTAAATGCACATTAGGGTGGCGGGTGACATCGAATTCGTAAGGTCGATCGAAGGCCTCCGCATCGCGATTTGCGGACGCAAACCAGAGCAGCACCCGCTCGCCTTCACGAATATTTTTGCCGCCTAGTTCGGTGTCGGCGGTCGTCGTGCGCATCAGCGAAATGACGGGGTCTGACCAGCGCACAAATTCTTCCGCCGCGAGCCGCAGCAGTTTGGGCTCGGCGCGCAACAAGGCCATTTGTGCGGGATGCTCCAGCAACGCCAGCACGCCACCCGAAAACGCGTTGCGGGTGGTCTCAAAGCCCGCCAAGATCACCTGCACCGCGTTGTGGGCGATTTCGGCCGGCGTGAGGGCCTGCCCTTTCACCGCCGCGTTAGCCAGCAGGCTGAGCGGGTCTGTCCAGGGACAGCCCCGCCGTTGCGCGGCCTGCCCGTCGCTGTAGTCAAACAACTGGCGGAAGCCATACGCGGTGGTTTCCGCCGCCGTGCCGCGCTGGTATTCGGGATCCGTGCCACCAATCGCCATCTTGCCCCAGTCCAGCATGGCCGCCCAATCGCCGGCGGGCAGTTTAAGCAGGTCGCAGATCACCGCCATGGGGATGCGCACCGCGAGGTCGCTCACCAGATCGATTTCGCCGTGGGCGGGGAGTTGGTCAAAGATTTCGCCGATCAAGCGCCGGGTGCGTGCCTCGCCAGCGCTCAGCGCCTTGGGCAAAAAAGGTGCTGCGATAACTTCGCGGTAGTCGGCGTGGCGAGGTGGATCGATGGTGGCGATATGCTTGCCCACCCCCCAAGCCTCGCGCACGACCGCGGCCATCTCCGCATCGACCACGGGGGCTACGCCTTCGCGTTCGGAACTAAACAGCAGCGGATCGTTGAGCACGGCCTTGACGTGCGCGTGACGAAACACCGACCAATAACCCCGCCCATCCGGGCTGGTGGTCCAGTGCACCGGATCGTCCTCACGCAGCCGGTCAAACAGTGCGTAGTGCGCGCCGGTGGCAAAAAAAGCCGGGTCGTTGAGGTGGTCGTCAGGGTTTAGCACAGCGTTCTCCAGCTTAGTCCCAAGGGGTTAGCGCACCGTGTGGCGGGGTCCCGGCGGGACCTTTTTCAGTGTGTTCGAGCGCGCCACAATAAAGCTACCCGGGGCGAGCAGCGGCTATCCGGCGCTACCCGGGGCGCGTTTTAAACCAAGCGCACCGGCAAGCGCGCAAAGCCGCGGAAGAACGGCAGCTCACGGCGGGTGGGTGGCACGCTACCCGCCCGCAGGCTCGGGTAGCGTGCAATAAAGGCCTGCAGGCAAATCTCACCCTCCAGCCGGGCCAGTGGCGCGCCTAGACAAACATGCGGCCCGCTGCCAAAAGCCAAGTGGGCCGTCGCGTCGCGTTCAATGTCAAAAACATGCGGTTGGGGAAACTGCGCGGCATCGTGATTGGCGGCCGCCAGCGCCACCGTAAGGGTGTCACCGTGCGCCACCGGGCAGCCGCCCACGCGGGTCGCAGTGAGCGCGACGCGGCCGGTCTCGGTGAGCGGACAGTCGTAACGCAGCATTTCGTCCACGGCCTGCGCCATGAGTGCGGGCCGCGCGCGCAGCTTCAAAAGCTGCTCGGGATGCTGCAATAAAGCGTGCAGGCCGTTGCCCATGAGATCCGTGGTGGTCACATTGCCCGCCACCAGCAGCTGGGTGCACAGGCTGATGATTTCGAGATCGCTCAGGCGGTCGCGTGACTCCTGTGCGCGCACCATCGCCGAAATGAGGTCCTCGCGGGGGGCGCGCCGCCGGGCGGTGAGCGTGTCGCGGAAGAGGCCGCTCATGGCGAGATAGCTGTCGCGCAGCAGGCTTTGAGTGGCGGCGTCCCGCGCCGGATCGTAGCCCTGGAGAATCGCGTCCGACCAGCGTTTGAGGTCGGCGCAATCCGCGGCGGGCAGCCCCATCATCTCGGCGATAATGCGCGTTGGTAAGGGTCCCGCGTAGCGTTCGATGAAGTCGATTTCGCTTGCGCCCTCTAAGGCCGCCAGCTGCTGGCGGGTAATCAATTCGATGCGCGGACGCATCGCCGCGACCGCGCGCGGGGTGAAGGCTTTGCTCATCAATAACCGGATGCGCCGATGGGCAGGGTCGTCGAGCAGTACCAGCGGGGGCTCGTAGGCGCTCGCCCCCACGCCCGGCGCCACCCCCGTCCCCGCCAGACGGCGCAGGTAAGAATCTGGGTGGGACTGGCGCGCATCCACGCTGAACTCGCGCTGGCGCAAGACCTGACGCCCATCCTCGTAGCGCGTCACCAGATATCTGCCATAAGCCGCGTCCCGGTATAACGCGGCGCGGGCGCGCAGCTGGTCGTAGCAGGCGTCGGGATCGGCGCGAAAAACGGGGTCGCGCGCGGTGAGCGCAACCCCCTCCCGCAACGGCTCGGCGTCCGGTGCGGCGGCCATCAGTCGCCCAAGCGCGCGAATTGCGGCGGGCGAGCCTCCAAGAACGAGCGCACGCCTTCGCGAAAATCGGGGCGCTGCAGACTCTCCTCCATCTGCCGGTTGGTTTCCTCCATCGCCGGCCCCAGCGTCATCATGAGCTGGCGATACACCTGCTGCTTGATGACTTTGATCGAGGTGGGCGAGACGTTCGTCGCTAAATCCACGAGGTACTCCCGCGCCACCGCAACCGTAGTACCGGGCTCGCACAGGCGGTCGGCCAGCCCTAACTGGGCGGCTTCTTCGCCGTCGAAACGGCGCGCGCTCCACAACAAATCCAGAGACTTAGCAGGACCTATCAGGCGCGGCAGCAGCCAGCTCGCACCATGCTCGGCAACTAAGCCACGCCGCGAGAAAGCCGTGCTGAACTTCGCTGTGCGGTCCACAAAGCGCAGATCGCACAACAGCGCGAAGCAAAACCCCAGCCCGGCGCAAGCCCCGTTCACCGCCGCGATCACCGGCTTTCGGAGCTTTAAAAAATAGTGATAGATACCGCCAAAATCTGCGCCCATCTCGGCGTCGCCCGGCGCGGCGGCCAACGCCGGCGGCACCTCGCGGGACACCTCACCGCTAGCTGCGATGTCGTCGAGCGCCGCGAGATCCATGCCGGCACAGAAACCCCGGCCGGCCCCGGTGAGAATAATGCCGATGACTCGGGGGTCGGCCTCAGCGGCGGCGCTGGCGTGGCGAATCTCCGCCAACATTTGGGTGGTCATGGCGTTCAATCGTTCGGGTCGGTTGAGCGTGATGAACGCAACCGGGTCTTCCACGTGATAGACGATATCTTGGTAGGTCATTGGCGGCTCCCCAGCTTGGCGTTATGGCCAGTCAATATCCTAACAACCCCGCAGCAATTTAGCGCCCGAGGGATGCGCTGCGGCTTGCGCTCTGGAATGATGGCGCTAGCGGCCCTTCTGGCCCTAAGGAAATCACATGGAAAAAGTGCTCTTTGAAGCGCGCGGGCAAGTGGCCTACGTGACCTACAACCGGCCCGAACGGCTGAACGCCTGCGACGCCGAAACCTATGCCTTGCTGGCGCAACTGTGGCGGCGTTTCGACGCCGATCCGGACCTGCGTGTGGCCATCCTGTCGGGGAGTGGCGAGCGCGCTTTCTGCGCCGGCAGCGACATCAAAGGCGAGGGTTTTGGCAATCGCGCCGTGCCGGGCGGCAACGGCTTGTTCGAGGTCCTAGGCTTTCAGCGCAAGCCCATCATCGCGGCTATCCACGGCCACTGTAACGGCGGTGGGCTAGAACAGGCGATGGCCTGCGATATTCGCGTGGCCAGCCCGCAGGCAGTCTTCGGACTGGGTGAAGTTCGCCTAGGCGTACTGCCGGGTGGTGGCGGCACGCAACGCCTGCCGCGACTCATTCCACGGGGCCGCGCCTTGGAGATGCTCTACACCGGCAATCGCATTGGGGCCGAAGAAGCCCTGCGTCTGGGCCTCGTGGACCACGTCGTCCCACACGCCCAACTGATGGAGAAATGCGCGGCCATCGCCGCGGAAATCTGCTTGAGCCCGCCCTTGGCGGTGGAGAATATTCGCGCCGCGGTCCTGCGCGGCATGGAGTTGCCGCTGGCGGCAGGCTTACAGGTGGAACGCGAGCACTTCGACTTTCTGCGCGGCACCGCCGATGCCGCGGAAGGCGCCAGCGCTTTTGCGCAGAAGCGCGTGCCCCAGTGGCAGGGGCGCTAGCCCCACCACCGCGACAGAATACCGGTGTTCGGGTAGGCTACGCCGGGTAGTAGGCGACGTTAGTCAAGCCATCAAAAATTAAAAAAAACGGGCACAACCGCCCCAGAGAGGTCCTCAGTCATGGAAATAGGCGTCATTATTTTTCCCACAGACAAGGCTATCCAGCCCATCCAACTTGCCAAAGAAGTGGAGTCCCGTGGGTTTGAATCCCTGTGGTTTCCCGAACACAGCCATATTCCTTGCAGCCGCGAAACCCCCTGGGGCGGCATGAAGAACGCACCACCCCTCCCCGAAGAATACTGGCGCTCCCACGACCAGTTCGTGGCACTGGCTGCCTGCGCCGCGGCGACCACCAAACTACGCGTGGGCACCGGCATCACCTTGGTCGCGCAGCGCGATCCCATCTGGCTGGCCAAGGAAATTGCCAGTCTCGACATGATTTCCAACGGGCGCTTCGATTTTGGTATCGGCTACGGCTGGAACGTCGAAGAAATGCGTAACCACAAGCTGGACTTCACCAAGCGTCGCGACATTCTGCGCGAGCACATCCTGCTCATAAAAGAACTGTGGACTAAAGAAGAAGCCAGTTTCCACGGCGAGCACGTGCAGTTTGAGAAAAGCTGGGCGTGGCCGAAGCCGGTTCAGACACCCCATCCGCCGATCATCATGGGTGGCGCTGCAGGTCCCAAAACTGCGGCCCACGTCGCGGAGTTCTGTGACGGCTGGATGCCCATTGGCGGCATGTACGACTTCGAAGGTGGCCTGAAGCAAATTCACGCCGCGTGCGCGAAAGTAGGGCGCGATCCGGCCAGCATCGAAATCGGCATGTTCTTCGCCATGGCGCCCACCGAAGACGCCATTGCCAAACTCGCCGACCTCAACATCAAGCGCGCGATCCTGCCGTTACCACCAGCCGGTGCCGACGCAGTACTGCCGATGCTCGACACCTACGCCAAGCTGATTAAATAATTCAGCTACCCAGGCCACTGCACCCCGCGGCCACCGCCGTGCGGTGCAGTGCACCATCGCTAGGGATTGCGGCGGGTCAACGCCACCGGCACGAGGTGTTCGCCGCTCAAAATCTGCGCCTCGCCGTCGGCGATCAGGCATTGCAGCGTCATGTTGCGGTCGGCCAAGGCGGCCAGCGCCGCGGTGGTCTGCGGGGCAATCTCGAAGACGCGCAAATTATTCTGCTTCGCCAGACTCGGGCTGGCTTTCTCCCACCAATGCGTCACGGTCCGCCCACCGTAGGTGTACACCACCACGTCGCGCGCCCGACCGCAGGCCCGGCGCAACAGCTGCTCGTCCGGCAAGCCCAGTTCGATGATGAGCTCGATGAGTCCGGTCGCGTCCCGCTGCCATAGCGCAGGTTCCTCAGAGCTAATCCCTTTGCCAAATTCCAGCTCGGGGCCGGCGTGCAGCGCGAAGGCGAGCACTCGCACCATCAGGCGTTCACCGGTCTCAGACGGGTGGCGGGCCAGTGTTAAGGCGTGCTGTTGGTAGTAGTGGCGGTCCAGATCGTTGACCTGGAGCGCGGCTTTAAAAATAGTTGCTTTGAGCGCCATAAAATATTGCCACCTAAGGGCTCAGTAATGAGGCGGCCGCTCGGCCGCCGGATCGAGCACCGAATCCTCGCCGGTCGCCACCGTGAGCAGCGATTCCAAGCGCTCCGCCACCATCCCCACCCGCTCGCGCAGCACGTCGAGTTCGCGTTGCTGGCGATAGACCACAGCGCTGAGCGCCTGGTTCGCGCTCTCGAGATAGGCGATTTTCAGTTCGATGCGTTCGCGGGATTCTTCATCCATCGGGCGACGCTCGCGTCCTCACGGCGGCGTTACGAGGGCTGCGGCAAGCGCCCGCCCCAGTTCCACCGTGGTCGCCCGACCGCCCAGATCGGGGGTCAACGGGGCATGCCCGGGACCCGCGGCCAGCACCGCTTTGATGGCGTCCACAATGGCGTCGTGCGCCGCCCGGTAGCCGAGGAAATCCAACATCAAAGCCCCCGACCAAATTTGCCCGATGGGGTTGGCGATACCCCGCCCGGCGATATCCGGCGCCGAGCCGTGTACCGGTTCAAACAAACTGGGATAGCGGCGCTCCGGATTAAGATTGGCCGAGGGCGCAATGCCGATGGTGCCGGTACACGCAGGCCCGAGGTCCGAGAGGATGTCGCCAAATAAATTGCTGGCAACCACCACATCAAACCAATCTGGATGCTGCACAAAATGCGCGGTCAGAATATCGATGTGGTATTGGTCCACCCGCACCTGCGGATAGTGCAGCGCCATCGCCGCAAACCGCTCATCCCAAAAAGGCATGCTGATCGACAGCCCGTTGGACTTGGTGGCAGAGGTTAAGTGTTGGCGTGGGCGGCGCGCGGCGAGTTCAAAAGCGTACTTCAGCACGCGGTCTACGCCGATGCGCGTCATCACCGTTTCTTGGATCACCAGTTCGCGCTCGGTGCCGGCAAACATCCGGCCGCCCATGTGGCTGTATTCGCCTTCGGTGTTTTCACGCACCACCAAAAAATCGATCTCGCCCGGCTGCCGGTTGGCGAGCGGCGAGGGCACGCCGGGCATCAACTGCACCGGGCGCAGATTGACGTATTGGTCGAACTCCCGACGGAAGGCGAGGATCGAGCCCCACACGGAGACGTGGTCAGGCACGCTGGCGGGCCAACCCACCGCGCCAAAGAAAAGCGCGTCGTGGCCGCCGATTTGGTCTTTCCAGTCGGCCGGCAGCATGCTCCCGTGGCGTAGGTAGTAGTCGCAGGAGGCGAAATCAAAATGATCAAACTGCAAATCTAACCCACAGCGGGCGGCGACGGCGTCCAGTACACGCAAGCCCTCGGGCACGACTTCGCGACCGATACCGTCGCCGGCGATAACCGCAATGCGTTGTCGGGTCACGCGGGCGGGGTGACCTTGTACAACTTGGCGGCGTTATCCCACAGAATTTTGCGCCGGGTGAGGTCGTCGCAGTCGCCTAATCCACTTTGGATGCGGCGCCCCACTTCATCACCGTACAGCGAGGTGGGATGCGGAAAGTCGGTCTCAAAAAGGATGTTGTCCACCCCCACCGAGTCCAGCAAACGCCGCGGCGCGGTTTGCTCAAACCAGTAGCACGCAAACACATTGCGGGTGAAATAAGCCGAAGGCAGCCGGTCGAATTCCGGCCGGTCTTCGGCCACCCGATTACCCGTGAATTGGTAGTCCAAGGCCTCCAGCACAAAAGGAATCCAGCCGATGCCGCTTTCCACCGACACAAATTGAATGGTCGGATAACGTGCCAGCACCCCGCTCATGAGCAAATCGCACAGCTGACGGCCATTGCCGAGAAACAGGTCGACGGAGAGTTCAGCGAACGCGGCCATGCGCCCGTAAGCTTTGACTTTTTCACGCAGCAGCCCGCCTTCCATGTTGCCGGAGCCAATGTGGAAGCTGATGGGCAAGCCAAACTCCACCGCCACTTCCCACAGGGGGTTCCAGTGCGCGTCGCCCAGCACCGGCATGCCAAAAGACTGCGGGTCGCCGGTGAACAAAATGCCGTGATGGCCCAACGCCGCGCAGCGGCGAATTTCGCGCACCGACGCCGCCACGTCCCAGAAGGGGATCGACGTAATAGGCAGCAGCCGGCGCGAATCTGCGCTGGCCCATTCGGTCTGCCAGTCGTTGTAGACCTGCACGCAGGTGAGCATGAGTTCAGGATCGCGCAGGCGTAAAAATTCCTGCGCGCCAAAACCGCCGACGTTCGGGTACATGACCATGGCCCAGATGCCAGTTTCGTCCATGTACTTCAAGCGCGCCTGGGCGTCGAAAGCGCCCGCGTGCATATCGGCGTAACCGCGCGGCGGTCGCTTGAAATCCCCGGTACCGGCAGTCCCGCTAAGGCCGACGGGTGCCATGCGTTCGGTTCCCAGCCACCACCAGTCGCGGCCATTGGTGTCGGTCTCCACACGCGGCACGGCATCGCGCATGCGCGCCGGCACCCGGCTGGTCCACAGATCGGCAACTTCCGTGACATGGGTATCTACATCGATAATCGTATAGCCGTTCATGCTCAAGCCTCCTCCTCGGTGATGGGTGAGGCTACCGCGCCACCCCTGATTATCCAAGCGGCAGCGCCCCGCGGCCCCAGCTGTCCGGGGCGGCGGCGTGGCCCAGCGAGCGTCCCAACGCGGGTTCGGGGTCCAACCTCACCCACTTGGCGCCCATATTAGCCCTCGTAGGGCTGCGGTGCGGGGGCCAAATTAGCCCAGAACTGCTCGTAGTGGTGGCTGCACAACTCGACGATGATGCCCCACGGGCCCTGACAATACACCGCCTTGTAGGGCTTGTTCTGATATAGCTGCCACACCGGACTGCGCACTTTGCCGCCGTTGTGGGCAATGCGCTGGGCCACCGCCTCGATGTCCGGGGTGGTGAGGCAAAAATGGAAAATCCCGACGCGCCATTATTCGAACGGGTCGGCCGGGGCGCGCGTCGCCGGTTCCACGAACTGGAACAATTCAATCCCCACGCTATCGGCAGTGCACAGATGCGCCATGCGCACGGATTCAAAGCGAGCGCCAAAAATATCTTTCACGACCTGACCAAAGTGCGAGCCATCGTTGCGGGCGTCAACCGACGGCACCAGTAAATAGCAGCCCAACACCTCGCAGTACCAGCGTACCGCCGCTTCGATATCTGGCACGCTCAGGCCAATATGATTCATCCGCAGTGGGGAATTCATGGGGTACTCCTGACGCTCGTTGAGTGCAGAATCCGATCCCATCGAGCACCCGCGAGTTGCGCGGCGCTATTGGAATAAAGGCAGGTTCGCCAGACGATTTTCAATGTCACCCAGCACCACTCGATAGGCCCCGCCATCGACTCCGCCGTAGCGTTGCTTGAAGACCTCCTCGGTCATGTTTTCGCGCAGCCCGTGCGGGTTGGGAATCCAGGCGTCCTGTGTGAACGTGGTGCTGGCGAATCGCTGCACGGCGATCGCGGCGGCCCGCGAGGCGCTGGCACTTTGCCCAAAACGCGTGCCTGCCTTGTCCGCCAGCAGATCGACAAAGCTAAATCCGCTGCCGCCCCGAGAATCGTCGATTTCTTTGCCTAAGCCGAAAGTCTGCGCCAAATCCTCGCCGCCGGTCGCGGCGATCAGAGCAGAGTTGACAAAATGCTGGACTAAATCTTCGCGCCGATAAATTCGCACCGACAGCCGGCGGGGGCTGGGCCAACTCGCCGCCTCCGGCAAGATCATCGCTAGGCGGCGGCCCGTCACATAGTTCGCCAGCACCACGAGTGCAGCGCGATTATCCGCCACCGGATCCCCGTGAGGCGCGCGCGCCAGCGCGAAAGCAAATAGCGGCGCGGCCAAGTCCGGCAGGCTTACCACGCGGTCGTAGCGACTCGCGCTGCCCACCAGTTGCTGGTGGAACTCACGCACCCGGACTTGCTCGGCAAGGGGTATGAGTTGATTGCGGAACACCGTCACGACCCTGCTTTGCCATTCATACCGGAGCGCGGCACGCGCCGTGTCAAAGGTCACCACGCGCACCAGCGAGGCGGGCAGGGCTAGACCGGCGCGCTTAGAGGCCGTCGCCAGGGCGCGCTGCACCAGCCAAGTCGCGAGGGGTAAGGGCAACTCTAAGCGCCCAATCCGCAAGCGGGTCAGTTTGGGTAGGGTGGCTGTTTGGGCTAGCGCCAGTTCGAGATTGAGAAAGGACCCCGCTGGATTAGCCGGCACCCGCACGGTGAGCGTGGCCCGTAAGGTCTGTGGCGCCAGGAATACGCGCGTCGAGCCCTCGCCCACGGTGTGCAGCAGGTAGCTGAGAACGAGGTCGATTTCATCTGCGCTGATGTTGATGGTGCGAACTTCACCATCGCGCAGCTGCCGCGGATCGTGCTCACGCACCAGCGCGCGCGCGTGCGTAACCGCGCCGACGTCCAGACTGACGCCCCCCTCGACCGCCGGGGTGGGTTGCAGCAAGGCAAACGGCAGCGCGGCGATCGCCAGCACGACCAGCAGCACTAAGGCGACGAGAAGACGCATTGGCGCGGGTCAAGCCACCGCAGTTGGCGCGGGCGGGCGAGTGCCGCCGTGGGTTGGGCCGTTGCCGGCCACGCGCTGCGGGTATTCGGCGTAATCGGCCTCTAATTCCAAGCGATGGCCGTCGGGATCCAGAATATAAATGGAGGTCCCGAAGCCCGTGGCGCCATAAAGCTCAATGGGACCGAAAATAATGGGCACAGCATGGGCGACGAGATGCGCGCGGATGGCGGCAAAATCCCCTTGCACCATCAAACACAGGTGCTCCATCCCCCGCTGCTCGCTGGGTGCGAGCTGGCCACCCCACGGCACTACCGCCAAATCGATCAAATTGCGTCCACAGCGCAGTTGATAAATCTGCGCCCCCTCGATGACCCGTTCTAGCGCCAAATCCAGGATCTCGTCGTAGAAAGCCAGGCTGCGCTCGATATCGCTGACCCGCAACACCACATGGTCGATGCCTTTAAACGCGATGGGATTGTCCTTGCGCGTGAACATGCGGAGAATTTCCTTCGTGGCTAATGACGAGCACGCTACTTGGGCCGACGCTGGACGTCCACCCCAGTCGAAGCGGCAAACGCTATGCTGCCAGTACCGCCCCATTTTGCCCGGCAGAGGAGTTCCGATGGACACCAACAAACTCGATCGCGTCGTGCGCGAGGCCCGACTGGCGCGCGAAGAACGCGAGCGCGACTACCGCGCGCTGGCCTTAAAGCTCTATCCCTGGCTGTGTGGACGCTGCACCCGCGAGTTCACGCGCGCCAACCTGCAAGAACTCACGGTGCACCACCGTAACCACGACCACGACTACAATCCACCGGATGGCAGCAATTGGGAGCTCTTGTGCCTGTACTGCCATGACAATGAGCATCAGCGCCTGATTGAAGCCTCGCGCAACCCAACCGGCGGCACCACCGCCGCCGCCGTGGGCACCGACCGGCCGTTCGCGGGTTTGGCGGGGCTGCTCTTAAAGCCCTCGCGCGAGCCTTAGGGAAAGCATGAGCACGGGCGCGTCACGGCCGGACCGCTGGTCAGTGTATTTGGTCCGCACGCGGCTCGGCACCCTGTATACCGGCATCGCCACCGACGTCGTCCGGCGTTTGGGTGAGCATGCCGGTGGTCGGGGCGCAAAATATCTCCGGGCTCGAGGTCCTCTCACCCTGGCCTATAGCGTGAGCGTGGGAACCCGTGGGAGCGCGCTGCGACTGGAAGCCGCCATCAAGCGACTACCCCGCGTGAGCAAAGAAAACATCGTGCAGGTGCAACCCGGACTGGTCACCTTGGCGCGGCTCGCGGGGCGACCGGACTTAGCCACCCCCGCGCCTAGCCCGAGCGCGGCCATTCTGGCACCCGCCATACCAGTGCAATGCCCGCCAGCAACACCAGACTAAGCAGGGTCCAAGCGCCGGTCCAAGAGTGGGTGCGGTCCACAAACCACCCAAACAGCGGGGGCAGCACGATGATGCTCGGGTACATGATGGTCATCCCCAAGCTCACCGTCCGGCCCTGCCGCGCTTCGCCTGCGATCTCGACCAACATCGCCACCCAGCTGCCGTGCCAACCCAGCGCGTTGAAAGCGTAGACGATGATTAGCGGCGCAATGACCCACAGCGAGGTGCCCGCAGGGAGCCAGCCAATCGCCAGGGCACCCACGGCGGACAGCCCGTTGGCCAACAGCAGCGCCGGCTTGCGCCGGTGCTTAAACAGCCGGTCGCTGCCCACTCCCCACAGCACGCGACCCGCCGCACCCGCAATCTGCGCCCCGACCAGTAGGCTGGACGAAATCGCGACCGGAATCTGCTGGGTCTCGAGCAGATAAATAGCCAAGTAGGTCACCAGTGTGAATTGGCCCAGCGTGAGTAAGCCACCGGCGAGCCCGAGCGTCACAATATGACGCGTGGCCTGGGCAGTGGGTAGCGCGGCGGTCGCCGCGGGCCGGCCGACCGGGCGCGCGATGGGCGCATCGCGGTACGCCAGCCAACACACGGCCGCACTGAGCACGCAACCCACCCCGCCCACGGCGAGCGCAACCCGCCAACCCGCCGCCACGGCGATCAGCGGGAGCCCTGCGGCCGCCAACGCGCCACCCATGGGAATGCCGGTCTGACGGATCCCCATCGCGGTGCCGCGCAGTGCGGGCGGGAACCAGTTCATCACGGTCTTGCTGCCGGCGGGGGTTGGGAACGCCCCGCCCATGCCGGCCGCGAACAGCATCAACAAAGCCGAATAGAAACCATGCGTCTGCACGATAGCAATGCAAAAAACGCCCACAATGAAATTGCCACCCGCCAAGGCAACGCGCTCGCCTTTGGTATCCACCACCCAACCCGCCACGAGCATCATGGTCAGCGAGCCCGCAATCAGTGCGGAGTTAAACAAACCCACCGCACCGCGCGTCAAGCCCAAATCGGCCTGAATGAAAGGTGCTAGCGTGGGGGCGCCTTGGGTGATGACCGACACCGCCATCTGCGCCAATACCGCCAGCCCCAGCATCTGCCAGTGACGAGACGCCGCTGCCCTCACCGGCGTTGCCGGCGGAAGAACATTAACCATCCAAACCTAATCCCGCGCTGGTAAGGCATCACTATAGCCGCTGGCGGCCGGTGCGACCGGCCAAGACCCCGCAAGGCCCGCCAAGGGCCGAATGGCGCGCAATTGGCTACACTTCGGCCATGCGTTGCCGAGACTCGTTGCGGGCGGTTGGGCTGGCCTCGATGTTAATGGCCGGCACCGGCAGTTTTTTATCAACCGCCCGGGCGCAAGCCGTGGTGGTGGCGTCCACGCCCGCAGACGGGGCCACCCTCACCATGCCGCCGGCGCTTGAGTTGCGCTTCAATACTCAACTGGACAAACGCGCTAGCCACCTGCTGCTCGCACGCGCCGATGGCAGCACGCAGACCCTCACCGACCACGCGGCGAGCGCCTGGGTCATTCGTTGCACGCTGGCCCAAGACCTCATCCCGGGGCCCTATTTGCTGCGCTATCAAGTGCGTGACGGCGCAGGTCACACCACGCGCGGGGTACTGCGCTTTACGCTGATGGCCCGCGCTGATGGCCCGCGCTGACGGCGCGCGCTGGGGGGCGTTGGGGGATGGTTCGAGTTAGCCCCTGCCTTGCTCGCCGGCAGCGCCGCGCTGCGTTGCGGGGCGCGCGCGGCTGCTTTAGTGTGCGACTTTCGATCATCTATATTAGGAACCCCGTCATGTATGTTTTGCCCGCCGAATACCCCCGCGACCCCTTTGCCGCGTTCGCTTTTCTGAAGACTCGTCCAGCGCTGAGCAACGAAGACCTCAAAGTGATCGCCCTGATCGAAGCCTACGGAGAACTCTTCTACGACATCCTTGCCCGCGGGGTTACTCATGAAGAAGCACGGGCTTTGTTGGCTCGTAACGCCGCCGAGGAACGCGGCCACGCGCACCGCCTGCTCAAGGCCCTGAAGCTGCGCGGCGCGCCCGCTTTCGAGCTGCCGCCGATCGAGGAAAACCCATTTTTTTCGCTCGCACCGGCCGAAATTCCCCTCTCCGAAGAATTGTATGGCCTGCTAGAACAAGGTGAGGTCGAGGGCGATTTGCAATACCAAGCCTGGGCAGATGCCGAACCCAACCCCGACATCGCGCAGCTCCTACGCCTCAATGGGGCGGAAGAAGCCCGCCACTGTGAACGCGTGAGGCAGGTAAAAGCGCTGCTGCACGCCGCGCAATAACGGCGAGGAAAATAGCCGCATGTTGCCCCTGGAAGAGGAATTTAGAGCCTTCGCTGCAGCGCCCGCAGGGGCCGTGGAAGGCGCCTTGCTGGTGTCGCGGCTCATCCACCCAGACACCGATGTGGCCTGGTGCCGGGCGCGGCTAGGCGCGCTGGCGACCCAGGTAGGTACCAACCCCAGCGCTGCGACGCTGCTGGACAGCCTGCGGGTGGCGGGATTTAGGGGTGCCGAACGCTACGATGAGGTCGGCAACAGCGCGTTAGAGCTCGTGCTGCGCACGCAGCGCGGGATCCCCATTAGCCTCGCTACGGTCGTGATAGGCGTAGCGGAAATGCTGAACCTCGCGCCGGTAGGCATCAATTTCCCGGGGCATTTTTTAGTGTCGCTGGAAGGCGCGTTGAGCGATCCGTTCACCATGACCCTGATCCCCCCCCGCGAACGCGACCAACGCATCGCCGGGAGCGGCGTGCCAGCCGAGCTGGCGCTGCGGCCAGCCTCCCCGACCGACATGGTGTTGCGGATGCTGAACAATCTGCGGGGGCTAGCGGGCTCACGCGCCGACCACGCCTTAGCGCTAGAACTGGCCGAGTACCAGCTCATGCTCACCACCGATGCCTTGCCGGTGCTCTTGGCGCGGGCCGACGCCTGGCTGGCATTAGGCGCCGGGTTGCAGGCCGCCCGCGAACTCGAACGCGCGCTGGCGTTAACCGACAATCCCGCGCTCAGCGCCCGCATCACCGAGCGTCTGCGAGAAATCGCTAAACAACGCAGGACCCTACACTAGGCGCCGCGCCCCAGCGCCGGTCCTGCCGGCGCCGGGCGGCGGCCGGGCGTAGCGGGCGAGGGCGAGGGGAGTCATTCTGGTACCGGCACGGCGAACCGACAGCGCTGGCGTCTTAGCCACGCCAGCGCGGCGCCGGGGTGCCCGCAAAGGGCTGTGAGACCGCGCAACGGTGGCGGTCCCGGCCTGCTCAACCCCGCTCGGAGCCTCTGCGCTGCTCGCCTTCGCGCGCGTCCCCGAATTCGCGAATTCGCCCATGCGGTGGGTGCCCCCGAATGCCGTCTCCGCCAACTCCCTCCGATGGGTGTCCCCAAATTCGTCCCCGCTTCGGTGGGTGTCCCCGAATTCGCCCTTCGGTGGGTGTCCCCGAATTCGCCCGCTGCCCTTCGGTGGGTGTCCCCGAATTCGCCCGTCCCCGAATTCGCCCGAATGCGGCCCTTCGGTGGGTGTCCCCGAATTCGCCCATTCGCGAACGGCCCTTCGGTGGGTGTCCCCGAATGCGGCCCTTCGGTGGGTGTCCCCGAATTCGCCCTGGGTGTCCCCGAATGCGGCCCTTCGGTGGGTGTCCCCGAATTCGCCCCTTCGGTGGGTGTCCCCGAATTCGGCCCCCGAATTCGCCTTCGGTGGGTGTCCCCGAATTCGGCCCCGAATTCCCCACGCGCGCCCCGCTTGAAGGGCCCCGCTGCGTCACCCCCCGGGGTAGCGTGAGCGGGGAGGAATGCCGCGATGGCGTCCGCCCTGCGCGCCAGTGCAACGCCGCTGGCAAGCCGTGGAGGGCGCGGGCGACGCGGCTCATCCCAACCTTCGGGGCGCCGTGTGACGCCTCCGAAAAATCCTAGGGCCGCAGCTGGGCGCGTTGGCCTACGACGCGGCGACCCCGCACTGCGGCGGGCGGCAATTCCGTGCCGATGCGCACAGCGCCACGCGGGCGGCGCGCAGTTGCAAACGCTGCGTACGGGGGCGGGTCAGCCGCCGTCACGCCGCGCGGCATGAAGTTAACAAGCCGGGCCATTCGGGGAAAAACTGGTCAGGATATCCGTTAAGCCGAGCCCCCCAACTGTAGCGCCGTGCTACAGTTGGGCGGTCCACACAGCCACTAAGCCACGCTGCCGTGCGTAGCGCCTCCCCTGTGGGCTCGAAGTGTCCAAGCGTTGCGCCAGCGCTCGCCCTCGGGTCTGCCACGAGGCGGGCGAGAGCCTTCAAGGGGCCGGCGATGGACCCGTGAGGGCAATCCAGGGGGCGCTACTTCCGCGCGCGCCACCCTGACCCGCAGGGTGGCAGCACAGCCGTTTAGCGCGTTGACTGACCGCCCGTGGTCGGCACAGCGATCGTGAATTCGGGCCGAAAACAAGCCTGTTCGCCCAGCTCCGCATAGCCCCGCGGATTAGCCAGCACCCGACACCCGCCAATGTGGTAATCGCTAGGGCAATGCAGATGGCCATGCAGCCACAGGTCGGCTTGCTGCGTCAGGTCGTCTAAGGTGTTGCAAAAACCGGCGGTGCCGGGGGTTAACCCGTAGCGGGGGTCGTGGCTTTTCAGGCTGGGGGCGAAGTGGGTTACCACTACCGTCGGCCCCGGATGCGGTATGGCTAAATGCTCGACCAACCAACGCTGGCAGCGCAGCGCTTCCTCGCGCATCGCGGCCGCGTCAAATAGGGCGCCTTGGTGCTGGGTTGCCGAGCGCTCGAGATAGTTATTGGCCGCGCGAAAGGCTTGCTCACGCGCCCGCAGCGGGTTGCCCAACACCTCCGGCTCCTCGCCGGGGTGGGCGGCGAGGGCATCGAAATCGCTCCACAGGGTGGTGCCCATAAACCGCACGCCTGCCAAAATCGCAAGCTCTCGCTCTAACCAGATGATGCCCAGAGACTCTGTGGTGGCGCGCAGCGCGGCCCGGCAATCCTCAAACTCCTGACCATCGTATTCATGGTTCCCGGGCACATAAACCACGGGCACCGGCCAGTTGCCTAGACGCGGCGAGAAGCGCTCCAGCCCCCAGTCGCGAGTGCCGTGCTGCCCCATTGGGCTATCCGGTGCGGCACCAATATCGCCAGCCAGCACCAGCACGTCGGCGGTGGGGGCCGGGCGCGGAATAAATTTGGGATCGACCTCAAAATGGAGGTCGCT
>SHZJ01000039.1 GCA_009692365.1 Gammaproteobacteria bacterium
CCTGCCTTGGCGGGCCACTGTTGGGCCGACCAAGCCAGTGGGCTGAGGGCCAACACCAGCATCAAACAGCCCCGGGCGAGCTGGGCATGGGAGGCCCCTGCCAAAATCGCACGCTGGTAGGCATGCGAGCGATGGGCCTGCCACCAGCGCTCGCCCGCGCCCATGCGCCAGCACAGGGTGAGCGTGGCATCGGTGATAAACGGCGCGAACAGAATCAGAAAAGGCCAGCTATGGGCGCCGGTCAGGACGGCGAGGACGCCCCACAGCGCGTAGGCACAGCCCAGAAAATAACTCCCCACATCGCCCAAAAATATCCGCGCCGGGGACCAGTTCCAGCCCAAAAAACCCAAGCTCGCGCCGGCCAGCGCAAGCAGACCGGTGGCCTGGGCGCTGTCGCCGCGGTGGAGCGCTAACGCAGCCAGACCCAGACCCGCCGCGAGCGATTGCGAACCCGCCAGACCATCGCTGCCGTCCATGAAATTAAAAAGATTGATAAACCACACCATGCCAAGCGCCAAAGCCGGCAGCCAGTACCCGGGCACCCCCCGTCCGCCCAACCACCACAGCCCCAGACAGCTTGCGCTCGCCACCCCGAACTGCACCGCAAATCGCACCCCCACACCGAGCGGGCGACGGTCATCACACCAACCGAGCAGGGCCAGCAGACCTGCCCCGGTAAGGAGAATCAAGCCCGTGGGCCAAGCCAGCCACTGCAGGCCGATGGCCAAGGCTTCCACCAGTAACACCGGCACCACCAGCGCCAGCCCGCCGCCGCGCGGCGTCGGCACCGCATGCAGGCTGCGTGTGTTCGGAATGTCCACCACCTGCCGGCGCAGCGCGTAGGCGCGAACCCACGCCGTCAAGGCGAGGGTGCCGAGCATCGCACCGACGAAAATCAACGCGTAGCGCATGGGTCTGTGCCAAACCATTCGCCGGTCAAACGCATGGCGTCGCGCAAGGAGGTACCCGCAGACCAGCCCAAATCGCGGCTAATTTCAGCGCGCCCGATCAGCAGCGAGTCGGTCAGCCGCGCGATGGCCGCACGGCGTCCGGTGAGCATCCCCGCGAGGCGCAACAGCGCGGTGGGCACCGGCACTAAACGCGCTGGGCGCTGCAGGCCCCGCGCCAAGGCCCGCACGAGGTCGGGGGTGGAAAGTTCAACATCGCTCAACGGGTAGTACCGAGTTCCAGTGGTGGTCGACTCCAACGCGAGCGCCAAAGCTGTGACCAAATTGCCGACGTAGATCAAGCTGCGTTGATTGTGGATGGCGGCCAAGGGCAGTGGCCAACCACGCGCGATGGCCTGCATCAGCGCCAACAGGTTTGCTTTATGCCCAGGACCATACACCAGCGGCGGACGCAGAATAATCAACGGGGTGTTGCTCGCGCCGCAGCGGGCTGCCAGCACCGCCTCGGCGCCGGCTTTCGATTCCCCATAGGGTCCGCTGGGCTGGAGGGGTGAGTCTGCCTGAAAGGCCTGCGGCAGGCCGTTGGCGTCCAGCGGCGAGCGCTCGCCGTAGACCTTACTGGAACTGAGAAACACACAGCGCCCAATGCCGGCCTCGAGTGCCGCCGCGATGAGACCCGCGCTACCCGCGAGATTGATGCGCTTAAATGCCTGCCTCGCCGCCGCGTTGCTGGGCTCACCGCGATGGGCGCGCGCAGCCAGATGGATAACGCCAGCGCAGCCCGCAACGGCGGCGCGCCAGTCGGTCAGCGCGTGGATATCGCCCACCGCGAGCGTGCGGCTAGCGCCCACGACCGTCACGCCCGGTGCCCGTACCGCCGCAATGACCTCATGCCCACGGGCCGCCAGTAAGGGACACAAATGCGTGCCCACAAAACCGTTGGCGCCGGTAATCAAGACCCGCATCGAGCGCCCGCCTGACCGCCCATCGCCTGACTCATCCCAACCGCCAACCGCACCACATTGCGTACGAGTGCGCGCGCGTGGATGACCTGTGCGCCAAATGCTCGAACCACCGGCCTGCGCGCATTGGCCTGCAACGCGACCACCACCCAGCCTGCCGCTTGCCGCTTGCGTGGGCGGTTGCCCTGCGTCCCGCCCGCTGCGTTTTCACAAACTAGCGTGGCTGAGCGTGGCAGATACTGCCTCACCACAGGCAGCTGCCAAAGCGCCTGCGCAGCGCACAAGCCCACCGCTCGTGACACCCCTTTTACCCGCACCGTCACGCGCCTAGCTCACGATAAACCGCGAGCGTTTGTTCGAGCACAATCTCCAGAGAAAACGCTGTTTCAACCAGCAACCTCGACTGCTCGCCCAGGCGTAGACGCAGTCCAGGGTCGTCAATCAGTTTCCGCAGTGCCACCACCAATGCGTCTACATCACGCACCGGCACCAACAGACCGTTCACGCCCTCGCGCACTATTTCGCGGCAGCCCGGCGCATCGCTGGTCACGATCGGCAAGCCGCAGGCGGCCGCTTCGAGCAGGGATTTCGGTAGACCTTCGCCATAATAGGAAGGCAGACAGGCGATGTGCATTGTCTGCAGCACCGCGGCCATGTCGGCTCGCTGGCCCCACCACTCCACGCCGTGCTGGCCGTGCCAAGTGCGCAACGTCGCAGCCGGCACCGAGGCCGGGTTGGCGGGATCGGGCTCGCCCACCAGAATAAACCGCGCATTAACGCCAGCCCCGGTCAGGCGTTCGGCTGCCGCGACGAATTCGCCCACCCCTTTATCCCGCAGCATGCGCGCCACCAGCGCAACGCAAACCGGTGCGGGTGGCGGCACTACGGGATAAAAAATCTGCACATCGACACCGGCGCCCCGGATCAGCCGCAGGCGGGTGGCCGCGACGCCTGCCTGCTCAAGCGCCGCTCGGTCGTCGGGATTTTGCACGATGGTCAGACTCTGGGGCTGATTGAGCAGCCGCGCCAACACCCACCGCAAGAGCGGGCGCGCCAGGCGCACTATTCCGCTGGACGACGTGAACAACCAGCCCAGCCCGGCCACCGCATTCACCTGCGCGGGCACGCGCGCCAGCCACGCCGCGAGCGCGCCGAACATCACCGGTTTCAAGGCCACGTGGTGCACCAGATCGGGTTGCTCACGGCGATACAAGCGCCACAGCGCCAGCACCTCACGCAACGGATTGCCGCCGCGCCGCGACAGTTCGAAGGGGATGAGCCGAAGCCCCGCCTCGCCAATCAGCTGCGCCTGGCGCCCGGCGCGGGTCGCCACCGCCACCTCGAAGCCGGCGGCGCGCGCGGCAAGGGCGAGCGGCAAACGGTGGGAAATGAAATACCAGTCTTCGGTGACCACGAACAGCAGCTTCAAGCGCTCTGCCCCACGCCCGGCTGCTTCAGCACAGTCCACGCGCACAGATAAAGCGGCTGCTCAGGGCCACTGTTCGCTCAAGGTAGCCCACGGTGACGGCGCCGGCGTAATCCGCACGGATAAAGCGGCTGCTCAGTGCCACTGTTCGCGCCAGGCTTCGAACATCAACACGCTCCACAACAGGTATTGCTGATTGTGGCCGCCGGCCAAATGCGCCTGCCACACTGCCCGCACCCGCGCGGGGTCGAAATAGCCGGCGTTGGCCAGGCGATCACGCGCCAGCAGGGTCTCGGCCCACTCGCGCAACGGCCCGCGCAGCCACACGTCGATGGGGATCCCAAAGCCCATTTTCGGCCGTTCAAACAAAGAACGCGGCACGTGACGCGCCAGGACTTCGCGCAGCACCCATTTGCCCACCCCGCCCCGCACTTTGAAGGCGTGCGGCAGACGCCACGCGAGTTCCACCAGCTCGTGGTCTAGAAACGGCACCCGCGCCTCGAGGCTCACCGCCATGCTGGCGCGGTCGACCTTGGTGAGGATGTCGCCGGGCAGGTAGTGCAGGGTGTCCACATACATCATGCGTTCAACGTGACCGAGCGCGCGCGGGGCCCCCGCGGCCAGCGCCAGTACACTCGCCGGCTCCTGCGCGCCGAGCACGACGTCCGTTGGCACCGGCCAGAGCGAAATCAACCGCAAATACATGGCCAGTGGATCGTCTATCGCCAGCAAGCGGCTAAGTTTGTGGAGTTTGTCGCCTGGCATCGGCTGGCGCAGGGGAGACGGCAGTACCGGCCCCAGCAGCGCGAACAGCCGGTCCCACTGCGCAGTGGAGACGGCCCGCAACGCGCGCCCCGCCAACACCCGCAGCCCCTGCGGCAACCGCTGCTGGCGGCGCCAGAGTTGTGCGGCGATGGCATAGCGGGTGTAACCGCCAAACAGTTCATCCCCGGCGTCTCCCGACATCGCCACCGTGACGTGACGCCGCGCGAGCGCGCTGACGAGGTGCGTGGGGATCTGCGAGGAGTCCGCAAAGGGCTCGTCGTACATCGTGGCCAGTTGCGGAATGACGGCGCGTGTTTCCTCGGGGCTGACATACAGCTCGGTGTGCTGGGTGCCTAGATGCCGGGCGACCGCCCGGGCGTAGGGCGCTTCGTCGTACTGCGGCACCGTAAAACCGATGCTGAAAGTTTGCACGGGGCGGGTACTCTGACGCTGCATCAGGGCCACGATGGTCGAGGAATCTATCCCCCCGGAGAGAAACGCACCGAGCGGCACATCGGCCACCATCCGCAGTTTTACCGCTTGATCCAACGCCTCCTCCAAGGCCTCGACGCCCTCGTGCTCAGCCCCCAAAAACGGCGCCGCGCGGCCTTGCTCGACCGCTGTCTGCAGCGACCAATAGGCGAGCGGCGTGGGTAAGTGGCCCGCCCTCGGCGCGGTTAGAGCAAGCCACTGTCCGGCGCCCAATTTGCGAAACCCGCGATAAATACACTCGGGATCTGGCACGTAGCCGTGACGCAGGTACAGGGTCAGCACCTCCCGATCGATCACCGGGGCGTAGTCGTCCAGTGCTTGAAAGGCCTTGAGTTCGGAGGCAAATAAAAAGTTGCCGCCGTGCCAGCCGTAGTACAGCGGTTTTTCGCCCAGCCGGTCGCGCGCCAACAACAGCACCCGTTCCGCGCGGTCCCACAGCGCCAGCGCAAACATGCCGTTGGTGCGCTTGAGCGTGGCTTCGAAGCCCCACGCGGCGAACCCGGCGAGGAGGATCTCGGTATCCGAATGACCCTTAAAGCGTGCCCCGCCGCGCAGCAGTTCATCACGCAGGCGTGCAAAATTATAAATCTCTCCGTTGAAAACCAACACGTAGCGCCCGCACTGAGAGTGCATCGGCTGGGCCCCGCTCGGGGAGAGATCCAGAATCGACAAGCGCCGGTGTCCCACCATGAGGCCCGCTGCTGGGTCTACCCACACCGCGCCTGCGTCGGGGCCGCGATGATGGAGGCTCGCGGTCATGGCGAGCCCGTTGGCGCGCAGGTTTTCAACGCTGATGGCCGTCTCGAGCGACCATAATCCGGCTATTCCACACATGGCTGATGCGTCATTCGTCGATTCTTGGTGGCGGTAGATTAAGCGCGGCGAGGGTCTGCTCTACCATGCGAGAAACACTGAAGTGTTCGATGATGCGCGCCCGGCTCGCCGCTTGAGCGGCGCGGCCGAACGCAATTTGGGCGAGCGCCCCGCCCGCCAAGGCCGCGGCGTCCCCGGCCACCACGACGCTCCCGGCCGTACCCAGTAGGCGCGCATTATCGCCCACATCGCTCACCACCGCGCGTAGCCCGCACGCCATGGCCTCGCCAAGGACGTTCGGAAACCCTTCGCTGAGCGATGGCAGTACCAATAGATCCAGCGCGCTGTACACGCTGGCCATCGCAGCGTGCTCGTCCAGCCATAGCAGCTGTTCAACCACCCCTGCCCGCACCGCCTGTTGGCGCAGAGTTTGCGCATAAAGCGGATCGCCCCGCCCGACGATGAGGAATTTCGTCCGTGGCTCGCGGGCCAAAATAGCGGGCGCCGCAGCGATCAAATAGCCATGACCTTTCAGCGGGTCGAGGCGTGCCACCAACCCGAGCAAGATGTCTTCCTCGGCGACGCCCCAGTCGGCCCGCAGCCGCGTGCGGCCCGCCTCGTCAAAGCAAAACCGTTCGGTATCGATACCGTTATGCACGACGCGCACGCGGGCGGGTGGAAAACCCTGCGCGATGCAAACCGCGGCACCGGCCTGCGAATTGGCAATGATCAGCGAGGGCACGCCCGCAGCACGGGTCTCCAGCCACACAGCCAGCCGGGTCAAGCGGTCGCCGGGCAGCGCACGGTGGGCGTCTGAGGCGCGAATACCCCACACCAAGCGGGCGCGGGGCGCCAGCCAGTAGGCCAGCACGCCCAGCAAATTGCCCCCCGTCATAAAGCTGTAAATAACCTGCGGCGCGGCGCCGCGAACGATCCGGGCGAGGCGGACCAGCGGCCGCCAAAGGTCCCAGCGACCCCGTTTATTGAGCGATCGCACCACGACCCCGGCGGCCAGCAGTTCTGCTTCGATCACACCACCCGCGTAGAAACTGAGCACCATCACCGCATGCCCACGCTGTTTGAGCTCGCACGCCAGCAGCGCCAACTGGCGCTCGGCGCCACCCATGTGGAGCGCACGCACCAACAACAGCACCGCGCAGCCGGCACGCGGCCGCGGCGCGCCCGCCGCGCCACGGCCCTGCACCGTCGCCGCGTCAGGCTGCTGGGGCACTGGGGTCCGCAGGGTGAGCGCTCGCGCCCAAGCGTTCATACAGCGCCGCATAAGCCGCCACGGTGCGCGCCAAGGCGTAATGCTCAAGGATACGGGCGCGCGCGCGCAGCCCCAATGCCACGCGTTGCGCTGGCGTTAGCGCCAGCATTTCTAGCAACGCGCGGGCCAGGTGCGCGGGGTTTTGGGGCGGCACGAGGCGGCCGGTGTCGCCCAGTAAAAGCGCGGCGTCACCCACTGCGGTGGCGACACACGGCACCCCGCACGCCATCGCCTCCCCCACCACATTCGGGCACGCCTCACCCCAAGCTGAACTCAGGCAGGCCACGTCGAAAGCCGCGGTGATCTGCGGCACAGCGGGGTGGCTGTCCAATGAGAGGCAGGCCGCGCGCAGCGCGGAATCCGCAATTTCCGCGTGCAGGGCGACACTCCCGGCCCCCACCAAGACGAAGCGACACCCGGGGTGCGCCGCCAACACGCGCGCGGCAGCGGCCAGAAAATTGCCGTGGTCTTTCATGGGATCACGGCGTGCGACCAAGCCTATCAGCAGGGTCTGCGGTGCCACGCCCAACTGCTGGCGGATGCTGGCCCGCGCGGCGGGATCGGGTCGCCAAATCTCCGGGTCGAAGCCGTTGGGAATGACCTGCCAGTGCCGCGCTCGATAACCCAACGCCACATGATGACGGCGGCCGGCTTCACTGTTTGAAAGCACCACGCGCGGCGCGCTGGAAAACCGCACCAACAGCCAGAGCACGCAGCGCGTGAGCACACGATACTGCCCGAGGGCCAGGTCGGAACATCGCACATTCCAGACCAAGTTTACCGACCTGCCAAAACCGCTCGCGATAAGCCCCAACAGGTCCGCGTGATAGAGCCAGGTCTGGAGCACGGCGGGGGCTTCTTGCCGGAGTAACTGGCGCAACCGCCACAGTGCGCGCACAGAGGGCCGGCCACGCTGCAGGCCCAAGGTATGGACGGGCACGCCGGCACGTTCGATAGACTCGGCAAAGACGCCGCGCCCGGTCATGGAAACCACCACATTGCGAAAACGAGTGGGGTCGAGCCGGCTCACGAGATTGGCCAGCGAGCGCTCCGCCCCGCCCGCGTCCAGGGCCGGCACCAAATGGACGATGGTGAGCCGGCGCGGGCTCACCAAAGCCACCGGCGCGGTCCGGGCGGCAGCGCCACCGCCACGCTAGATTTGACCACTCCGGCCAAATGTATCAGCGTGCGCACTCTGCGCTCGCGCTCACTCTGGCCACGGCTACCCGACGATGGTTCATTCCGACGACCTCCTGCAACAAAGTACCCATTTCGCCTTCGGTAAAAACTGGGCGAGCTACGCCGAGTTGGTCACGCCCGCCAAGATAGCCGAGGCCGTGGCTGGCCTGAAGCGCCTCGTGGGCGATGAAGTAGCCGGCCAGCGCTGGTTGGACGTGGGCTGCGGTTCGGGACTGCACAGCCTGGCCGCGCTGCAGTTGGGGGCAACGGAAGTCGTGGCCACCGACTTGGATCCGGACAGTGTCGCGACCACCCGCGCGCTGCTCACCAAGCTTGCACCCAGCGCCATCTGGCGGGCGCACGAATGCAGCGTCTTCGACCTGGCGCAGGCGGGATTCGGGCAGTTTGGATTGGTGTATTCGTGGGGCGTTCTGCATCACACGGGCGATTTGTCCGGCGCCCTCCGAGCGGCCGCAGCGGCGGTCGCCCCGGGCGGGTTACTGGTGGTCGCACTGTATCGAAAAACCCCCCTGTGTTGGCTGTGGAAGCTGGAAAAACGTTTCTACGCCCATGCCGCACCGCGGACCCAGCGCCTGCTGCGGGCCAGCTACATCGCGCTGTACAAGCTCGCTTCGCGCGTCATTGGACGCAACTTCCAGCAGCACGTCGCAGAATATCAAAGCAACCGGGGGATGGATTTCGCCCACGATGTCCACGACTGGATGGGGGGCTGGCCCTATGAATCCATCACCCCCGCCCAGACCGCGCAGGCCATGAGCGCGCTGGGGTTTACGCCGGTGCGCTCTTTTCTCGATACCCGCGGCAGGCTGGGCTTACTCGGTTCGGGCTGCGACGAATATGTGTATCGCAAGGCGTAGGGGCGAGATGTCAGCGTAACGGGGACGGCGAAACAGCCGTTTGCTCGCCCACTGCGCACAGCCCTATAAGACGCGTGGCCAGCGCTCGTCTGCGTGCTTTCGGTGCTGGCGCGAGCTTTCTCGGATGCCACGACAACCCGCCACGAAACGTCTTTGAAAATACCAATCTGCTAGGCACAGGGGCGCAGTCCGGCTGATCAGCCTCGTGACCGAGCCCCATTAGTGCCAGCGGTCGATTCGTTGGCCCGCCCGGCCCTTCATGCAAATTCGGGTGCCACCCGCGGCGCTCAAGCGACCAACGCCCAGCCCCTGCCGCTCCGGAGCCGGATCTCGCACCCAGACCCACCGCACGCGCAGCGCTGCCCTAGGGCTTAGTCGTGCAGACCCTCAACGCCGCCACGACGCGTTCCTGATCCGCCTCCTCCAATAGCGGGTGCATCGGCAAACTCAGCACCCGCTGGGCCGCGCGCTCGGCCAGCGGGAAAGCGCCGACACCCAAACCCAAGCCACTAAAAGCGGGCTGCAGATGCAGCGGCAGCGGGTAGTGCACGGCGGTGGGAATACCTTGTGCCTGCAGTTGCGCTTGCACGGCCTCACGGTCATCCAGCGCGACCGTATACTGGGCGTAGACCGAGGCGTTGTAGGCCAGCACGCACGGCGGCGTGACGGCGATATTGGCATCGCGGATCAGCGTGGTGTAGAGCGCGCCCAACTCACCGCGGGTGCGCACCTCATCCGGAAACGACGGTAGCTTGGCCAGCAGCACCGCGCATTGGAGGGTATCCATGCGTCCGTTCACCCCGATCACCGGATGGTGATAACGCCGGTCTTGCCCGTGCACGCGGATTTCGCCCATCAACTTGGCCAGGGCATCGTTGTTGGTAAAGCACGCGCCGCCGTCGCCGTAACAGCCCAGCGGTTTGGACGGGAAAAAACTGGTGCAGCCGATCAGCGACAAACCACCGGATTTCCGGCCCTTGTAGCTCGCGCCAAAACTCTGCGCCGCGTCTTCAATGACCGGCAGCCCATGCCGACCGGCGATGGCGTTGATGGCATCAAACTCGGCGCACTGACCGTATAGGCTGACCGGCATGATGGCCTTGGTGCGCGGCGTAATGGCGGCTTCGAGCCGAGTGTGGTCGAGGTTGTACGTGGCGGAGTCGATATCCACGAACACCGGGGTGGCCCCGAGCAGCGCGATCATCTCGCCCGTCGCGATAAACGTGAAAGGAGAGGTAATGACCTCATCCCCGGCCTTAATGCCTAACGCCATCATGGCGATTAGCAGCGCGTCGGTGCCGTTCGCCACCGCGATGCAATGCTTCACCCCAACGTAGGCGGCGAGTTGGGTTTCCAGCTCCGCAACCTCAGGTCCCATGATGTACTGGCCGTGGTCCAGGACCGCCTGAATACGGCGGTCGATTTCTGGCTTCAGCTGCCGGTACTGGGATTTTAGATCAATAAATTCCATACGTTCGCCCAAATTCTGGTGCTTGTCTCAGCAGTTTCTAGCCGCCGCGCTGGCCCCGCGTGGCCGCCCGGCGCCACCCCAATGCTCACCGTCCAACACAAAAATACTGGTAGCCCGCGCCCTCCATGGTTTCCCGTTCGTACACATTGCGGAGATCCACGAACACCCGCGAGCGCATGAGGCGGCCGGCACGTTCCAGATCGATGCCGCGATAAACGTTCCACTCGGTCATCAAGACCACGACGTCCACGTCGCGAAAAACTTCGTAGGTTTCCTCGCAGTAGGTGACTGCCGCGGGCAGCAGGCTGCGGGCTTCGTGCATGCCTTGGGGGTCGTGGGCCTTGATCAAAGCCCCCTTCTCTAACAGTGGCGGAAGGATCGACAACGCCGGCGCATCGCGCATGTCGTCGGTTTCGGGCTTGAAAGTCAGGCCTAACACACCGATAGTTTTACCGGTCTCGTTGCCGCCTAAGGCGGCACGGATTTTCTTGATCATGCGCGCCTTCTGCGCGGCGTTCACTTCGATTACCGATTCCACGATCCGGCTGGAGACCCCGTGTTCCTGTGCAATCCGCACCAGCGCCTGGGTATCTTT
Organism: Gammaproteobacteria bacterium; assembly: GCA_009692365.1. Classification (GTDB taxonomy): domain Bacteria; phylum Pseudomonadota; class Gammaproteobacteria. Next base: position 10,760 of record SHZJ01000039.1, read on the forward strand.
AGGAAAACACGAACCCCCGTAGCCGGGACCGGCGTGCAAAAATTTTGACCCGATGCGCTTGTCCATGCCCATGCCTTTGGCCACCGAATGGACGTCGGCGCCCACGGCTTCGCACAGCGTAGAGATTTCGTTGATGAAACTAATTTTGGTGGCCAGAAAAGCGTTCGCCGCGTATTTGATGAGCTCCGCGCTCTCCAGATCGGTCACCAAGATGGGCGCCTCGATCAAATTAAGTGGTCGATAGAGTTCCCGCAGACGCTTCTCGGCCCGCGGGCTCTCCACGCCAATGACCACCCGGTCCGGGCGCATAAAGTCTGACAGCGCCGCCCCTTCGCGCAGAAATTCAGGGTTGGAGGCCATGTCGAAATCGGCCTCGGGGTTGGTTTCCCGGATGAGCCTCGCGACGTTGCGGGCCGTGCCAACGGGCACGGTGGATTTATCGACGATAACCGTGTAACCGCGCAAATGACCGGCGAGTTGGCGGGCCGCCTCGTACACATAGGAGAGGTCGGCAAACCCATCCCCACGGCGACTGGGCGTGCCCACCGCGATGAAGATGAGATCGGCCACCCCCGCGACCTCGCCCAGCTGGGTCGTGAACGCCAACCGGCCTTCGCGCACGTGCTTGGCGACCAAGCTCTCCAGGCCCGGTTCGTAGATGGGGATTTCACCGTTGCGCAGACGCTCGACCTTGCGCTCGTCCACATCGACACAGGTGACTTGGGCGCCAAATTCCGCAAAGCAAGTGCCAGAGACGAGCCCCACATAGCCCGTTCCTATCATCACAACGTTCATCGCCTAGAGCCTCCAGAGCAGCACGCCGGGGGGGCAGGTCGTGCGGTCAAGTTTGCCTTTGACATCCGTCACCACGCCCTGCCCGGCCCGCAGACAGCGCGTCACCCCCGCCCAACCGGCGGCGAGATACTGCCGGTGCGGCACCGCCAAAATCACCGCCTGCGCGGGTTGCAAGGCGTCGAGCGGCAGCAGCTCCATGCCATATTCCTCGTGTGCTTCTGCTGGGTAGGCGCTGGGATCGTGAATCTGCACGTTAACGCCGTAGTCACGCAGTTCTGCGATGATGTCGACCACCCGCGTGTTGCGCAAGTCGGGCACGTCTTCTTTGAAAGTGAAACCCAGCACCGTGACGGTGGCACCGTGAATCGGCATCGCCGCTTGAATCATCCGCTTGATGGTTTGCTGGGCAACATAGCGCCCCATGTTGTCGTTGATACTGCGCCCGGCGAGAATTACCTCCGGGATATAACCCGCAATCTGCGCCCGATGGGTGAGGTAATAGGGGTCGACCCCGATGCAATGACCACCGACCAAGCCCGGGTCAAATTTAAGAAAATTCCATTTGGTGCCAGCCGCGGCCAGTACATCCCGAGTGTCGATGCCCAAGCGCTGAAAAATAAGGGCCAGTTCGTTCATCAGGGCGATATTGAGATCGCGTTGGGTGTTCTCGATGACCTTAGCTGCTTCGGCCACTTTGATACTGGCGGCGCGATGGACGCCCGCCGTGACCACGCTCTCATAAACGCGGGCAACAATTTCCAGCACCGCGGGCGTCTGACCGGACACCACTTTAGTGATTTTGGTAAACGTGTGTTCTTTATCGCCCGGGTTAATCCGCTCCGGCGAATAGCCCACAAAAAAATCTACCCCGCAGCGCAGCCCGGAATGTTTTTCCAGCACCGGCACACAGTCTTCCTCGGTGGCGCCGGGGTAGACGGTGGATTCGTACACCACGATATCGCCCGCCTTGAGAATGCGGCCCACGGTCTCGGAGGCCCGCAACACGGGGGACATATCCGGCCGCTTGGCCGAGTCGATCGGCGTGGGGACGGCCACGATGTGGAAGTCCGCCTGCTTGAGTAAGTTGGCGTCCGCAGTGAAGGTAATCTGGGTCGCGTTGAGTTCTGCTGGCGTGATTTCCAGCGTGCTGTCTTCGCCTCGCACAAGTTCTGCAATGCGCTGCAGGTTGATGTCAAAACCGATGCAGACGTCCTGACGACCAAACGCCACGGCGACCGGCAGGCCCACATAGCCCAGGCCCACGACCGAGATTTTTCGTTGATGAGTCTTCATGAGATGGCGTAAAAATCCTTATACCAGTCGACAAAATTAGCGATGCCCACGGCGAGCGGGGTGCCCGGTCGGTAGCCAACGGCCGCGGCCAGAGCGGTGACATCGGCGTAGGTATCGGGCACGTCCCCCGGTTGTAGCGGCAGAAAATTCTTTTTCGCCTCCCGCCCTAAACACTGCTCGAGTGTGGCGATGAAGGTCATGAGTTCTACCGGGGAGTTGTTACCAATGTTGTAGAGCCGATAGGGCGCGCGCGAGGTGCCGGGGTCGGGCTGGAGGCCCGCCCAGTCCGGATTGGGCGTGGCGACTTGGTCGAGCGTGCGCACGATGCCCTCGACGATGTCGTCGACGTAGGTAAAGTCGCGTCGATGATTGCCGTGGTTAAACACGTCGATAGGCTCGCCCGCCAATATTTTGCGGGTGAACAAAAACAACGACATGTCGGGCCGGCCCCACGGGCCATAGACCGTGAAAAACCGCAGCCCGGTGGTGGGTAGCTGGTAGAGCGCGCTGTAGGTATGCGCCATGAGCTCATTGGCTTTCTTGGTGGCGGCATACAGCGACAGCGGATGGTCCACGTTGTCGTGCACCGAAAACGGCATGCTGGTATTGGCGCCGTACACGGAACTGCTGGAGGCGTACACCAGATGTTCCACCCCGTAATGGCGAGCCCCCTCCAGGATATTCATGAACCCCACGATGTTGGCCTCGATGTAGGCCCGCGGATTTTTTAGGGAATAGCGCACACCCGCCTGCGCCGCCAAGTTCACCACCCGGCTGGGCCGGTGCGTTTTGAACAGCGCTTCCATAGCGGGTCGATCGGCGATGTCGCGCTGCTCAAATTGAAACCCCGGCAACGGCGTCAAACGCGCCAGGCGGGCTTGCTTGAGGTTGGGGTCGTAATAATCGTTGAGGTTATCGACCCCAATGACCGCATCGCCGCGGGCGAGCAAGCGCTCGCTGAGGCGAGCACCAATGAAACCCGCCGCCCCGGTGACCAAAATTTGCATCGCACGTGCTCTGTTGCTGACGTCGGCGCATTCTACACGGGCTTTTCGGCCACGAAACGCTCGCGCCCGGCCCCGGCCCCTCGCCCGGGCGCGCGGCACGCCCCGCCCGCGTTTATTTTTCGGTGACAGCCCCCACGCCACTGCTTAAGATTGCCCTCACTTTTTTACCGGAGCGCCGCCATGGCCAATCGTTCGCCGCTGTCGCCTGAGTCGATGTCTGTCGACTTGGACAATCTGTATCGCGAGGAGTCCTATACCGACATGCAGGCGGCCTCCGTGCGCGTACTGACCCCGGTCACGCCCGGGGGCGAACGCGACCCGGCGCGGGCCTGCCTGTACATCGGGGACACCACCCTGATGACCCAAATGGGCCCGCTCCCGGTGCAGTTTCCGCTCGAGGCCGACAGCCTCCAGCAGGCGTTGGCGGCCTTCCCGGAAGGAGTCCGGCAGGCCATCGAGCGCTTGAGCGAACGGGCGCGCGACATGGCGCGCGACGAGAGTTCGCGCATCGTGGTGCCCTCCAAACTGCCGGGCGGTGGTGGACTGCCGGGGGGCGGGCTGTTGGGCAAACGCCAGCCGCTGCTGGCTTAGCGGCGCCAGACTGCGCCAGATCCAGCCTATTTTGACGACTGCAAGCTTGCCGCCTGCGCGTCTGTGCGCCCGGGCGCTGGCGTGTATTCGCGGCGATTATCTGGTGTTTCGCGGGCTGGATTTCGCGGCCAGCGCGGGCGAAGTCTGGCAAATCGAGGGCGCGAATGGGGTGGGCAAAACGAGCCTCCTGCGCCTCCTCGCCGGACTGTCCACGCCGGCCGCCGGGAGCGTGTCCTGGCGCGCGCAGCCGCTGCCCGCCGCGCGCGAGACCCTGCAGCGGGAACTGCTCTATCTCGGCCACCTGCCCGCGGTGACCGGCTTATTGAGCGCCGCCGAAAACCTCGACTACCTGCGGCGCCTGTCCGGCGCGTCCACCCATTGCAGCGTCGCCGTGGCGCTGCAGCGGGTGGGTCTGCCCGGCAACGACCCGGTCCCCGCCCAGCGACTCTCGGCCGGCCAACGCCAGCGCCTGGCCCTCGCCCGCTTTGTGCTGCTGCAGGCGCCGTTATGGATTATGGATGAACCCCTGACGGCGCTGGACGCGTTGGGGCGCGCCGCGGTGGCCCAACTGTTGGTCGAGCACGCCGGCCGGGGTGGCATTGCCGTGGTGTGCACGCATCAGGCGCTGACCCTGCCCCCGGGACTACTGCACTCCTTCAGGCTGGCTGACGTAATACCCACATGAGCGCACGTCAAGCCACCACCGCCGTCTTGCATCGGGATCTGCGCCGCGGCTGGCGGCGGCGGGGCGATGTGGCCCAGCCGCTGATCTTTTTCGCGCTGGTGGTGTATCTCTTTCCCATCGCCATCGGCCCGCTGCCCGAGACCCTGCGCGCCCTGCTCCCGGCTATCCTGTGGGTGGCCGCGGTGCTCGCCACCGTCTTGACCCTGCCCGAAGTGTTTGCCGCCGATCACGCCGACGGCAGCTTGGAGCTGCTCCTCACCAGCCCCCATCCGCTGGCCCTCTTGGTGCTCGGAAAGATTGCCGCGCACTGGTGCACGGGCGCGGCCCCGCTGCTGGCCATGAGCGCCGCACTGGGCGCCATTCTGGGGCTAGACGCCCCCACGCTGGCCGCCCTCTTGGGCGGCATGGCGTTGGGCACCCCCGTGCTGGCGCTGGTGGGCAGCCTCGCCAGCGCGCTCACGGTTGGCTTACGCGGCGGCACCTTGTTGCTGGCGCTGATTACGCTTCCCTTGTACATTCCAGTGCTGATTTTTGGCACCGCGGCGGCCCGTAACGCCGCGTTGGGGCTGCCCGTGGCAGCGGAGATGTTTTTCTTGGCCGGTCTGTCGGTGCTCGCGTTGACCCTCACCCCCTTTGCCATTGCCGCGGCACTCCGGGCACGGCTCGACTGACGCCGACAAGCGACCGCACACCCACCAGCATGTTCAAACGCTTTCACCCTTACGCCACGCCCATGCACTTCCATCGCTTGGCCATGCGCTTGAGCCCGTGGTTGTTTGCGCTGAGCGCCGTGCTCTTCGCGGCCGGGCTAACGGGCGGCTTGCTGCTGGCGCCGGCCGACTACCAGCAGGGCGAGAGTTTTCGCATCATTTATCTCCACGTCCCCAGCGCGTGGATGTCCATGTTGGTCTATTTGGTGATGGCAGGAGCCGGCGGGGTGGGGCTGATTTGGAAGGTCAAACTGGGCGATATCATCGCGCGCGCCAGCGCGCCGTTGGGCGCCTCGTTCACGTTCCTCGCCCTGGTCACCGGCTCGCTGTGGGGCAAACCGATGTGGGGCACTTGGTGGGTCTGGGACGCGCGGCTGACGTCCGAACTCATCCTGCTGTTTCTGTATTTGGGTTATCTCGCGCTGCAAAGTGCCATCGAAGACCGCCGCGCGGCGGCCCGAGCGGGCGCGGTGCTGGCCATCGTGGGGGTGGTGAACATTCCGATCATCCATTACTCGGTCGCGTGGTGGAGCACGCTGCATCAAGGGGCCACGGTGAGTAAATTCGACGCACCCTCGATGGCCACCTCCATGCTGATCCCGCTGCTCCTGATGGCCTTGGCGTTTCAGGCTTACTTTTTTGCCGTCCTCATGGTGCGGGCCCGCTGCGAAATTCTAGAATTTGAACAGCATACGGCCTGGCTGCGGGCCGAGGTCAGCGGCGACCCTATCGCATGAAAAACCTGCAGGATTTTCTCGCCATGGGCGGCTATGCGGCCTACGTCTGGAGCGCCTATGGGCTCGGGCTGGTCGTACTGGTGTGGAACGTGGTGGCGCCGCAGCGCCGCGAACGGCAGCTGCGCGCGGCACTCGCCGCCCGCGCGACCCGCCACCGCCCATGATCCCGCGCCGTAAACGCATGGTGGTCATCGGCCTGCTGGTCGTGGGCATGGGCCTCGCCACGGCGCTCATCCTGCAGGCGTTCAATCAAAATCTTATGTATTTCTACAGCACCAGCGACACCGTTGCGGGAAAAGCTCCGAGCGGGCGCGATTTCCGCATTGGTGGGCTGGTGGTCAAGGGCAGTCTGCAACGCGAACCCGGCGGTTTGAGCGTCCGCTTTACGCTCACCGATCTCCACCAGGCCGTGGACGTCCGCTATACCGGCATCCTGCCCGACCTGTTTCGCGAAGGTCAGGGGATCGTCGCCAACGGCCAACTGGGCCGCGACGGGGTCTTCATCGCGCGTGAAGTGCTGGCCAAACACGATGAAAACTACATGCCGCCCGAAGTGGCCGCCGCCCTCGCCCTCACCAAAGCTAACGCCCAGCCCAGCAGGGAAACCCGATGATTGCAGAGCTTGGTCTGTTCCTCTTAACGCTGGCCCTAGGCTTGGCCCTGGTGCAGACGCTGTTCCCCGTGGTCGGCCTGGCCCGCGGGCAGGATATCTGGCTGGCCTATGTCGGCCCCGCGGCGCGCGCCCAGTTTGGGTGTTTGCTGGCGGCCTTCGCGGCGCTCATCCATGCCTTTCTGACCAACGATTTCACCCTGGCCTACGTGGCGCACAACTCCAACTCGGCGCTGCCGTGGTTGTACCGCATCTCGGCCGTGTGGGGCGCGCACGAGGGTTCGCTGCTGCTGTGGGCCTTGATCCTCGCCGGCTGGACCTGGGCCGTGAGCTTACGCACCGAGCGCCTGCCGGCCGATATTGGCGCGGTGGTAATCGGCGTGATGGGCGCGGTCAGTGTGGCGTTTCTGCTGTTTATGTTGTTTACCTCAAACCCGTTCTTGCGCGGTCTACCCGCCCCCGCCGACGGCGCTGACCTCAATCCTCTGCTGCAAGACCCGGGTTTGATTATCCATCCCCCCATTCTCTACATGGGTTATGTTGGCTTTGCCGTGCCGTTTGCGTTCGCGATCGCCGCCTTAGTGCGCGGGCGGCTGACCCCGGGCTGGGCGCGCTGGGTGCGACCCTGGGCGCTCGCCGCGTGGGCTTTCCTGACGGTCGGCATCGCGCTGGGCAGTTGGTGGGCGTACTACGAATTGGGCTGGGGCGGGTGGTGGTTCTGGGATCCCGTGGAAAATGCCTCCTTCATGCCCTGGCTGTTAGGCACCGCCCTCGTCCATTCGCTGGCCGTGACGGACAAGCGTGGCAGCTTCAAAAGTTGGACGGTGCTGCTGGCGATCGGCGCGTTTTCGCTCAGCCTGCTGGGCACTTTCTTGGTGCGCTCCGGGGTGCTGACCTCGGTCCATGCGTTTGCAACCGACCCCGAACGCGGGATTTTTGTGTTGCTCATCCTCGGGGTGACCGTGGGTGGCTCCTTGGCGCTGTATGCCTGGCGCGGTCCCAGCATGCTGGCGGGCGGACGCTACTCGCCGGTCTCGCGGGAAACTTTCCTGCTGGCGAATTCGCTGCTGTTGGCCGTGACCACCGCGACTATTGCGCTCGGCACGCTCTACCCGCTGGTGCTCGACACCCTGAATCTCGGCAAAATCTCGGTGGGTCCGCCCTACTTCAATCTGGTGTTTGGCCTCATGATGGCCCCGCTGGCCGTGGCGCTGGGGCTAGGGCAATTTGCGCACTGGCGCGAAGATAATCTCGCCCGACTCTGGCAGCGCACCCGTTTGGTCGCCGGTGCGGCGCTGGTGCTGGGGCTGGTGACGGCGGGGGTCATCGATGGCCCCCAGCGGGTCTCGGCGGGCGTGGGCTTGGCGCTCGCCGGCTGGATTATCGCCACCTCGCTGCGGGGGCTGTGGGCGCGCTTGGCGGGGCGCGCGTCGTGGTGGGGCGCCGTGGCCGCGCTGCCAGCCTCGGCGTACGGCCAGAGCCTTGCGCACAGCGGATTTGCCGTGGCGATCGCCGGGGTCTGTCTGACCACCGCCTTGAGCGTTGACCGCCACGCGCGGATGGCGCCGGGCGACCGGCTGGCCTTGGCCGCCTACGAATTCCGCTTCGAGGCGTTGCGCGACATCATCGGTCCCAACTACAAGGCCAGCGAAGCCCGTTTTACGGTCTGGCGTGCCGGCCAACAGGTGGCCGAGCTCTATCCGCAAAAACGCCTCTACAACGTGCGCGCCATGCCGCTGACCGAAGCCGGCATTCTGCCGAGGCTCGCGGGCGACCTGTACATTTCCCTCGGCGAACCACTGGAGGGGCAGGCGTGGAGCGTGCGCATCAGCTACAAGGCCTATGTGCGCTGGGTCTGGCTGGGGGCGTTGATGATGGCCGGCGGTGGCGTACTCGCGCTGCGCGACCGGCGCTACCGACAAACGGTGGCGCTCCCGGCCCAGCCCCGCGCGGCCAGCGGCGCTTAAACGCATGCGCTACGTCCTGCCGCTCGCGATTTTTGTGGTGCTGGTAGCGGTGCTCGCCATCGGCCTGAAACTCGATCCGCGCTACCTGCCCTCGCCGCTCATCGACCACCCCGCCCCCGAGTTCAGCCTGTCGACGTTGGCCGATGAGAGCAAAATTCTGCGCAAAGCCGACCTACTCGGGCGGCCCCTGCTGCTCAACGTGTGGGCTTCCTGGTGTCGCGCGTGCCGGGTCGAGCATCCACAGCTGTTGACGCTGGCCGCGAACGCAGAGGCTGAAATCATCGGTCTGAACTATAAAGACACCCGCCCTGAGGCCCTCGCCACCCTCGCCCAGTTGGGTGATCCCTATCGCACGACCTTGTTTGACCCCACCGGCAAGCTGGGGCTGGACCTCGGCGTTTACGGGGTGCCGGAAACCTTCGTGCTCGACCGGCGGGGTGTCATCCGCTACAAGCACGTGGGGCCGCTCACGCCTGCGGCTTGGCGCGAGCGCATTCAACCGCTGCTGGCCAAGCTGGCGGCGGAAAAACCCTGATGCGAACCGCGCTGGGCCTGTGCTTGCTGTGGGGTGTGGCGTGGGGTGCGGTGGCCGCCGACACGCCGTTCCAGTTTACGGACGCCGCGCTCGCGTCGCGCTACCAGCAGCTGGCGACCGAGTTGCGCTGTCTGGTTTGCCAAAACCAGTCCTTAGCGGATTCCCACGCCGACTTGGCGCAGGACCTGCGCAATGAGGTCTATCGTTTATTGACTACCGGGCGCAGCGACCGGGAAATTCTGGATTTTTTAGTCGCCCGCTACGGTCAATTCGTCCTCTACCGCCCAGCGGTTTCGCCACTCACCTGGTTGCTGTGGTTTGGTCCGGCGCTGTTGCTCGTGGTCGCCGGGGTGGCGTGGTGGCGCATCGGCCGCCGAGCCGCCTCGCCGCCGCCTGACGCCGCAGAAGCGGCCGCCGTTGCCGCCTTGATCCAGCGCCCCGGCACGCCGCCGTGATGCTCTGGTGGCTCATCGCCGCGCTGCTCGTTTGCGTGGTGACCTATGTCGCGCTCAGCGGTGCCCGGCTGCGCGCGGCACCCGCGGCGACGGCGGCACAGCTCTATGCGGCACGCCATGCGGAACTCCTGCAGGATTTTGCCCAAGGCACACTGAGCAGCGAGGCCCGCGCGGCGCTAGAGGCCGAACTCGCCCGCGACGCCTTGCGTGAAGTGCGCCCGTCTGCCGGCTATCCGCAGCCGCAGCGCACAGGCCGCCTGCTGGCCCTCGGCGCCCTGGCCGGGCTGCTCAGCGCGGTGGCGATACCCGTCTACCTGCGGTTGGGGATGCCGGAGCTGACCAGCGGCGCCGCCCCCACCGCGCAAGCCCGACCGTCCATCAGCGACATGACGGCGCAGCTGGAACAAAGAATCGCGCGCGCACCGCAGGATCCGGAGCCGCGCCTGTGGTTAGCCCGCGTGTATGCGGCCACTGAACGCTACGCCGACGCGGCGGCCCAATACGTCGCCGTGTTGAAAATGGTGGGCGAAGACCCCGCCGTGTTGGTGCAGTACGCCGACACGCTCGCCATGCTCAACGATGGGCGGCTGGCGGGCCCGCCGGCCGAACTCGTGCAGCGCGCGCTGCGCGCCGCGCCCGAGCATGCCACCGCGCTGTGGTTAGCGGGTTTGGCCGCCGAAGAAACCGGGGACACCCCCGCGGCGTTGGGGTACCTCCAGCGGGCCCGCACGGCGAGCGTGGCGGCGCATCAACCCACCGCCGAATTAGACGCGCAAATCGCGGCCCTCAGCGCCGCGTTACCGGCGCGGGCCGGGCCCGCGAGCGGCGCCCAGCCGGCGACTGAGCCGGGCCCGGCCGCGAGCGGTGCGCGCCTGCAGGTGGAAGTGCAGTTGGACCCGGCGCTCGCCGGCCAGATTGGGCCCAACGCCGTGCTTTTCGTGCTGGCCAAGCAAACCGCCGGGATGCCGATGCCGCTGGCGGTCAAACGCCTGCCGGCGGCCAATTTCCCGCTCACCGTGGTGCTCGATGACAGCCTGGCCATGTCCCCGGCGGCCCGTCTGAGCAGCGCGCGCACCGTCGACGTCGTGGCGCGTATTTCCCAAGCCGGCCAGCCGGTTGCCGCCAGTGGCGACCTGCAGGGCAAGATTGCCGGCCTCGCCGTGGGCCCGGACGTCCACCTCAGGGTCAAAATTACCGAGGTCGTGCCCTAAGCACAGGCGCTTAGCGCCTCTGCGCCCTCTCGGTGGGTGCGCGCGCAAGCTGCCGTGCCTTGCCCCACTGGGCCTGCGCTCCGGCCCGCGCGCGCGGGCGTTTAGGGAATCTCCTCGATGTAGGTGTGTTCGATCGGCACCTGCACGTAGCGCTTTTTGCCCTCGACCTCGGTCCAGAAATAGTAATAACCCTTGCCGGGCTCGGTGGTGACTTTTCCGCTCTGGATTTCCCACGACTTAAGGTGATTACCGGTGGCGAACGTGACGCGGTAATTGCCTTCGAGCCATGACACACCCAGGCGCGAAATTTTATTTTGCTGGTCTTCCGAGCAACCGTTCAAGTTGAGCGCGATGGCAAGCACAAACCCGACCTTCACGAAGGATAACAATCTCATAAAAACTCCCCTAAAAAACCATTACAAAAACGGCGAGCGCGCTGGCCGGCGGCGAATTGGCGCGCTCGCGCCCCGCTTTTAACCTTTAACAACTGCGCGTTAATGCGCATTCTTCGGCCGATAGCGGCCGCGATGGCGCCACGGTGGCACCGGCGTGGCGTCGGCCCACAGGCCAAGACGCGCCGCCTGTGCGACTTTTTGCAAATGTTCCAGTTCGGTATCGTGGGGCGCGTATTTGCGATTCCACCACCCCAGCCCCACCCGCACGAGTGCGCGACTAGCAGAGCGGTTTTTGACAAAAATCTCCCCGACCTCGCGCCCGTAGGTGCGCGCGCCGGTCAGGCGGATGCGCACCGCACGCTCGTTTATTTCCCCGCGCATGTAGCGCTTTGCCGCCTCGCTGTAAGGCTGCGCAGGCCACAGTCGGTTAGCCGTCTCAGGTGCATCGACCCCATAGAAACGGACCCGAATAATTTTTTTCTGGGAGGTCTCCACCACGGCGGTATCGCCATCTGTCACCGACACGACGCGCGCTGAGATCCATTCTTCGCCGTGCGCAAGGCCCAGCCACAGCAGCGCAGCTAAGGCCAGGGCCGCCCGGCGGATCAAACCGGCTTACGCAGCAAATCGACGCGCAGCGGTTGCGGCAAGTGAACACCGCCCGCCCCCATATGCTGGGCAAAACGCGCGCGGACCTCGGCATAGGTTGCCGGCGTTAGCACATGCCGGGTGTGGGTGACGCCGATCACCTGCCGGTCAAAAGCCTCAAAATTGGGAAAATGTAGCGGGGCGTTAAAAAAAATCTGCTCGACACATTCCAATGCACCCCCCGCCACCACCGCCGTAATGGCCGCAAACGCCGCCGCGCGCACCCGTTGCTCGTTGTGAAAGATTTGCAAAATATCGTTGAAGGCCCCCGCGAAGATCGGCTCTGATAGATAGGCATAACCGCCGGGGCGCAGCACGCGGGCCACTTCGTGCAGGGCGGCTTGCATCGCGTCCAGCGGCACATGGTGGAGGGACTTAAACATGAACACCACGTCCATGCTGGCGGTCGCGACCGGAATGGCCTGGGCGCCGGCGAGCTTAAATTGAACGTTGGGCAGATCGGTGAGCATTAAATTTTTCGCGTGCTGGATTTCGTCCACTTCCAGCGCGAGCACCCGGCGGCCGGGACCACCGCGGGCGATGAGGCGGGTGAGGTCGGCGCGCCCGCACCCCAGTTCCAGAATATCTTTATCGTCGAGCGCTAGTTTGGCCTCGATCACCGCGCGTTCGGCGCAGTCGTTCTCGATGGGGTCGACGCTAATGCGCAGGGCGGTCGTGGCAGTCATGGTGGACCTCGGTAAAGACTGCGCCGGTCGCAGCGGGAAGCCGAGGATACCGGAGGCGCGACGCGGGCCGCCACGGTTTTGCGACGTCGCCGGGCAGCGTGCGTCGCCCGGACCGACCTGCACAATCGGGCGGCGCCCCCGCCGCGACTGCCGCCCGGCCTCGCGCCTTAGGGTTTCGCTTTGAAAGCCAACAACACATTGCCCGGCTGGGCGCCCCAGTTGACGTAGCCGGAATTCATGTACACCCAGCCATCGACCACCACCACGCCCGACTGATCGATAGCACCACCGTGGGCTGGCGCGCCGTTGACGGCTTTGTAGTCCCGCACGCTGTCGTATTCCCACAGCACTTTGCCGGTGTCGGTGTCGAAGGCCCGCATCACGCCGCTCATCGAGCCGGAGAAGACCACCCCGGGGATGACGGTCACCGCCGCGGTTTGCGCCGGGCTGCAGCGTTCGCGCCCGGCACAGGACACCGGCGGCGCCTGCCAAATTACCTTGCCGTCATTCACATCGAGCGCGAACAGGCCGCCACCTTTGGTGGGGTCGAGGGCCACTTTCGCGCCGAAAAATTCACCTTTTTCCCAGCGAGCATCGGATACCGCCACATATACCGCACGCCCGTCCGAAGCCGATCCCCATTCGATTCCCCCCAGAATGCCGCCCTTCGCCACCCGGGTCTTCCACCGTATTTTGCCGTTGTCGTCGGGGTCGAGCGCATGCATCACGCCGCTTTTCTGGCCTGCCAGCAGGACGCGCTTACCGTCGGCCATTTCGATGAGAATAGCCGAGGAACCCATATCGTGATCGGGGCCTTCCTCCTGCGGGCAATTGGCCTTATCAGGCAGGCTGCACGCCGCGTTCCAAGCATCGCCCGGCAGTCCCTGATAGGCCCATGCCTGTGCGCCATCCTGCATTGACAGGCCCAGCAGCGCATCGCTAGTGGGGGTGGCTGGCTGGCTGTAGTTGTCGCCGGTGGCAACATAGAGCCGGCCAAGTTTGGCATCGATGGTTGGCGCCGACCACACAGCCCCACCGCTAGGGCCGACGGTGACGCGACCATCGGCGGTCTTTTGTTCGAGGGTCGCGGCCTGATCGATGACGTATTTTTTCCAGCGCACCACGCCGGTGGCAGCGTCCAGCGCCATGAGCGAACCGCGAAAAGTGCAGCATTTATAGTTGGGATCGGCAGCCGAGCCTTCTTCCAGCGAAGACACCGGCACATATAGCGTGCCGTCCACCAATTGAAAGCCCCCGGTAAGCCGCGCGGACGGGTGTTCATCGGCCACCCGCACCCACAGTTGCTCACCGCTCGCCGCGTCCACCGCGTAGGCGCGCCCGCTGAGGTCGCCAAAAAAGACATAGGGGGTCGTTTTGCCGGGCACACTGCCGACTAGCATGGGGCCTTTTACCGCAGCGTTAGCGTGGAAGGTCCAGTAGGTGCAACCGGTTTTCGCGTCGAGCGCGTACACAGCGCCGCTGCGGCTGCCCACAAACAAGCGCCCGTCGACCACCGAAGAATGGGCTTCGGCGAGGGTTTCCTCCGGGAAAGCAAACACCCATTGCAGTTCCAGCTTGGCCACGCCGACGCGGTCGATGCCGGCCATCGCCGCGGGTTGGAAGCGGGTATTCTGGGGATTCACGCCCCAGCTATTCCAGTGCGGTTTGGCCAGCACGTCTGGCCCGGTTGGCCATGGCGGCGATGCACCGCAGTGGTTAACAATTGATTTCTGCAAGTTGGCATCGTAGGTCTTGCCCGTCACAAACTCCGCCACGGCCACCCGCTCGGGACCACTCAGCGTGAAATTGCCGACCATGCGCATGACGCCCGTCTCGAGCGCCCGTACCACTGCCGCGGGCCGCATCTTGGCCAGGATTTCGGGCTTTGGTGCGTGCGCCACCCCGCCGTCATGGCAGGCGGCGCAATGTTTGAGATAAACGGCTTTGCCGGCGGGCTTATCCCCCGCCTGAACGCACAGCGCCAAAGTAGCCAGTGCGGTAAATGCAATTGAACGGGAAATCACATCAATACTCCCCAATTTTGCTGGTTTTCCAGCTTTTTTTCTGCCTGTCGGCGCGCTCACTAAGGCCTCGCCGCACGTTGTTAGAGTTAAATCTCGCGCACGGTGTTGCGTTTCATCGCGCCCGCCCGCCCCTCCCCACCCACGAGGTTAATCAGCGCTACTCCCAGCGCCGTAATGGCGATGCCGAGCACCTGCAACGCCTGCAAAGTCTCGCCAAATAATGCATAGCCCTCGAGGGCCACCACCGGCGGCACCAGGTAGAACAGACTCGCCACGCGCGCCGCCGCACCCCGTTTGATGAGGTGCCACAGCAGGCTGATGGCACCCAGCGACATCACGATACACAACCAGCCCAGCGCAAAGACAAAGCGTGGATGCCACTCCACCACGCCGGTTTCAAAACCGTCTGACCCCGCCCGAAAAACAATCGCCGCGCTAATGAACTGCACCAGCACGCCCACGCGGCTGTCCACGGCGGCGGTATAGCGCTTTTGGTAGAGCGTACCGAGCGTCATGGCGAGCACGCCAATGATACAGGCGACGAAACCGAACAGCGGCAAAGCACCGAGCGTCGCCGAGCGCTGCACCGTGAACGCCAGCCCAGCAAAACCGAGCGCAAAGCCGCACCACTGCCGAGGGCTTAGGCGTTCGTCCAGCAGCGGCCCGGCGAGGATCGCCGTCAACAGCGGTTGCGCGCCCATGATGAGGGCGGCGATGCCCGTACTCGTGCCGTGGGCGATAGCAATAAACACGCCCCCGATATAGCAACCATGGAGCAGTAAACCACTGACTATCAGGTGGCCGTAACTGCGAGTTTGGCGAGGCCACGGCGCGCGCTGCCACCACACCAGACCGCCCAGCAGCAGGGCCGCAAAACTGTAGCGATACCACAGGAAAGTCATCGGTTCGGCGTAGGGCAAACCAAACTTCGCGCCGATGAAACCGGTCGACCACAGCAGCACGAACAGCATCGGTGCCAGCCGGGCTAGGCTTAGTGGCCTCACTTTTAGGAACAGCACCCACGCTTTGCGGCCACCCGATTCAGCATTCTTTTTCGACCAGCACGCCGGCGTCTTTGAGACGCTGATATTCCGCCGCGTCCTTACCCAGCAGGCCGGTCAAGACCGACTGATTATGCTCGCCGAGCAGCGGTGCAGTTAAGTCCAAGGGCTCGGGAAAATCACTGAAGCGCAGCGGAAATCCCGGCACCTCAAAACTACCTGCCAGAGGGTCCTCGATGGTACGCACCGTGCCGCGCTCGCGCAGATGGGGTTCGTGCATGCTCTCCGCCACCGACAGCACCGGCGCGCAGGGCACGTTGTGCGCCTCCAAGACACTGATCGCAGCCGCCGGATCGGCGAAACCCTGCAACCAAGTTTCGATGATTGTGATGATTTCTGGGCGCCGTTCCAGCCGTTTTTGGTCGGTGTCCCAGTCTGGGTGCGCGGCCAGTTCGGGGCGACCCATCGCGGTGCAAAGGTCTTTCCAGTGGTGCAGAAAAGCCATGATGGTGATGTCGCGGCCATTGGCACGGAACACGCCAGCCGGACACACGTAAGTTAAATGCCGACCCGTGCGCTGCGGGTTGAGGCGGCCCTGGGTGCCGCTATACATGATGACGTTTACTTCATGGCAGTGGTAGTAAACATCCAGCAGCCCGACATCCAAATGTTGACCGCGACCGGTGCGATCGCGGTAGCGCAGCGCGGCCAGAATGGCCAGCGCGGCGTGCACGCCGGTGCTGACATCGCCTAGCCCCAGCAGCGGAATGAACGGTGGCTGGTTGGGGTCGCCGATCATCGAGGTAACCCCGGCGTAGGCCTGCGCGATGTAGTCGTACCCGGGCTTCGCCGACAGCGGCCCGGTTTGACCGAGGGCCGAAATGGAACACAGGATCATGCCGGGCTTCATGGCTTGCAGGGCTTCAAAACCCATGCCCATTCGCTTGATGACACCCGGCTTAAAATTCTCCACCACCACATCCACGTGCGGCACCATTTCGTGGACCAAGGCGAGGCCTTCGGGCTTGCGCAGGTCGATGCACACGCTTTGTTTGCCGCGGTTCTGCTGCACGTAATACAGGCTGCGCTCGTTGTCGCGATATTTGCCCGTATACCGGGTGAGTTCGCCGCCCGGGCCGGGCTCTATTTTGATGACTTCGGCGCCCATCTCAACGAGCATTCGGGTGCAGGCGGGACCCGCCAGCGCGCGCGTGAGATCGAGAATTTTAAGTCCAGCTAGCATTGGTTCCTGCATGGGGGAGGCCTCTTATTGCCGGCGGCGGGGAGTGTCCGAGTATAACCACGCGGCTCGACCCACGCCCACTGTTAGGCGCCGGGATAACCCTCGCCGGGCGGCCATTGCTTGAGCACCGCATTGCACAATTCGCGCGCGTTGCTAAAGCGCCGCACATAGGTGTATTCCCGCGCGTACTGCACAATTTTTTTCGCCAAGCGCAGGTACGGGCGGGCCGACAGAAAATGCGCCAGTGCGGTGTGTGCGTGCCGAATGGCCAGCACTTTGCGCGCGTTGCCGACCGTGATCTGGGCGACTTCCGCCGCGTCTGGCGGCGTCACCGATTTCAGCAGCACTACCCGAATATGCTGCGTGCTGCCGGGGGTCGCCAGTTTCAACAGCGTAAAGCCGCACTGGGCCGCCAACGCGGTCAGCGTCGCGGGGTTGTACCAGTACAGATGGCCCAGATGAAAAATTTTGCCGGGGGCGTGATAGACGGCCTCGATGTTAGGCACTTCCATGAGGATTCGGCCACCGGCACGCAACAATAAGTGCATATGCGCCAGCGCGGCGCGGGGCTCGGGGAGGTGTTCAAAGACATGATTGATGGTGATGAGGTCGTAGTGATCGCGCTCCGTGACGTCCAGCAGAAAGCCGGTGCGAATACTCGCCAGCCCTAATTGCCAACGCGCAAACTCCGCGTAGTGCTCGTTGGGTTCGATGCCGTCCGATGCGATGCCCTGCGCGTGCAAAACATAGGAGAAAAACCCCGCGCCAGCGCCGATGTCCAACACCCGCATGCCCGCGTGGTAATACGGCAGAAAATCGCTGACCCGCGCACAGGCACGCAGGGTTTCTCGATACAGGTGTTTGGGTTTGGGCTGAAACGATTTTTTATATTGCTGGCGATATTGCGCCGAATAAAACCGCTCGAGACTATCGTTGGACGGTCGAGGATCGACCCAGACCAAGCCACACGTGTGGCACAGCACATTCTCTAAGGGTTGGGCGTGGCGGTCGCGCACTGCCAGCACCGTAATGTCCTGCCCGGCGCACAGCGCACAGGGAATCACGGCAGTCGTTCGGCGAGTTGGCGCTGACATGGCGGTCGACTTTTCCCAGTTGGACAAAGCGTGGCCAAGTAGACCACCGGGCGATCGTGTCTTGCGGCCGCGCGCGCGTCCAGTGCCGTGTACTTCCGTGGCGTCCAGCGATGGCTGATGATGAGCGGCCCAGCCGACCCTCGCCAGGCGGCGACGCTAAATTAAAACACTCAAAGGGAGCCGCAATGGAACGCAACACGAAATTAAATCGCAGCATTAAGGGCCGCCGAGCGCTAGTCACGGGGGCCGCCAGCGGGATGGGTAGAGCCACCGCCCTGCTCTTTGCCGACGAAGGCGCGCATGTCGCGGTCACCGACCTCGACCCCCTCAAGGTACAGGCCGTAGTCGACCAAATCATCGCCGCCGGCGGTAGCGCGGTGGGTCACCGATTAGACGTCACCAACGCCAGCGAGCGCCGTGCGGTGGTGGCGGATATGGTCGCCCGTTGGGGTGGCATCGATATCCTGGTCAACAACGCCGGGATCGCGCTGGAAACCACCATCGATGCCCCCGATTTCGAGGAGCGCTGGCGGCGCACTTTCGATGTGCTGATCACCGCCCAAGCGCTGTTAATCCGCGACTGCCTGCCGCAGCTACTCCAGAGCGACGCCCCGCGCATCGTCAATATCGCCTCCACCGAAGGGCTAGGCGCCACCAAAGGTATCAGCCCGTATACCGCCGCGAAAACCGGGGTTATTGGGCTCACCCGTTCCTTGGCCGTGGAACTGGGTACGCGCGGGATCACGGTGAACTGCATCTGCCCGGGGCCTATCAACACCGGCATGACCGCTGAAATTTCCGCTGACGCCAAAAAAGAATTCGCCCGCCGACGGGTAGCGCTGCGGCGCTACGGTGAGCCCGAAGAGGTGGCGCAGATGACCTTGAGCCTGGTGCTGCCGGCGGCCTCGTTTGTCACGGGCGTTGCCTTGCCCGTGGACGGTGGACTGACAATACGCAACGCCTAGGCGCGGGCGCACGGCGGCTGTGCGTGCGCCCACACGCCGGGGGGCGGCAGCGAGCGGCGGGTGCGCTCGACGGGGCGCCGCCCTAGCAACGCGACCGTGGCCTGCGGCCGCAGCGCCCGCCGCCCGTGCCAGCCCGAGCTCGGGGCGGCGTCTGCGGGGGGGTGAGGTGCATCGGCGCGTCCCCGCCGGGGGGGGCAGGCTCGTGCTGAGCGCGTAGCAGAGGCCGCGCTAAGCGCGGCGGCCGGGCAAGACGATGGTCGGGTGGCTGGGTGTTGTGGGGGGGGCCGGCGCGCAGCTGCGTCGGGTCGTGGCGGTGTGGGGTGTCGGGGTGTCGGGGCTGGACTCGACCACCCGTCCTGGCCGGACTTCAGCTTTTTCGCAAGCCATACACGCAACTGTCCAGCGCGGTGACGCCACGGGCGCGAAAGCGCGGCTCGAGGTCGAGGATGTCCTCGCTGAGCCAACCCTCGATGGTATAGCCAGCACCAAACAGCGCGTGCACTTCTGCCGCTGGCACCGCAAACGGCGGCCCGGACATTTCAGCTTGGGCATAGTCCAGCACCATCAGCAGGATTTGGGTGCCGCTTTGGCACAGCCGGGCTAGGTGCGCGGCATAGCGCTGGCGCAGCGGTGCGGGTAGCGCCACCAACGCGCCGCGGTCCCACACGGCCGCAAACGGGCCCAGCGCGGCGGGTGCCAAAGCGAAAAAATCGCCCACCCGATAATCGATGCCCGGCGCGGTATAGCGCACAAAACCTGGGCTTTCGTGGCGCTGTGGGCTTAGCCCGGCCTCGTCGAAAAAAGCCCCGGCGGCGGTTTCGCACAATTCCACCGCCACTACCGCATGTCCCTGATCGCGCAGCCAAAGCAGGTCCAGGCTCTTGCCCGCCAGCGGCACCAAAACCCGGCTTGCTGCCGGCAGCGCCAGCCGCGGCCAGCAGTCGATGAGGCGCGGGTTGACCATCGGCAGATGGAAGCCAATTTCGTTGTTCGCCCAACGCTCGCGCCAAAAAGCCGGTTCCACGGGCAATTTACTCGCGCAGGATCAGGCAGGTCACGGTGGCTTGCGCGTAGAGCTTGCCGGTAGCGTCACGCAAGGTGCCGTCCGCCACCCCCAATCGGCGCGAGAGGTTGGTGGTCGTGGCCTCCGCGATGAGCTCCAACGCCACGGGCACCGGGCGCAAATATTTCACGTGCAAATCGATGGTAGTGGCGTGGACGCCCGCCGCGAGCGTGGTGTGGATCGCGCACGCCGTGACGGAATCCAGCACCGTCGCGGCAAAGCCACCGTGCACGGGCCCCGCCGGATTCGTGTGGTGGGGGTCAGCGCGCGCGATGAACTTGGCATAGCCGGGTGCGGCCGCCACACAGCGCATCGGGATCACGCCATGCATGCCCGAGTGGGGCGTGGTACCCGCTATCATGGCCTGCACATATTCAACACCGGTCATCTCGCTCCAGGGTGGCAGCACGGGTTCATGGCTCATGGCGGGCGCTCAGAAAAACCTCAGACGGCCGCCCGCGTGGGTCACGCCCCTCATTGCAGCGTGCCCGGAAGGGCCGTGCCGGACGTGACCGCGGGCGGCAGCCACGCCGTAAAGCTGCTGGGCCACTGCGGCGGAACCTCAACCAGCGCCGCGCCCGCCCCGCGCTGCACCAGCTCCGCAAAAATTTCGGCGGCGTCGCCCCGCGGCACCCGTGCGGCCAGTTGGTTGGAGTCCGAGTTCCACACGAGGCCGGCGCGCCCGCTCACCTGCGCCAGTGGCGTGTAGCGCGACAACACAAAGAATAACGGCCCCTCCTGCTGCAGTGGGTCGGCGCTACGCAGCAGTTGCAGGGTGTCTTCGTAGTGCGCGCCCAGCAGGGTGTGCAGCCGCTGCTGGACCCTGGGCTGCGCAAAAAGATTGACTTGATTCGGATCGAAGCCCACGAGGGGTTTTAACAACGCCCACATCAGGTCCCGCGGCGAGGGCAGCACCAGTAGGGGCACCGCGCAGGCGCGCAACAACCCTGCTGGCAAGAGCACGGCCGCGGCGCGCGCGCGCAAGACCCTCAGCCTTTTAACTTACCGGTAACGAAGTCATCGATGGTCGCCGTGACAATCACCTTGCCCTTGTTGTCGAGCACATCGAACAATTTACCGTCTACTGCCTGCACGCTGAAAAACACCACTGCGCCCTGCGGGCCGCCATATTCCATATGGATATCGCCGCCGGCATTCTGCGCGAAATGTCCGACTTGACGCACCTTGTGGACCGTTTCGGTGGCGCTGGTTTCCACCACGTGATGCTCACCTTCCAACACCAACAGGGTGGTTGGCCCCAGATGCCGGTGGTAGTGGCAGTAGGAATTAGGTTCCCACTTGGAGAGAAAATCGATGCGGCCGAGTTCAGGCTGCACCGCCAGCACCGCCACCCAGTAATCGATGGGGTACTCGAATCGCGGCGTACCGAGGATGCGCTGCCATTCGATCGACTCGGTCTTGTACGCCGACGCGAAGGCGCTGGGATTAACTGCGACGTTCATGCGAACTGCCTCTGGAGTTTAACGGATGAACCCGATTGTCCACCCTCCCGCCTCGTCTCCGCAATCGCTTGCGGCGGATCTCCTGGAGCGGGTGTGTCCGGTCGCGGCACGCGGGGTAGAGACGCCGCGCGCGACGCACCAACCGCGCTGGCCACAGGCCGGCAACACGGGGCGCCGGGGGTCGCGCCGCCAGCCCGCGGTGCGCGGTCTGCTCCGGGGAGCGGTACGACCGGGCGGGCACTGCCCCCCACGGCTGGCAGTCGGTTGGCGGTGTCACTGGAGCTGGTTCAATTTAATTGACGTTAAGTAGCGTTAACGGCTCGCGCCGGCGGCAACCCGACAGGGTGTGCGCGCAGGGGCCCGCGGCCGGGACAGGCGAGTAAATTTCACCCCGAGGGGCCCTCCGCCAAGCACGCCGCGAGCCCCGAACCGCAGCATAGCAGCGCCGGAGCGAGCGCCGAGCAGGACGTCCCGACTACCCGTAGGTTGCCGGTGCGGCGCCCGCAGACCGCCCACCGGAGTGAGTGCGAAACCTCCAAAAACTCGCTAGAAGTGTCCTCATCACCTTGTTTTAAAGAAATATTTGACCGAGGCTTAAAGCCCATCAGCAAGTTTCAGAGGCCCGGCGCCTGGGGCAGCTGCGAGGGTCAAATCAATCGGGGACAAATCAATCGGGGACACCCATCAATCAATCAAATCAATCGGGGACACCCATCAATCAATCGAGGACACCCATCAATCATCAATCAATCGAGGACACCCATCGAATCAATCGAATCAGC
>SHZJ01000078.1 GCA_009692365.1 Gammaproteobacteria bacterium
ACCCGCATCGTCATTGCCCATCGCCTGAGCACCATCATGAATGCCGACACCATCATCGTCCTGCAGCAGGGCGAGGTGGTGCAAGTCGGTGATTACGCCACCCTCCTCGCCCAACCCGGGCCGTTCGCCGACCTCGCACGCCGCCAAATGGCCTCGCGAAGGGGGCAGCGCATTTACCCCTAGCACCAGACAAGACCTGGCCCCTGTTCGTTTGTGGTGCTCACCAAATAGCGAAGAACTCAGCAAACGCAGTCATCTGATTACCCACCACCGAGGAGGGTACGATAATCGGGCAACGGATGCCGGCATCGAACCAGGCCTCAATACCATCGCGGACCTCGGTGGCGGTGCCAAACAGCGTGGTATCGGCCAGCCAGCGGTCGGACAGACACTTGGGCACGTCGTCTAGGCGGTTTTCCGCCAAACAGTTTTCCACCGCGGTCATTTCTTCTGGGTAGCCGGACTCCTTCCAGTACTGGCGATAGTTCGGCAACAGCGCGTAGCTCGTGAGGGTGCGACGGTTGACGTTCTTCGCCGCCTCACGGTCCTCGGAAATGCAGGTGGGGATCATATTGCCGATGAAAAAATTCGGGTCTGCCCGCGCCTGCGGGCTGAGGGCCTGAAGCGATAGCCCCATGTGGGAACGCACGCCGTTGGCAAACACCAGACCGCCCGCAATTTCTTCGGCGAGCGCGACCATTTTCGGGCGCAGCGCGGCGAGCACCAACCGGGGCAACTCGCCGGCCCGGGGCACGGCGCGCAGATCGCTGACAAATTTGCGCATGTCGGCCAGCGGCTGGCCACCGGTGAGGCCCAACCGACTCAGTGCCGGCGCATGGGACACCCCGACGCCAAAGTCGAAACGCCCATTAGATATTTCGTGGATGAAAGACACGGTCTGGGCAAAATCTACCGTATGGCGGGTGTAAATCGGGGCGATCGAGGTGCCGAAGCGCAGCTCGTGGGTGACCAACGCCAAGGCTTCGCACAGGGCCATGCCATCTGACAAACTGGGGCAATAAATGCCGCTAAAACCACGTTTTTCAATATCCTTGGCCAATTCCAACGTGGCCTTGCGGCGACCGGGCAGCGCCACCAAAGACAGGGCCGGCATACGGGTAGACATGGGCATCTCCTTGAATTTGAACACGGGGTGCCAGGCGCAGCGCGCGCGCCGGGGCCGAACCTGCGCCCGGCAGCCACAGGATAACCGCCCGTGCGGCCTAAACTCGCGCCCCGCGCAAAGTGCGCTGCCAGCAGCCAGCCGTGAACTTGGCGTCCGGCTGCTACGGGGCGGCGCCCGCTGGCAAGTGGGTCCTAGATTCCGTCGCAATTGCCGTCGAGGGTGTCCCCAGAGCCCTCGCCGGTGAGCTCGGACGGGCGCCAAGCTCAGCAACCCAAGCACTCAGCGCGCCGATTTCAGCCGCTGAGCCTGCCCGCGTTTTGACCTGCAACGACTGCGCTCCGGCGATGCGCCGGCTGCGTTCGTGGGCCGCCTGCAACCGACTTGGCGGCCGCGCATCCCGCCCAGGCCACCCCCTCGCCCCGCTGCGCTAGCGAGCAGGGCAGCGCCGAGAGCGCGACCCTGCGGATAAAACCGGCGGGCCTTCGCTGGCGCGGTCGTGCCCGCCCAATGCCAGCAGGCAGCCCCTAACGGTGACTTGGGCTTGCGCATTGGAAGCCCGACGCTAGCGCCGGACGCGGGTGACCACGAGCGCCGCACGCTTGCTCGTACCGGGCGCGGTCGCGCCCGCGGCCGCGCGGCCCATCGCGGGCGACGGGCTACGCCTCGACATCCAGCCAGCGCGCCTTTTATAGTTTTTCCGTCGGCACCATTGACTGCGCGCCACCAGCGCGTGCTGCGGCACACCAACTGAAGGCTGCGGCAGCTCACCGCCGCAGGAGGCACGCGTGATGAACAGCGAACCAGTTCCCGAGCCCGGCGACGAACTCGGGCTAAAGCCATGGCCGCGGCTCCATATCGACGGGATTTCAAGAAATGTGCGCGCCATCCTCGCCGACCAGACCGTCGTGCTCACCGAGGACGCCACAGCCGCCGACCTGCTGTGGCTACGCACAAACTACCGCCGTTGGTATGCCGAGCTGCGCCCGCATCAGGCGCTCAATCATATTCCCGGGGAAACCGCGATGACCCGCAAGGGCAAACTTGCCAGCGCCTTACACGCGCGGGCTAAAGCCGGGACAACGGGGCTGACGCTTGCAGGGTTTTATCCCTTGACCTATCGCCTCGACGACCCGCTGGAACGCGCCGCTTTTGCCGCCCAGTTGCCCGCCGAAGACAACATCGAGAATCTGTGGATCCTCAAGCCCAGCGACTTGTCGCGCGGCATCGGGATCCGCATCGAATGGCAGCTCGGTTGGTTGCGCCAACTGCTGCGCGAGGGGCAGCCGGTGGAGTACTTGCGTAACGGCAGTGCCGAGCCACTGATCATCCAGCGCTATATTCCGAACCTATTGCTCTTGAACGGGCACAAATCTGAATTGCGTCTGTACTGGTTGATAGCCTCGCTCGACCCCCTGCTGGTGGTGATGTATCACGAGGGGACGGTGCGGCTAACCTCGCGCCTTTTCAAACTGGACAGCTTTGACGACCCCCTGATCCACATCACCAATACTTACCAGCAGAAAAAGCACGGCGGCGTGCAGCCAGACACCGAACTGAAATGGGATTTTCCGCGCCTAGGGGCCTATTTATGCCGTGAGAAGGGGGTTGCCGCCAACCATCTGACGGCCACGCTGGTACCGCGTTTAGCCAAGATTCTGGAGTACGTGGTCCGCGCCTGCGAGGCACAGCTAAAAAGCGTTCCCCCCACGGGACATTTTTTTGGTCTGTATGGGGCCGATATCATCCTGGATGATCACCTCACCCCGTGGCTGACTGAAATCCAAAAAGGCCCGGGGCTCAGCCACGACGACGCCGTCAAACGGCGGGTCCTGCCACCCATGTTGCTGTCGGCGTTAGACCTCGTGCTGGACATCCAGGAACGCCGGCGGGCGGGCCGGACTTTGGACGACCTGGTGATCCCAGAACAGTACCGGTGGGTGATCGGGCCCTGAAGCGCTGCTGTGTCGGCGGCGGCAGCGCCGGCCCAGCGCAGCAGGATCCGGCCCAACGGGCCGCGCAAAGCAGGTCACGAAGCCGCCGCCAGCCGCTTGTGTCGGGCTCTGCAGCGGGTCCAAGGTCAGTTCGCCGGCGGCGCTCAGGTCGACACGCGCACCCGCAATCCGGCCTAGCGCCGGGCGCGCTGGGTTTGTTTCCCCTCCTCCTCGCCGGGCGCGCTGGGTTCGATTCCCCTCCTCCTCGCCGGGCGCGACCACCCACTCATCGCGCCGGGGGAAACCGCTCTTCAGCCTGACCAACGCACGCGGGGCACTGCGCGCTGCTGGTTGCGGTCGCGCCACCGGCGCTCGACAATCACGCTGGATGGATCCGATAAAAATGCACCCCCTAATGCTTCGCACGGCGCGGCAAGTCGCAGTGCCGTTGGCGGCGGCCATGCGCAGCGTAGGGCCGCCGGCATGGCCCCGGCGCGACGACCAACCCGTGGCCCGTTATCTCGCGCAAATAGTCGTTGGGCAACAGCTGTCCACCCGCGCGGCGGCGACCATCTGGCAACGCATCGAGACCCTGGCGCACAGCCGCGCGACGGCGATCCCCGCCTTGGCCCTCACGGGCGACCTGGCGGCGCTGCGCGCGTGCGGTCTTTCTGCCGATAAGCTGCGCTGCCTGCAGGGGCTGGCCGCCGCCGAGGCGAGCGGCGAGTTGCAGCGCGAACCGCTGGCGCAACTCGCGCCGGCGGCACGTGCTACGCGGCTGACTGCGCTGCGCGGCGTGGGTCCGTGGAGCGCAGATATGCTGGCGTTGTTTTATTTTCGGGACCCCGATATTTGGCCGCTGGGGGACCTCGCCGTGCGCAAAACGTTTGCGCACTTCCTCAAAGACCAGCCGGGCGTCGACCTCACCGCCGCCGCGGCGGTGTTCGCCCCCCGCCGCTCGCTGCTCGCCCTGTATCTGTGGCGCATCGCTAATACCCTAAGCTTGGCCTAAGCCTCGCGCCGTCAGCCCGGGGTGCCGGGCGGCGCGCAAGCCCCCTCGAGGGGCAGCGCGCCCACCGTCGACCCGGGAAATTCGGCGCCCGCGGCCGGGTGGTCGGCGCAACGACGGGGGGGCGCGGCGCCCCGTGCAGCCGCGGGGCACGCAGTAGCGGCTCGCCGCCCGCGGCGCTGCGACCGCAGGCGAGGCTGAGCGCCGGTGCCGCCCCCGCGCCACGCGCCGCTGGCTGCTGCCGCGCACCTCGCCACATACTGCGGCTCAATTCCAACGAGGAGATTGCAATGGCCACTTTCGATACCCTCATCCGCGGCGGCAGCGTGGTAGACGGCACTGGCGCACCACCGGTAACGGCCGACATCGGCATCCGCGATGGCAAGATTGCGGCCGTGGGTCACGATCTGGGTTCGGCGCGCCGCACCCACGCTGCCGATGGCTTATTGGTGACCCCGGGCTGGGTCGATATCCACACCCACTACGATGGCCAGGCCAGCTGGGATCCGGTGCTGATGCCCTCCTTACGCCACGGTGTTACCACCGCGGTAATGGGCAACTGCGGGGTGGGCTTCGCACCCGCGCGCGCCGACCAGCACAGCTGGCTCATCGGGCTCATGGAAGGCGTCGAGGACATCCCCGCCGCCTCCCTGGAGGCCGGCATCCAGTGGAACTGGGAAAGCTTTCCGGAATATCTCAACGCCATGGACGCCACGCCACGGGCCTTCGACATCGCCGCCCTCCTCGCGCACGGCCCGCTGCGAACTTATGTGATGGGCGAGCGCGGTGCGGCGAACGAAAACGCTAACGCCCAGGACCTCGCGGAAATGGCGCAGCTGACCCGCGAGGCCCTCGCGGCGGGCGCCGTGGGTTTATCGAGCTCGCGGACCACCATCCACATCGCGGTCGACGGCCGGCCGGTGCCGGGCACGTTTGCCGGCGATGAAGAACTCATTGTGCTGGCGCGGGCGGTGAAGGCCAGCGGCCATGGACTGGTGGAAATGGTGAACGCGGGCATCGTGGGCGAGGACTGCGCCGGCTTAGACCGCGAAATGGCGCTGATGCACCGCGTGGCCACGGCCTCCGAGAGCGCGGTGATGTTCCTGCTGCTCCAGAACAACATCGACCCGACGCAATGGCAACGCCAACTCGCTGCCTGCGAAGCCGCAGCACGGGCCGGACAGCGCCTGATCCCGCAGGTGTCAGGGCGGCCGATTTCCATCCTATTCAGCTTCGAGGGCGAGCATCCTTGGCGCTTCATGCCGAGCTATCAGGCGCTGCGCGACCGCCCGTTCGCCGAGCGCTACGCCGCCATGGCAGATCCGGCGGTGCGCGCACAATTATTGGCGGAGACCGATCCCAACGACACCGGCTTCTCCCTGATGTACAAGAATCCGGTGCTGTGGGAGCACACCTACGCCGCCGGTTCACCCATCGACTACACCCCGCCACGCTCGCGCTGCGTGGCCGAAATGGCGCGGGCGCAGGGTAAGACCCCGCAGGCGGTCGCCTACGACCTGCTGCTGGCCAACGGCGGGCGCGCGGTACTCACCCACTTCGGCGTGAACTACGCCGAGGGCAACGCCAATGCCCTGCACACCATGCTGCGGCATCCACTGAGCGCGTTGGGCTTAAGCGATGCCGGTGCCCACGTGCGCTTTATTGCGGATGCTGGGGTGCACAGCTACATGCTGACCCGCTGGGTGCGTGATACGGACCGCGAGAGTCCGCACCACCTGCCTTTGGAATTTGTCGTGCGCAAGCTCACGGGCGCCAACGCGGATCTGTTTGGGTTTAGCGATCGGGGCCGCCTGCTGCCCGGGCTACGGGCAGATCTCAATCTCATCGAACTCGGCGCGTTGGCCACCACCGCGCCCACCATGGTCTACGACCTGCCCGCCGGCATGCCCCGCCTGACCGAGCAGGTCAGCGGCTATCACGCCACCTACGTGCGCGGCGAGTTGGTGACCGCGGCGGGCGTCGACACCGGCGCGCGGCCGGGGCGGGTGCTGCGCGGTGGCGCAGCGTGAGCCACCGCTAAGCCCGCTGCGCGCC
>SHZJ01000008.1 GCA_009692365.1 Gammaproteobacteria bacterium
CCCACGCGCTGAAAAGCTGTGCGCGATCCCACCACCCATACCCCCGTCATGGCCCAGTATCTGGGCATTAAAGCCCAGTATCCCGACCGTTTGCTGTTTTATCGCATGGGCGATTTTTATGAACTCTTCTTCGAAGACGCCCAACGCGCGGCGCAGCTTCTCGATATCGCCCTGACCAGCCGGGGCCACAGCGGGGGCGAGAAAATCCCCATGGCGGGGGTCCCGGCGCACGCCGCGGAACAATACCTAGGGCGTCTGCTGAAACTCGGCGAGTCGGTGGTGATTTGCGAACAGGTTGGTGATCCGGCCACCGCGAAAGGACCGGTGGAACGCCGGGTCGCGCGGGTGCTAACGCCGGGTACCGTGACCGACGATGCGCTACTGACCGCGCGAACCGACACGCTCTTGGCCGCCGTCCATGCCGTGGGCGAGAACCTGGGGT
The DNA here is from genome assembly GCA_009692365.1 of Gammaproteobacteria bacterium. Classification (GTDB taxonomy): domain Bacteria; phylum Pseudomonadota; class Gammaproteobacteria. The sequence goes on from SHZJ01000008.1 coordinate 443, forward strand.
TGGCGTGGGTCGATTTGGCCAGCGGTCGGTTTCGAGTCACCCCGCTCACTGAGCTGGCGGCGCTGGCAGCCGAATTGAGCCGGCTCGCGCCCGCCGAGGTGCTGGTAGCGGAGGGTTGGCAGCCCACGCTCGCGCTGCCGGGGTTGCGCCGCCGCCCGGCCTGGCAGTTTGCGGCGCCCACCGCAGAACGGCACCTGCGCGCCAGCTTCCAGCTGGGCAGCCTGCGCGCGCTGGGGTTAGAGGACACCCCGGCGCTCACGGGAGCCGCCGGCGCCTTGCTGCTGTACTGCGAGGAAACCCAATGCGGGCCCCTGCCACATCTGCAAGCCCCGCTGCTGGAACTCACCTCGGAGGCGGTTGTCATGGACCCGGCGACCCGACGACATTTAGAGCTTGCGATCGGCCCGGAAGGCGATGAGCGTCACACGCTGGTGGCGTTGATGGACACCAGCGTGACTGCGATGGGCGGACGCCTACTGCGCCGCTGGCTCCAACAGCCAAGTCGCAACCAAGCCGACTTGGCGCTGCGCCTGCAGACGGTGGGCGCCTTGGTCCACACGCCCGTGTTGGCTGCAGCGCGGCTGCAGTTGCGGCGCGCTGGGGATCTAGAACGCATCGTCACCCGCATCGCCCTCGGCAGCGCCCGCCCGCGCGACTTGGTCAACCTGCGCCATACCCTCGAACTGCTGCCCAAGCTGACCACGTTGCTGGCGCCGCTGGCCGTGCCGCGTCTGGCGGCCCTGTGCGCGCTGTGTCCGGCCTATACGGCTCAGGCCGAACTGCTGGCACGGGCCGTGGTGGAGAGTCCGCCGGCCATTGCCCGCGATGGCGGGGTAATTGCCCCGGGATTTGACCCGGAGCTGGACGACCTGCGGCAACTGGCCGGCGATGCGGATCGCTACCTGCTCGATCTGGAACGTCGCGAACGCGAGCGTAGCGGTATCGCGACGCTTAAAGTGGGCTACAACCGCGTGCATGGGTATTACCTTGAACTCGGCCGCAGCCGCGGTGACAGCGTGCCGGCGGACTATGTGCGGCGACAGACCCTCAAGGGCGTCGAGCGCTATATCACGCCCGAGCTGAAGTCGTTTGAAACGCGGGTCTTGCACGCTCATGAACAGGCGCTGGCGCGGGAGCGCCAGCTCTACACCGCCCTGCTCACCGAACTGGCGCTGGCCACCGCCCGCCTGCAGGCGAGCGCGGCGGCGCTCGCAGAAATCGATGTGCTGACCTGTTTTGCCGAGCGCGCAGAGAGCCTCGGCTATCACGCCCCGCAGTTCACCCAAACGCCTGGGATCCGGATTACCCAAGGCCGCCATCCGGTGGTGGAGCAGCGCAGCGCAGACCCCTTCGTAGCCAACGATTTAAACCTCGACCCCGAGCACCGGATGCTGGTGGTAACCGGCCCCAATATGGGCGGTAAATCGACCTATATGCGGCAGGCCGCGCTCATCGCCGTGCTGGCCCACAGCGGCAGCTTCGTGCCGGCGCTGAGCGCTGAGTTTGGCCCGCTGGATCGAATTTTTACCCGCATCGGCGCGGCCGACAGCGTCAGTCGTGGCCACAGCACTTTTATGCTGGAAATGACCGAAACCGCGCACATCCTGCGCTACGCCACGCCCCACAGTCTGGTGCTGGTCGATGAAATCGGGCGTGGCACAAGCACCTTCGATGGGCTGTCTCTGGCCTGGGCGACGGCGGAACATCTGGCGCAGGTCAATCAGGCGTTTACCCTGTTTGCGACCCATTATTTCGAGTTGACCAGCCTCGCCAAGGAAATTCCGCTCATCAGCAATGTGCGCATGGACGCCATCGAGCATGATGAAAAAGTAGTTTTTCTCCACGCCGTGCGCGCCGGGCCGGCAAATCAAAGTTTCGGACTGGCCGTGGCGCTCCTCGCCGGGATGCCGCGCGCGGTGGTACAGCGGGCGCGGGCGCGGCTCGCCTTACTCACGGCGCATTATGGGGTTCAACCGCCGCCGGTGACGCCGAGCGTGCCGGCCGCCCCGGCACCGTGCCCTACCCTGCGCTTGCTTCGGGCGAGCGACCCCGACGCGCTCACCCCCCGCGAAGCGTTGGACCTGCTGTACCGCTTGCGCGCCACGCTGCCGGACTAAACCCACCGCGTGGCGCCTGCCACCGCAACACCCTACGCTACCGCATGGTTCCCCTCGCGCGCCTGATCGCTATAATGCCGCACCTTCCAGCAAGACGTTGACTCAATATGACATTCGTAGTGATAGAAAATTGCATCAAGTGCAAATACACCGACTGCGTCGAAGTGTGTCCCGTGGACTGCTTCCACGAAGGCCCCAATATGCTCGTCATTGATCCGGACGAATGTATCGACTGCACGCTGTGCGAGCCCGAATGCCCGGCTGAGGCCATAAAATCGGAAGACGATTTAACCGACTCCGAGCAGCATTTTCTGCAATTGAACATCGAACTCGCCAAAGACTGGCCGGTGATCAACGAAATGAAAGAGCCGCCCGCCGACGCCGACGAGTGGAAGGGCGTAGCCGACAAACTCCAGCACCTCGCGCGCTGATTTGCTCGGCCCGGGTCCGTCCGGGTAAGAATTGCCGGCGAGCGTGCAACGCTCGCCGGCGCCCCTCCTCGGCTCGTCCTTGAACCGTGTGCAACGGAGGCGGCCTCGAAGGCCGACGCTAAGCGTCCTGGCCGCGTCGCCCTGCGCCCAACATCCTTAGCGAGCGCAGGCTCAGGTTAACGAACCGTTGTGGGCGGTAGCAAATCGCCCCTCTGCGCCGGTAGTTGCCCAATAAATCATATTTTTTAGTTACTTACTGCACTAACCCCAACAGTTCTGCAGCTGTGTGGCGCTTTGGCGCGGCCCCCCAAGGACATTTTCCTGCCCGCCGCTAGGCGCGCAACCCGCAGACTCGAGCGCACAAGTGCCGGTTGGGATTTCCCAGCGCGAGCTTTTATACTGCGGCGATGGACAGCGCAAAAAGCACAATGCGAAGGCGGGTCGCTAGCGCGCGCGGCGGCATTTTGGCCGTCCTGGTTTTTGCCGGGCTGGTGCCCACCCAGGCGGCGGAAGTTTTTCGCTGGGTAGATGCCGACGGCACGCTGCATTTTGGCGACCGACCAGCGGCGCCGGATGCGCAAAAAATCATCGTCCCCAGCGCCACACCGCCGTCGAGTACACCACCGGACCCGGGCCGCACCCAGCGTCTGCTCGACGACTACGCCACTGACCGCGCCGAACACAAAGCCGCTCTCGCCACGGCGGCCAAGGCCACGGCCGCGCGCGAGCGAAGCTGTGAGGAGGCCAAGAATCGTGCCCTCGAAACCGACCAGGCGGCCTATCTCTACGAGCGCGACGCACAGGGTGAAAAGCGCATCCTGAGTGAGACAGAGTATCAACTCGCGCATGCTCAGACTCAGGCCGAGGTGGCCCGCTGGTGTGACTAGCGCGGCAACACGTGCGCTTATGCGATAGAAACGCGTGCGCTATGCGGTAGAAATTAGCCAAGGTAAGATAAACCACACCTAAGCTCCCGCGAGGCGCCTCGGCGATGCCGGAATCTTTTTGGAAATCTGACCGCTTCTTTGGCGCGCTGATCTCCGTCTGCGTCATCGCGGCATGGCTGCTGAATCTGCCCGTCTTGGAGCGCCTCGAGGGGGACGCCTACGACCTGGGGGTCCGGCTGTCCTCCCGCGAGGCCAGTGCCCGCAAAGACCAAATCGCGATCGTCGCCATCGATGACCAAAGCATTCAAAACATCGGACGCTGGCCGTGGCCGCGTGACGTGCACGCCACGCTCATTAAGAAGCTCACCGAGGCCGGCGCCAAGACCATCGCCTCGACGGTGTTTTACTCCGAACCCCAGATCGACCCAGGTCTGAAATGGCTGCAGCAATTGCGCGACCAACTGGCCAGAGCCAGTGTCAGCGGCGCCCAAGGCGACCCGCGAGCGACGATCGCGGCGGCGCTGGCAGCACTGGACACCGATGCCATTCTGGGGCGCACGCTCCAGCAGACGGGTAACACGGTCTTGGGCATGCAGTTCGAACCGGGTGAGGTCATTGGTAACCCCGACGCACCACTGCCGCCGTTCGTGACCCGCTTTGCAATTCCGGCCGAAAATATTAGCGACCCGAACGGGACCAACGAAGATTTCCCTATCACGACCGTCAAAGCCGCGCCGCCGGTAGCCTTGGTGGGCGACGCCGCCGCCGGGCTGGGCTCGCTGATCAACCCGCTGGACGGCGACGGCACGCTGCGCCGCGAACCCCTCGTGGTGCGTTATTACGACCAGTACTTTCCCTCACTCTCACTCGCCACCGCGGCGCGCAGCCTTAATCTGGGGGTCAAAGACATCCACGTTCGGCGCGGCGATTCGGTGCAACTGGGTGGCCTGACCATCAAAACAGATGCGGCCTCCCTCATGAACACCTTCTACTACGGCGAGCGCGATGGGCGGACGCCCTTCCCCATCTATTCTTTCTACAACGTCATCCAAGGCGAGACCGCCATGGACAGCTTCAAGGGCAAAATTGTGCTGCTGGGCGCCACCGCCTTTGGGGTGGGCTCGGATCTCCACACGCCGCTGGGCGAGGCCAAAGGTCCCGTGCTGATTTTGGCGCATCAAATCGCCAGCATTTTGAACCAGCATTTTTTTGTGCAGCCGAACTGGGCCTTTGGCGTCGAACTGCTGGCCATCGTGCTGGTCGCCAGCTACCTCATTCTGCTGCTGCCGCTGCTCAAGGCGGGCGCCGGCGCGCTGACTAGCGCGGGCATTTTTCTGGCCCTACTGGGCACCGAACTCGGCGTCATGATCGGCACGGCCAACTGGGTCCGGCTGGTCACGGCCGCTGCCCTGCTGGTGGTCGGCCATCTCTTGCTCACGACCAAGCGATATCTGGCGACCGAACGTGGCGCCCTCGACAGCGATATCAAGGCCGCCCTGTCTAACCGCCAATTGGCCCTGCAATTTCAACAAAAAGGGGAACTCGACAACGCGTTCGAGTACTTCCGCCGCTGCCCCGTCGACGAACAGGTCTTGGAATCTCTGTATGCCTTGGCGAGCGACTTTCAGGTCAAACGCAAGCCGGAGAAATCCATGCTCGTCTACGAGTACATGCACGCCAAAAATCCCAAATTCCGCGACATCCAGTCCAAAATCAACCAGGCCCGCCACCAAATGGAAACCCAGGCACTCTACCCGAGTGGTCGGCCGTTGGGTGGGGGCGGCAGCGCTCAAACAGTCGCGATGGCCGCGCCCGGTGCGAGCCAAACCATGCTGGGTCGCTACGCCGTGGAGCGCGAGCTCGGAAAGGGCGCGATGGGGGTGGTGTATCTGGGCAAAGACCCCAAGATCAATCGGGTGGTGGCGATCAAAACCATGGCGCTATCCCAAGAATTTGAGGCCGACGAACTGGAGGATGTGAAAGCGCGTTTCTTCCGCGAAGCCGAAACTGCGGGGCGCCTCCAGCATCCCAACATCGTGACCATTTACGATGCTGGTGAAGAGCACGATCTGGCCTACATCGCGATGGAATTCTTAGAGGGCCATGACCTCGCCCGCTACACCAAGGCAGATATGCTGCTCCCGCTGCCGGTGGTGCTCGGCATTATCTTCAAGTCGGCGCTGGCGCTGGACTATGCCCATAAGGCCAACGTGGTCCATCGCGATATCAAACCGGCCAACATCATGTTCGAGCCCACCAAAAAAACGGTGAAAATCACCGACTTTGGCATCGCGCGGATCACCGATTCCAGCAGAACCAAAACCGGCATGGTGCTCGGCACCCCCTCCTATATGTCCCCCGAGCAACTCTCCGGCAAAAAAATAGATGGCCGCTCCGATCTATTTTCGCTGGGGGTGATGCTCTACCAAATGGTGATCGGCAGACTGCCCTTCCAGGGCGAATCTATGGCGACGCTGATGTACAAAATTGCCAACGAGCCCCATCTCGAGCTCGCCGAGATCAAACCTGAGCTCGCCGCACAACGCCCTTGCCTGTCGGAAATCATCAACCGGTCGTTGCAAAAAAACGTCGCCGCGCGCTACCAAACCGGGGCGGACATGGCGCGTGACCTCCAAAACTGCGCCAAGCAGGTAACCGGCTAACGCCGGTCGGGGCAGCCAATCATGCAAGCCGGCAATGTGGAATTCGCCATCGTCTCCGACCCGGGACGCAAGCGCCCGCATAACGAAGACAGTGCCCTCACGGACTCCAGCTTAGGGCTGGCCTTAGTGGCCGACGGCATGGGCGGCTACAAAGCCGGCGAGATCGCAAGCGCCATTGCGGTCAAATGGGTGTTGGAGGGAGTGCGCGACAACCACGCCAAGCATCGTTTCGTGCGCCGTACCGGCGAGCAGGAAATGTCGCGCGAAGCACTCCTGATCCGCGAGGTCTTAGTCGCGGCCAACAAGCAGATTTTCCAAACGGCGCGCGCCTTACCGCAGTGCCATGGCATGGGCACCACCATCGTCACGGCACTGTTCAGCGAGAACCGCGTGACGCTGGCCCACGTAGGGGACTCCCGCATCTATCGCTTGCGTGGAAACCAGCTCCTGCAGGTCACTAACGACCATTCGCTCCTCCAAGAACTCGTCGACCGGGGCTTGTATACCCCGGAGGAGGCACGGGCCAACACGCCTAAAAATCTGGTGACACGGGCGCTCGGCATCGATGACCACGTGGAAGTAGCGGTGAGCGAACACGTGACCGAATCAGGGGACATATTCCTGCTTTGTTCTGATGGCCTGAATGATATGGTTGAAGATGAAGAAATTAGCTTAACCCTCCGGAAATATAGTGCTAATCTCCCATCAGCAGCGCAGGAACTAGTCCGTCTCGCCAACCAGAATGGGGGCAAAGATAACATTTCAGTGGTGCTCGCTCGGCCGCAGGCATCCACGCAGAGTGGCAGCGGTATTCTCGCCAGACTCAAAGAGCTCTTGTTTAGAGCCAGCTGACAGGAAACGATAATGGGCAAACTCGTACTCAGCTTGAACGGTGTTGTGCAGGGCGAGTTCCAGCTCAAAAAAGAGCGCATGACGGTTGGCCGCAAAGTAGACAACGAGCTGCAGATCGATAACCTCGCAGTGAGCGGCAAACACGCGCTGATCATCACAATCCTCGACGATTCTTTCCTCGAAGACCTCGGCAGCACCAACGGGACTTACGTCAACGGGAAGCTCATCAAGAAGCACGCCCTGCGTGATGGCGACATCATCGGCATCGGCAAACACGAGCTCAAGTACGTCAACGAGCACGCCACCGCCGACGACGAAGAATTCGAAAAAACCATGATCATTCGGCCCGGCTCGGCCAGTGCCGCGGTCGCCGCCGCGCGGTCGTACGACAATGCGCCGCCCGCTGCAGCCATCGCGGCCCCGGCGGCGGCCCCAACGGGGTTTGGTGGCGGCCTACCCTTAGGGAAGCTGCACGTGCTGAGCGGCCCCATCGCCGGCAAACAGCTAGAACTCACCAAGGCACTGATCACGCTCGGCAAGCCCAGCGTGCAGGTGGCGGTAATTTCCCGGCGTCCACAGGGCTATTTCTTGACCCACATCGAAGGTGACGGCAAAAACATGAACTATCCGATCGTCAACGGTCGGGCCATCGGTGCGCAGGCCTACGCGATGAAAAGCGGCGACATCATCGAGCTGGCGGGCATCAAAATGGAATTCTCGCTCATTCGTTAAAGCCCCCGCCTAATGCCTGCGGGCAGCGCACTACGCCAAGGTCAGCGTATGCACGCCCGCCCAGCCCGCGGCCGGCGGCACTCGCCTGAACTGCGCAATGCGTTCGGAATAGACCTGATAAAGCGCAGGCGACCGCGAGGTCCGGGCCAGATTCAGAAAACTCACTTCCGCCACGTCCCACGCGCCGGCGCGATATAAACGCAGGGCTTCGCGATGGAGCTTGAGTTCGTCCTTCCACTTGGCGTCCAGTTCCTCACGCAGACCGATAGGCTCATAAATGGTCAGGGGCTGCGCGTGCCCCACTGGCCGGATGAGATCAATTTCGCGATAGGCGTAGTCGGGCAGCGCGTCGCGCGTGTTGCCACCGACGAGCGTTTCGACCCCGTAGCGTGGCGCCAAATCTCGCAGGCGCACCCCGAGGTTGGCGGCCTCGCCCAGCACGGTGTAGCCCATCCGGAACGCCGACCCCATATTGCCGACGGTCATAGTGCCCGTGTTGATACCCATACTGAGGCGCAGCGTGGGCCAACCGCGGGCAGCAAAGTCCCGATTTACTTCAACCAAGCGCGAGCGCATCGCCAGCCCCGCACGCAGCGCGCTGAGAGCGTGGTCTGAGGTCGTGAGGGGGGCGCCCCAGAACGCCAGAAGGGCCGCCCCCACGTACTTGTCGATGGTGCCACGGTGTTGGTGGACGACCTGCGTCAGCGGCGTGAGCAGCGCCTGCACGAGGGCTGCCAGCTCGGCGGGCGCAAGGCTGTCGGCCAGCGCCGGGAAACCCTCCACCTGCGAGCACAACACACTCATCTCGCAGCTTTTAGCCCTCACCGAGTAGGCCGCGGGCTGGAGCGCCATTTCAGCTACCAGCGCCGGGGGCAAGGAGTGCCCAAAGAGGTTGGACAATTGGCGTTTGCCTCGGGTCTCAATGAAATAGCCGTAGGACATATTGAGTATGAACAGGGCGCTCAGGAGGATTAAGCCGCCGGCTAGCGGCAGCACTAAATTGCCCAGCGTCCAAACCAGCAGATTTAAGCCGAAATAGGCGGCGAGCAGCGCCAGCGTCAGCGCCGTGGCCACCAGCGGCGTAAGCAGCGGTGCCGCCACGGCCATCACCACACCGAAGATCACGAGCAGCAAACCTTCGGCCGCCAGGGTGTAGGCGGGCAGTTGCTTCACCGTGCCATCCAGAATGCCGGCGATCAGATTGGCGTGGACTTCAACGCCAGGATAAGCCTCACCCACCGGCGTCGCGCGCAGGTCCAGCAAGCCTGGGGCCGTCGTGCCCACCAGGACCACGGCGTTTTTCAGCAGCTGCTTGTCGGCCTTGCCGTGCAGGACATCGGTCGCCGAGATGTAGGTAAAACTGCCGCGGTAGCCGCGATAAGGCACCAACGCCTGAACGTTGCGGTCCACCGGGACGACCGACTTGCCAATGGCCAACCACTCAAGCCCGGGATAACCCCGAGCGCCGAACAACGGCTCGCCGAAGCCGGGGGTGATGGCTTGCTTATCACCCAGCACCTGCCGCGCCATTTCCAGCGACAGCGAGGCGTAATAAGCGCCCTCGAACTCGATGAGCATGGGTACCCGCCGCACCATGCCGTCACGGTCAGTTTGCGGATTGAAATGTCCGGCAGCCCGCGCGCCCTGCTGCAGCAACGCCAAATTTGCCCCGTAGCCGTCGGCTTGCCGAAAACCAATGTTCTTGCCGATGAAAGTACCTTTGACGAAGCGAGGTTGCGGCAGCGCGCCGCTGCGGGTGGCCCCCGCTGGGTCGGTCGAGAAATTGAAGTAATACCCCAACACCACCGGATAGCGGGCGATCGCCTCGGCGAACTGCCGGTCATAGTTCAAACGGGGACGCAGCTGCTCGAGGGTCTGCTTAAAGGCGGTATCAGCGCGCAGTTCTTGGCTGGCCAGCGCGTCCAAGACCGCGAGGCCCGAACTGTTATCCGGCTCGGCAAAAACGATATCAAAGCCCAGCAGGCCAATCTGGTTGTCCTCGAACAGACGCCGCACCAGCACGGCCAACCGGTCGCGCCCCCATGGCCAGCGACCCTCGGCGGCGAGACTTTTTTCGTCGATATCGACAATCACAATGCGGGGATCTGGGCGCTTGGGCATGGTCAGCAGCAAGCGCTGGTCGTAGGCGATATTGTCGAGTGCGTCGATGAAACCTAAGTGCAGCCAATGCGCGGCGTGGGCAAAAAAAAGCAGCACCAGCGCCAAGCCTAACGCGATGCTGGTTTTGGCCGCCGCCACCCGCCGGAGCAGATTCCCCATGCAGTCCCCCGGCCGCTTGGCCATCTTAATCGAGCGTTGGAGCCGCTCTACGCGGCGCGGCAGATCCGCTGCGTCGCGCGGGTCGCGGCCGCCGCCTCACGCGTGCGGCGGCAGGGCGGCATGGATCGAAAAAACCTTATCCAGCCGCGCGAGCATCAGCACGCTCATGACCGGCTCGCTCACGGCGATGAGGAAAAATTGCAGCCCCCCTCGCTTCGCCGCTTGGAGGCCCTCGATTAAACTTGCGATGCCCGAACTATCGATGTAGCTCACGGCAGCCAGATTAACGCACGTGTGCTGACCCAACGCGAGTTGCTCGAGGATAGTTTTGCGTACTCCGGGCGAACGGGAAAGGTCGATCTCCCCCACCAGATGCACGACCGCGAACCCGCCTTCTAGGACGACCTTGGAGGACATTTCTCGACTCCCCGTGCCGGCGGCGGGGCGCTGGCAACCCACTCGCGCGACGCGACAATTCGCTTACGCATATGTAAAAAATTACCCGTGCCGTCGGGCAGATTGCCGTATTCCCAGCGGTCCATCACGGTTTTGATGAAGTGGGTGCCGAGGCCCCCGGGACGCACCTCGGCGAGCCGCCGAGCGCGGATATTCGGGACCACCACCGGGGGCGCGAAATCCAAGACGCGGACCTCGAGTTCGCTGTCCGTCCGCCCTATCTGCAGCACTATTTCGCCCGTCACATCACCCGCGTAGGCGTGTTGAATCACGTTCGTGCAGGCCTCGTTGATCGCCAGCACCACCTCCGCGACCCACTGCGCCCCGCAGCCCAGAGTGGCCATGGCGGTGCGTGCGCTACGCCGCATGTCGCACAGTTGGGCGGGATCCGCCGCAAAGCGGAGCTCTAGCAACACGGCAACGCGCTGCGTCGTGGGGCCACGGTGCGGGGGCTCAACGGGAGGTGGCCGGGTTGCGCGTGACGGACATGCTGGCCTGCGGCTGGTTGCTTGGCCTCAAAAGATAAACGCTGGCCGCCTGCAACGCCAGTCCGCTGGGCGCCGCACGCGCGCGCCTGCCGGCGTTTCAGCGTAAGCCCCGCAGCGCGCTCAGATAAGCCTGTTCATCGGGCAAGCGACCTGCCGACTGCGCCCGCCACAGTTCCTCGGCCAGGCAGTCCAGCATGCGATGCTCCGCCGCATGGCCCTGCTCCGCATTGGCGATGGCTAGCCCATGGAGTCGCGCTATCCCCGCCGGACGGTCGGCCGCCACCTGCTCGCGCAGCGCGATGTGCAGCCCCATGTGCAGAAAGGGATTGTGCTCGGGTGCCGCGTTACCGTAGTCCACCGCCCGACCCTGCGGCCCGGCATCCAGGAGCGCGTGATATTCCGGATGCAGCACGATGACCTCGGCCACTAGGCGCTCTAGCGGCTCCAGCGGCCGCGCTTGGCGGTGTTTCGCCCACACGGCGAAAAAAAATTGGCGCGCCGAATCGCGAGACTGCACGACCACGGGCGCTAAGCCGGCACCGGACGCAGACGGATGGGGGGTTTGTCGGGCCATTCGCATAAATCGGCCAGCACACAGGCCGCGCAGCGCGGCGCGCGCGCGGTGCAGGTATAGCGCCCGTGCAGAATCAGCCAATGGTGGGCGTGCAGCAGATAGCGCTGGGGGATGATCGCCAGCAAACCCTGCTCCACGGCCAGCGGCGTCTTCCCCGGGGCGAGCCCAAGGCGATTACCCAGCCGGAAGATATGCGTGTCAACGGCCATCGTGGGTTCCCCAAAGGCCACGTTGAGGACCACGCTGGCGGTCTTGCGGCCCACCCCCGGCAAAGCTTCTAGCGCCGCCCGCGCCGCCGGCACCGCCCCGGCGTGTCGCTCGAGCAACAGCTGGCAGGTGGCGACAATATTGCGCGCCTTGGCGTTAAACAGACCAATGCTCTTGATGTGTCTTTTCACGCCCGCCTCCCCTAGCGCCACCATCGCGCCCGGCGTCTTGGCCTGCGCAAACAGCGTCAAGGTCGCTTTGTTCACGCTGATATCCGTCGCCTGCGCGGACAACATCACGGCGATTAGCAGTTCGAAGGCCGAGTCGTAACGCAGTTCCGTCACCGGGGCCGGGTTGCGCGCGGCGAGACGCTTGAACACGGTGCCCGCCCGCCGCCGGTTCATGCGGGTGGCTGCGCGGGGCTGGCTTTGCGCTGACGCACACGGCTGCGCGCGGCGGTAATGTCGTCGCGCGCCTGTGCTGGGTCGCTCGGCGCCAGCACGTAAGGCTCGCGGTTTTGGGTGGCGCTGCGGGCCAAGCGCTGTCGCCGCTGGGTCGCGCGCTGACCGGCCCCGGCGGCTTGCTCGGTTTGCCAGCGCGCCGCCGCCAACACGGAGCGACCCTGCACAAAATAAGCCGGGAGCGGGATCCCAACGGGACACGCGGCGCCGCACTGGCCGCAGGCGGCGCAACGCTCAAGTCCTAAGGTCACCGCACGGTCCAAGTCGCCCTGCGCCACGGCGCTCGCCAAGGGCGCGGGCGCGAGCTGGCTGGGACACACGGGGCCACAATCGCCGCAGCCGGTGCAGTGCGTAATATCCGTCTGAGTTTGAATTGCGAGGGCGGCAGGTGCCGCGGCGAGTGGCCACGCGAAGCCGGGCGCGACACTCACCCAATCGATACAGTTGGTGGGACACGGCGGGATGCACAGGCCGCAGCCGGTGCAGTGCTCGGTCAAAATATCGTGCAGCTGTCGGGGGGCGCCGATGATGGCGTCTACCGGACACACGGCGATGCACTTCGTGCAGCCTATGCAGGCTTCAGCGCGAATTTGTACGCGCAGGGGCGCCGGTAGCGCCGTCTCAGCGCAGAGATTCACGCGCGGCCCGCCGACGCGCTCGAGCAAACGGCTGAGTTTTGCCACCAGCAGCGCCCCCCCCGGCACACAGCCCGTCAAGGCCGTGGTGCCCCGCGCCAGGGCGTCGGCAAAAGGCGCACACCCCGCAAAGCCGCAGGCAGCGCATTGGGTTTGTGGCAAGACCCGCTCGATGGCGTGCGCGAGGGCGGCATGGGCGTCGTCCATGGCTGGGCTGTGCGGCGCCGCCGGGCGGCTATTTGACGCGCATACCCGGCAACGCGCCGGCGTCTGCGTTGAGCAGAAAAATGCCGCTCTCAGAGCCGCTGGCCGCCAGCACCATCCCTTGGGAAAGCCCGAAGCGCATTTTGCGCGGCGCCAAATTAGCTACCAGCACGACCAAACGACCTTCGAGCGCAGCGGGCGCATAGGCCTGCTTAATCCCGGCAAATACCGTGCGTTGCTCGCCGCCGACATCGAGTTCCAGTTGCACCAGTTTATCGGCGCCCTCGACGTGCCGGGCGGTGGTCACCCGCGCGATGCGCAAATCGACTTTAGCAAAATCGTCGATGCCGATCTCCGGCACCTCCGGCACCTCCGCCACCCCGCTGGCGCTCGCGGGCGGGGCGAGGGTGGTGCCCGCCGGCGCGGGCGGCGGCGTGCCGCTGGGATTGGGAACGGTGGGTTTACTGGCGTCCAACATGGCCTCCACTTTGGCTTTTTCGATGCGGGTTAACAGCGGGGTAAAGGGCGCTATCTCCTGTGGGGGCAGTGCTAGGTCGAGGGCAGCCCAGGTCAGCGGCGCACAACGCAAAAAGCGTTCGGCCTCCGCCACCAGCGCCGGCACCACGGGCTTGAGATAGATCATCAGCAACCGAAACGCCCGCAGACCGGTGCTGCAAACGCGCGCCAGTTCTGCCCGCGCGCTCGGGTCTTTGGCGATCACCCACGGTTTACGGCGGTCGATGTACTGGTTAACGCGGTCTGCCAGCGCCATCACCTCACGCATCGCACGCGCGTAATCCCGGGCCTCGAAGCAATGGGCGATGTCCTCGCGGGCCGCCCGCAGGCTGGCCAGTAACGCCGGTTCGTCGTCGTCGGCAGCCAAGTTGCCGCCAAAATCACGGCGGATAAAAGCCGCACAGCGACTCGCAATATTGACCACCTTGCCCACCAAATCAGCGTTGACGCGCGCCTGAAAATCTTCAAGATTGAGGTCGATGTCGTCGATTCCAGGCCCCAGCTTCGCGGCGAAGTAATAGCGCAAACACTCCGGGTTGAGATGATCGAGGTAGGTTCTAGCGGTAATAAATGTGCCGCGCGATTTCGACATTTTCTGGCCGTCGACGGTCAAAAATCCATGCACGAAGACATTGGTGGGCAGCCGGAAATTGGCCCCGTGCAGCATCGCCGGCCAAAACAACGTATGAAAATACATGATGTCCTTACCGATGAAATGGTACAGCTCGGTGGTGCTTTGGGGCTTCACGAAGGTCTCGAAATCCAAGCCCACGCGGTCGCACAGATGGCGGAAGCTCGCGAAATAGCCGATCGGGGCATCCAGCCAAACGTAGAAATACTTGCCCGGGAGGTCGGGGATTTCGAAGCCGAAATACGGCGCATCGCGCGAAATGTCCCAGTCCTGCAAACCCACCGCGAACCATTCCTCGAGTTTATTCACCACCCCGGGTTGGAGGTCGCTACGGGTCAGCCAGTCCCGCAAGACCGCCTCAAAATGTCCCAGACAGAAAAAAACATGCTCGCTCTCGCGTTGCACCGGCGGCACGCCGCTCAAGGCCGACACCGCATCGATTAAATCCGTAGGCGCATAGGTGCCGCCGCACTGTTCGCAGTTGTCGCCGTACTGGTCGGGCGCCGCGCAGCGGGGGCAGGTGCCGCGGATGAATCGATCGGGCAAAAACAGCTGTTTTAGCGGGTCATACGCTTGCCGAATAGTGCGCACCGCGGTGTGGCCAGCATCACGCAGACGCGTGTAGATGAGCGCAGAGATGGCCCGATTCTCCGGCGAATGCGTGGTGTGGTAGTTATCGAAAGCCACGTTGAAGCCCGCGAAATCGCGGCGGTGACTCGCCCAGACTTGGTCGATGAGCGCTTCTGGCGTCACCCCCTCTTGCTCGGCGCGTAACATGATGGCGGTGCCGTGGGCGTCGTCCGCGCAGACGTACCAGCACTCATGCCCGCGCATTTTTTGATAGCGCACCCAGATGTCCGTTTGGATGTATTCCACCAAGTGGCCAATATGGATCGGACCATTGGCGTAGGGCAGCGCGCTGGTAACTAGGATTCGGCGGTGAGGGCTCATGGTGATAAATCGGCCTGAAATTCGCGGCGCGGGTTTGGGCGTAACGCGCGGGCAGACCGCGCCTGCGCCACCGGGGCCAGCAAAGGTAGCACCTCGGCCGCAGGCTGTCATGACGGGAACTAGCCCCGCGTGTTGTACACTGCGGGGCCAGTTCGTTCGCAGGAAATTCCGATCATGCCACCCACTCAAGCTGACATTGAACAGGCTCTAAAAACTTGGATTGACCCCTATCTGGCGACCGACGTCGTGAGTGCCGGGATGGTCAAAACGATCCAAATCGACGCCACCGGCGTCACCATCGCGATCGAAGCCGGATTCCCCTTGGCGCGCTACGGCGCGGAACTCGCCGCCCACCTGACCACCGCGGTGGCCCCCGTGGCGGACGGGGCCGCCGTGAACATCAATCTGAGCAGCAAAATCGTCTCACGCGCCGTGCAAAAAGGCGTCAAACCGCTGGCCGGCGTGCGTAATACCATCGCCGTAGCGTCGGGCAAGGGCGGTGTTGGCAAGTCCACCACGGCGGTCAATCTGGCGCTCGCGCTCCGCGACGAGGGTGCTACCGTGGGTCTGCTAGATGCCGACATTTACGGCCCGAGTCAGCCCCGCATGCTCGGCGCGACCGGCCGTCCAGAATCCCGCGACGGCAAATCCATGGAGCCCAAGGTCAGTCACGGCATCCAGTCCATCTCCATTGGACACCTCGTGGAAGAAGACACCCCCATGATTTGGCGCGGGCCCATGGCCACCAGCGCGCTGGAGCAATTGCTGCGTGAAACCAACTGGCACGACCTCGATTACCTCGTCATCGACCTCCCGCCAGGCACGGGCGACATCCAACTCACGCTCTGCCAGCGCGTGCCGGTCAGTGGCGCGGTGATCGTCACGACCCCCCAGGACATCGCTCTGCTGGACGCGCGCAAGGGCCTAAAGATGTTTGAGAAAGTAGACGTCCCGGTGCTCGGCATCGTCGAGAACATGAGCCTGCACACCTGCACCCAGTGCGGCCACGTCGAGCATATCTTCGGCCGCGGGGGCGGTGCCTCGATGGCCCAGCAATACGGGGTGGACCTGCTGGGCGAACTGCCGCTCGATATCAAAATTCGGGAGGGCGTGGATGCGGGTAAGCCGACGGTGGTCACCCACCCCGACGCGCCGTCCACCGAAATTTACCGCCAGATAGCCCGCCGGGTGGCGGCCAAGCTGGCGCTGCGCGCGAAGGATTATTCGGGCCGCTTCCCCAATATCGTCATCCAAAATAGCTGATTAGCCGCTTTTTCACAGGGGATTTCGCGATGCCGATCAAGGCCGACAGCTGGATTAGACACATGGCCGAGCAACACGGCCTAATCGACCCCTTCGAGCCCGGTCAGGTGCGGGAGGTAGCCGGCCGTCGGGTCATCTCCTACGGGACTTCCAGCTACGGTTACGACCTGCGCTGCGCGCCTGAATTCAAGGTCTTTACCAACGTGTACTCGGCGGTGGTCGACCCTAAGGCGTTCGACCCCGCGAGCTTCGTGGACATCAACGCGGAAGTTTGCATCATCCCGCCAAATTCTTTTGCGCTGGCGCGCACCATCGAATACTTCCGTATTCCCCGCAATATCCTCACCATCTGCTTGGGCAAATCCACTTACGCACGCTGCGGCATTATTGTGAACGTGACGCCGCTGGAACCTGAGTGGGAAGGCCACGTTACCTTGGAATTTTCCAATACCACGCCGCTGCCGGCAAAAATCTATGCCAATGAGGGGGTGGCGCAGGTTCTGTTTCTGGAATCCGACCAGCCCTGCGAAGTGTCTTATCGGGACCGTAACGGGAAATATCAGGGACAACGCGGCGTCACGTTGCCCCGCGCCTGAGCCGGTCCAGGCTTAAGCCCGCGAGATCACCACCCGATAGACGCCCGCCGCCTCCGGCCCGCTCACCGCCACCGCGTAACCCGAGGTCTGCGCGAATGCCCGCACGTCGGGCACACTGTCGGGGTCGGTAATCAGCACCGTTAACACCCCGTTCGGCGGCAGGCTCAGCAGCGCTTTTTTGGTTTTTATCAGCGGCAGTGGACAGTTCAAGCCGCAGACATCGAGCAGACTAGCCGGCGCCGCGGCGCTCATTTCTCGCGCGGTTTAAGCGTCAGCGCCACCGAATTGATGCAATAGCGCTGCCCGGTGGGTGCCGGTCCATCGGGGAACACGTGGCCCAAATGGGCGTCACACCGGGCGCACAGCACTTCGGTGCGGAGCATGCCGAGGCTGCGGTCAGCCACGCAGCCGACGTTCTCGGCCACGGCGGCAGCCCAAAAACTGGGCCAACCTGAACCCGAGTTGTACTTCGTCTGGGAGTCGAACAAGGCCGACCCACAGCACACGCACAGGTATTCGCCGTCGGTTTTGCAGTCGGTCAGGGCGCCCGCATACGGCCGCTCGGTACCGTGCTCACGGCACACGGCATATTGCTCGGGGCTCAGTTGGGCCCGCCATTGGGCGTCGGTTTTCTCAATCTTGGCCATCGTTAGACACTCCTAAAAAAACTTGAATGATGCGCGGACAGCGGCTGGCCTTGGGCGCGCAGGCCCCCACCGCGCTCGCTGGTTGCCTTACCCACCAGCACCGCTAGAGTATACCGGCGAGGTGGGCTTGGTGAGGTCCGGTCGGGCTCGTAAACGCACGAAATCAGAGGTTCTTATGCGGGTAGCACTGCTCGAAGACGATCCCGATCAAGCGAAGCTCTGCCGCCTTTGGCTGACCGCCGCTGGCCACAGTTGCGAGGTTTTCAACACCGGCAAGGCCTTCATTCACGGCATTCTCAACGACAGCTTCGACACCCTGCTGCTCGACTGGATGGTGCCCGATATGGATGGCTACGAAGTGCTCGGGTGGATCCGGGAAAATTTTGAATGGCCCATCCCGGTGGTCTTTCTGACCGCCCGCGACGCCGAGGACGACATCGTGCGGGCGCTGGAGTTAGGGGCCGACGATTACATCTTAAAGCCCGCCAAACAGCGCGAATTGTTAGCCCGCCTAAGTGGCGTCGTGCGGCGCACGGCCACTTTAGAGCCGACTCTGGCGCAGCTTGAAGTGGGCGAATTTCGCCTCGACTTAGTCAAACAGGAACTGTTTAAAGACGGGACGGAAATTGCGCTCACCCGCCGCGAGTATTTGCTGCTCAGTTTCCTGTTCAAAAACCTGGGTCGGATCGTCTCACGGACCCATCTTTTAGAAAGCGTTTGGGGTCGCCAGCCAGGCAATAGCTCCCGCACGATCGACACCCACATCAGTCGGCTTAGAACCAAACTGGGTCTGGCGCCACAAAATGGCTGGAAGCTGGGCGCCATCTATCTGCACGGCTACCGCCTTGAACGCCTCCGCGGGTGAGGGGCTAGCGGCGCACACTTTGGCATGCGCCGCCAGCCTCGGTTACTATTGACGCCCCGTTTCGTCGCGACTGTGAGTGCCAAGCAACACCATGAATGAATTACCAAACTACACGCGGCAGCGCCGCGTTGGCGTGCGCGTTGGGGCCATTACCATCGGCGGTGACCACCCGATCGTGGTGCAATCGATGACCAACACCGACACGGCAGATGCCGCGGCGACCGCCAAGCAGGTTCAGCAACTCGCCGCTGCCGGTTCGGAACTCGTCAGAATCACCGTCGATACGGAGGCCGCGGCAGCGCAGGTCGAACGAATTCGCCAGATGCTCGACCTGCTGGGCTGCCGGGTGCCCCTGATTGGGGATTTCCACTACAACGGTCATCAGTTGCTCACCAAATACCCTGCCTGCGCGCAAGCGCTGGGTAAATATCGGATTAACCCGGGCAACGTCGGCTTTGGGCGTAAGCGCGACGGCCAGTTCTCCACCATGATCGAGGTCGCTCTGAAATACCGTAAACCCGTCCGCATCGGCGTTAACTGGGGTAGTTTAGATGCCTCGCTGGTCGCCGCCATGATGGACGACAACGCGCGCTCGGCAACCCCCCTCTCGGCCGCCGAGGTCACCCGGGAAGCGTTAATCCAGTCCGCGCTGCTGAGCGCTGCGCGCGCCGAAGAACTGGGCATGGGCCGTGACCAAATCGTGCTGAGCTGCAAGGTCAGCGGCGTGCAAGACCTCATCGCCGTGTACAGCGAACTGTCGCGGCGCTGCGACTACGCCTTGCATCTAGGCCTGACGGAAGCCGGCATGGGCTCCAAGGGAATTGTGGCCTCCACCGCCGCCATGGGCATTCTGCTGCAGCAGGGCATCGGGGACACCATCCGGGTGTCGCTCACGCCCGAGCCGGGCGGTGATCGCACCCACGAGGTGGTGGTTGCCCAAGAGATTCTCCAAACCATGGGTCTGCGCGCGTTCACCCCGCTGGTAACGGCCTGTCCGGGCTGTGGCCGCACCACCAGCACAGTGTTTCAGGAACTGGCGCAGGACATCCAGGCCTACGTCAGAACCCAAATGCCGATCTGGAAGTCCGTCTATCCGGGCGTTGAAGAAATGACCCTGGCCGTGATGGGCTGTGTCGTGAACGGTCCGGGCGAGAGCAAGCACGCCAATGTCGGCATTAGCTTGCCGGGCAGCGGCGAAGCCCCGGCCGCGCCGGTGTTTGTCGATGGCGAAAAATTTACCATCCTGCGCGGCGACAACATCGCCGGCGAATTCAAGCAGATTCTAGACAACTATATCGTGACCCATTACGGCCACGCCGCGGCCGCCCCCGCAACCGCCTAACGGGGCCGCTGCCCACACCCCGCTCGCAGCTAGCCCGACGCCACGGAGTCCTGAGCAGTGCGCATCCATATCCTCGGGATTTGTGGCACCTTCATGGCGGGGGTGGCGCAACTGGCGCACGAGCTAGGACACGAGGTCAGCGGGTCGGACAGCCACGTCTATCCCCCGATGAGCGACTTTCTGGGCGCTACCGGCATCCGGGTGCAGACAGGCTGGGACCGCGCTGCGCTCGAGCCCTGCCCCGATTTAGTCATCATCGGAAACGCGCTGAGTCGCGGCAATGCGCTGGTAGAAGCGGTGCTGGATGCCGGCCTGCCCTATACCTCAGGCGCGCAATGGGTCGCCGAACAGGTGCTGAGCCAGCGACGCGTGATCGCCGTGGCCGGCACCCATGGCAAAACGACTACCGCCAGCTTGCTGGCCTGGCTGCTGGACCGCGCAGGCCTCGACCCGGGTTATCTCATCGGGGGCATGGCGCAGAATTTTCCGACCCCCGCACGATTAGGCACCGGGGAGTACTTCGTGATCGAAGCCGACGAATACGACACCGCGTTCTTTGACAAGCGCTCCAAGTTTGTCCATTACCGTCCGCGGCTGGCGTTGCTCAATAACCTCGAGTTCGACCACGCCGACATTTTCCCCGACCTCGAAGCCATCAAAGTGCAGTTTCATCACCTGCTCAGAACCGTGCCGCGCACGGGCACCGTGGTGTGGAACAGCGACGAACCCGCGCTGCTAGAGGTCATTGCGCGGGGTTGCTGGAGTGCGCAACTGCGCTTCGGCGCGACCAGCGGCGACTGGCGGGTGCGCGCGCTAGACGGTGCTTATGCCATCGAAGATCCGGCTGGGCAGCAGCACGGACTGAGCGGCGCGCTGCCGGGCCGCCATAACGCGCTGAACGCCGCCGCGGCGCTCGCGGTGGCGGCACTAGCCGGCGCTGATTTAGCCACCTGCGTGGCCGCCCTTGCGAGTTTCACCGGCGTTAAGCGGCGAATGGAGTTGCTCGGCACCGTCGCAGGCATCAGTGTCTATGACGATTTTGCCCACCATCCCACCGCGATCGCGGCTACCCTCGAGGGGCTCAAGCAGCGCGCGCCTCAGGGCCGCCACATCGCGGTTCTTGAGTTGCGCTCAAACAGCATGCGCGCGGGCGTCCATCGCGACCGTTTGGCCGGCGCGCTCGCGGCGGCGGATCTGTGTTATCTACTGGCCCCGGCCACGCTGACGTGGGACCTTGGCGCCACCGTTGCGGCGCTGGGCGCACGCTGCCGCGTGCGGGATAACACCGCGCAAATCATTAGCGAGCTCACCCACGAAGCGCGGGCCGGCGATCAAATCCTGCTCATGAGCAACGGGGGCTTTGAGCAGTTGCCCCGGCGCTTGCTGCAAACACTGCACGACCGCCTGGCGGGTGCCCCACAATGAACCTCCCAAACGAGCCAACCACCATCGAACAACTACCGCTGTTTCCATTACGCGCGGTCCTTTTCCCCGGCAGCAGCCTGCGCTTGCGCATCTTCGAGCGCCGCTACATCGATTTGATCCGCGACTCCATGCGCGACGGCAACGGGTTCGGGATCCCGGCGATTAAGTCAGGCAACGAAGCCGGCACGCCGGTCACACCCTTCGAAATCGGCACGCTTGCCAGCGTCGTGGACTGGGACCAGGGCAAGGACGGCTTGCTGTCGATCGTCGTACTCGGGACGCGACGCTTTCACCTGCACGCCACGCGAGTCGACACCACGGGGCTGTTGGTCGGCACGGTGACTTGGATGGCCAGCCAGCCGGCGCAGCCAATAGCACCAGAATCCAGTGACTTATTGGCGCTGCTTCAAGCCTTATATAGCCTGGAGGCAGACCACGCTGGGCAGCCCGACAGCGTGCCCGAAGACACCGAGCAACTCGTTTATCGCATCATCGAAAGGCTGCCGGTGCCCACGGTGGAACAAGTGGCGCTGTTGGCCATGAGTACCGTCGACGCGCAACTGGCGTTCTGCCAGCGGCAGGTTGCCCGCCTCGTCAAAGGCCGTGCGCAACGCCCGCACTAAGCCCATGACGCACGGGCACCGTGCCGGTGGTTGAAGGCACTCCCCGCTTGTGAGATTTTACCCGGACGCTGGGAAACGCTCCCGAATTGCCCGGGTCAATGTTCAAAAAAATAATAATTCTGGCGGTCTTAACCGCCCTGACGAACACCGCGGCCGCCCTCTCCTCCTCGCAATCGAACAAGCCCAGTTCGAACCCGGAGTATTGGTGGTTGTGTCCGATCGACCGTAGTTTGCCCCTGCGCCCCGAATTCAGCGCCCTCGACACCGCGTTGGGCAGCATGGAAGTACGCGCGGGGCAGTCGCGGGTGATCGAACGCGACGTGACGGATTTCGACGACACCGTGGAGTGGGTCGACGCCGACCATGCGCTGCGCGCCGACCACGTCTCCTATAACCAACCCCTCGACACCCTGCGCGCTTTTGGTGACGTGCTCCTGTGGCAGGACAATCTGTTGTGGCGCGGGCAGCGGATTACCCTCAACCGGGCAAGCGAAACTTATGTGCTCGACCGTGGCCGATACTGGCTGCTGGACAGCCCGGGCCGCGGGTCGGCAAACAGCATCCAAAATAACCGGCGCAGTCAGGTCTCTTTGCTGGAGCGCGCGACCTACACCACCTGCCCAGTGCGGCACGAGGCGTGGCAGTTCTCGGCGAGCAAGCTCAAGCTCGATCATGCGGCAGAGCGCGGTTATGCCACCCACGCGCTCCTTAAAATTTACAGCGTGCCGATTTTTTATTTTCCGTTCATGAGCTTTCCGCTGACGGACACACGCAAATCGGGATTCCTCATCCCCACCATCGGCTACACCAACGACGAGGGTTTCGACAGCAAAATCCCCTACTACTTCAACCTTGCGCCTAACCAGGATGCGACCTTAAGCCCGGAGTGGCTCTCGCAGCGCGGCCTGATGATGGGGGGGCAATATCGCTATCTGGGTCAAGAGTTTCACAGCGAAGTGGATTTTAGCTATCTACCCAATGACCGCTTGTCCGACGACGAAGACCGCTACTTCGCCAGCTTGAAACATGCCCAGACCTTTGATGAGGGCCGGGGCCATCTCAATGCCCTGCTGCAGAATGTTTCTGACCCGCGCTATTTCGAAGATTTCGGCGGCAGTCTGGGCTCCTCCAGCCAGCGCTTCCTGGACCGCCGCATCGACGCCACCTACTTAGGGCACTCGCTGGCCGTCAACGCGGTGGTGCAAAGCTATCAAAACGTCGACGACACCATTCCTGAAGCCTACGGCCCGTATAAAAGGCTGCCCCAAATTATCGCCCAGACGGTGTATCCCGAGTACAACCTGCGGCCGCATTTCCAGATGCTCTCAGATCTCGCCTATTTCGAACGCGCCGACACGGTGTCCGGCGGACGCATTGGGCTCGAGCCCAGCGTCTCACTACCCTACATCAAGCCTTGGCTATTATTGCGACCGCTGGTCGGCGTGCGGCGCACGGACTATTTCTTGTCCGATACGGGTGGCGCCGACGCGACCGACGCCAGGATGGCACCGCTGCTGAGCGTTGACGCGCAGTTATTTGCTGAGCGCCGCTTTGAGTTGGGCAACCTGCCCGTGCTGCAGACCCTGGAACCCCGCGCTTTTTATCTGCTCGTCCCCAACGTCGACCAAGACGACTTGCCGATTTTCGACAGCGGTTTGTACGACTTTGCTTTCAATATGCTGTTTCTGGAGAACCGGTTTTCGGGCCGCGACCGCATCGGCGACGCCAATCAGTTGGCGCTCGCGGTCACCTCGCGGTTCCTGAATTTGGAGACAGGCCGCGAATTCCTGCGCACGAGCCTGGGACAGATTTACTATTTTCGCGAGCGCGCGGTCACGCTGCCGGATGTGCCGGTAGAGGACTACGTGCCCTCTGAGCTGGTCGCGGAAGTCGCGAGTAGTCCCGCTCCAAACTGGACGGCGCGCGCGACGCTGCAATGGAATCCCACCATTAACCAAACGGAAAAAGCGGCCCTGACCCTGCGTTATGCGCCGCCGGACGGGACGCTCGTTAACGCGGCCTACCGGCTCCGCGGGAACGTGAACGGTCTCATCACCAACAGCGTGTCGGGGCAGAACCAAACCATTGAACAAACCGACCTGTCGTTCCGCTTGCCGTTCACGGAAAACCTCAGCTTGATTGGCCGCTGGAGTTACTCGCTGGAAGGTGAGGATTCGCTGGAATTCGTCGGCGGGGTAGAGGTGGATACCTGCTGCTGGGGCATTCGGGTATTCAGCCGCCGCTATATCCGCAATGTGGAAGGCGACTACGAGAATGCGGTCTTTATGCAGGCGGAGCTCAAAGGCCTGGGCGGGCTGGGCAGTTCCGCCAGTTCGTTCCTCCGCCGGAACCTACCCGGCTATGAACCCCTCTTTTAGGGCGCGCTCATTTTGCTAACCCCCGCTGGGCGAGTAGGCTAGAATGCCGCTCGGCCCGAGGCTGCAGCGACCGGCGAGCGCCTCGTCCTTCCTATCCATATCTACGAGCGCCATGCGGTCAGTTAACGTCCTCCTGAGTCACCTGTGTCTGCTGTTCACGTTGGGCGTGGGGAGCGTCAATGCGCTCGCGTCCGAATCGTCCGAACTCGACAAAATCATCGCGATTGTCGATGACGACATCATCATGAAAAGCGAACTGGCCCAGCAAGTAGAGCGGGCCCGCGCGGGTATTCGGCGTCAAGGCACCGAGCCGCCGCCGGACTCCGTGCTTGAGCGACAGGTCATGGACCGTTTGATCCTGCAGAAAATTCAGTTCCAACTCGCGGCCCGGACGGGCGTGGTGGTAACGGAAGAAGCGCTCGTCAAAGCCGTTGCTGATATCGCCAAGAAGAACAAATTAACCGAAGAAAAGTTCCGAGAAATACTGGCTTCGGAAGGCTATGACTTCAATGTATTTCGCGAAGACATTCGGCAGGAAATCATTTTGGCCAGGTTGCGGCGCGAAGAAGTCGACAAACGAGTGCAGGTTACCGACCGAGAAGTCGAGAACTACATCAGCAACCGCAACGGCCGGCTGGAAAACGATGCCGAACTCAAGGTGTCGCATATCCTCATCGCCATTCCGTCAGGCGCGACCGACTCCGAGCAGCGCGCGGCGCGCGTGAAAGCCGAGGAGGCCCTGGCACGGGTGAAGGGTGGCGAAGATTTCAGCCAAGTGGCGATCGCCATGTCGGATGGACTGGACGCCTTAGACGGCGGTGATCTGGGATGGCGAAAAGCCAATGAAATCCCCTCCTTGTTCGGCGATGTCGTGCGGGGCTACGCCATCAACCAAATCAGCGACGTCATCACGAGTTCCACCGGCTATCACGTGATCAAGCTGGCCGGCCGGCGGGCGGGCGAAGCCTTGATGGTCGAGCAAAGCCACGCGCGGCATATCCTCGTTTCCTTAAGCGATTTGGTCACCGACGAAGAAGCCGTCAACCGTCTGAAGCAACTGCGCCAGCGCATCGAGAGCGGCGATGACTTCGCGAGCATCGCTAAAACCCACTCCGACGACCGCGGCTCAGCGTTACTGGGCGGCGATCTGGGCTGGGTGAGCCATGGGCAGATGGTGCCCGAATTCGAAGAGGTCATGGTGGCCTCAGACGTGGGAGAACTCAGCCCGCCGTTCCGTTCAGAATTTGGCTGGCATATTTTGCAAGTGCTAGAGCGGCGAAAATACGATGGCACGGACGAGGTCTTGCGCCTGCAAGCGCGGCAGTCCGTGATGGACCGAAAACGCGAAGAGGCCTACGAGGACTGGCAGCGCCGCCTGCGTGACGAAGCCTATGTCGAAATGCGCGGAGAGAAATAAGCTGCTCCCGACCATTGCGGTCACCCCGGGTGAGCCCGCGGGGATCGGCCCGGACATTGCGCTCCTGCTAGGCGCCCGGAACCTACCGGCTAAGGTCGCGTGGATTGCTAATCCCGAGCTCCTGGCGCAAAGGGCGCAACGGCTGGGTTTGGCGGCCACCGTGGCGCCGTTTGACCCCGCCACGCGCGCGCATCGGGCAGGTCACTTTGGCGTGATTGCGCTCCCCCTGGCAACCCCGAGCACTGCGGGCACCTTGGCCGCCGAGAACAGCCGCTACGTGTTGGCCTGTCTGGATCGCGCCATCGCGGGCTGTCTCAGCGGCGAATTTGACGCCATGGTCACCGGCCCGGTGCACAAGGCGATTATCAACGAGGCTGGCGTGCCATTTTCGGGGCACACCGAGTATCTGGCGGCGGCCGCCGGTGGTGTAAAGACGGTCATGATGCTGGCGACCCCGAAGCTGCGGGTTGCTTTGGTCACCACCCATATCCCACTGTCGCAGGTGCCTGAATGCATTACCCAGCGCAGCGTCTCCTTTGCCATTGGCGTGGTCGCCGAGGCCCTAAAAACTCAGTTTGGCGTAGCTCGTCCGCGCCTCAGCGTGTGCGGACTCAATCCCCATGCGGGTGAAGGCGGACATCTGGGAGGCGAAGAAATAGCGCACATCGAGCCGGCCATCGCGTGGGCACGCGCGGCCGGCATCGCGGTTCAGGGCCCCTTGCCCGCCGATACCGCATTCACCCCGCACGCACTCGCACGAGCAGACGCCGTGCTGGCCATGTACCACGACCAGGGTTTGGCGGCCTTGAAGGCGCTCGGCTTTGGTGACGCCGTTAACGTCACGCTCGGCCTGCCCTTCATTCGCACCTCAGTGGACCACGGCACCGCGCTAGACCTCGCCGGCAGTGGTCTAGCGAGTGCAGCGAGCCTGACGGCGGCCTTTAGGCTCGCACTGCGGCTCGTCACGCAGCGCGCGGCGCGTACACACTCGCCGTGAGTGCTGCCCGCGACCAACCCCACGCTAAACGCCGCTTTGGCCAAAACTTCCTGATCGACACCACGGTCATCGCGGAAATTCTCGCCTGCATCGCGGCCGCACCCGCGGATAACTTACTGGAAATCGGCCCCGGATCCGGGGCGCTAACGAGCCCCCTGCTGCGCGGCGGCGCCCAGTTGACTGCGGTGGAAATTGATCACGACCTCATCGCCCAGCTGACCGCCCAGCTGGGTCACTACCCGGGTTTCAATTTGGTCCAGGGCGACGCCTTGAGCTATGAGTTTTGGCCGGCCGAGTCGGCGACGCGCAAGCTGCGCATCATCGGTAACCTGCCGTACAACATTTCTTCCCCGCTGCTGCTGCGCCTGCTGTCCTATGCCGGATTTATCGAAGACATGCATTTGATGCTGCAGCGCGAAGTGGCCTTGCGGCTGGCGGCGGCACCCCGCTGCGGCGACTACGGCCGGCTGACGATCGCCTGCCAAACGGTGTGCACCGCAGAGCTTTTATTTGACGTGGACCCCCGCAGTTTTCAGCCTGCTCCCAGCATTGTTTCCAGCCTCGTGCGCCTGACACCCAAGCCCAACGCGCCTTCGGCGTTGCTCACCCAGGCCCTCCGCCAAGTCACTCAACTGGCGTTTTCCCAGCGCCGTAAAATGATCCGTCACACGCTGGGCAAACAGTTTAGTCAGGAAGAATTAGGCGGTTTAGGTCTTGAACCCACGCTGCGCCCGGAAGAAATTTCGGTGGAGGATTATTTAAAACTGGCGCAGCTGTGGGCAGACCGGCGGGCACGCTGAGGCTCGCAGCGCGCCACTAGTGGGTCCGGTTGGTGTGGTCGATGGAAATTGGTCGCCGAGGAACTCGGCACCTAACCCTCAGGCTTAGCGCGGCTGCCGCAGATAAGCCACGATCGCGCGGGTCTCAGGCTGCTTTCCATGCCACAGGCGAAACGCCTCTGCCGCTTGTTCGACCAGCATACCCAAACCATCATGGCGTGCCGCCACACCCTGCGCGCGCGCCCACGCCAAGAACAAGGTTTCGTCTTGCCCATAGCTCAAGTCATAGCAGCAGGTGAGTGGGCCAACCGCGCTGGCTGAGAGCGCTGGCGCCGTGTGTGCAGTCAGACTCGCGGACGTCGCATTGATCACCAAATCGAAGGGCTGGGCAAACTCGCGTTCGAGCGGGATAAGTTCAAATTCATTGGCTTGCGGTAGCGCTGCCGCGCGCGCCGGGTTGCGATTAGCCACCGTGATCGGGTGCCGGTTATGGCGCGCTAACTCGGGCAGGATCCCGCGCGCTGCGCCCCCTGCGCCAAGCACTAAAATCCGCGCCTGCTGGAAATTGACCGCGAGAAAACTGAGGTCGCGCACCAGCCCAACCCCATCCGTGTTATCTGCGTGGAGCTGTCCCGACTCATCGAACCACAGCGTATTGGCCGCGCCTGCCGCCTGCGCGCGGGCATGCGGGTGGTCCGCTAATGGATAGGCTTCTTCCTTGAGGGGAACTGTGACGTTGATACCCAGCACGCCGAGTTGGCGAAGGTGTGCGAGGGTAGCCAGCACAGTGCCCGGTTGAACGGCCCTTTTTTCATAGCGTAGGGCCATGCCGAACTGCTCGGCGAATAGCCGATGGATGAGCGGAGAGCGGCTGTGCGCGATCGGCCAGCCGATCACGCAGCATTGTCTGAGTGGCAGCGACATTCGAATGCGCGCGGGTGCAGCGGGTGCAGCGGGTGGGTTTTTTAAACGATGCGCGCGCCGACCCCGCCGCGCAGGACATAGGTGTCAAAGCCACGCTCGTTCAGGAGGAAAGCGGCCGCCGAACTCCGGCGCCCGGTGTCGCAGCAAATGACGTAGGGGACGTTGGGGTTGAGCGTGTCTATTTTCAGACGCAACATAAAAAGTGGGATGTTCAGACTGTCCGGCACGCCCGAGTTGGCGCGTTCGCTTTCCAGCCGAACGTCTAGCCATTTACCACCCTCTGTAATTTTCTGCTGCGCGCCCGACGGTTCCAGCCAGTTGATCAGCGGCTCTTTGAGCAGGGCGTTAAAGTCTGCTTTCGACAGTCGCATCAGGAAGCCGTCGGTTTCCATGATGACGGTTGCGTTGCGCTTGGCTTCGGAGATCAGCGCCTCCTCACCGAAAGCATCACCGTCGCGGAGCGTGGCCAAGGTCAGTTCGCTGCCCGTCTTCGAGGCCCGCGTTACTTTGGCGCGGCCTTCCTTCACGATGTAGTAGAAATCACCGTCCTCGCCTTGCCGAATGACCGCCTCACCCGCTTGCTTAGGCACTTCTTCCATCCGCATGAACATGTTCTGGATATTGGCCGGGGGAATTTGGAGGAACGCTTTGGACTGCAGGATGCGAGTCATCCAATCGGTATC
The DNA here is from genome assembly GCA_009692365.1 of Gammaproteobacteria bacterium. Lineage (GTDB taxonomy): Bacteria > Pseudomonadota > Gammaproteobacteria. Next base: position 29,467 of record SHZJ01000008.1, read on the forward strand.
GTTATCGTGGCCGCCGGTCGCCTGAATTTCGCTGACTTCGATGCCAGAGAGTTGGTCCCAGGTCAGGAGGATGTCCAGCAGGTCGCTGTCCAGCCGAGTGATTTTGCAATCCGCGCGGGCTTTCGCCGTGACTAGCCGCGGCTGCGCGTTTGCGATGGGCTGCTTGGCGGTGTCTGAACCCTCGCTGATCACGATTGATTTACCCGTGGCGTCGGTCAGAACAAGCTGTCCCGCAAGGAGGTAGATTGTCTTGCGATCGGTGTCGCCGGGCTTAAATATCGTCTTCCCTATCGGGACTTCTTCGATGAAAGCCTTCCCCGCGAGTTCCTGAAAATTTTCCATGTTCAGGGAACCGGCCGGCACCAGCATTTTGAGTAGCAGTTTGTCGACGAGTTTTACGTCTGCCATAGTGGTTCGCTCGCCTTTGCCTGTCCGGGTGGAGGGTATCAAGGGGCCATGACGAGCATAGAACCGGTGGGGTTCTCGAGCAAGCCGGTGGGCGGTGCCCAGGGTGATGGCCGTGCCCATTGTATGGAGCGGCCCAGTGCTTTAAAAGTTCAATGCCGCGCGCACGGCCATCCCCGCGCTAACCAACAGGAGCAAATCGGTGACTCAACCCACGTCTAGTCAGAATTCCCCTATCAAAGTCGACCTTGAACCGGGCCAATACTGGTGGTGCGCGTGCGGCTTGTCGCAAAAACAGCCTTTCTGCGATGGCTCCCATAAAGGGACGAGCTTCACGCCGCAGTTGCTCAAGATTGAGCAACCGCAAACGCTGTGGCTGTGCGCCTGCAAGCAGAGCAAGCGTGGCGCACAGTGCGATGGGACGCACAAAACCCTGTAGCCGAGCGGCGTCTCAAATGATGTAGGCGCGCTCGCCGTGCTCGACCAAGTCCAGTCCTTCGAGTTCCTCCTCGCTGGTCACGCGCACGCCGATCGTGGCACCCAGAACCTTGAAAATGATCCAAGTCACCCCGCCACTCCAGGCGACCGTGGCCAACAGAGCCACCGCTTGCACATAAACCTGCTGGGCGATCGAGCGGTCCCCCAGCAGGCCGCTGCCGCCGAGTGAGGCCGACACAAACACCCCGGTGAGCAGCGTACCGAGGATGCCGCCGATCCCATGGACCGGGAAAACATCCAGCGAGTCGTCGATTTTCAACACCCGCTTCACGTAATGGGTCGCCGTGTAACACAGGCAACCGGCGGTCAGACCGATGATCACCGCGGCCCACGGCGCGATGAAACCGGCCGCCGGCGTCACGGTGCCTAGCCCGGCCACCATCCCGGTGACGATGCCCAGAACACTCGGCTTGCCGTAGCGGTGCCATTCAATGGCGACCCACGCCAGCGCACCGCCTGCCGCCGCCAGATGGGTCGCGAGCATCGCCATGCCGGCGCTGCCGTTCGCCGCCAGCGCACTACCAGCATTAAAGCCAAACCAACCCACCCACAACATAGACGCGCCAGCGACCGCCAAAGTCATGTTGTGAGGCGGCATCGCGCTGTCTGGAAAGCCTCTGCGGCGCCCGACCACTAGCGCGGCCACTAGGGCCGCAACACCCGCGTTGGTGTGCACCACGATGCCGCCAGCGAAGTCCAAAACGCCCATCTGTGCCAACCACCCGCCGCCCCACACCCAGTGGCAAACGGGCACATAGCAGAACAAGAACCACAGCGCCGAGAATAAAATCACGGCCAGAAATTTTACGCGCTCCGCGAACGCGCCAATGATGAGGGCCGGCGTGATGACCGCAAAGGTCATTTGAAACATCAGAAAAACGCTCTCGGGAATATCCCCCGTCAGGGAATCGCGTCCCACGTCGCGCAGCCATAGGCTACCCCCGCCGATGAACGCGTTGAGCGACCCGCCATCCCCGAAAGCCAGTTCATAGCCCCACACAAACCACAGTAAAGACACCACACAGGTGATGGCAAAACATTGCATCAACATTGAGAGGGCATTTTTGCTCCGCACTAGGCCGCCGTAGAAGAAAGCCAGGCCCGGCAGGGTCATAAACAGCACTAATGCCGTCGCCACAATGAGCCATGCGGCGTTGCCGGTGTTGGTGCCATCGGCCGCGGTGGCGCCGAAAACGGCAAGGCTAGGGAGCGCGAGACTGTATTTGGCTAAGGTGCGCAATGGGGCGATCTCCTGAACAGAGCGGGATAGGAACGTTGCCGGCAGGGTGGTTTGCCCCGTTTTGGGGCTAGCAGCTTTTATGCCAGCAAAGAAAAAGCAGTTTTGGTGCAGAAAATGCGATGGAATTTGACCCAGGAGCGGTTGGACATGCCCTAAGTCGGTGCACTGACAGTGAAAATTGCCCCAGAGTGGGGTTTTTCGCCGGGCCACGTGCGAAACGCACGGTAGGGCGCGGGTCTTGGGCAGGGCGGCCACGCCCGGCGTCAAGGACACCGGGCAGCCGGCTGGCGCACAGAACGCGGGGGCGCTACAAAGCGTCCATCCCGGTTTCTCCGGTGCGGATGCGCATCACGTTGAGGAGTTCGGTCACGAAAATTTTACCGTCGCCGATCTTGCCAGTGTTCGTCGCCTTGGCGATCGCCTCGATGACTTCATCGACTTTATCATCGGCCACCGCCACTTCGAGCTTCGACTTGGGCAAAAAATCAACGACGTATTCGGCGCCGCGGTACAGTTCCGTATGGCCTTTTTGGCGGCCAAAACCTTTCACTTCTGTGACGGTCAGACCCTGAACGCCGATATCAGACAACGCCTCACGGGCGTCGTCCAGTTTGAAAGGTTTAATGATGGCAGTCACAAGCTTCATGGTCTCACTCCGGATTCGGGCGAATGGCTCGCCGCAGGATTTTTCTAATGGCGTCTCAAGTGGTTCAGAGGTCGCTCAAACTCACTCAAAGACCCCTGTAAAGTCGCGCCGTTAAGCGCTGGACGGTCTTCAAAGTATCGCGCCGCTTATGCTTGTGTGACGTAATATATCGCAAGGTCAGTCGCACTACGGGTTAGGAGAGTATCTAGACTCGGGGTTGGCTAACAAGCTTGCTACGCAATCCTGCGAGAGCAAATAGCGCGCCAACAACCTCCAGCCACCGTCAGCGCCCTAAAGCGGCAAATTTTTAAAAAAAAAAGCTGGGGCTTGGAACTCAGGCTTGCCCAGCCACGGCGCTCGGTTGCGACCTGTTTACTAGGGCCGAGCGCCCCACAATAATGCACAGGTCCGCCGCCGGGCGCACCGCCCGGCACTCAAACCGCGAGAACTTGCCCCCATGATTTTTAAGACTGAACTGCTGGACCGGCTCATCGAGCAATTGACGAGCGCGCTGGGCCAGCCTAATTCCGCCAGCCGAGATGAAATTAAATCCTTGCTTTCCGCATCGCTAAACGCCGGGCTGGCGCGCCTGAATCTCGTGACCCGCGAAGAATTTGACGCGCAGTCGGCGCTGCTAGCCCGCACCCGCGAGAAGCTCGACCAGTTGGAAACCACGCTGGCGCTCATGGAGCGCGAGCAACCCTGAGCGCTCCGCCGGCCGGGGCTGAAAAAAAACCCTGAGCGCACCGGGAAACACGCTATATTTTGTCGACCCCGCGCAAGGAAGCGCGGCGGCCTCAGCTGACAAGGAGTCTGATGTGATCGTCGCCATCGCCCATAGCCGGGCCCAGCTCGGCATCTCGGCACCGGCCGTGAGAATCGAAACCCACCTCACCAACGGGCTGCCCGCCTTCAATCTAGTGGGACTGCCAGAAACGGCGGTCCGGGAAAGCAAAGAGCGGGTGCGCTCGGCAATCTTGAGTTCGGGTTTTGAATTTCCCTCGCGCCGGATCACCGTCAATCTCGCGCCGGGCGACCTCCCCAAAGAGGGCACCCGCTATGACCTCGCCATCGCGCTGGGGATCTTGGCTGCCTCGGGGCAAATTCCACACGCACCGCTGGGCGATTTTGAGGCCGTGGCGGAGCTTGCCCTCACCGGCGAACTGCGCGGGGTCCGGGGCGTCATGCCGGCCGCCCGCGCCTGCCAACAGGCCTCGCGCAGTCTAATCGTGGCCCCGGATAACGTTCTGGAAGCCACCCGCGTGCGCGGTGTACAGGTGTTACCGGCGGCCACCCTCAGCGCTCTGTGCGGTCACTTAAAACAGACCCAGCGTCTGGCGTGGGCGGCGCCTGCACCGCCCTATGCCCACTCGAACCTCGCCGGGCAACCCGATTTGGCGGAAGTCAGAGGCCAATACTTTGCCAAACGCGCCCTAGAAATTGCCGCCGCGGGGGGCCACAACATTCTGCTGTACGGCCCCCCGGGTACCGGCAAGACCATGCTCGCCACCCGCCTCGCCCACTTGCTCGCACCGCTGGACGATGAACAAGCCTACGAAGTTGCCGCGATCCACTCGATAGCCGGTTTGCACCGCGCACCCGGGCAGTGGCTGGTGCCACCGTTTCGAGCCCCTCACCACACCAGCTCAGCCCCGGCTTTGGTAGGCGGGGGTTCCACCCCGCGTCCCGGCGAGGCGTCCCTCGCGCATCACGGCATTTTGTTTTTAGACGAACTGCCGGAATTTGGCCGGCGGGTCCTCGATGTGCTGAGGGAGCCGTTGGAAATCGGCCGCGTCACCATCGCGCGCGCCGCCGGCACGGTCGATTTCCCCGCCCGATTCCAGTTGGTCGCGGCCATGAATCCCTGCCCTTGCGGCTACCACGGTGACCCCGGCGCGAGCTGTCGGTGCACACCCGAGCAAGTCAGGCACTATCACAGTCGCGTATCGGGGCCGCTGCTCGACCGCATCGACATCCAAATAGAGGTGGCCCGAGAGCGCAACTGGCTCAGCAGCACGGTGACCGCTCAACTCGAGTCCAGCGCGAGCGTGCGCGCGCGCGCCCTCGCCGCGCGCGCTCGTCAATGGGCCCGGCAGGGCAAAATCAACCACCACCTGTCGGTCAGCGAACTCAGTCTCCACGCCCCACTAGACCGGCCAACCGAGAAATTCCTCGCCCACGCCTTCGAACACTATCGCCTGAATCCACGGACCTACCACCGCCTGATGAAACTCGCGCGAACGATTGCCGATGTGGCCGACTGCCCTGCTATCGCGCAAGACCATTTGAGCGAAGCGCTGGCGTTGCGGCGGCTCGAGGTCGCGCCCGCCTGGCCCGCAGGCATGAAGCACTGAGCGCCGCTTTACCCCACAGGTTGGTTTCTCTACAGTCTGGGCATTCTCTATCCCTGCACGGGCCAAACTGATGAGCAAAATGCACGCGATCAAAGTAGCCGCCAAAACCGCGTTCCTCGCCGAGCAATCGGAGCCCGCGCGCAGCCGCTATGTCTTCGCCTACACGATTACGATCGAAAACACCGGCGATATCTCGGCCCGGTTGCTGTCTCGGCACTGGTTGATCACCGATGCGCTGGGCAAAGTGCAGGAAGTTCGCGGCGACGGCGTAGTCGGCCAGCAGCCTATTCTGGCGCCCGGTGCGTCCTTCCAATACACCAGCGGCGCGATCCTAGAAACGCCCATGGGGAGTATGGAAGGCTCCTATCAAATGCTCGGCGAGGATGGCGTGAGCTTCGATGCGCAAATTTCGCCTTTCCGTCTCACTGTTCCTCACGCACTGCATTGAGCCTAGCGGTGCCCACCCAGCGGCGATCGACGTTCATCGTAGGCGATGTGCAGGGGTGTTTTGAGGAGCTCATGAGCCTGTTGGGGCAGGTCAAGTTCGATCCCCTCCAGGACCAGCTCTGGCTCACCGGGGATTTAGTCAATCGCGGTCCACGTTCGCTCGCAGTCTTGCGGTTTGTGAAGTCTCTGGGCAGCGCGGCAACCGTCGTCTTGGGCAATCACGATTTGCACTTGCTGGCCCGCCACTACGTCGGCACGCTCAAAGAACGTCGGCGCGACACGCTGAACGACGTCCTCAACGCGCCCGACCGCGACGATTTAATGGAGTGGCTGCGCCAGCAACCGCTGCTCCACCATGACGCACACCTGAGCTTGACCATGGTGCACGCGGGCCTGCCGCCGCAATGGTCGCTGGAGCAGGCCCAGGCCCTAGCGCTTGAGGTAGAGACCCAACTCCAAGGCCCCATGGTCAGCGAACTGCTGGCGGGGATGTACGGCGATTTGCCCACGCGCTGGCACCCAGAGCTCACGGGCGCAGCGCGTCTGCGCTATATCCTCAACGGGTTCACCCGCATCCGATTCGTGACGCGGCAGGGCGAGCTCAACCTCCAAGCGAAGGGGTCGCCCAAAGAGCACGCGCCCCGACTCCTACCTTGGTTTGCGGTATCTCAGCGGGCGAGCTATCCCCATCGGGTAGTTTTTGGACATTGGTCTACGCTGCGCCTGAGCGCCGCCGAAGAAAACCGATATAACGTGTTGCCCTTGGATACCGGGGCCATTTGGGGCGGTGAGCTAACCGCTTGGTGCGCCGAATCCGGCGCGCGGTTTCAGGTGCGCGGGGGTCAGCCGGCAGCGCCCTAGGCAGACTCTCCACCCGCATCGAGGCTACCGGTGGGCCGCTCTAGCACCACAAAACTATAGCCATGCTCGTTGGACTCATCGGCCGGGTGGGCCTGACGGCTCACTTCCAGCCAGTCGTCGCGGTCAAACGGGGGAAAGCGTGTGTCGCCGACCGCCGTGGTGTCCACTTCCGTCAAGAACAAGCGTCGCGCGCCGGGCAATGCGGCGGCGTATACGCTAACCCCACCCACGACCATCACCTCGTCCACGGCACAGCACACCGCCAGCGCGGCCGCAAACGTGGGCACCACCACGCACCCGCGCGCCTGAAAATCCGGCGTGTGGCTCAAAACGATATTGAGCCGGCCCGGCAACGCCCGCCCGATCGACTCATGGGTGCGGCGCCCCATGATCATCGGATGGCCCCAAGTAATTTCCCGAAACCGGCGAAGATCGGCCGCCAAGCGCCACGGCAAGCCCCCGTCGCGGCCAATCAGCCCCTGACGGTCCAGCGCCACCACGATATTCACCCGCATTTCGGCACCCCGGTCAGACCGCGATGGGTGCCGCGATGCCCGGCCAGGGGTCGTAGCCCACGAGTTCAAAGTCTGCGTACTGGAAGTCGTCGATCGAGCGTACCGCCGGATTAAGTCGCAGTTGGGGCAACGCCCGCGGCGCGCGCGCGAGTTGGGTGTCGGTTTGCTCGAGATGGTTCTGGTAGAGATGGGCATCGCCCAGGGTATGTACAAAGTCGCCGGGCGTGAGCCCACAGACCTGCGCGACCATGAGGGTGAGCAGCGCGTAGGAGGCCATGTTAAACGGCACGCCCAAAAAGATGTCGGCGCTGCGCTGATACAGTTGGCAAGACAGTCGACCCTGTGCCACGTAGAACTGACACATGACGTGACAGGGCGCCAGCGCCATCGCGGGCAATTCGGCAACGTTCCAAGCGCTCAAGAGGTGACGACGAGAATCGGGATCGCGCTTGATGCCCGCGATCAGGCTGCTGACTTGGTCGATCAGCTGGCCGTCTGCGGCCCGCCAATGGCGCCACTGCACCCCATAAACCGGCCCAAGTTCGCCCTCGGCGTCGGCCCATTCGTCCCAGATCGTCACGCCATTTTCGCGCAGATAGCGCACATTCGACTCCCCGCGCAGAAACCACAGCAGCTCGTAGATGATGGACTTCAGGTGCACCTTCTTGGTCGTCAGCAAAGGAAATCCAGCCGCCAGATCACAACGCAGCTGATAGCCAAAGACACTCCGCGTGCCGGTGCCGGTACGATCGTTTTTGGCCACCCCCTGCGCTAACACATGGCGCATCAGGTCCAGATATTGTTGCATCGCCCCTCACCCATGGCGGTGACCAGCCGGCGGCTGCAAGCGCGCGCGAATCACCAAGCCCACCCCGGCCAGCAGCATGGGCAAGCAGAGCACTTGTCCCAAGGTCAGCCAGCCACCCCACAAATAGCCCAAGTGCGGGTCCGGCTCGCGGACAAGTTCCACCGCCAAGCGACCACCGGCATAGCCCAGCAGGAAGACGGCCGTCACCATGCCGGTGCGTGGCGAGCGCCGGCGGAACCACGCCAGCAAACCGTAGAGCAGCAATCCTTCGAGTAGGGCCTCATAGAGCTGGGACGGATGCCGCGGCAGCGGGCCTGCCAGCGGCGCGGTAAACAGCACGCCCCACGGCAATTGCGTCGGCGCCCCCCACAGTTCTTGGTTGACAAAGTTGGCGAGCCGTCCCAAGCCCAGCCCGATGGGTACCACCGGTAGAAAAAAATCCGTGGTGGCGAGGAAGCTGCGTTGCTGCGCACGAACAAACCACCAGAGCCCTAGCGCCCCCCCCAGCAGCCCCCCGTGAAATGACATGCCGCCACGCCAAACCGCTAAGAGTTCGAGGGGATTGGCGAAATATTCGCGGAAATTATAAAACAGCACATAGCCTAGGCGCCCGCCCAACACCCCGCCGATCGCGGCGTAGAAAATGAGATCGGCCAGCGCGTTGGGGGTCCACTCAGCGGCCGGATCGGCGTGGGCGCGGCGGGCGAGTAGCCACCAGCCGCAGCCAATACCGGTGAGGTAGGCCAGCCCGTACCAGCGGATGGCGAGGGGGCCCAACTGGAGGGCGATGGGGTCGATGGGCGGAAATGGCAGCATGGCGCGGGAGTCTATCACGGGGCCACGCGACCGCCTTGCGCCGCCTTGCGCCGCCTTGCGCCGCCGTCACGGCGCCCATGGGCGGCCGGTGGCGGGGCCCCGCCTGGCCAGCGAATGCGTCCTGCCAGCCCACCGAGTCGACCGCAAGCCCCGGGGCAGTATCATACGGCATGGTATTCAGCCCCCGAAAAAACCCTCAGGCCATGCGCATGCGCTGGTCCCGCCGGGCGGCGCTGTGGTGCGGGCTGTTGCTCAGCGCGGTGGTGGCGGCCGACGCGGACACGCAATTTGCCAAGCGCCTCGACCCCACTGATTTCCGCTCGCGCATCGAGCTGCGTAATCGCTTCCAAGAGACCCAGCGCGATGGCTTGCGCAATGTGCTCACGCCCCGTCTGGAGTACGCAGTCAGTAAGGGCTTCGCGCTCCGCTTGGAACTGCCGGTGGTCGTTCACGATGCGCGAAATCCGGGTGTTAGCACCCAGGGGGGGATGGGGGATGTCGCACTGCGGGCCAGCTTCCGGGTGCTGCGCACCGAGTCGATCGCGCTGGTCGCCGGCACCGAATTCTTTTTCAATACCGCGACGGATACCTTTCTGGGCAGCGCCCATCGCAGCATCGGGCCGTTCGCCTTTATGTCGATCAACGCGCCGTCCGTGCGCTCGACGCTGTTTCCTTTTGTCCAGTCGGTACACTCCGTCGGCACCGCCGCGGGGCGCGACCCGGTGAGCTATACCTTGGCGCGGCTCTTCGTGCTAACCCGGTGGCCGGCGCAGTGGTATTCGGCCGCCGAAACGGCCATTTATATCAACCACGAGCATAGCGGACGAGCAGGCAGCACCTTAGAGTTGGAGGCGGGGCGTTTTTTGAACAAGCACGTCGCGTTGTGGGCCCGCCCCGGCATCGGCGCGTGGGGCAATGAGGTGCCGATAGTGTACAAGTGGAATCTGGAAATTGGTGTGCGTTATCTTTTCGACTGACCGACTGACCCAGCCAGCGTTACCCGGGCCTCGGGCAACCCCAAGCCGCATTTTTGGAGCATTTCCCGTGGACACAGCAGCGCCCTCCGACCTCGCCCCTGCCGCCCCAGTGACCCCTTGGTTTTATGGCCTCCGCGCCTATCAGCGCGACCAGCCACGCTTTTTCCAACACCTGATTGAACGTTATGGCGATGTCGTCCATTGGCGGGCACTGTTGAACATCTACGTCATCAACCACCCCGAAGACGTTAAACGCGTACTGAGCGCGCCCTCGGCACGGTTTTCCAAAGACACCATCGACTACCGCATTCTCGCCGCCTCTCTGGGTCGCGGCTTAGTCACGAACGACGGCGCGCCGTGGGCACATCAGCGCAAGCTCATGCAGCCCATGTTTCACAACCGCGCCATCCATCCCTTCGATGCACCCATCAACCGGCTTACCAGCGCGCTGGCCGAGCGCTGGGCGGCGCTGCCGGCGGGACAGGTGGTGATGGTTGAGCGCGAGATGGGCAAGTTGGCCTTCGAAATCGTGGGCACCACGCTGTTCGGCACGGACATCGAACAGCACGCGGCGGAAATATCCGAAGTGCTCGACGTCATCAATGTGCCCACCCACGAACTGCGCTCGTTGCTCTTGGTCCTCGCCCCGTGGTTGCCCACCCGCCACCGCGGCCTGCTGCGGCGGGCGGTGGCGCGCCTCGACCGGGTGGTTTTTGGACTCATTAACGGGCGCCGGGCGAGCGGCGAGCAGCGCGAGGACATCCTCGAGCGCCTGCTTGCCGCCCGCGATGAAGACTCGGGTGTCGGCATGAGCGAGCAGCAAATCCGTGACGAAGTGGTCACGCTGCTGCTGGCGGGACACGAGACTTCGTCTAACGCGCTCGCCTGGACTTTCTATCTGCTCACCCAGCACCGGGAGGTCGAAGCCAGACTGCTGGCAGAATTAGCCCAGGTCTTAGGGGGGCGCCCAGCCACGAGTGCCGACTTGGCGCAGTTGCCCTACCTCAAACAGGTCGTGCAGGAATCCCTGCGCGTCCTGCCGCCGGTGTGGGCGATTGCGCGCCGCGCGCACCAAGCGGAAATTTTTCAGGGTCATCGCGTGCCGGCCGGCGCCTACCTCATCATGTTGCCCTTCACCCTGCATCGACACCCCGAATTCTGGCCCGAGCCAGAACGTTTCGACCCCGAACGTTTTAACCCCAGCAGCGGGCCATCGCGTCACTCCTACAGTTACCTGCCGTTTGCTGCCGGGCCGCGCACTTGTATCGGCGCGGGCATGGCGATGTTGGAAATTCAGCTGGTGCTCGCCAACTTACTGCCGCGCTTCCATTTGGAAGTCGCGCCCGGACAGCGCATTGAAACGGCGGCCAAGGTGACCCTGTCGCCTAAATACGGCATGCCCATGATGATCACCCCCCGGGTGGCGGGGACGGTCCAAGGAGCACCCGCATGAGCAAACCCCGCCTCAGTTTTGGCCTTTGGTATTCGCTGCGCAATCCTGCCCAATGGGCGCGCCCTTACCCGGAACTCTACGCCCAGACGCTGCGGCAAATCGCGTGGGCCGAGACCATCGGCTACGACGATGTGTGGTTAACCGAACATCACTTCTGCGAAGACGGCCATGCACCCTCGATCCTGCCGCTGTGCGCCGCGGTCGCCGCGCGCACCACGCGGATCCGCATCGGCACCAGCGTGCTGTTGTTGCCGCTGTATCACCCGGTGCGCGTCGCGGAAGACGCCGCCACCATCGATATTCTCTCCAATGGCCGTTTTGAGCTTGGGGTTGGCGTGGGGTATCGGCCACAGGAATTTAAAGGTCTCGGCCTACGCCCGCAGGACCGCGGCGCCCGCATGGATGAAGGGCTGGAGATCATCCGCGCCCTGTGGCGCGGTGAGACCGTGGACTATCACGGCCAGCATTTTCAGATCGAAGGCGCGAAGCTCGCACCCATGCCGGTGCAGACGCCCCCGCCGTTGTGGATCGGCGGCTTCGCACCGGCCTCGGCCAAACGCGCCGCGCGCATCGGCGATGGCTATCTCGGCACCGGCGAAATGGGCGACCTGCTGAAAGTCTATCGCGAAGAACGCGCACGCCTGGGCCACGCCGGACCGGGCCGCGCCATCGGTGGGCACTTCTGGTTGGTGGTGTCCAAAAATCCGGCCCAGACGCTGGCGAACCTCGGGCCGCACGTGTTGTATCAAATCGAGATGTACAACAAATGGCTGGGCGAGGCCGGACAAGCGCTCTTCCCAGCGGTGGAATCTCCTGCCCAACTGGTCGCAATGGGGATCCTGCAGATCCTCACGCCGCCGGCCGCCATCGACGCCATCGCCGCTTATGTGGCGGCGACCGGCATCGAGCGCTACTACACTTGGACCGTGCCGCCGGGCTACCCTGAGGGAAAAATGGACGAACACCTCCAGCTGTTTGCCGAAGAAGTCATGCCGGCTTTCCGTTAGGCCTCACGAAGGAACAAACCATGAAACTCTACGACTGCGCCATGGCGCCCAACCCCCGGCGACTACGCATTTTTATGGCTGAAAAAGGCCTCGAACTGCCGCGGATAGAGCTCAATATTTTGGCCGGCGAGAACCTCAAACCGGCTTTCCTAGCCGTCAATCCGCGGGGGCTACTCCCCACCTTGGAACTCGACGACGGCACCTGTATCGACGAGGTCATGGCGATTTGTCGCTACCTCGAAGAACTCTATCCCTGGCAGCCGCTGCTGGGACGCAGCGCGACCGAGCGTGCGCTGGTCGAGAGCCTACAACGGCGGGCGGAGTTCGACGGCATGATCAGCGGCTCCGAAGTGTTTCGTAACCAGCACCCCCAGTTTGCCGAGCGCAGCATTCCGGGCAGCGGCGGCCAGCCCATACCCGCCATCCCGGGACTGGTGCAACGTGGCCATCAAACCATCGGGCGCTTCTACGGTTGGCTGGAAGAACGCCTGCAGCGCACGCCCTATCTGGTGGGCGAGGCGCTGAGCATGGCCGACATCACCGCGTGGTGCGCGGTCGACTTTCATGCGTGGATAGAACGCCGGATCCCCGCCGACCACCCCGCAACGCAGGCCTGGCACAGCGCGCTTAGCGCTCGCCCCAGCGCTAAGGCGTGACATGAGCATCACCGCGGCCTTGGCGCCGCTGCCGCCGGGCCCCGGCCGTCTCGCGAGCCTGCGCGCCTACGGGCGTAATCCCGCCACCTATTTTCAGGCGATTTTGCCCCGCTACGGCGATGTCCTGCGCTGGCGCGGCTACATGGACATGTACCTGCTCAACAACCCCGACGATGTGCGGCAACTACTCACCCGCGCGTGGCCCGAGTTCACTAAGCGCAACATCGATTACCGGGTGCTGCGTCAAACCATGGGCGAGGGGCTGGTAACCAGCGACGGCGATTTCTGGGCGCGGCAGCGCCGGCTGATGCAGCCAATGTTTCACGGCCGTATTGTTAACGGTTTTGACGAGGCCATCAATCGCGCCACGGCTGATCTCGCTGCGCGCTGGCGCGCCCGCCCCGCCCACACACCCTTTGCGCTAGACCGTGAAATGGGCCGCCTGACGTTCCGCATCGTGGGCGAAACGCTGTTCGGCGCGGCCATCGAACAACACGCGGAAGAAGTGGCGGCGCTGCTGGCACAAACCAACACCAATCCCAAAACGGTGGCGGCGCTGCTCACCCTTTGGCCGTGGTTGCCGGTGCCCAGCAATCGACGTTTTCGCCGCCAACTGGCGCTGCTGGACCGCATCGTCTATGGGCTAATACAAGATCGCCGTGGCAGCGCCGTGGCCCGCCAAGACCTGCTGGGCCTACTGCTCGCCGCACGCGACGAAACTGGCGCAGCAATGCCCGACCAACAAATCCGTGACGAAGCCATTACCTTGCTCCTCGCCGGTCACGAGACCTCGGCGACCGCGCTCGACTGGACGTTTTATCTGCTGGCGCAACACCCGGCCGTCGAACTGCGCCTGGTGGCCGAGTTAAACGCCGTGCTAAACGGCCGGCCGGCGAGCGCGGCCGACCTGGCGCGCCTGCCTTTTCTCAAACAGGTGGTCCAAGAATCGCTGCGGCTATACCCGCCCGTCTGGGGGCTGTCGCGGCGGGCCGAGGAAGACGCCGAATTTGGGGGGTTTCGCATCCCGGCGGGGGCCTACGTCGTGGTGCTCCCCTACACCTTGCATCGGCACCGGGATTGGTGGTCAGAGCCCGAACGCTTCGACCCCGCTCGCTTTAGTCCGGCCCGCAGCGAAGGCCGGCATTCCTACGCCTACCTCCCCTTCTCGGCGGGCCCGCGCGCCTGCATCGGCATTGGGATGTCCCTGCTGGAAATCCAGCTGGTGCTGGCCCAGCTGGTGCCGCAATTTGCGGTGCGACCCGTGCCGGGGCACCCCATCGTGCCCTCGCCCTCGGTAACCTATCGGCCGCGCTTTGGCATCCAAGCCACCGCGACCGTGCGGGCCGGCACCGGGTAGTCCCGCAACTTGCCACCCCACGCTAGACGAGCACGGCTCGCCCCATCCAGCCATTGGAGTCAACCATGAAACTTGGACTATTCGGCATCAACATGAACGCCTGCAGCGATCCGGACACCGCGCTGCAGGTGGCACAGGCGGCGGAGGCGGCGGGTTTTGAATCCCTGTGGACCGGCGAACACGTGGTCTTACCCGACCCACAGATAGCACCCTCACCGTTGCCGCCGCGCTATCCGCTGCTCGACCCCGCCGTGGCGCTGGCGTTTTTGGCTGGACACACCCGCACCATCAAACTCGGCACCGGCATCATCATCCTGCCGCAGCGCAACCCGCTGGTGCTCGCGAAGGAACTGGCGAGCGTGGATGTGATTTCAAAAGGGCGGCTGATCTTTGGTCTGGGCGTCGGTTACCTGAAGCCAGAGTTCGAGGCTTTAGGGGTGTCTTTCGAGCACAAAGGCGCGCGCGCCATCGAATACCTCCAAGCCATGCAAGCTATCTGGTCACAGGCGCAACCGGAATATGCGGGCCGTTTTATCTCCTACAGCGGGATTCAGGCCCAACCCCAACCGGTACAGCAACCCGTGCCCATCGTCATCGGCGGCCACACGCCGGCGGCCTTTCGCCGCACGTTGCGGCACGCCCACGGTTGGTATGGTTTCGCCCTCGACCTGCCCGCCACCGAGCGCTGTCTGGCGGGTCTGGCCGAGGCCGCGCGCGAAGTAGAACGGCCGGCAGCCTTGGGGCCGCTAGAAATCAGCGTCACCCCGGCCGCCGCCCTCGACACCGAACTGGCACAGCGCTACGCGGCGGCGGGGGTCCATCGCCTGATCCCCTTCCCGCGCCTGAAAAACTGCGCTGAATTGCTTGCCTATGTCGAGCAAACCGCGCGGGCCTGTAGGTAGGCCGCCGCCGTATTTGCGCCCAAAAACCGGTTAACATCCCGCGACACAGCTGGCGCCAGGTGGGCGTCTCCCCTCAGACTTAGACCATCCGGCAACTCAGCAGGCCCTGCTCTGCCCTAAACACCTGATTGACAGAATAGACAGACTTCCTCACAGGAGAACTTGGATGCAGCTTAAATACCTCAGTGGACTCGCCTGCGGTGGCGTACTGCTCTTCAGCAGTTTAGCGGCCACCGCCGAAACACCACCCCCGAAAAAAATGCGGCCCGACCCGGACAAAATCGTCCAGCAAATGTGTGGTTACCTGAAATCCTTCGAGCGTTTCTCCTTCCGCGCCGAAGTCACCGACGACCAGGTGTACACCGCTGGTAAAAAGCTGCAGTACACCTTTGACATCGAGACCTTCGTCCAGCGCCCCGATAAATTGCGGGTCAACGCCCGCGGCGACCTGCTCGACAAGCAGTTTTTCTTCGACGGTAAAACGCTCGCCCTCTATGACGCGAAGCGCAAGGTTTACGCGACGGTGGCCGTACCGGGTGACATCGAAAGCGCGCTGGAACACGCCGACCAAAAACTCGGTTTCCGGGTGGCGCTGGGCGACTTCACCAGCCCCCAGTTGTGCAAGCACCTAGCCCGCGGTCAAACCCATTCGCTGTACGTCGGTGCGAGCACGGTGCGCGGGGTCCCCACGAACCACTTGGCGTTTGACCGTCAGGACATCCAACTGCAGCTCTGGGTTGCCAGCGGGGCGCAACCCTTCCCGGTGAAGCTCCTGATCAACCAGAAAAACCTGAACGGTTCTCCCCAGTGGACTGCCTACATCAGCGACTTGAACGGCAAGCCCAAGTTCGCACCCGAGACCTTTATTTTTAGTCCCCCCGCCGACGCACGGCTCATCAAATTTGCCCCCCTGCGGCTAAAAACCCCAGCGCAAGCTGCGGCTCAGCCCGACAAAACCGGAGAGAAACCATGAAAGCATTGAACCTAGAAGCGCTCCGGGTTGCACTGTTAGCGACCTTGGTCGTGGGCCTAGTAGGTTTTGGCTCGCTCGCTAGCGCGCGCGGCGGTGGGGGCGGTGGTGACCGCGGCGGCGGCGGCGGCCATGGCGGCGGCCATGGCGATGGTTTTAGTGGCGGCAGCATGCGCGACAGCGGCTCACACGACAGCGAGGGTTCGCAATCTCACGAGGGCGACGTCACCACCGGCACCACCAAAAATGGCGCCAGCTACGCGCAAGGTCCCCGCGGTGGCGAGGTCGGGGTGGGGCCAGACGGCGCCATCGCCGCGCGGGGGCCGGAAGGCGCCACCGTCGTGCGGGGGCCGGAAGGCGCCACCGTCGTGCGGGGGCCGGAAGGCGGGGTGGCGGTCGGCAACACTGGCCACGGCGAGGTGTACGGCGACGACTATCACGGCGCTGGCTGGGGCGGCTACTACGGTGATGGCTATGGCTACTACGGTGATGGCTACTACGGTGATGGCTTCGGTGGAGCGGTCGCGGTGGGCGCGCTCACCGGGTTGGCCGTCGGTACGATGGTCGAGTCGCTACCGGATTCCGCCAATCTGGTGGTCGTGGGCAACCAAAACTACTACCTCGACAACAATGTTTACTATCAGTCCTGCTACGACGGCTCAATGACGAGTTATTGCGTCGTTGATGACCCCAATTAGGCCGTCTCTGCAAGCCTTTTAGCGCCGCCCCGTCCAGCAACACCCGGCCATTACGCGGGGTTTGCTGGATGCGGGCGCCCGCCCGGCAGCGCCCGTGTGCAGCGCTGTCGGGGGGCCACGAGCCATCGATAAAAGCGGGCCTGCCACCCCCACCCGGCGCGCGGGCGGGTGGTAAATCCCCGCCTAGCCACTACACTGCCGCCCCATGTTGTCTTTTCGTGATGTCAGCCTGCGCCGCGGTGGGCAGGTGCTGTTCTCTGCGGTGTCATTCATCGTCCATGCGGGCCAAAAAATTGGCCTCACGGGCGCTAACGGCGCCGGTAAGTCGAGCCTGTTTGCGCTCGTGCGCGGCGAACTGGGCTGCGACACCGGCGAGATTGACCTCCCGGCCGCCCTCACCCTGGCCCATGTTGCGCAGGAGACTCCGCCCGACCCACGGGCGGCGCTAGAGTATGTGCTGGATGGCGACGCCGAACTGCGCACCCTCGAGACGGCGCTGCTGCGCGAAGAAACCGCCGGCGGCGTGCGCCTGGGCGAACTCCACGAGCGCATGGCGAGCATCGAGGGCTACGCCGCGCCCGCGCGTGCAGCGAAACTCTTAAACGGTTTGGGTTTCGCGCCGGGCACCGAGACCCGCCCGGTCAATGCTTTCTCCGGGGGTTGGCGGATGCGCCTAAACCTGGCCCGCGCGCTGATGTGCCGGTCGGATCTGCTGCTGCTCGATGAACCCACCAACCACCTCGACTTAGACGCCGTCATTTGGCTGGAAGACTGGCTGCTCGCCTACCCCGGCACCTTAGTCCTGATTTCACACGACCGCGATTTTCTGGACCGTGTGGTGGGTGTTATCGCCCACATGGAGCAAGGGGGACTCAAGCTCTACACCGGCAACTACAGCGCTTTCGAACGCGCGCGCGCCGAACAACTGGCCGGCCAGCAGGCGGCTTTTGAACGCCAGCAGCGCGAAGTGGCGCATATGCAGTCCTTTGTGGAGCGCTTTCGCTATCAGGCGACCAAGGCTCGCCAAGCACAAAGTCGGTTGAAAGCCCTAGAGCGCCTCGAACTCATCGTCCCGGCACACGTGGATTCGCCCTTTAGCTTCACGTTCCGTAAACCCCGCAAATTGCCCCAACCGCTGCTGACCCTCGACCGGGTCACCGCGGGCTACGGCGAGCAGCGCGTCTTGGAGAACCTCAAGCTCTCCATCGCGCCCGGCGACCGCATCGCCCTGTTGGGTGCCAACGGTGCCGGCAAGTCCACGCTCATCAAAGTGCTGGCCGGCGAACTCGCCCCCCAGTCGGGCGACATGCTGGGCGCGCAGGACCTCGCCGTGGGCTACTTCGCCCAGCATCAACTCGAACAACTAGCACTCGGCGACAGCGCGCTCCAGCATCTGGAGCGTTTGGCGCCGCAGGCGCGCGAACAAGAATTACGCAACTTTTTGGGCGGCTTCAATTTTCAAAACGACATGGTGCTGCGCGCGGTCGGCAGTTATTCCGGGGGCGAAAAAGCCCGCTTGGTGCTGGCCATGCTGCTGTACGCCCGGCCCAATCTGCTGCTGCTCGACGAGCCTACCAATCACCTAGACCTCGACATGCGCCATGCGCTCACGCTGGCCCTGCAGGACTATGAGGGCGCGCTGGTGGTGGTCGCCCACGATCGGCATTTGTTGCGCACCACCGCCGATACCCTGCTGCTGATCAACGATGGCCTGGCCCAGGACTGGCTGGGCGATTTGGACGACTATGCGCGCTGGTTAGGCGGCGGGCGGCGCGAACTGCCCTGGCTGCCCCCCGTGGCGGCGCCTGCCGTCGTCAACGCCAATGAGCGGGGCAATGAAAAACAGCGCCGGCAACAAAACGCGCAAACGCGCACGCAGCTAAAGCCACTGCGCGACGCCGTGCGACAGGCGGAGAGCGCGTTGGAACGCGCCCAGCACGGGCGAGCAGAACTGGCCGCTAAACTCGCCGATCCGGGACTCTACGAACCCGCCCGGCGCGAGCAACTGAAAGCTTTGCTGATGGATAAAGCCCGCGTGGAAATGCACATCGAGGCGGCTGAAAGCGAGTGGCTGGCCCACAGCGAAGCCTTGGAATTAGCGGAGCAGGCGGCGAGCGTCGGCTAGTCGTGCGGGGCGCGAACTACGCGCACTGGGGTGGTCAGGGTGGCAGCGGCACGCCGCCACCCCAATGCTAAAACCCTCAATACGGACTTTCCCCCGGCTTGCGCCCGAGGGCGTAAGCCTTCTCGATATTGTCCATAAATAGGCCGTAGAAATCGCGCAGCAGCGGATCCATCTGGGCGGCGGGCAAGGTCCCTTCGGTGTAGTGCCCCTCCCACGTGATTTGCGTAGTGCCGGGGGCGGCCTCGGCGAACCGCACCACCGCGACATAGTCCAGCATCGGCAGCGGGTAGTTTTCGACGATCGAGTAGACGATGACCAGCGGCGCGATGGCCACGTCCAGACGCTCGATAATCTGCCCGGCCACCCCCATCTCGGGCTTGAAACGCGCATAGCGCCGGGCGCCAATATGGCTGCCCTCGCAGCGGAACTCGGTAAGATTGCCGGGCGGGTGTAGCCGATCGAGGGCGCCAAAGTCGGCCAGCCAAGCCCAACAGTAATCGCGGGGGGCTTGGAGCGTGCGTTGGAGCGTGGCAATTGGCATGGAGAAACCTCTGGGTGTAAAAAATCAAGGGTTGCCGGTCGTAGCCGCGCCCTACGCGCGGCGGACTAAACCGTCGCCGCCGCCAGATAGGCAGCTTCGTCAAAGCACGCCGGATAATCGAAGTCGCTGACCGTGATCTGGCCAGTTCGAATGAGTTGTTCGGCATGCACACCACGGTTGATCATTTTCAAGGGCGGCCGGCTGGCACGGCGCGTGGCGCGCAGCGCGCGGGTCGCATTTTCATCCACCTCAAAGCCGCGCGCCAAATCGGCGACCGGGATCAGCACGACCCCGTAGTCGTCGCGGGCGCTGGTGATGGACACCAGCGCGCGCTGCACGTCTAACCGCACCCATTCCGGCACCCGTGCCAAAGGGTCG
The DNA here is from genome assembly GCA_009692365.1 of Gammaproteobacteria bacterium. Taxonomy (GTDB): domain Bacteria; phylum Pseudomonadota; class Gammaproteobacteria. Next base: position 49,121 of record SHZJ01000008.1, read on the forward strand.
CCCCAGCCACCACCACCGGGGGTCAGGATGCGCACGATGTCACCCGCTTTCACCGGCACCGCCTCACGCTTGTACAGAATGTGCTGGGCGTGGGGCGTTTCCGGGTTGATGAGCGCACCACCCGAGCGACCCGCCATGCCGCCGTTGACCCCGAAGCAGGAGAAAATGGTCCGATACGAGACGGTCAGAAAATGTCCGTCCACGAGAATTTCGACGTCTTTCAAATAGCCCAACCCGCCCCGGTAAGCGCCCGGCCCGCCGGAGTCTGGGAACATCCCCACCCGATGCACGATGACCGGGAAGCGCTGTTCGATAAACTCCGTGGGCAGATTTTTGGAGTCGGGGACCAGGTCCACGGTGTCCGTGCCGTCGGCGAAGGGACGCCCGCCCGAACCCGCACCAAAAATTTCACGATATAAAAAATCGCGCCCCTCGAGGTCCCGCCCGTAGAAGCCGTAGAGTTGGATGCACTGCGAATCACCCACCATCTGGCCGTTAGTGGCTTTCGCCATGGCGGCCATATAGGCCCCGATCATGCGCAGCATGCAGTCCATGCGGTCGGCTCCGGCGGCCGGATATTCCGCAGACAGCACCGTGCGCGGGGGCAGATAAGCCTTGAATACCCGGGTGAGACCTTCGTTGACGATCATTCCGGGCACCTGCGCCTTCACAAAGCCACCTAGCCATTTTGCATAGTGACGACCATCCATCACCCAGTTCACTGGGCCGGGCACCTGGGGATCGGTGCCCGCAAAGTCGACGATAATTTTTTGCGGGTCTTTGCGAATCGTGAGCATGAGCTTGACGGGACGCTCGAGGTCGATGCCGTCGTTTTCCAGAAAATCTTCGCCCACATACTCGCCGTTAGGGATATGCGGCAGGGCCACTTCGCGCACGATTTCTTCGCAGCGGTCCATGATGCGATAGAACGCCGCTTCCACCGTATCCGTACCGTAGCGCCGGCACAGTTCCTCCACGCGCCGTTGGATGATCCGGGTCGCGCCCACAAAGGCATCGATGTCGCCGCGCAGGTCTTCGGGATACCGGCTGTTGCGCAGGATGATCTTCCACGCGTCTTCGTTGCGCACGCCCCGGGCGTAGAACTTGAAGGGCGGCACCTGGATCCCTTCTTCAAAGACGGTGGTCGCGGTCAACGGCCAACTGCCCGCCACTTTGCCGCCCACATCGTTGCAGTGCCCGAAAACCTGCGAAAAACCGATCAGCCGGCCAGCGGAGAAAATGGGTACCACCACGCAAAAATCTGGCAAATGACCGATCGTGCCGCTGGACTCGTGAATGTCGTTGTAGAGATAAACATCGCCCTCGTGGATGTCGTCCAGCGCGTAATAGTTACGGATCGGATCGGCCGTTGCTGCCCACGACACGCGGGTCACGCTGTTGCAATCCACCGTGTTGAGCGACGCTCGGTAATCGTGCTGCTCGCGCACGATAGTCGACACGGCGGTGCGCTCGACGGCGGCTTCGCCCTCGTCGATGGCCGCTTCTAGCGCCCATTCGAGGACGTCCAGCGTGACGCTGTCGAGTTGGTCCTTCAACGCCAGCAGGCGCGGCCAATGCTCATCATCGCGCGTGAAACTGGCCTTGCGTGTGGGCGCGTAATCGCCATTTAAATAGCGTGATTCGTCGAAAATTTCGACCACCGTGGGGCTAAGCTGGGCGCTAATTTGTGCCGACATGGGGTAATGCCTCCGGCGCTAGTTGGATGACGATAATTTGGCCGACGTCGTCTAGCGTGGCGCGCCAGCCGGGTTCGACCACCAAAGTCGCATCGTATTGTTCGATCACGGCCGGGCCCTCCAGCGACACCGCGATGGGCGCGCGGGCGCGGGCATAGACCGGCACGTCGCAGGCCCCCAAGCCGCGAAAGAAACCCCGCCGCACGCTGGTCAAAGCGCCGGGCCAAGTGCAGCCTTCGCGGTGTTCTACGGCGGTCATGGGGCGTGGGAACAGACCAAAACCGGTCGCCCCGATATTCACGATTTCCACCGGCTGACGCCCTTCGTACTCGTAGCCAAAACGGTCATCGTGGGCCCGGTGAAAAGACTTGATTGCGTTACGCATCGCCGCCTCGCTGAGGCTGGCATCCAGCACCGTGACCGGCACCCGGACTTCGTAGGCTTGCCCGACGTAGCGCAGGTCGGCAAAGGCCGTCAGGGCGGTGTGCTGCGGGTCAAAACCCTCGCGCTCGAGGTCGCCCTGCACCTGCCGGTAGACGGCGGCGAACTCCCGGACTAAACGGGGCAAATCGAGCTGGTCTTCGCGCTGCACATCGGTGACCACGCGGTCGGAGCGGACATCGGTGGAGAGCAGACCTTCCGCGGAGGTCACGCCCGGGGCGGGCGGCACGATCAGGGTCTTAATGCCCAGCGCGTCCGCGACCGGGCAGGCATTCAGACCGCCCGCGCCGCCAAAAGCCATTAACGCGTAGTGCCGCGGGTCACGGCCACGCTTCACCGACACCACGTTAATGCCTTGGGCAATATTGCTGGTCGCCAGATCCAGGATGCCCAAGGCGGCGTCTTCCACGCTCATGCCCAGCGGCAACGCGATTTGCTGCTCGATGGCGTGCCGCGCCGCGGCGGCATCCAAGGTAATCGCGCCGCCCAATAAATAGGGCGACACCCGTCCCAGCACCAGATGGGCATCGGTGAGCGTGGGCGCCGTGCCACCGCGCCCGTAGCACACCGGACCGGGTGCAGCACCCGCACTGCGTGGCCCCACGCGCAGGCTGCGCCCGGCGGCCAGCCAGGCTATCGAGCCCCCGCCCGCGCCCACCGTGTGCATGTCGATCATGGGCGTTTTGATGCTGTAGACGTCGATGCGTCCTTCCGTAAGCATGTTGGGTACGCCCTGGTCGATGAGGCAGATATCGGTGGAAGTGCCCCCGATGTCGATGGTGATGAGATTGGGATGGCCGGCGGCACGCCCGTAATAGGTGGCGGTCACGATGCCGGCCGCGGGCCCCGAAAGCACGGCTGCGATCGGTTGTGGCGCCATCTCGGCGGCGCGAATGATCCCGCCGCTGGATTTCATGACGTAGAGCTTGGCGGCGATGCCTGCGCGTTCGAGCCGCCCCTGCAAATTATCCAGATAGCGGGTCACCAGCGGCATGAGGCCGGTATTGAGACAGGTGCTCAAAGTGCGCTCGTATTCGCGATATTCACGAATAACGTCGGAGGAAATTGACACAAAACACGCGGGGTGCTCGGCTAGGATCAACTCCCGCGCGCGGCGTTCGTGGGCGGGGTTGCGGTAGGAGTGGATGAACGATACCGCGATGGCGGTCAGACCCATCGCGCGGAAGTCCCGCGCGCTGGCGCGCACTGCCGCTTCATCGAGGGGGGTGTGTTCCACCCCGCGAAAAGTGAGCCGACCCGGAACCTCGCGCACCAGTTCTAGTGGCACCACCCGTGGGGGTTTCAGCCACCAGGTAATGTCGCCGAAGTCGCCGGGCACGGTCTGCCGGCCCACTTCCAGCATCTCGCGATAGCCCTGCGTTACGAGCAAGCCCAGGCGCGCGTAGTTGGACTCCAGAATGGCGTTGGTGGCGACCGTCGTGCCGTGGCTGATGAAATGGACGTCGCTCACCTGCGCGCCGATGTCGTTCAAGAGTTCTTGGATGCCGTTGGTGAACGCCCGCGAGGGATCATCCGGCGTGGAGGAGGTCTTGCGCACATAGCGTTGCCCGGTGGCCTCGTTCACCGCGACCACATCGGTGAAAGTACCACCGGTATCCACGCCTATCCGCCACGCCATCCTAGCCTCCTTGTCCGTTAGACGCCGCCGGGGTGCGCCCGGACGTTGCCAGAATTTATCCTTGAGAACGCCCCACTCCCGCCGCGCAAGCCACCACGGGCCAAGGTTATCACGCGTTCGGACAACGGCTAGTCCTCATTTGGAGGAAACCACGCCGGCCGCCAGAGTGCTATACGCTCGCCGGCCGGCACAATCTAGCGCGGCCGACTTGCGACTGGCCGCCAGCAACAGGGGTGCGTGGATGGCTGAATTTGACTTGGTGATCCGTAACGGGATGGTGATTGACGGCACGCGTGTACCACGCTATCGGGCCGACATCGGCATCAAAGACGGCTTGGTAGCCGACCTCGGGCGGCTCGCGGCCCATCGCGGGCGGCGCGAGATCGACGCCGGCGGGTGCATCGTGGCGCCGGGTTTTGTGGACCTCCACACCCACTATGACGCGCAGCTCTTCTGGGATCCCTACTGCACGCTCTCGGGTTGGCACGGCATTACCTCGGCGGTGATCGGCAACTGCGGCTTTGGTTTCGCACCGGTGCGCCCAGCCGAACGCGAGCGCGCCATGCTCTCGATGACCCGCGTGGAAGCCATTCCTTATGCGGCCATGAAAGCGGGCATGCCGTGGGACTGGACCACCTTCCCCGAGTTTTTAGACCGCGTCGAGCGCACGCCCAAAGCCATCAATCTGCTGCCCTATGTGCCCATCGGCCCGCTGTTGGTGTGGGTCATGGGTCTTGCGGCGGCCACAGCCGGCAACCTACCGAGCCCGGCCGAGCACGCGGAAATTTGTCGGATTTTTGAGGAATCGCTCGACGCCGGCGGCTGCGGCTGGCCCAGCGCCTCATGCCCAGCGGCCCAGCGGCCGTCCAACTGGACTACGACGGCACGCCGATGGTGACCGACGTCATGCACGACGAAACTTGCGAGCGCCTCGCGGCCGTTCTGGGCCGGCGCAACGAGGACTTTATGCAAATGACCATCGCCTCGGGCTCGGCCGAGCGCGACCGCGCACACCTCGAGCGGCTGGCTGAAATCAGCGGCCGACCGGTGCTGTGGAACGTGCTCCAAGTCTACGACCACAAGCCGGAACTGCATCGCAGCGGGCTGGCGTGGCTGAACGACTGCCACCAGCGCGGGGTGCGGGTTTATGGTCAGGGCCTCACCACCGACGCCGGCGATGGTTTTACCTTTGAAGACTGGAACTTGTGGGATGAACGCCCGGCGTGGCGCGAAGCGACGTTAGGCTCGGTGGCAGAAAAACTCGTCAAGCTCGCCGATCCGGCCCGGCGCGCGGTACTCAAGACGCAAATGCCCTTGCTGGTGACTGCGGGCATTCCGCAGCTGGTGGTCACGGGTCCCGCCTCGCCGCAGACCGCGCAGTATCGCGACCGGATCATCGGTGAGATTGCCGCCGAACTCGGCCGGCATCCGGTCGATGTCATGCTCGACATCGCGGTTCAAGACCGCCTCAAAACCGAATTTTTCGCCGCCGGCACCAACACTTGGCCCGGCTATATGCAGGAGGTCGTCGACAACCCTTAGGTGATGTTTGGGGTTTCGGACGGTGGCGCGCACACGAAGTTGCTGACGGCCGGACGCTACCCCACCGAAACCCGGTGCAAGGGCGTGCGCGAGCACGGCAGGCTGAACTTGGAAGAAGCGCATTGGCGCTTAAGCGCGCTGCCGGCCATGGTGGCGGGCTGCGAGGACCGCGGCGTTATTCGGCGGGGCGCACCGGCCGATTTAATCGTGTATGACTACGACCGCCTCAATATTCTGCCGCCCGAAATTGTCCACGATTTGCCGGGCGGCGAGTGGCGACGGATCCAACGCGCGGCGGGCTACCGCGACATCCTGGTGAATGGGCAAATCACCATCGAGAACGATGTGGAGACCCACCCCCATTCGGGGCAGCTGCTGCGCCGTGGGGGACGCCGGGCGCGGGCGCTCTGAGTGCGCGCCGCACCGGGTAGGTCGGCTGGCCGCCGTTTAGCTCACCACCGGACGCCGCGCCCGCCACGGCGCGTCCGCTTCCAGCTGCGCGGCCAGCCGGAACAAGGTGGCTTCCTCGGCGTAGCGGCCCATGAGCTGCACGCCGACCGGCAAACCCTCGGGGGTCCAGTGCAGCGGCAAGCTAATCGCCGGCTGCCCCGTGATATTGGCCACCGCCGTGAAGCGGGGCAGATCCGACATGCGCTCGGTGGCCTGCCTGGGGTATTGGGGATCAAAATCAAACCACCCTAGCGGCTGGGGCGGCTGGGTGGTGGTGGGCGTGAGCCACACATCGTAGCGCGCGAAAAACGGGGCAATTTCGCGCGCCATGCGCTGCATATCCTGAATGGCGAGGAGGAGGTCCGAGGGCCGACGCTCGGCGTCGAAGGAAAACATTTTCCACGTGTGGGCTTCAAAGTCCTCGCGCGTGGGTGTGCGCCCGGTCCGCCGCGCCCAGTCGCGAATGGCCCAGGCCACCATCGCCAACCAAATGGTGGTAAAAAAATCATTGAACTGCTCGGCCGACACCTGCGGCATAGCAACTTCCACGTGATGGCCTAGCGCGTCCAAACGCGCCGCCGCCGCCTGCGCCGCGCGCTGGCACTCCGGGTGGACCGGGGTGCCGGTGAGGGGTGACAGACTGAGCGCAATGCGCAAACGCCCGGGTGCCACGCCCACTTCTTCGGCGAAGGGGCGCGCGGGCGGCGCCACGCAGTAGGGTGCGCCCGGATCGGCACCGGCGGTGCAGTCGAGGATGGCGGCGCTGTCTAACACCGTGTGGGTCACGACGTGTTCGCAGATGAGCCCCGCGCCCACATCGCCATAGTCCGGCCCCAAGGGATTGCGACCGCGCGTGGGCTTCAGGCCCACTAAGCCACACCACGCTGCGGGCAGGCGGATGGAGCCGCCGCCATCGTTGGCATGGGCCGCCGCGGTCATGCCGGCCGCCACCGCCGAGGCCGAACCACCCGACGAACCCCCGCAGGAATAAGCCGGGTGCCACGGATTGCCGGTCTTGCCGAACAGTTCGGGTTCGGTGGTGGGCTTGGAGGCGAACTCCGGGGTGTTGGTCTTGCCCACAATCACAAAACCGGCGCGGCGATAGCGCGCCACCAGTTCGCTGTCACGGGGGGAAATATAGTGCTGCAGGAACCGCGACCCTTCGGTCATGCGCGTGCCGCCATATTCGGCGAGCATGTCTTTGAGCAGCAGCGGCACACCGGCGAAAGGCGCACCGGCCGGCAAGTCGACCAAGCTCGCGCGGGCGCGCTCGGCGAGGGACAAAATAACCGCGTTCAACGGCGGATTAAGCCGCTCGATCGCCGCCAAAGAGGCCTCCAGCATTTCGCTGGCAGACACGGCCCCGGTGCGGATTAGGTGGGCCTGTTCCACCGCGCTGTGGCGCATGAGTTCGTGCATAGGGGCTCCTTTGGCGGGCGGTAGCTGCCCGCGTGGGTGGTGAGGACGCAGACGACCGGCGGCGGCGGCGCGGGGCTACCCGCCGACTATAAAACAGGCCCAGGTGCAAAAACTGCACCCAAACAGGTGAGCGCGACTCGCGCACGCCCTGGCAGGCCCCAGCAGCCGGCGCGCAGGCGGTGCAATCAGCCGCGCACTAGCGCACGCTTAGCCCGCGCGCCAAGTTTGCGGCGCGGCCCGACAGCCGGCGCGGCGGCGGGGTGGCGCCGGACGCGCGCGCTTGCGGCCCGCGCTGAGTGCTGAGTGCAGATTTTTTCGCCCCCGTGGGGGGGTCGCCGCCAGTGCGATGGCTTAATACCCGTGCTAACGATTTTTGGGGCTTTCCCCCTGCTCATCTCTCTGACCGGATGCGTCGCCATGACCCAGCCCCCCGCCCCCACCAAGCCGCACCATACGCCCACGGGTTTTCAGAACAATTATCTCGGCAAAGTGGCCAAATCAGGTCGCGAGTTCTGGCGCTGGCAATACCAGCGCCTGCGCGATGGTGTACCCCAAGCCCCGGCGGTACCGACCCCCGTCCAGTCGCCCGATCTGGTTTTCGTCCACGCCAATGCCCACGCCGCAGCGATGCGGCCGGCCATCACCTGGGTCGGCCACGCCACCATGCTGGTGCAGGCCAACGGCTTGAACGTCCTGCTGGACCCGATGTTTTCGGCGCGCGCCTCGCCGGTCCAGTTCATCGGCCCGCAGCGTGCCCAGGCCCCCGGGCTATCGATAGTCCAGTTGCCAGCTATCGACGTGGTGCTGATTTCACACAATCACTACGACCATCTGGACAAAAATTCGGTCCTTGCGCTGGCGGCCAGAGCGCCCGCCGCGACCCTGTTTCTGGTGCCCTTGGGCCTTAAGGCCTGGTTTACCGGGCTGGGCATCGGCAACGTGAAAGAGCTGGATTGGTGGGACAGCGTCGTGCTCAACGGCACCCAATTCCACCTCGCCCCCGTGCAGCATTGGTCGGCGCGGGGGGTGGGCGACCGTAACCAAACGCTGTGGGGTGGCTGGGCGGTGTTGGGGCCGCAGTTGCACTGGTATTTCAGCGGCGACGCCGGTTACAGCCAGGATTTTGCCGACACCAAAGCGCATTTCGCCGCCCAGCAGAGCACCGCCCAAGGCGGCGGTTTTGACCTCGCCCTGATCGCCGTCGGCGCCTACGAACCGCGCTGGTTTATGCGCGAGCAGCATGTGAACCCCGCCGAGGCCGTGCGAGCCCACTTGGATTTAGGGGCCAAATACAGTGTGGGCGTGCACTGGGGCACTTTTGAGCTGACCGATGAGCCGCTAGACCAACCGCCCAAAGATTTGGCGGCGGCCCGGCTAGCGGCGGGCCTCGCGGCGGAGACGTTTGGGGTCATGGCGATTGGTGAAACCCGCCAAGTCGCGGCGCGCGCACCCTAGGCCCAGGTGGCCGGTCGCGCGCGCAAGTTCGCCAGCGCAACGCCACCCCGCCGCGCGCGCAGCCGCCGCGCTGGGTGAGGCGCCCGCCCTCGCCCCAGCAAAACCGACCCGGCCACCCGCCCCAACGCGCTGATAACTTGTCTAGCGCGCCCGAAGCGGCAATCATGCGGGGCCGACGCGAGGTCGGTCGCCGCGCCTGCGCCGACCACGCCGTACCCGCGGGCCCGCCCCACGCCGGCCCGTCCAAAGACCGCTAACGCACGGGACTCACACACGATGGGACGCATGTTCGAAACGCGTAAGCACACCATGTTCGCCCGCTGGGACCGCATGGCCAAGCAGTTCAGCCGGGTTGGCAAAGATATTACGATCGCAGTCCGTCAGGGCGGCCCCGACCCCGCCAATAATCCCTCGTTGCGCCGCGTGATCCAGAACGGACGCGCGGTCAACATGCCCAAAGACAAAATTGAAACCGCGATCAAACGGGCCTCAGGCAAAGATGCAACCAACTACGAGGTCGTCGTTTATGAAGGCTACGCGCCCCATGGGGTCGCGGTGTTGATCGAAACCGCCACGGATAACCCGGTGCGCACCGTCGCGAGCGTGCGGGCCGCGTTCAATAAATTTGGCGGCAATATCGGCATCAACGGCAGCGTGGCGTTCATGTTCAAACGCATGGGCGTGTTCCGGATCAAGCCAGCCGGCTTGGATGCTGACGATCTGGAACTGTATCTCATCGATTTTGGCTTGGAAGAAATGGGCGAAGGGCGCGGCCCCAAAGATGAACCGCAGTGGGTGGTGCGCTGTCATTTTCCAGATTTCGGTCTGCTGCAAAAAGCCTTGGAAGACCGCGGCATTACGCCGATTTCCGCCGAGCACGAATATCTGTGTATCACCCCCACCGACTTGCCCGAGGAGCAGGCCAAAGAGGTACTGGAACTCATCGATAAACTCGAACAAGACGACGACGTCCAAAACGTCTATCACACGCTCGCCTGAGGCGAGCCCGCCGTAAGGATTGCTGCTGCGATGTTACCCCGCCCCCCGCGCGCGCTGCGCGTGGTCGTTATTGGCGCCGGCATGGCCGGCATTCTGGCTGGTATCCGCTTGGCCGAGGCAGGGTTTTCCGACTATGTCATTTTTGAGAAATCCGCCCGGGTGGGGGGCACCTGGCGCGAAAACACCTACCCCGGTATCGCCTGCGATGTCCCAGCCCACCTCTACACCTACAGTTTCGCGCCCAATCCGGACTGGTCGCAGACTTTTGCCCCGGGGGCGGAAATTCAAGCCTACTTCGAGCGGGTGGCCAGCCAATATCAGGTCATGCCGCACATCCGCTTTAATGCCGAAATCACGCGCTGCGAGTTTGTGCAGGGCCGCTGGCAGCTCACCCTGGCAGACGGCACCCGCGCGGTCGGCGATGTGGTCATTGGGGCGAGCGGCGTGCTGCATCACCCTAATATGCCCGAGCTCGCGGGCTTGGCAGACTTCGCGGGCGCGAGCTTCCACAGCGCCCAATGGAACCACCAGGTGCCCTTGGACGCTCAGCGCGTGGGGGTTATCGGTACCGGGTCCACGGCCATCCAGATCACCTCGGCGCTGGTGCCGCGCGCCGCGCACTACACGCTGTTTCAGCGCACGCCGCAGTGGGTGATGGCGATTGAAAACCCGCTCTATAGCCCGGCACAACGCGCAGAGTTTGCCCGCGACCCTGAGCAAATAGCGGCCATTCGGGCCGCAGCTAATACCCTGATGGTCGACTTTGTCTCTAACGCCGTGATCGACGCCGACTCGCCCGGCATGAAATCTATCGAGCGGCGTTGCCAACAAAATCTCGAGCACAGCGTGGCCGATCCCATCCTCCGCGAGCGCCTGCGCCCCAACTATCGCGCGGCCTGCAAGCGCTTGGTGTTTTCCACCGACTTCTACGCCAAGCTCCAGCAACCGCACGCCGCCCTGGTCACCAGCGGCATCGAGCGGATGGAAGCCCGCGGCGTACGCACGGCCGATGGCGTGCTGCACGAACTCGACGTCCTGGTGTTGGCCACCGGCTTCCGCGCCGACCGCTTCGTGCGACCCACGCGGGTATTGGGTCGCGAGGGGCTGGATTTAGACACCGTCTGGGCCGAGCGCCCCACGGCCTATTTGTCGCTGTCGGTGCCAGGCTTCCCCAATTTTTTCCTGCTCAACGGGCCTAACGGTCCGGTAGGCAATTTTTCACTCATTAGAATTGCCGAACTCCAGCTCGACTATGTTCTGCAACTGCTCGCGCAGCTACGCGCGGGCACTTACCGCGAAATTTCAGCCAGCGCCGCGGCCGCCAGCGCGTTTGAAGCCGCCCGTATCGAGGCCGCCAAAAAAAGCATCTGGGCCACCGGCTGCAAAAGCTGGTAGCTGGACAAATCCGGGATCCCGGCCAGCTGGCCGTGGAGCTACGCCCGCTTCGCCGAGGAAATGGCAGCGCCCAAGCTAGAGGCGTTTGAACGGGTGGCATAGCCGCCGCCCCTCGCCGGTCCCATCGGCGCAAGTGGGGTCCGCGCGGCCCGGCGAGCCGCCTAATTTTTTAGCGCTAGCGCGGCTAATTGCCAGCCTAATTCCCAGCCCAAAAAATCCGCACCGAGCGTTGCGTGCGGGACGCTTTCATTGTCTGTCGTGTTTGAGGTATGGTTGGTTCACGGGATTCGACCTATCAACCGATTCCAGATGCCAAAACCAAAAACATGGACCCTTGAGGACGTCGCAAAGACCTTTCGCGCGTGCGAAAGCCTCTTTCACGCGCTCGGCGACCCTGCACGGCAACAGATTGTGCTGATTCTTGCCGAACATGAGCGCTTGAATGTGAACCAGATCACCGAATTGATGCATCTTGCCCGTCCGTCCATTTCGCATCATTTGAAGGTACTCAAAGACGCTGGCATGGTGAGCCTCGCCCGCGAGTCTCGCGAAAATTTCTACAGCCTGTTGTGGAATGAACCCATTGGTCGCCTCAAATTACTTGTCGAGCAAAGTGCAATCGCGTGCGGGTAATCCCCGTTTTTTTTAACTTATAGTCGATATGTTTCGACTCATCACCGGATAACATCATGCAAACAGAAAAACCTACCGCACTGATCACCGGCGCCTCTAGTGGCATTGGCAAAGCTTTGTGCGAAGAGTTTGCCAAAGATGGTTACAACTTGATCTTGGCCGCCCGCAGCGTCGAAAAAATGCAGGCCCAAGGCGCACAGCTTCAGCTGCGTTATGGGATCAAGGTGAGCGTGATTGCCGCTGACTTAGAGCGTGTGTCGGGCGCAGCACAACTGCACGCGCAGATCAAACAAAAGGGCCTGGTCCTGAATGCTTTGGTCAATAACGCTGGCTACGCCACCTTTGGTGAATTCAAAGACAGCGACTTATCGGCCACGTTAGGGATGATGCAGCTCAATATGTACAGCGTGGTCGTACTGACTAAATTATTTTTGCCTGATCTCATCGCCACCCAGGGCAAGTTGCTCAATATCGCCTCCACCGCCGCGTTTCAGCCCGGACCTTTCATGGCGGTGTACTACGCGACCAAAAGCTTTGTGCTGTATTTTTCGGAAGGTCTTGCCTGTGAACTCGAAGGCACCGGGGTGACTGTCACGGCCTTATGCCCAGGCCCTACGGCCTCAGGATTTCAAGCCAAGGCCGTCATGCAGGCATCGGCCTTGGTAAAGAACAAAAAACTGCCGAGTGCGGAGTCGGTTGCCGCGGCAGGTTATTCGGCCATGAAGCGTGGGAAGCGAGTTCACATTCCCGGTGTCGTCAATCGTCTTTTGGCGCTTGGCGTTCGGTTTGCCCCGCGCAATTGGGTGACCGCCTTGCTCAAAACAATCACTCGACCTATTTAACCGGCTAGTGATTTGCGACGACCAAGTTGCTCTTGAAGGGCGCACTGCGGCACTCATAAGCACCGCCCGCCAGCGCGTTAAAACCCGCCGCATGGTGGCCACCGTGGGGCGCAATCCCCAGCGCAGCCTCGGCCCCGCAGACCCGGGGCCGAGGCGCGCCGTTTCAGACCTTCAACATCAGCTTGCCGGTATTCTCCCCGGTATAGAGCTTGCGCAGCGTGGTCACCGCGTTTTCCAGCCCCGTGTGCATATCCGCACGGTATTTCAGCCGACCTTCACGCATCCACCCACTCAAGGCGGCGATGGCTTCGGGATAGCGGGCGGCGTAATCGAGCACAATAAAGCCTTCTACTTTTAGGCGCTGCATGAGGATCATGGGGTAATTGCTTGGGCCGGGGACTTCGCCTGTGGCGTTGTACTGGGAAATCAGGCCACAAGTAGGAATGCGGCCTTTTAAGTTCATCTGTTTGAAGCAAGCATCGAGGATGTCGCCGCCAACGTTGTCAAAATAAACATCGATGCCCTTCGGGCAGGCGCGTTTTAAGGCCTCTGGGACGTTTTCCGTTTTGTAATTGATGGCCGCATCGAAACCTAAGTCCTCGACGATCCAACGACACTTGGCGTCGCTACCGGCGAGGCCGACGGCCCGCGCGCCTTTGATTTTTGCAATCTGTCCCACCACGGATCCCACCGCACCCGCCGCCGCCGACACCACCACGGTTTCGCCGGCCTGAGGCGCGCCCAATTCCACTAGCCCGAAATAGGCCGTTGGCCCTACCACCGCGAACAGGCCAAACGCATCGGCCACCGAGATGCCGTCTAGCGCGCCAATCTTGTTGATATAGCCTGGGATGCCAATCTGATATTTAGACCAACTGCCCAGACCGCTGACCACATCGCCCGCGGCGAATTCGGGGTGGTTAGAACTCACTACCGTGCCGCACACCACGCCACGCATCGCCTCGCCAATGGCCACCGGCGGCATGTACTGGTCTATGTCGCTCATCCAAAGGCGATTCGTAGGGTCTAGCGAGAGGTAGTCCATTTTTACCAAAAACTGGCCTGCGGCCGGTGTGGGAATCGGTTCTTCGGCGTAGCTCAGCACCTCATCGCCGATGGTGCCAACCGGGCGGTTGCGCAAACGCCAAACTTTATTCGTATCGCCCATGGTGAAAACTCCTGATGGTTAGTTGCCTCTCGACGCAAGGCGCGCAGTGGCCCTTGGGACGGCGGTGGTTGATGCTAACCGATCGCGGAGGGCACACGAATATCGGCTGGGTGGTGGCGGGCACGCAGTTGGCGCGCAGTTGGGACACTCGCCGTTGGCCCCGCTACAATCGCCAACGCGGCCCCGACGCAGCACTGCGCAGGCGCCTAGTCGCCGCGCCGGGATTGGCCTGGCCGAACGACTGAACAATCCTCATTCTCTGGGAGCTCCCTCGTGCCCGCACCCTCTAGCGATGCGCTGACGCGTCAACACGTACAATTCCATGGGCGCTTGGTCTGCGTGGGCTTTGGCAGTATCGGGCAGGGCGTATTGCCCCTGATCCTGCGGCATATTGGCGCCCTGCCGCCCAGCCGCGTCACCATCGTCACCGCGGACGACGCCGGCCGCGCCGTCGCGGCGCAATTTGGCGTGCGGTTTTTAGTGCAGCCGCTGACCCTACAAAACTATCGGAGCGTGCTCGACCCGCTGGTCGGCCCCGGCGATTTTCTGCTGAATTTGGCGGTCGATGTCTCCAGCCTCGCGCTCATTGAATACGCCGGCGAGCGCGCCGCGCTGTATCTGGATACCTGCCTGGAACCCTGGCCGGGTGGCTACACCGATCCCAGCGTGCCACCCTCACTGCGCTCCAATTACGCGTTGCGCGAAAGTGCGCTGGCCCTGCGGCAGCGGCGTCCCCGGGGGGCGACGGCGGTGATCACCCACGGTGCCAATCCGGGTCTGGTGTCGCACTTCGTCAAGCAAGCGTTGGTCAACATCGCCCACGATCTGGCGCTTCAGTTCGCCGAGCCCACCACGCGTGAGCAATGGGCCGCGCTCGCCGCGCTCATCAACGTGAAGGTCATTCACATCGCCGAGCGCGATACGCAAACGCCGCAGGTACCCAAAGCGGTCGGGGAGTTTGTGAACACCTGGTCGGTCGACGGCTTTGTGAGTGAGGGCGCACAGCCCGCGGAACTCGGTTGGGGCACCCACGAGCGCACCCTGCCGCCTGACGGCCACCAGCACGAGTTTGGCTGCGGTAGTGCCATCTATCTCATGCGCCCCGGTGCCGGCACGCGGGTGCGCAGCTGGACGCCGCGCGAAGGCCACTACCACGGTTTTTTGATCACCCACGGCGAAGCCATTTCTATTGCAGATTTCTTGACCGCGCGTGAGGGGACTCACGTCACCTACCGGCCCACCGTCCACTACGCCTATCACCCTTGCGATTCCGCCGTGCTCTCGGTGCACGAGTTCGCCGAGCGCAACTGGCAGCTGCAAGCGCACAAACGCATCCTCATGGACGACATCGTCACCGGCGTAGACGAACTCGGCGTGCTGCTGGCCGGGCATGCGAAAAACGCTTACTGGTATGGCTCGCAGCTGTCGATCAACGAAGCCCGCGCGCTGGCCCCCCACAACAGCGCCACCAGCCTGCAGGTTACCGTGGCCGTGCTCTCGGGCATGATCTGGGCGATGGAGAATCCCGCTCTGGGCATCGTAGAGCCCGACGAAATGGACTACCGCCGGAACCTCGAAATCTGCCTCCCTTATCTTGGCCCAGTGGTCGGTCACTACTCCGATTGGACGCCGCTATATCAGCGGGGCGCGCTGTTCCCCGAAGATTTAGACCACACTGACCCTTGGCAATTCCGTAACGTGCGAGTGTAAACAACGATGTCCGACCTTCTGTTTGACGTCAGCCAGGGCGTGGCCCTCATCACGCTCAACCGCCCGCAGGTTATGAACGCTTTTGGCGGCAGCCTGCGCGAGGATCTGTTGGCGTGCCTGCAGGCCATGGCCAGCGATCCCGCCGTTGGCTGCGTGGTGATAACCGGCGCGGGCGCAGCTTTTTGCGCCGGCGGGGACATCGCGAGCATGGCGGCATTACAGGCGGCTAATGAGGTTGGCCCCATCGCCGAGCGCATGGTGACCGGGGCCGCCGTGGTGCGACTTTTGCGCGCCATGCCCCAACCGGTAATCGCTGCCGTGAACGGTGCCGCCGCAGGCGCGGGTTTAAATCTCGCGCTCGCGTGCGACTTGCGCTACGCCGCAACGAGCGCCAAATTCTCCGCGAGCTTCGTCAAAATAGGGCTGGTGCCGGACTGGGGCGGCCACTATCTATTGCCACGACTAGTGGGCACTGCGTGCGCTTTGGAGCTCATGCTGAGCGGGGATCGTATGGACGCGGAAACCGCCCTACGGCTGGGGTTGGTCAATAAAGTCATGGCCCCCGAGGCCCTCCTCGAGGCCACCCTGAACCGCGCGCGGGCGCTCGCCGCAGGACCGCGCGCCGCGATGGCAGCAATTAAACACGGTGCTTATCTCGGCGCTAGCAGTACGCTGGAGGCGACACTCGCCTGGGAACAAGCAAGCCAACTCGAGCGCTTTCTGAGCGCCGATGCCCGCGAAGGCACTCGCGCATTCCTCGAAAAACGCCCGCCACACTTTGGCCTCGGCGAGGAGACAAAAGCATGAAGGCTGTTGTGGTTGACGCTTGGCGTCCCTTTCACGAGCTAACCCTACAAGAAATTCCGACCCCTGCCATTGCGCCGAATGAAGTCCTCATCCGGGTGCGCGCCGCGGGGGTCAGTTTCGCGGTCAGCCTGGTGGTACAGGGCAAATATCAACGTAAACCGCCGCTGCCGTTTGTGCCGGGTAGCGAGGTGGCAGGCGAGATTGCCCAAGTCGGTGACCAAGTCACGCGCTTTAAAATTGGCGAGCGCGTGTGTGCAGTGCTGGATTGGGGCGGGCTCGCGGAATTTGCCGCCGCTAACGCGGTGAACGTCTACGCCCTGCCGGACTCGCTCGATTTTCCGCCGGCCATCGCGTTCACCAATTCCTACGCGACCTCGGCCGCCGCGCTCAGCTGGCCACATTTATTGAATGTGCAGGCAGGACAGACGCTGCTGGTCCACGGCGCGGCGGGCGGCGTGGGTTTGGCCGCGATAGAAATCGGCAAAATTTTGGGCGCAACCGTGATCGCAACCGCCGGCTCTCCCGAGAAACTGGCCGCCGCCAAAGCCCACGGCGCGGATTACCTCATCAACTACCGCACGCAGGAATTCCGCGACGAAGTGTTAGCGATCACCGCAGGGGAAGGCGTGAACGCGGTCTACGACCCAGTCGGTGGCGAGGTCTTTACGCAGTCACTGCGCTGCATGGCGCCCGAAGCACGCATCATGCCGGTGGGTTTCGCCGGGGGTGAAATTCCCAATATTCCGGCTAATTTATTGCTGGTGAAAAACCTCACCGTCTGCGGGCTCAATCTGGGCTACTACTACGGCTGGAGCCCGCAAGATAAGCGCGAAGAATTTGAGCCGCGCATGCGCGCCACGCTGCAGCAGTTGTTTGATTGGTTGGTGGAAGGTCGCATCCGGCCACACATCGCCGCCACCTACCCGCTGGCCGATTTCCAGCAAGCGATGGCGGCGGTGCTAGGCCGCACGGCGATCGGACGGGTTGCGGTGATGATGGACGCCGATGCGCGCGCCTAGCTCACCCACCGCAATGCGCGCCCACGGCAGGCGCCACGCGGTGAGCGACTCAGATCCGTAAACCCGCCTGCCGCATCAGGGGCAGCACGCGCTCGCCGAAATACGGCAATTCCTGCGCGTAGTCCTGCCAAACCAGCGCCATGCCTTCCACCCCCGCGCGCGCCAGTGCCACGAATTGCGCCGTCACCGACTCCGGCGTGCCCACCATCAGATAGCCACCCCAACCCGCGACGAAGCGCCGGGCGAATTGTTCAATCTGGGCGTTGAAGGAATCGCTCTCCATCCCTAGCACCCGCATGATATTGCGCGCCGCCCCCCAGTCACCGGCCTCGATGATGGCGTTGAAAGCAGCGCGGGCTTCGCATTCGGTATCGCGTACGAGGATAAAGCCATAACCCAGCACGCCAATTTCCCGGTGATAGCCGTGGGCGCGCTGGCGCACGTCGGCGGCGATACTCGCGGCGGATTCCACCGAATCCATGGTGATGAAATTGAAGTCCACGTGGCGGGCAGAAAAATCCCGCCCCGCCGCCGACACCCCGGCGTTCACGATCACCGGATAGGGTTGCTGCACGGGCTTGGGTTCGAGATAACCATCCGTTACCCGGTAGTGTTCGCCCACATGGTCAAAATGATTCTCGCACCACAGCCGTTTGACCACCTCCACCCATTCACCGGCCCGCGCGTAGCGCTCGTCGTGCGGTGATTGACGCTCGCCGAACATTTCCATTTCGGCCGCGTACCAACCGCATACCACGTTAAGACCCCAGCGCCCGTTGGAAATGTGGTCGATGGTGGCGCCCTGCTTAGCCGCGAGAATGGGATGCATCGTCGAGACATGCGAGGTCGCAAACAGCATGATTTTCTCGGTGCGTGCCGCCAGCGCCGCGGCCCAGGTGTAGACCTCCATACAGTCGCCGTTGTACTCGGTCTCGCCGCCAAAACTTTTCCAGCGCCCGAACGGCACCAGGAACTCCAGGCCCAGACGGTCGGCGGTTTGAGCAATCAGCAGATTGTGCGCGAAGGTCGGCCGGTGCGAGGTGGGCGCTTTGCTGATGGTGCCGCCGTTACTGACGTTACAGCCAAAAATGCCGATCTTCATGCGATTGGCGTTAAAGAGCGGCACCGAATCCCGACGTAATTGGGCGAGGGTGTCGGGGTGCATCGCGGGGCTACGCCGGTGGTCGCGTCAGGCCGGCACATCGAGCCGCGGGCCCGCGCCTAGCGCGCGCGCCCGGCCGGATATCCCAATGGACGGTGGGCGACACTAGTCCTGCCATTGCTGCTCAAATTGCCAGACGGCGTCAAAACCCATCAGGGTGTGCATGTCGGACAGCGCGTAGAGCGGCGTGCTCAGTCCGGCGCTGCTGCCGGTGTCACGCAACTGCTGATAGGCACTTTGCAGCGCGGCCGCGGCGGCTAGAAAGCCCGTGCTGGGGTAGATCGCAATCGCATAACCCATTGCCCGCAGCGTGGCCGCGGGCAGTACCGGCGAGCGGCCACCCTCCACCATATTGGCCAGCAGGGGTGCATCGAGGGCCGCCGCCACCGCCGCAAACTCCGCTTCGCTCTCCAGCGCCTCCACAAACAAGACGTCCGCACCCGCCGCCAGGTAGGCCCGGGCGCGGTCGATGGCCACCGCCAAGCCCAGTCCACTGCGCGCATCGGTGCGCGCGATGACGAGAAAATTGGGGTCTTGCCGGGCCGCACAGGCGACCTCGATTTTTTTGACCATGTCAGCCTGCGCGATCACGCGCCGAAGTCCGGCGTGCCCGCATTTCTTCGGGAATTCCTGGTCCTCTAGCTGGAGCGCCGCCACCCCTGCGGCCTCAAATCCGCGCACCGTATGCGCCACATTCAGCAGCCCGCCGTAGCCGGTGTCGGCATCCGCAATGAGCGGCGTTGCGCTCCCACCCGCCATCGCGGCAGCCCGGCCGCACATGTCGCTAAAACTCGCCAACCCCGCATCCGGCAAGCCCAGATAAGAGGCCACCGTGCCGTAACCGGTCATGTACAGCGCCGCGTGCCCCTGGGCATCGGCAATGCGGGTGGAGATGAGGTCAAACACGCCGGGCGCGACCGTGAGTTCGCGGCGGCGTACCCGGCCTGCCAAGGCGGTGCGTTTGTGTGAGGCAAGCATGGCGGCGCGCGCTCCGTCCGAAGGTGGCAGGAAGTATAAAGCCAGGGCGAGGTTGGCGTCCCGCCGGGCCGGCCCGCGCAGCGCGACCTGCCGGGAGGCGCGCGGCCGGCACGCGGGTGGCGAGCATGCTGCAGATCGCGCTAGGTAATTGCGGGCAAGCGGTGTAGTTTCGCCGGGTTATTGCAAATTGACGACGACAGGAAACCACGATGGCGGCTTCAATTAAGCAAATGCTGGGTAGCGATGACGATAGTCTGGAACTGCTGAAGGTGATGGCTGACAACAGCTTCGACTCGATCCTCCTCACGGACGCCACCAAAGAGGGGAAGATTATCTACACCAATGCAGCCTTCAAGAAGCTGACGGGCTATAGCTCCGAAGACGTCGTTGGCAAGACCCCTAGGATTCTCCAAGGTGCGGCCACCGACAAACTGGTGATCGAAAGACTGCGCACGGCGCTGGCCGGCGGCGGCAAGTTTGAAGGGCGGGCGATCAATTACAAAAAAGACGGCACGCCATTCATCATGCATTGGCGGGTACTGCCCATCAAACGCGGCGGCGCCATCAAGGCCTGGATCGCCATTCAACGCGAAACCTCCAACCTGTAGCTGAGCACCCGCGCCCACGCGGCGCGCAAGCCAAGACTGCTCGCGCTCAGGGTGCCAGTTGCCACCGCGCGCCGAGCGGTCGCCACGGCCGCCACCCGGCTCAGGCGCTCGCCCACGGCAGCTCGCAGAACTGCCCCAAAACCACCTCCGCATGCACGGCGATATTGCCGTGCGGGCCGGCGCCCCAAGATGGCATGACCATGCTGTAGAGCCCCGCGCCACCGGCCGTGAGGATATGCAGATTAGCCGGGTTCCGCACCGCCGGCAGGGGGTCGCCGTGACCCAACAGCAGGTGGGGATTGAGGGCCGCCAGCGCACTGCGCGAGGTGACCGCACGCGCGGCCAGTTCGCGCTGGAGGTCGGCACGCTGGAGGCCGGCCGCGGCGAGGATCTGGGCGTGCTCCGGATTGAGCACCACCACCACCGCCGCCGTGCCGCCGAGGTGCGAGTTATTACTGCCCGGGTTGGCAATGACTGCCGCCAGCGTGTTGAGCAGCCGTTCGGCGCACTGCGGATCGTCGGCGTCGCCGCTGAAAAAAACGGAATGCGGACCTTCTACCCCCACCACCGTCACCACGCTTTGCGCCGCGCCGTAACCTAAGCTGGTGTGCAGGGGCGGCAACGGTGAGGCGGCTTCGTCCTCGGCGATACAGAAAGTGAACTTGCCCGGGTGCCCGTGCAGGGCCATGTCGGATTCGCCCGGCCGCGCACCACCAATGTTGATCATCGCCAGTCGCAGCGCGCGGCCAATACTGGCGTTCGCGCGGTGCCCGGGTCCCATCACGCCATAGCCGCTAGCAAGTCCACAGGCCAGCCGTGCCGGGCCGTTCACGATGATGAGCGGCGCAATGCAATGGGTGGTGGACTGCATTTCAGCCAAGTCGAAGGCCGGCTGACAAATGGCGCGGCAGGCCGCCAACACCACCGGGAAATAATCCGGCAGACAGCCCGCCATCACGGCCGCCACAGCGATTTTCTCCACCGTTGCCACGCCACCCAAAGGGCCCATTTCGCCGATCGCCAAATCGCCATCTAAACCACCCGCAAGCACCATCCGGGCCACGCGCGCAGTCGTTGGGATAACCACCGGTAAGCCGTCGGTGCAGCGCGCGGCGTGGAGTTGCTCGAGCGCATCTTCTTCGTTGGCCGCACTCAGCAGCGTGCTCATGGGTGAGTGAGGCGGGCAATCACCTCGGCGCAAATTTGTTCCGCCAGCACGCTCATCGCGGCCCGGCCGATGCCCGCTACCGGATGGGGCAAACGCAAGCGCGGCACCTCCGGCATGCCCGCCGCCTGAGCGATGAAATCCCCTTGCGGCCAGAAATTCTCGGTCACTAAAGCCAAGGCGGGGACGCCTAACTTTGCTAATGCAATGCCGTCACGCACGGTGCCGGAAGTGCAGCTGCCTCAGTGGCCGTAGGCCGAGGCCACGGCGTCGCACTCGGCTTGCATCGCCGCGAGCAGTTCCGCACTCGCCGGAATTGACGGGTTGCCTTTGTTGTAGCGCTTAAAGTGCGCCGTTGGCAGCGCCGCGCCGAGCGCCATTTCCAGCGCATCGAGAAACTCCACCGAGCCTGGAAAACCGTTCGCCAGCAGGCCAACGGTAACGGCTTGCGAAAAATCGGCCCCTAGGCGGTAGGGCGCGGCCAGCGTGGGCTGTGCTGCCCGTGGATCGTGATATTGAAGGCTCATGCTTAGGCTCCCTAATGGTGGCCCTGAGCATAGGCACTCACACCCAAACTGGAAAGCCTGAGCCGACCTTGCGCGCCGGCCAGACCGCGCGCTCAGGCGGGTGGTGGCCCGCCCTAAAGCATCCAATCGGACTGGGGCGCAGCGCTCTGCGCGGGGCGGATCAGCCACTCACGGCGCTCGATTTCTCCTGACAGGGCGGGTATGTTTTGGCAGCGTCGACGCCGGCCTGGGCTGGCCGAAAATGACCCTCTGCCCTTTTATCTTTGGAGCCCCTCGCCATGAGCTTTGTTCACCTCGAACCACAAACCCGCGTCGGCCACTGGGTCAACGGCGGCTTGGTCTTGGGCACGGGCCAACGCACCGCGCCGGTGTTCGACCCGGCGCGCGGGGTGGTTGCGCGGGAGGTGTTGCTGGCGGAACCCGCGCAGGTCGAGGAGGTCGTGGCGAGCGCAACGGCCGCCGCCTCAGAATGGGCCGAGTGGGCGCCGCAGCGGCGTGCCCGGGTGCTGTTTCGCTTCAAAGAGCTGGTGGAGCGTCACACCCAGGATTTAGCCCGCCTCATCACCCTCGAACACGGCAAGACCCTACCGGACGCAGCGGGCGAAGTGCAGCGCGGGCTGGAGGTCATCGAGTTCGCGTGCGGCGCGCCCTACCTGCTCAAAGGCCAACACTCCCATGGCATCGGCGGGGGCATCGACCACTGGAGTCAGCGCATGCCCTTGGGCGTCGTCGCCGGCATCACGCCGTTCAACTTCCCCTTCATGGTCCCGATGTGGATGGCGCCCATGGCGCTCGCCTGCGGCAATGCTTTTATTTTGAAGCCCGCCGAGCGCGATCCCTCGGTGTCCCTGTTAACCGCCGAACTGCTGGCCGCCGCCGGCTTGCCGGCCGGCGTTTTTAGTGTGGTGCAAGGCGATAAGGTCGCGGTGGACGCGCTGCTGATGCACGCCGATATTCAGGCGGTATCTTTTGTGGGCTCCACCCCGGTTGCGCGTTATTTGTACGCAACCGCGGCCCGCCAAGGCAAACGCGCGCAGGCTCTGGGCGGCGCCAAAAATCATCTAGTGGTGATGCCGGATGCCGACCTCGAGCAGGCAGCAGACGGTCTTATCGGTGCGGCCTATGGTTCGGCCGGCGAGCGCTGCATGGCCATCTCGGTGGCCGTGGTAGTGGGCGATATAGGTGAGGCGCTGGTGGCGCGCGTCCTCGAGCGCGCCAAGCGCCTGCGCATGGGCAACGGTTTGGACGACAACATCGACCTCGGCCCGCTCGTCACGGCGGCCCACCGCGACAAAGTTGCGGGCTTCATCGCCGCCGGGGAGCGCGCGGGCGCACGCCTGCTGCTCGACGGTCGGTGCGATCTGCCGGCGCACTGTGGCGCCGGTTTTTTTCTCGGCGCCACCCTGTTCGACGACGTCACGCCCGCCATGTCCATCTACCGCGAGGAAGTGTTTGGCCCGGTGTTGTGTGTGGTGCGGGTGCCGACCTTGGCCGCAGCGGTGGCCCTCATCAATGACCACCCCTACGGCAACGGGGTGGCGCTGTATACCCGCGACGGGGGCACGGCGCAGGCCTTCATCAATCGCATCAAGGTCGGCATGGTCGGGGTGAATGTGCCCATCCCGGTGCCCATGGCTTGGCATTCGTTTGGTGGCTGGAAACAAAGCCTGTTCGGCGACCATCACGCCTACGGCGAAGAAGGCGTGCGCTTTTACACCCGCTATAAAAGTGTGATGCAGCGCTGGCCGGAGAGCATCGGCAAAGGGCCGGAGTTCGTGATGCCGATCAATCAATGAGCGCGCCCCGCGATTTTGGCGAATTCGACTACGTCATCGTGGGCGGCGGCACGGCGGGCTGCGTGCTGGCTAATCGGCTGTCGGCCGATCCCGAGGTCAGCGTGTTGTTGCTCGAGGCGGGCGGCAAAGATAACTGGATCTGGATCCACATCCCGGTGGGCTATTTGTTCTGCATCGGCAATCCGCGCACCGATTGGTGTTATCGCACCGAGCCCGAAGCCGGGCTCAACGGGCGTTCCGTGGGATACGCCCGCGGCCGGGTGCTGGGGGGGTGTTCGTCCATCAACGCCATGCTGTATTTGCGTGGCCAAGCGCGCGACTACAACGAGTGGGCGGCGCTCACCGGGGACCAGCGCTGGGCCTGGGAGTCCGTGTTGCCAGTTTTTAAGGGCAGTGAAGACCACTGGCGCGGCGGCGACACCCAACACGGCGCGGGCGGTGAATGGCGGGTCGAACAACAACGTCTGCGCTGGGACATTCTCGATCGCTTCGCCCAAGCTGCCCAACAGGCCGGCGTGCCCGACACGCAGGACTTCAACGGCGGCGACAACCACGGGGTGGGCCAGTTTGAAGTCAATCAACGTCGCGGCGTGCGCTGGAACACCAGCAAGGCATTTCTGCGCCCGGTGCAGCGGCGACCCAATTTGCAAGTGGTCACCCACGCGCTCATCGATAAGGTCATGCTCCACGACCGCCTAGCTCAGGGGGTTGAGTTCGCGCTCGAGGGTGTGCGCTACGCGGTGCGCGCGCGTATCGAGACCGTGCTCACGGCCGGTGCCGTCGGCTCGCCGGCCATTTTGCAGCGCTCGGGCATAGGCCCGGCGGCACTGCTGCAGTCCCACGGGGTGGCGGTGCACCACGCGCTGCCGGGCGTGGGCAGCAATCTGCAAGACCACCTCCAACTGCGCATGATTTACCAAGTGCAGGGCATCAAGACCCTCAACCAGCAGGCCAACAGTTGGTGGGGTAAGGCGATGATGGGGCTGGAATACGCGTTTTTTCGCCGCGGCCCATTGACGATGGCGCCCAGTCAGTTAGGCCTGTTCACTCGTTCGCAAGCACACTTCGCGACCCCGGATCTGGAATATCACGTGCAGCCGCTGTCGCTAGACAAATTTGGCGAGCCGCTGCACACATTCCCCGCCTTCACCGCCAGCGTCTGTAATTTGCGGCCGGCGTCGCGCGGCTATGTGCACATTCGGGATACCGCGCCGGCCAGCGCCCCGGCGATCGCGCCGTGCTATCTCAGCCACGAGGCCGACCGACAGACCGCCGTGCGGGCGCTGCGACTGACCCGACGCATCGTGGCGCAACCCGCACTGGCGCCCTATTTTCCGCAGGAATACTTACCCGGGATAGGTGCCGATAGCGACGCTGCGCTGCTGCACGCGGCGGGCGATATTGGCACCACCATTTTTCATCCCGTCGGCACCTGCGCGATGGGGCGAGCCGACGACGCGCGCTGCGTAACGGACCCGGAGCTGCGGGTGCATGGGATCGCCAAGCTGCGGGTAATCGACGCCTCGATCATGCCCACCATCACCTCGGGCAATACCAATTCACCCACGCTGATGATCGCCGAGCGCGGGGCCGCGCTGCTGCGCGCGGCGCGCCGGTCCGGCTAAACCCACGGCGTTGCCGGGCAGCGCCCGCTCGCCAAACCAAGCGCTAGCGCGCCGGCCCGGCTAAACCCACGGCCCTCAGTGCAGCACCAGATCGCCAAACCACGCAGTGGCGTGCTCGCCGGTATTATCGGTATCGGTGGCGATGGCGATACCGCTGAGATCCGGCGGCGCCTCGCCAAAAGCCGCGCGGAAATCGGCGGCTAAATCGCGCGTTTCCGTCACCCACTCGCCGGCCCGAGCCGCGCCACTTTCGAGCACGATCAGGCGCGCCCGGTCGGTGTACGCATTGGGGCGCACCGTGCCCACCGGCTGCAGATTGTCCCAGACATAGTTAAGCGCCGCGGTCGGCAGGGGTTGCCCGTAGAGGGCTTCGGCCAGGGCGAGTTTAGCGCGCGTAGTCCACGACAGGCGGGCCCGCGGGTAGTCGAACAGCACATAAACCCGCGCGGCGTAGTCATCGCCAGATTTTTCGCGTAGGTCAGCGCTCGCCACCGGCGCGCGAATGCGCCAGCGCCACTGGAGCGTGCCGAGTTGGGCCGCCGGTACGCGCAAGGTGTGCACCAGACCCGACATGGCGGCCACGGCCTCGGCCCGCACGACCACCAGGCCGCCGTCGTCCTCTAAGGTGTAGCGCGTATCCGGCGCGAGTGGTGCCGGTTTGAGCGGCCGCCAACCGCGAATCTCCCCGCCGGCGGGCAGCGCAGAGAACAACGGGATGGCGGGGGGCTGCGCCAACGCAACACCGGTTAGCAACAGCAGCAGCGCCGCCCAACTCGGGGCCGGCATCACGCGTCCGGCGGTGCCGGCACGGCAGCCACGTGGCGGGCAATGACCACCCGAAACCGCCAGGTCAGCACCACGGCGGCCACACACAGCGCGCTCGCCAGACCTATCCAGATGCCAGACGCCCCCAAGCCCATGCGAATTCCCAACAGCCACGCCAGCGAGAAACCAACGCCCCAGTAAATCGCCCCGTTAATGAGCATGGGGGTGCGGGTGTCTTTCATGCCGCGCAGCGCGCCGGCCGCCGCGCTCTGGGTGCCGTCGCCCGCTTGCAGCACCGCCGATATGCCCAGCAGCGAGGTCGCGAGCGCGGCCACCGCGGTGTCGCTGGTGTAAATATCGGCAATGAAGTGGGCCGAGAAATACGTGAGCACGCCGACGCCCGCGGCCACCACCGCACACAGCACGATGCCGGTGTTGCCGATGCGGCGTGCGCGTTGCGGATTGCCCGCGCCGATGTGCTGCCCCACCAGCACCGCCGTGCCGAAAGCCAAACCCAGCGGCACCATGAACACCAGCCCGGCGTAATTGAGCGCAATTTGATGAGCCGCAGCGTAGGTTTTGCCCAACGTTCCCATTAACAGCGCCAGCGCGGTGAATAACCCGGCCTGCAATAACAAGGACCCCCCGATGGGGCCGCCAAGCGCCAGTAGCCGCCGCAGGATGCCCGGATCGGGGGGCTCTAAGCGCTGCCACAGCGCGAACTGGCCGTAAACCGGGGCGCGCCAAGCATAGGTCGTGATCAGCACAAACATCAGCCAATACGCAATGCCGTTGCCGATCCCCGAGCCCACGGCGCCGAGCGCCGGGAGACCCAGCGCACCGAACACCAGGCAGTAACTAATGGCCACATTCACCACCAGCGCGATGCCCATCACCACCATGATGGGTATCGTGCGGCCGATGCCTTCGTTCAACTGGCGCATGACGTGGTAGAGGTAGCAGCCCGGCGCGCCGATGGACACCCCGCGCAAATAACCTTGCGCGAGTTCCACCACGTCGGCCTCGATGCCCAACCACAGCAGCAGCGACGAAACATGATTCAGCACCACCGCGACGATCGCCGCAATGCCCAGCGCCAACCACACGGCTTGCCGCGTATCGCGGCCAATCTGGAGCATGCGCCGCGCACCGTAATGCTGGGAGACCGTAGGTCCCAGCGCCATGAGCACCCCTAGCCCGGCGAGAAAAGTCACGATCCACAGGCTCGAGCCGATCGCTAAGCCCGCCAACTGGGTGGCGCCCAAGCGGCCGACCATCAGGGTGTCTGAGACGTTGACCCCGATATTGAACAAGTTATTGAGGATCAACGGCCAGCCCACCCGCACCACGGCACGGGCATCAGTGAGGAAGGTGGGAAGGCTGGGGCTGGGGGCGGCAAAGTTCACGCGGGCTAGTGTACGAGCGATCGCCGTTGGGGTCGCCCACGGGCGCCGCTGGGGCAGGTCAACTCAATTCACCCCGGCCTAGGCTTTACGGGGTACGGACATCGAGGCGGGGCACCGCCGCGAGGAGGCTTTGCGTGTAGGGATGGCGGGGCGCGAACAGCACTTGATTGACCGTACCCTCCTCCACGATGACCCCGCGATGCATCACCGCCACCCGGTGGGCCACCCGTGCCACCACGCCCAGGTTGTGGGTGATGAATAAATACGCCAGCCCTAGGCGCTGCTGCAACTCTTCCAGCAGCGCGAGGATCTGCGCCTGCACCGAGACATCCAGCGCACTGGTGGGTTCATCGCACACCAACAGCGCCGGCGCTAGCGCCAACGCCCGCGCGATACAAATGCGCTGGCGCTGCCCCCCGGAAAATTCGTGCGGATAACGCAGTGCATGCGCGGGCAACAGACCCACTTGGCTGAGCAGCGCCGCCACCCGCGCCGCGCGCTCAGCCGGGCCCCCACCGAGCTGCTGCGCGATTAAGCCCTCTTGGAGGATCTCGCCAATTTGCAGGCGGGGATTCATGGCCGCGTAGGGATCCTGAAAGACCATTTGCAAATGGCGACGCTGCAGGCGCAGCGCGGCCGGTGCGAGTTGCGCCAGGTCCTGGCCTTGAAAGACCACCCGCCCCGCCGCCAGCGGCAGCAGGCGCAAAATGGCGCGCCCCATGCTGGTTTTGCCCGAGCCAGACTCCCCCACCAACGCGAGCGTTTCGCCGCGCCGAATGCTCAGGCTAGCGCCCTCCACGGCATGCAAATTATCTGGCGTGCCGCGCCACCAGCCCCAGCGCCGTGGAAAACGCACGCTCAAACCCTGGACCTCCAGCAGCGGCGCTTCCGTGGCGGCCACCGGTGGGCGGGCAGAGGCTGCCAAGCGCGGCAGGGCGGCGAACAACTGCTGCGAATAGGGGTGTGCGGGAGCGGCATAGAAGGCCTGGCGGGGCGCGCTTTCCACCAGCCGCCCGGCCTGCATCACCGCCACCCGGTCGGCCACCTGCCAAGCCACGCCCAAGTCGTGGGTGATCAATAGCATGCCCATGCCGCGCCGCCGTTGTTCAGTCTGCAGCAGCGTTAATATCTGCGCCTGCAGGGTGACGTCTAGGGCCGTGGTGGGCTCGTCTGCAATGAGTAAATCCGGCTCTGCGGCCAGCGCGATGGCGATGAGCGCGCGTTGTTTCATACCCCCGGAAAACTGATGCGGGTACTCGCGCGCCCGCTGTTCGGGGTTATCGATCCCCACCGCCGCCAGTGCGTCGAGCACCCGCGTGCGGCGCGCCCTACCCCGCAGACCCAGGTGGCAGGTCAACACCTCGCCCACTTGGTCCCCAATGGTCATCACGGGGTTGAGGGCCACCTGCGGTTCCTGAAATACAAACCCAATCCGCCGGCCGCGGATGGCGCTCATCGCGTGCGCCGGCAGGGCAAAAATATCCTGCTCGTTGAGATAAACGCGGCCGCCCACGATGTGCGCCGCGCTGGGCAGCAGGCGCACCACCGACAGTGCCGTGAGTGACTTGCCGCTGCCCGACTCGCCCACCAGCACCAGCGTTTCGCCGCGCGCGATTTCCACCCAGAGTTGGTCGATCACCCGACTACGGGCGTGGCTGGGGCCAAATTCCACACACAGATTTTCGATCCGCAGTAAGGGTGGGGGCATCGCGCTACTCGCACACCCGGGCGGTCGGTGCGCTCGGGGTCAGTCCAAATTCGCGCTGGCGAGGGTCAAAGGCGTCGCGGACGGCGTCGGCGAAAATATTCGCCGCCAGCACCAAGCCAAACATGCTGGACAGCGCGGCGGCCAGCGACCACCACACCAGCGGTTCCCGCGCTAGTTCCAGGCGCGCGGCGTTAATCATATTGCCCCAGCTGTCCATGCTGGGGTCCACGCCAATATCCAGATAGGTCAAGGCCGCCTCCGCCAATACCAAGCTGCTGAAATCCAGCACCGTGGTGATGATCACGATATGCATCACGTTGGGCACTAGGTGCTGCCGCAGAATCTGCCCGCTGCGCGCCCCCAAGGCCCGGGCCGCGTGCACAAAATCCATTTCGCGCAGCTTCAGCGCCTCGGCCCGCAGCAA
Source organism: Gammaproteobacteria bacterium (assembly GCA_009692365.1). GTDB lineage: Bacteria > Pseudomonadota > Gammaproteobacteria. Next base: position 78,501 of record SHZJ01000008.1, read on the forward strand.
GCGGCACAGGCTGGTCCAACTGGTGATACCCAGAATGCCACACAGCGCTAGCAGGCGCAGATCCGCGCGCGCCAGGAGCGAGGTGAACGCCTCGGCGTGGCGGGTCATGTAGGCATCCAACAGCAGCGCGCTGGCGGCCACCAACAGCACGCCGGGGATGGCAGACAAGGTGGTATAAAAATATTGCACGAGGTCATCGGTGAACCCGCGAAAGTAGCCCGCAGCCACCCCCAACACCAAGGCCAACGGCAGTGCGACCAGCGTCGTGAGCGTGCCGATTAACAGCCCGGTGCGAACACTCTTGAGGGCTTGATAAAACACGTCAGACCCCACTTTATCGGTGCCGAAAACGTGATAGCGGGTGGCCAGCGCCAACAGCACACCGCCCCCCACGCCCAACGCTAGCAGGGTCAGCCCGGCGGCGCGCGCGGCCCGGTCGGTGCGTCCCAGCGCGGCCGGCAAGGCGAGCCACAGCGCGCTTAAGGCCAGGGCGAGGCCGGCCACGGCACCCGTCGCGCTGCGCTGGAAAATATCGCGCGCCCGCGCCCCCTGCGACTCGGCCGAGTGGGCGGCGCCATAGCGCAGGCGGGGATATTCGCGCTGCACGCGCCCAGCGCTGGTTAGCACGCTCTCCTGGCTGAAAGCCCGCGTGGCGAAGGGGGCCGAGTAGCTGGTTTCCACCCCCAGCCGCAAGGGGGTTAACAGGACATCAAGCACACTGAGAATAGCCGTCTCGGCGCCATCGGCCGGGCGCGTGGTGCGCTCCAAATGCACGGAATCCAGCAGCGCGATGGCGAGGTACACCAGCAGCACGCACGCTGCGGCCAGCGCCATCGGCCCGCGCCGCACCGCCCGCCAAGGCGCGCGCAGCGGCTCGTGGCGCCGGGCCTGACGGGCATACCACAGGCCCACCAGCACCAGCAGCCACAGGCAGACATCGCTCCACAAGGGCACTAGCGTGGGCATGATCTACGCCAGCCGCACGCGCGGGTCGACCAGCACATAGGACAAATCGGTCAGCAGCAGGCCGGCGATATACAGCAGCGAACCCAAGTACACCATGGCCCGCACAATGGCAAAATCCTGCGCTTGCAGCGCCTCGATGGTGTAGCTGCCGAGCCCCGGAATGGCAAAGAACGCCTCGGTGATCAGCGCCCCCAAAAACAGCGACGGCAACAGCACGACCACCCCGGTGAGGATGGGGATGAGGGCATTGCGCAGCACGTGTCCAAACATCACCCGCGGCTCGGACAGCCCTTTGGCGTGCGCCATCCGCACATAGTCTTTGGCCAGCTCTTCGGCAAAGAGCGCCCGGTACCAGCGCACATTGGCACCCAGCGACGCCAACACGCCCACCAGCACCGGCAGCACTAAAAAATGCAGCGCCGCGAGGCCCTCGCCGTAACCCGAAATAGGCACCAAATGCCACAGCTTGGCCATCAACCACTGGCCACCAATGATGTAGAACAGCCCCGAGCAAGACATCATCGCCACGCACACGATGGCGCTCCAGACATCCAGCGCGCTGCCGCGCAACCACGCCATCAGCAGCGCCCAGGTGAGCGCCAGCGCGAGTTCCACCAGCAACACCGGCACGGCAATGGCGAGGCTGGGCCACATCCGCTGGCGCAGATCCGCACCAATATCGCGACCGGCATCCGAGCGTCCGAAGTCAAACGAAAACAAACGCTGCGAGCTGGTAAAAAACAGCGTGTCGGTGAGTTGGTCCACGCCGCTGCGCGAAGCATCCCAAAACAGCGGCCGGTCATAGCCGCGCTCGGCCTTCCACAGCGCGACGGCCTGCGCCGTCACGCGGCGCTCGCCCAGCTGCATACGCGCCATGTCGTCGGGCGTATTGACCACAAAAAACAGCACGAAGGTGAGCAGGTTCACGCCCAACACAATGGGCAGGGCGTAGAGCAAGCGGCGAATCAGATAGGCGCTCACGCGATGGTCGCTCGCTGCCGCCGCCGCCACAGGCGCCAGCCGCCACCCAAGGCCAACAGCACGCCACCCCCAACGCCAAGCAGCGGCCACCACTGCGGGGCGTTCCAAGCCTTGCGTTGCTGGTCCCGCAGCGTGGTATCGAGGCGGCGATATTTCAACGTATTGCGCGCCATCATGTGGGGTTTCACGTTGCCATACCATTGATGGCTGAGCGCGTAGGCCTGGGGGTGGAAACCCCAAATCCACGGCGCGTCGTTGCGCGCCAGGGTGACCAGTTGGTCCAGCAGCGCCTGGCGGCGTGGGCCATTGGGCAGTGCGCGCATTTCAGTAAAGAGTCGATCAAATTCTGGATCGGCGTAATTGGTGGCGTTTTCGCCCTGGTGCGCCACCTTGCCGTTTGGCCCATACAGCAGAAACAGAAAATTTTCGGGATCGGGATAATCCGCATTCCAGCCCCAGCTGAAAATCTGCGCGTTCCCCTGCCGTACTTTGTCCTGAAAGCGGTTGTAGTCGGTCATCCGCACCACCAAGCGCAGTCCCAGTTTGGCGAACTGCTTGCGATACCATTGATACAGCGCTTTCGTGTCGGGCCCGGTGCTATGGGCATCGAAGTAGAGCGTCAGCGGCTCACCGCTGGCCGGGTCACGCCCTTCGGGGTAGCCCGCCTGCGCCAACAACGCACGCGCGTGCGCCAGCGGCCGGCGCTGTGCGCGCCCCGCGCGCCACTCGTAAACGACGGGATTGAGACCTGCCGCACCCTCGCGATAGCCAAAAATTCCCGGTGGAATTGGCCCTTGCGCCACCACGCCGCGGCCGTTGCTGAAAATTGAAATCATTTCCTCCACATCGAGCGCGATCGAGAGCGCCTGCCGGAGTTTACGCGCGCCCGCGCTGGCACCACCCACGACCGGATCCTGCATATTAAAGCCGATGTAGCTAATCGCCGCCTGCGTGGCCACCGACAGTTGCACGGCGTGCGCGCGCATCTCCGGGGTGAGTTCGGCGCTGCCGTCCGGGGCGAAACGAATGGCTTGGTCAAAGCCGTCGGGGGCGATCGGCGAGGTATCGTAATAGCCTTGGAGAAACTTGCCCCACTGCGGAATATCCTCTTTTTCCAGCATGAAATGCACGGCGTCGATGAACGGCAGCGGGCGCCCCGCGTCCGCCAGCAGGCCGGCGGCGGCGTCACCGGATTCGCCATCGGTGGGATACGTTTCCCGCCAAAAATTAGGGTTGCGGGCCAAGGTCATGCGGCGATTAGGATTATTTTCGCGCAACAGATAAGGCCCCGTGCCCACGGGCTGCCAGTCTAGGGTCAGGTTGTGCTCGGCCATGCCCGGCTCGGCATAAAAGCGCTCGGCTTCCCACGGCACCGGCGCAAAAAATGGCATCGCGAGCCAGTAGATAAATTGCGGATATTTCTGGGTGAGCTCGATCTCAAAGGTATAGCGGTCTAAGACCCGTGCCCCGGCCAGCGGAAACTCCCGAAGGTCGAGAAAGCCACCAGACCGATCCGGTGCGGCGCGCAACACGACCCCCAGTGCGTCTAAACCCCGGATGTAATGCCCCATAAATCCGGCAATCGGAGAATTGAGCCGGGGGTTGGCCAAACGCTTCAACTGGTAGACGTAATCCGCAGCCACCAATTCACGCGTGCCGAGGCGCGGAAAGTCCGCGAGCGAGCGCACGGTGCCGGGCCGCTCCTTACGCGGCCCGTGATAAATCAGGCTGCCGTCGTCGCGCTGGGCGAACGCGGGATGCGGCTGGTAGCGGATCCCGGGGCGGAGGCGCAGGCGATAAACCGCCCGCGCCACCTGCTCATCGGGGGCGCTCGCCGGCAACATCTGATCGTGGGCGTCGTAATAAGTGGGCTGGGGGACCTCGGTGGCCGTCAGCGGTACGAGTGCGTAAGGCCGCTGCAAAAAGTGGTATTGCAGCAGCGGCTCGTATACCTGGCTGGTAATCACCGCCTCGTTTTCGCTGTAAGACGAGGCAGGGTCGAGGTGTTTAGGCCGCTCCTCGAAGGTGGTGTAGAGGATGGAGCGGCCTGACTCGGCGGTCGGATAGGGATTATTCAACGGCTCCGCCCCGCACGCGCCCAGCGCGAGCGCCAGCGCTAGCGGCAGGCTGAGCTTACGCACCGCAGATCCTCAGGCCGGTCGCGCGGTGGCTGGCAGCCGGCACGCGCTGACTCAGGGTTATAAAGCGCCGATCGACACTGTACACTTCTGCCGCAATTGTCGGCCGCGACCTGAGTTCTGGAGCACGCATCGTCATGGGAATACTCGAAGGTAAAAAAGCACTGATTGTCGGCGTCGCCAGCCACCGATCCATCGCTTGGGGAATCGCCCAAGCCATGCGGCGCGAGGGCGCGGAACTCGCTTTCACCTACCAAAGCGAGCGCCTGCGCTCGCGCGTAGAAGATTTCGCGGGGGAATGCGGCTCAGAAATCGCCCTCCCCTGTGAAGTTCAAAACGATGAGGAAATCCAGTCGCTGTTCACGGGGCTAGATAACTACTGGGACCATCTCGACATCCTAGTCCATTCCATCGCTTACGCCCCGCGCGAAGAACTGGCGGGCGGCTATCTGGATTCCGTCACCCGCGAAGGTTTTAAGATCGCGCACGAAGTGAGTTCCTATAGTTTTGCCGCCCTCGGTAACGCCGCACGCCGCATGATGCAGGGGCGGCAGGCCGCCATGCTCACGCTGAGCTATCTGGGTGCGGTGCGCACCATGCCCAGCTACAACGTGATGGGGCTAGCCAAGGCCAGCCTCGAGGCCAATATGCGTTACATGGCCGAGAGTGTTGGCCCCGAGGGCATTCGGGTGAATGCCATTTCGGCCGGGCCCATCAAAACGCTGGCGGCGTCGGGCGTCAAAGACCTGCGTAAATTTTTAGACCACGTGGCCAAGGTTTCGCCGTTGCGCCGCAACGTGACTATCGAAGAAGTGGGTAACGTGGCGGCCTTCCTGTGCTCGGATTTAGCCTCTGCCGTCACCGGCGAGGTGACGTATGTCGATTGCGGCTACAACATCATGGGTGCTGGCGGCGTCTAGGTTGACGGCGGCCGCAGCGGCCGCCCGCTTACAGATTTTTTGCCGTGATGGTCACCTTGCCACTGCGCCGTAACTCGTCGAGAAAATCGCGCCACGCCGCAATGGCCCGACTGCGTTCGGCGTCGCGCTGAATGGCCGTGACCTTGCGGGCTTCTAGGCCCGCCGTGTTCGCCAACAGCAGGTGGCTGACTTCCACCACCGCATAGGCGCCCGTGCTCAAGGTAACCCCCAGGTAGGCCACGGCGTCGGGGCCGGCCAACGGCTCGCGGAAAGCGGCGCGTGCCACTTCGCGATTGAGGTCGGTCGCGGTCCTGATAGCCCCTTTGATTTGCGTCCAGTCGAGTTTCTCGGCGGTCATGAGGGCGGCTACGGGCTCGCCTTTTTTCAGACGCGCCAGTACCGCCTCGCCCCGAGCCGCGACGTCCTGCCGCACGCGCGCTTGGCGAATGCGCTCGATGATGTCCTCTTTAGCCGCCTCCAGCGCGGGGATTTTAGTCACCTCATGGGCGGTGACACGCACTGCCACAATGCGGTTGGGGCCTAGTTCGATGGGCGCACTGGCCAAGCCCTCGTTGAGCACCTCGGGCTCCCACACGGCGGCCGAAACCGCGCTCGCAAAGCGCTCATCGATTTCCTTGCGGGTCAGGAGGTCGGCGCTCTTGGGCTGTAGTTGAACCTTCTCACCCGCCGCCGCGAGGGAATCGGGATGCTCGTTGACCGCCTCGGTGAACTGCTCGGCGCGCTCAAAAAACAGCGTCTCGGCCTGCTCTGCGCGATAGGCAAGCGCTACGTCCGCCCGCGCCAGGGCAAACGGCCTGGGACCACCGGGGTGGACCGCCGTGAGTTGGATGATGTGATAGCCGAAGTCGGTCTTGATGGGCTGGCTAAGGTCACCAACGTTCAAGGCAAAGGCCGCGTCGTCGAATTCCGGCGCCATGACCCCGCGCGGGAAAAACCCGGTGGCCCCGCCGTCGGCCCGCGAGCCTAAGTCGTCTGAACTCGCTTTCGCAATTTGCGCCATCGGCTGACCGGCCACGATGAGCGCGCGGAGCGCCTCCGCTTTAACCTTGGCGGCAGCGACTTCCGCCGGCGGCGCATCTTTTTTGACCTGCACCAGTACCTGCGCGACGTTCCGCTCCTCAGCGGTCGTGTACTGCGGCTTATGCGCCTCATAGAACGCTTCCAGCGCGGCTTCGTCCACCACGACGGCGGCTTTGAGGTCGTCGAGCTTCAGCTCCAGGTATTCCAGCGACACTTTCTCGGGGACTCGAAAATCTTCCTCATGCGCGCTGAAATACGCGCTCACCTCGGCCGGCGTGGGCGTGATGGTGGTCAGCGCGGCCGGGACTATCAGGGCAAAGCCCACATCGCGTTTTTGATCGAGCAGCTGCGCCAGCGCCAGCGCTTCATTCTTTGACGCGAACGCCGACAGCGCCACACCCGAGCGTAGCTGTTGCAGCAGGAGGTCGTTGCGTATTTGCGCTTCAAAGCCGCTGTCGGGGTAGCCCAAGCTTTGCGCCACTTGTTTGAAGCGCGCAGCCGAGAACTTACCCTCCTCGTTGAAGGCCTCGGTGTGTTCGATGAAGTCGACCAGTTGCCGGTCGGAAATCCGCATGCGCTGGCTGGCCATTAGTTGCTCGCCTAAGCGCTCCTCCACCAAAACATTGAGGACTTTGCGCTTGGTATCTTCGGTGGTCCACAGCTCTGCATTAAAGCCGTCGCCCTGCTCGGCCTGCGCACGCTGGCGCATGCGCTGGAAGGACTGTTCGTATTGGCTGAGTTCAATTTCGTCGCCGTTGACTTCGGCCACGGCGACGGTTCTGGCTTGGTTGAGGTAGGACTCGATGCCCCAGAGGAGAAAGGTTAGGCATAGCAGCAAAATGATGGCCGCGGCCACGGCACCCTGCGCGCGTTCTCTGATCTTTTGCAGCATATGCGGTCGGGCCTCAGGGCTGAGCGCGCGTTCTGGGGAGTTGGCGCGCCGATTAGGCGATTAGAAGGGCGCGATGGGCGCTGAAAGTTCTGGGTAAGTCCGTCGCTGCGGTGACACGCAGCGACGGGCTGACGCGAAGTTGGCGGAGTGGACGGGGCTCGAACCCGCGACCCCCGGCGTGACAGGCCGGTATTCTAACCAACTGAACTACCACTCCAATAATCTTCTCTGGTGGGTGCTGAGGGGTTCGAACCCACGACCTTCGCCGTGTAAAGGCGACGCTCTTCCGACTGAGCTAAGCACCCGAAGGGGCGCTACTTTAAGAGATCCTTCAGTCCTTTGCCAGATTTGAATGCGGGCACTCGCGACGCAGCGATGTTGATGGCTTCTCCGGTCTTGGGATTGCGGCCTACGCGGGCCTCGCGCAGCTTCGCACTGAAGCTACCGAAGCCGGCGATCGCCACGGTGTCGCCGGCCTTTAAGGCCTTGGCGATCGCGTCGATCAGCGCGTCCACCGCCCGGCCGGCGGCAATTTTTGACATATCTGTGGTTTCGGCCACCGCTTCGATGAGATCAGACTTGTTCATGATGTTCCTCGCCGGGGACTTCAGTTCCCGGACTCTAGCGTGATTGGAAAAAAAACCCTTTTGGCCTGCCTGCCGCTGCGGCCTGCTTAATGCGCCCTGATGGCGTCCTGATCCGCAGCCCCTTCGTCAGCGGCCACCGTTGCCGTCTCATCGAAAGGTAGCGTGAGGGGTTCTGGCACGCGTTGCAAGGCAATGGCGAGAACTTCGTCGATCCAACGCACCGGCTTAATCTCCAGACCCTGCTTGATATTAGCCGGAATCTCTTTTAATTCGCGCTCGTTCTCGTGCGGAATGGCGACAATTTTTATCCCCCCGCGTAATGCCGCGAGCAGTTTTTCTTTTAGCCCACCGATCGGCAGCACCTCACCACGCAGCGTGATTTCGCCCGTCATGGCCACCTCGGCGCGCACCGGGATCCCGGTCAGCGCCGACACCAGCGCAGTACACATGCCCACCCCGGCGCTGGGGCCATCTTTGGGGGTCGCGCCTTCCGGCACGTGGAAATGGACGTCCAAGTTGCGATAAAAATCGGGCTTGATGCCCAGCGACGCGGCCCGGCTGCGCACCACCGTGAGCGCCGCCTTGATGCTTTCTTGCATCACATCGCCTAACCGCCCGGTGTAGGTTTCCTTGCCCTTGCCGGGCACCACTACCGCTTCGATCGTTAACAAATCGCCGCCCACTTCGGTCCAGGCCAGCCCGGTGACTTGGCCTACCCGGTCTTCTTGCTCCGCCAGACCAAAGCGAAAACGCTTCACGCCGAGGTATTTTTCCAAGGTTTTGGCGGTGATCGAAATACTTTTTTCGGTGGGCTTCTGGAGCACCTGTTTGACCACCTTGCGACACAGGTTGGCGATTTCTCGCTCGAGATTACGCACGCCCGCTTCACGGGTGTAATAGCGCACAATTTCACGCAGCGCGGTCTCGGCGATTTGGAGTTCGCTGGGCTTAAGCCCGTTGGATAGCAGCTGCTTTGGCACCAGATATTTCTGCGCAATGCTGATTTTTTCGTCCTCGGTGTAACCCGCCAGCCGAATAACCTCCATGCGGTCCAGCAACGGTGCCGGAATGTTGAGGCTATTGGCAGTGGTGATGAACATCACATCGGAGAGGTCGTAATCGACTTCGAGGTAGTGGTCGCTAAACGTGGAATTTTGCTCGGGGTCTAACACCTCCAAGAGGGCGGCCGCCGGATCGCCGCGGAAATCCATCGCCATTTTGTCTACTTCATCGAGCAGAAACAGCGGATTTCGAGTGCCTATCTTGGCCAGATTTTGCAGAATTTTGCCGGGCAAAGACCCCACATACGTCCGCCGGTGGCCACGGATCTCGGCTTCGTCGCGCACCCCACCCAGCGACATGCGCACAAATTTTCGATTAGTGGCGCGTGCGACAGAGCGACCCAGAGAAGTTTTACCGACGCCGGGAGGCCCCACTAGGCACAAGATCGGGCCTTTCATTTTCTTGACGCGCTGCTGAACCGCCAGATATTCGAGGATCCGTTCTTTGACTTTCTCCAGCCCAAAGTGGTCGGCATCCAACACGCCTTCGGCGATATTGAGGTCGGTGCTGATTTTGGTGCGGGTTTTCCACGGCACGTTCAACATCCAGTCGATGTAGTTCCGGACCACGGTGGCTTCTGCTGACATCGGGGACATCATGCGCAATTTCTTGAGTTCAGCGTTGGCCCTCTTGCGCGCTTCCTTGTGCATGCCGGCCTGTTTGATGCGCTTGGCAATTTCGTCGAACTCGTTGACACCTTCTTCGGTCTCACCCAGTTCGTTTTGAATGGCTTTCATCTGCTCATTCAAGTAGTACTCGCGCTGGCTTTTCTCCATCTGCTTTTTAACCCGGCCCCGCAGACGCTTCTCTACCTGCAGGAGGTCGATTTCATTCTCCAGCAGCGCAATGAGGTGGTCGAGTCGCGCGCGCAAATCGGTGAGTTCCAGAATTTTCTGTTTGTCCTCGATCTTGATCGACATGTGCGCGGCGATGGTGTCGGCCAGTCGGGAAGGATCGTCGATGCTGGACAGCGAGGAGATGATTTCGGGCGGCACTTTTTTATTCAGCTTGACGTAGCTGTCAAATTGGCTCATCACCGAGCGGGTCAGGATTTCGGCCTCGCGCTCGTCTACGGGCTGGGGTTCCAACAGTTCGATGGCGGCGGCATACAGGTGCCCCACATCGTCAAAGCGCAAAACCCGCGCCCGCTGGACGCCTTCGACCAGCACCTTGATGGTGCCGTCGGGCAGTCGGAGCAACTGCAGAATATTGGAGACCGTACCAATCTCGTGGATATCTTCGGGCTTGGGGTTATCGTCCGCCGCGCTTTTTTGGGCCACCAGCAGAATTTGCTTGGTCTCGTCCATCGCGCGCTCTAGCGCCTTGACGGATTTATCGCGACCGACGAACAGCGGAATCACCATGTGCGGGTACACCACGACGTCCCGTAGTGGCAGCACGGGGAGGACGGTTTCATCAGCGCTCATGTGATGGACTCCTGGCTAGAGACCTGCGGACGCGCCAGCCCCGGTTCAGATGACCGGGGCAGCGGGCAGGCGCTCTGGGACAACGGGTACCTAGAGCCGCCGGAGGGCGGGTCTAAGCGACAGACTATGGGGAAAACCAACGTGGCGGCCAGCTATTCCGAGGCGGCCTTGGCAATGTCTCCGCCTCCGTAGATCACTAGGGGCACGGACTCGCCGTTAATCGCTGACTCATCCACTACCACCTTGGTGACGTTCTTAAGCGACGGCAGATCGTACATGGTATCGAGTAGATTGCCCTCTAGGATCGAGCGCAGGCCGCGGGCACCGGTTTTGCGGTCGACCGCTTTACGGGCCACGGCCCGCAGCGCGTCTTCACGGAATTCCAACACGCAGCCTTCCATCTCGAACAGTTTGCCGTACTGCTTGGTCAACGCGTTGCGTGGTTCCGTGAGGATTTGCACGAGTTGGTCTTCGTGGAGTTCATTGAGGACCGCGAAAACCGGCAACCGGCCGACAAATTCTGGGATCAGGCCGTAGCGGATCAGGTCTTCGGGTTCTACTTGGTGGAGCATTTCGCCCGTCGTTTTACGGTCGTCTTTGCTTTTCACTTCCGCGGAGAACCCGATCCCGCCTTTTTCGGAGCGGTCGCGGATGATTTTTTCCAGGCCGGAAAACGCGCCGCCGCAGATAAACAGGATATTGGAGGTATCCACCTGCAGAAATTCCTGCTGCGGGTGCTTACGGCCACCTTGGGGCGGCACCGAGGCGATCGTGCCCTCGATGAGTTTTAGCAGCGCCTGCTGCACACCCTCGCCGGACACATCGCGGGTGATCGAGGGGTTGTCGCTCTTGCGCGAAATTTTGTCGATTTCATCGATGTAGACGATGCCGGTTTGGGCTTTCTCCACGTCGTAATCGCATTTCTGCAGCAGCTTCTGGATGATGTTCTCGACGTCCTCACCCACGTAGCCTGCCTCGGTCAGGGTGGTGGCATCCGCGATGGTGAACGGCACGTTGAGCAGCCGGGCGAGGGTTTCGGCCAGCAGGGTTTTGCCGCTGCCGGTAGGCCCGATGAGCAATACGTTGCTCTTGGCCAGTTCCACTTCGCCCTGCTTCACGCGCGATTCCAGTCGCTTGTAGTGGTTATAGACCGCCACCGCGAGAATTTTTTTGGCCTGCGCCTGACCGATGACGTATTCGTCAAGAATATCCCGGATTTCGTGCGGCACCGGCAATTTGCTGCCGCCCGTGCCGGTGGATTTATCCTGAATTTCCTCGCGAATGATGTCGTTGCACAATTCCACGCATTCGTCGCAAATAAATACCGAAGGCCCAGCAATTAGCTTGCGAACTTCGTGCTGGCTCTTGCCGCAGAATGAGCAATACAGCAAGCGGTCGCTGTCGTTGCCCTTTGAATTCTTACCATCGCTCATGGGCGATTCCTCACCACGTAATCATTGACTGAACCGGCCTGCGCGGGCGTGACTAACTGCGGGCTCAAGGCATTTTCCCCGCTGTTTTGACCGACTCACGGGCCGTCAGCACGGCGTCGATGATGCCGTAGGTTTTGGCTTCCTCCGCCCCCATGAAATTATCGCGGTCGGTATCGGCCGCGATTTTCTCCACGCTCTGCCCGCTGTGACGGGCGAGGATTTCGTTAAGACGGTCACGCATTTTGAGAATTTCGCGGGCGTGGATGTCAAAATCGCTGGCCTGGCCCGAGAAACCACCCAGGGGCTGGTGGATCATCACGCGTGAATTGGGCAAACAAAAACGCTTGCCGGCAGCCCCCGCACACAACAGCAACGCACCCATGCTGGCGGCCTGCCCGATGCACAGCGTGCTCACGGCGGGCTTGATGAACTGCATGGTGTCGTACACGGCCATGCCGGCCGTGACCGAGCCACCGGGCGAATTGATATACAAATGAATATCTTTATCGGGGTTTTCGGATTCCAGAAACAAGAACTGCGCCACAATAACGTTGGCCACGTGGTCGTCTACGGGCCCCACTAGAAAGATCACGCGTTCTTTCAGCAGGCGGGAATAAATATCGTAGGCCCGCTCGCCCCGAGCGGACTGTTCAACCACCATGGGAACTAAGTTAAGTGCCCGTATGTCTTGATTATTCATTTACTGCAACCGCGTTTTAGCCGGACGAAATCTGGCTTTTTTCCTGAGTTTGAGTCTGCCCCGGATTCATAAGGTCGTCAAATGAAATGGTCGCGGGCGAAATTTGAGCCCGCGCTGCCAACCAGTTGACCGCTTCTTCCTCTCGGCACACCGCTTCAATTTCCTGCAGCCGCTTGGGGTCGGCGTAATACCACCGCAACATCGCCTCTGGATCTTCATAGGTACTGGCCATGCTCTCGACCGTCTGGCGAACTTTCGCCGGTGGCGCGCTGGCCCCGGAAGTGCGGATGACTTCGGCCATGATGAGGCCAACCTTCACCCGCCCCTGGGCCTGCGCGGTGAAAAATTCTGGACCCGGATGGCCCATGCGGTCGGGATCCGCGCCCCGCATCGCGAGGTTACGGCGACTTTCGTCGTGCATTCTTTGCGCTTCTGCCGCCACCAATGCTTGCGGCAGCGCCAGTTCATTGGCGTTCGAGAGTTGGTCCAGCACATGCCGGTTGAACCGCCGCTGCAGGGCCCGAGTGCGCTCACGTTGCATGTTCTCGCTGACTTCGCGCCGGAAAGCTTCCAGCCCGCCTTCTTGGATGCCAAATTTCTTAAAGAGTTCGTCATCCAATTCTGGAAGCACTTTGTGTGCCACTTTTTTAACAGTGACGTCAAAGTGCACCGGCTTACCGGCCAGGTCTTCGCGTTGGTAGGGTGCTGGGAAGTGCAGGTCCAGCGTGCGAGCCTCGCCCGCCACGGCGCCGAGCAAGCCCTCCTCAAAGCCGTCGATCATATTGGCCGAACCCAGCTCCATTTCGTGATCGGTGGCGCTGCCACGCTCCAGCGCAACGCCCTCCACGGTGCCCGCGAAGTCGAGCACCACTTGGTCGCCGTTTTGCGCGGGTCGCAGGACTTCCTGCCAACTGGCGTGCTGTTTGCGCAGGACTTCTAGCATGGTGTCGATGTCGGTCTCACCGATTTCGCACGAGGCCTGTGTGAACACCAGTTCCTCGATCGGTTTGAGGTGCACCTCGGGATAGACCTCAAAGGTCGCCGTATAGGCCAAGCCGGTGCCGACTTCTGCGCTCACGAGGTCAAAGACCGGGTCGGCCACCGGGCGCAATTGATGCGACTGCAAGGCCTCGCCGAATGAGGACCGGAGCATGTCGCCCAGCACGTCCCCCCGGACCCGTGCGCCGTACTGGCGCTCCACGACCTGCAGCGGTGCCCGCCCGGGACGGAAACCGTTCAGCCGGACGGTGCGCACCAGTTCCGCTAATTTTTGTCGCACCAAAGCATCGATTTGCTGCTCCGGGATTGCGACCTTCATGCGGCGCTCGAGCGTGCCAGAATTTTCTATAGATACCTGCATTGCACCGTCTGCGTAGTAATTTCGAGGGTGGGAGGGAGCCTGACGCGGTGCGCGGGGCGTTGAAGATGGCAGCGTCTTGGTGCGAAAGGAGAGACTCGAACTCTCACGGGTCGCCCCACTGGTACCTAAAACCAGCGCGTCTACCGATTCCGCCACTTTCGCGATGTTGCCCGTCTTCTCAGCTTGCTGACCACCTTGGCGTGGTTCGCTGCACCGCTCACGGGAGGCTGTCTGACGCCCGACCAGCCCCCAGCGAGGGCGACAGTATAGGCGGCGTCTGACGCGCTGAACACCCCAAACGGGGACCTGCAAAGCCCGGTGCTATACTCGGCCGCAACGTGTCTAGCCTGAGGAGTCTGCCGGTGCGCTTCGCCATCCAAGCTTTTGCCATCGTCGCCTGTGTTGCCGGCAGCGCGCCGGTCTGCCACGCCCTTACCGTTGTACGCTGCGAGGCCGCTGATGGCTCAGTGACCTACCGTGACCACTGCCCACCCAGCGACCGCCAAACCGGCGAGCAAAAACTGGCGGGCGGCGGCAGCAACCCTAGCGCGGCGCGGGCCGCCCTGCTGCGGGCGTCACCGGTCGTTATTTTCACGGTCCCCGCCTGCGATGCCTGCGACCTGATGCGCCACCATCTGGTGACGCTGGAGATCCCGTTTACCGAACAAAACGTGGACACCGATCCGGTGGCTCAGGCGGCCCTCAAAGCCCTCTCCGGCGGCGTCACTGTACCCACTACGGCGGTCGGCAAAAAAGTGGTCACCGGCTATAACAAGGCGGGCCTGCAGGCCTTGCTGAGTGCGGCAGGTTATGGGCTGCAAAAAGCGCCGGCGGTCGGTGCGGCCGCTGCAAGCAGCAGCCCAGCGCCATAACACGAGGCCCGGGAATACCCGTGAGCACCCCGCTATTTGTCACCGCCGAGGACGCCCAGCAGGGTTTCTATGCCGCCTTCGAACGCGGCGATTTTGCCGCCATGGCCGCCGTGTGGCTGCACGAGGCGAGCGTGGTGTGCATCCACCCCGCCGGCAACGCGCTGTGCGGATGGCCAGAGATTGAACGCAGTTGGTCCGCCATCTTGAGCGGCGGCGGGGCCGGCCGGATTGAGTTTGAGGGAGTCTGTGCCGTGGTGCGCGCGGAGACCGTGGTTTTCACCGGCTACGAACTCATTGCCCCGACGGGTAGCGGCGTTGCCTACGCGCCGGTATTGGCGACCAATGTCTATTGCCGCACGCCACAAGGCTGGAAAATGACCTTGCACCACGCCAGCCCCACCAGCCAGCGCGCGCCTAAGCGCGCCCCGGCAGCGGCCCCCACCCCCACCCGGCACTAAGTGCCCCGGCCGCTCTCAGCCCTAGCCCGGCCACCGCTTGCCCGCAGGTTACGCTTGGGGGTGGGCGGCGAGGTAGGCGGCATAGGTATCGCGCAGGCCATCGGCTAGCGAGATGGCAGCCTGCCAACCCAGCGTCTGCAGCCGCGACACTGCCAATAATTTACGCGGCGCGCCGTCGGGCTTGCTGGCATCAAACACTAAATTACCGGTAAACCCGGTGACCCGGGCGACCGTTTGTGCGAGCTCGGCGATGGTGCAGTCCACCCCGGTGCCCACATTGATGTGCGAGCACAGCGGGGTGGTATGCGCGCGGTAAACCTCCGCCGGGAGCTCCAGCACGTGGACGCTAGCGGCGGCCATGTCGTCGACGTGCAGAAACTCGCGCCGTGGCGCACCGCTGCCCCAGATCACGACCTCAGGTGCACCCGCCGCCACCGCCAGCCGAAACCGCCGCAGCAGCGCCGGAATGACATGCGAATTTTCGGGATGATAGTTATCGCCCGGCCCGTATAAATTGGTGGGCATAACGCTGCGATAGTCCCGCCCGTGCTGACGGTTATAGCTTTCGCAAAGTTTGATGCCGGCAATCTTGGCGACCGCATAAGGCTCGTTGGTAGGTTCCAGTGGCCCGCTGAGCAGCGCGTCTTCACGCATGGGTTGCGGTGCTAGTCGTGGATAAATGCACGAGGATCCCAGAAACAACAATCGTTCGACGCCCGTGGCGTGCGCGGCGGCGATGACATTGGCCTGGATCATCAGATTCTCGTAAATGAAGTCGGCCGGATAACTGTTGTTGGCGTGAATACCGCCCACTTTGGCGGCGGCCAATACCACCTGCGAGCATTGATGTTGGACCAAAAAAGCCCGCACGCCCGCTTGGTCGGTGAGGTCGAGCTGCGCCCGCCCAGCGGTCATTAAATTACGGTAACCCAGTGCCTGCAGCCGCCGCACGATGGCTGCACCCACCATGCCGCGGTGACCAGCAACAAAAATTGGCAAGGTTTTATCCATCGCCCGCGCCTCTTTTAGTTCGTTTCTCGCGGCACCGCGAGGTGGTGACCATGCGCGCGCAGCAGCGCCAAACGCTGGGCCGCGGCTAAATCCTCGGCGACCATTTCGACACACATTTCCTGCGCCGTGATGGCGGGTTCCCAACCTAATTTCTCTTTAGCTTTGGTGGGATCGCCCAAGAGGGTTTCGACTTCGGTGGGCCGGAAGTAGCGGGGGTCCACCGCCACCACGCGCTGGCCTAGCTGCAGCGCCGGCGCGTGCGGGCCGACAATCGCCGCCACCACGGCTTTCTCGTGCACGCCCTGCCCCGTAAAACGCAGCGTGACGCCCAACGCCGCCGCACTCCAGTGGATGAACTCGCGCACCGAATACTGCTTGCCGGTGGCGATGACAAAGTCTTCCGGCGCCGCCTGCTGCAACATCATCCACTGCATACGGACATAGTCTTTGGCGTGGCCCCAGTCGCGCAGCGCGTCCAAATTGCCCATAAACAGGCAGGTATCCAGCCCTTGGGCAATATTGGCCAGGCCGCGGGTAATTTTGCGAGTGACAAAAGTCTCGCCCCGGCGCGGGCTTTCGTGATTGAACAAAATGCCATTGCAGGCGTACATGCCGTAGGCCTCGCGATAGTTCACGGTGGTCCAGTAAGCAAACAGCTTGGCCACCGCGTAGGGGCTGCGCGGATAAAACGGCGTGGTCTCGCGCTGGGGGGTTTCCTGCACCAAGCCGTAGAGCTCCGAGGTGCTCGCCTGATAGAAACGCGTTTTACGCTCCAGCCCCAGCAGCCGGATGGCCTCCAGCAACCGCAGGGTGCCCATGGCATCCACCTCGGCGGTGTACTCGGGCGCCTCAAAGCTCACCGCCACATGGCTTTGCGCGCCGAGGTTGTACACCTCGTCTGGCTGCACCTGCTGCAGGATGCGCGTGAGGTTTGAGCTGTCGGTCAAATCTCCGTAGTGCAGCACCAGGCGCTGGCTTTCGGTGTGCGGGTCTTCGTAAATGTGGTCTATGCGCTGGGTGTTGAGCGAAGACGCGCGACGCTTGATGCCGTGCACCTCATAGCCTTTTTCTAACAGGAGCTCGGCCAGGTACGAGCCGTCTTGGCCGGTGATGCCGGTAATCAGGGCTTTTTTCATGGAATTTTTCTGCACACGTTGAGTTGTCGCCAGTCACCAAGCACCGGCCATGCTGGCGGGATAATAACAGCCGGATCATCGCGGCAGGATGACAAGCTTTGATGGTGCGG
>SHZJ01000040.1 GCA_009692365.1 Gammaproteobacteria bacterium
GCGCGTTGGGCGTCTTCGAAGAAGAGTTCATAAAAATCGCCCATGCGATAAAACAGCAAACGGTCGGGATACTGGGCTTTAATGCCCAGATACTGGGCCATGACGGGGGTATGGGTGGTGGGATCGCGCACAGCTTTTCAGCGCGTGGGCGCCAGCAGTGCGTCGATGTCGGTGCGCAGGGCGCTCGCCCGTTGGGCGGCGTCGGCGTCAGCCGGCCCCGCGACCCGCGCGGCTTCGGCCGCGCTTTCAGACGCCTGACGCCTCACGATGCCAAGGTTGTACCAGGCTTTGGTGAGGTCCGGGGCGTGTTTGACGCATTCTGCGTAGGCCGCTGCGGCTGAGTCCAGACGACCACTGCGAAAATAGACGTTGCCAAGTTTGAACCACAGTGGGCCATTGCCGGGGTCTTGGCGCACGAGCGCGAGGTAGCGCTCCTCGGCGGCGTCCCATTGTTCGGTGCGGTAGGCGGTTGCGGCCTCCAGCAGCACGCTAGCGGGGTCGCGCGCCGGCGCTGTGGCTGGCGGCGGGGCGGGTGTGGTGGGTGTCTGCGTGCACGCCGCCAGCATGACGGCCAGCATGACGGCCAGCAGCCACCCGCCGGCGAGTGCACGAAGAACGTGGCGAAATTCAGGACCGGGCATGACTTCTCAACACTTGAATGCAGTAGACAGACGCTAAGACTGGCAATATAGCAGCCCCGACCGTCGCCGCCAGCGTGCTCGCCACCTTGAATTCGTGGCCGCCCAGCCCCATGTGAGACGGTCGAATCCAGTAACAATCGGACCCATTGCTTATGACCACTACCGCACCCAAAGAAACCCTGGGGTTCCAGTCTGAAGTTAACCAGCTTCTGGACCTCGTGATTAATTCTCTCTACAGCAACCGCGAGATTTTTCTCCGGGAGCTCATTTCCAATGCCTCCGACGCCATCGAGAAACTGCGCTTCTCGGCGCTGTCTGACGAGGCGCTATACGAGGGCGACGCGGCCGCCGGGATTGAAGTCGATTTCGACCGCGAAGCCCGCACCGTCACCCTGCGCGATACCGGTATCGGGATGACCCGCGAGGACGTCATCGCGCAGTTGGGGACCATCGCCAAGTCCGGCACGAAAGAATTTTTTGGTGGCCTGAGCGGTGACGCCCGCCAAGACTCACAGCTCATCGGCCAGTTCGGCGTGGGTTTCTATGCGGCGTTCATCGTGGCGGACAACGTGACCGTCCTGTCGCGCCGGGCGGGCAGTGCGCCCGACACCGGCGTGCGCTGGGAGTCCGATGGCCGCGGCGAGTTCACGGTAGAAGCGTGCCTGCGCAGCCGCCGCGGGACCGAAGTCATTCTCCATCTAAAGGAAGACGCCCAAGAATTTGCTGACGCCTACCGCCTGCGTGCGCTGGTCAAAAAATACTCCGACCACATCGCCGTCCCCATCGCGATGCCGGCCATCGCGCCCCCGCGCGACGGCGAGGAGACCCCCCCCGCGCGTGAGACGGTCAACAGCGCCACAGCGCTGTGGGTACGCAGCAAGCAGGACATCCCAGACGCCGACTACCAGTCGTTTTATAAGCATATTGCGCACGATTTCGAGGATCCCATGACCTGGGTGCATACGAAATCGGAAGGCAAACTTGAATACACCACGCTGTTTTTCATCCCCGCGCGAGCACCTTTCGATCTTTTCGATCGCGAGGCTCAGCGTGGCATCAAGCTGTACGTGCAACGCGTTTTCATCATGGATGATGCCGAGCAATTGCTACCCCGTTATCTGCGGTTTGTGCGCGGCGTCGTGGATACCCGCGACCTGCCGCTCAATGTTTCGCGTGAACTGCTGCAGCGGAACAAGGCCATCGACACCATTCGTGGCGCGTCGGTGAAGAAAATTCTGGGACTCATCGAAACACTGGCCGAGGGCGACGACTACGCCAAGTTCTGGCAGCCTTTTGGGCGGGTGCTCAAGGAAGGCATCATCGAAGACGCCGGCAACCGCGAGCGGGTGGCCAAGCTGCTGCGCTTTGCCAGCACGCAGACCGACCAGGCGGAGCCGACGACCGCGCTGGAAGCCTATGTTGCGCGCATGAAAGAGGGCCAGAAAGCGATTTATTTCCTGACCGCCGAGACCCACGCAACGGCTAAATCCAGTCCGCATCTGGAAGTCTTCCGGGCGCGTGGTATCGAAGTGCTGTTGTTGTGCGAGCCGGTCGATGAATGGGTGGTCCAGCAACTCACGGAATTCGACGGCAAGCCGCTGCGCTCGGTGATGCAGGGCAAGCTGGAACTGCCGGGGGATGAAGAGCCCGCAACCCCCGCGGCCGAGGTCGAAGACTCGGCGCTCATCGCCAAGCTCAAACAGGCCCTGGAGGGCAAAGTGAGCGCGGTCCGACCCTCGACGCGGTTAACCGATTCGCCGGCTTGCCTGGTGGGCGATGACTACGACATGAGTGTGAACCTCCAGCGCATTCTGCGGGCGGCCGGTCAGGAAGTGCCGCCGGCGCGGCGCATTCTGGAAGTGAACGAGCGGCATCCTCTGCTCATCCGACTGGCGACTGAAGAAGGCGAGCAGCGTTTTGCGGATCTGGCCCAAATGCTCTTTGAGCAGGCGGTGCTGGTGGAAGGCGGCAGGCTAGATGACCCGGCCGCCTTCGTGCGTCGGCTCAATACTTTCCTTACCGACGTGGTGGCCTGAGGCGGCGCCACGCCGGCGCCGCCTGCGAGGTTATTGAGCGTGCCGCCGCGAGTTGCCTGTGCTCGGCGTTTGGTCTTGAACGCCGAGCGGCGCTTCAGGCGCGCGCGCTTGACCTACGGTCACGGCACGGATAACGCGCGTGACGAGGCGGTTTTTCTGGTTTTCCACGCGCTGGGTTTGGCTTTTGATACGAGCGATGCCGCGCTCGAGCAACCGTTGAGTTCGTGTCAGATGGCGGCCGTGGAAGCCTTGGTCAAGGCGCGCATCAGCCAACAGCGGCCGGCCGCCTACCTGACCGGCCGGATGTGGTTTTGCGGGCACGAGTTCCTGGTCGACGAGCGGGTGCTGGTGCCGCGCTCGCCCATTGGCGAACTTATCAACACCCGCTTCGCGCCGTGGTTGGCCATTAGCCAAGTCCGGCGCGTGCTCGATATCGCCACCGGTAGCGGCTGTATCGCCATCGCCACGGCGCTCGCGTTCCCGTGGGTGCGAGTGGACGCCACCGATATTTCACCGGCGGCGCTGGAGGTAGCGCGCGCGAATGCGGCCCGCTTGGGCGTGGCCGACCGGGTTCATTTTCATTTGACCGATATTTTCCCGGCGCCCGCGGAACCCTACGACCTGATTCTGGCCAATCCGCCCTATGTGCCGCAGGCCGAGTTCGACGCGTTGCCGGCGGAATACCGACACGAACCGGCGCTGGGCCTCGTTGCGGGGCCCGATGGTTTGCTGGTGCTGCGCCGCCTGTTGGGGGCGGTGCACACCTACTTGGCCCCCACGGGCTGGTTGGTGATGGATACCGGCGCCACGTCGGCGGCGCTGGCCGAGGCCTTCCCCGCTTGGCCCTTCACTTGGGTCGCGCTGGCCCACGGCGGCGAGGGTATTTCGGTGCTGGCCGCCCGCGAACTGCCGCGTACGCGGGGCGCCACGACCGCGCGTCAGTTGCTAGACTAGCCCCCATGTCTGGAAACACTTTTGGTACGCTGTTCACCGTCACCAGTGCGGGGGAGAGCCATGGTCCCGGTTATGTGGGCATCGTGGACGGTTGCCCCCCAGGCATGGCGCTGTGCGCGGCCGATCTGCAGCACGATTTGGACCGGCGCAAGCCCGGCCAGTCCCGCCACACCACGCAGCGCCGAGAAGCGGACGAGGTGCGGATCCTGTCGGGCGTTTTCGAGGGCGTCACCACCGGCACGCCCATCGGCCTGTTGATCGAGAACACCGATCAAAAATCGAAAGATTACGGGGCCATCAAGGATAAATTTCGGCCGGGTCACGCCGATTACGCCTATCAGCACAAGTACGGCCTGCGTGATTACCGGGGCGGTGGACGCGCGTCGGCGCGCGAGACCTGTGTGCGCGTGGCAGCGGCGGGGATCGCCAAAAAATACCTCTTTGAACGCTACGGCATCGCCATTCGCGGCTGGCTTGCCCAGCTAGGTCCCATCGCGCTCGCCTGCGAGGATCTCGACGCCGTGGAGCACAATCCATTTTTTTGTGCAGAACCCGGGCGAGTGCCCGAACTTGAGGCCTTCATGGATGCGCTGCGTAAAAGCGGCAATTCGGTAGGCGCGCGCGTTAACGTCATCGCCCGCCACGTGCCCCCGGGGTGGGGCGAACCGGTGTTCGATCGCCTGGACGCGGACATTGCCAAGGCCATGATGGGCCTGAATGCCGTGAAAGGCGTGGAGATTGGCGATGGTTTCGCGGTGGTCACGCAACGCGGCACGGAGCATCGCGACGAAATGTCGCCGCAGGGTTTTGCCAGCAATCACGCGGGCGGGATTTTGGGCGGCATTTCTACGGGGCAAAATCTCTGGGTCAGCTTGGCGCTGAAACCTACTTCCAGCATTCGGCTGAGCGGGGAGACTATCGACACCAGCGGCGCTGCCACGACCATCCAAACCCTCGGGCGGCACGATCCCTGCGTGGGGATTCGGGCCATCCCTATCGCCGAGGCCATGCTGGCGCTGGTTTTAATGGACCATGGACTGCGTCAGCGCGCCCAAAATGGCGATGTGAAATCGCCGACGCCGAACATTGCGCGCGGTCTCTAAGCGCGCCGCCACGCGGGCGACTGCGGCACAGATGTTGGGCCCGGGGGGGTAGATGGTCGACGCCCAAAGCCTGGTTGCGGACGCTGCGCTCCACGACATCCGCGCGCAGTTGGCCACGGCGAACGCGCAAGGTCAGCCCGTGTCGCTGCGGGGCGGGGGCACCCACAGCTTTCTGCGGCCACCAGTGGGGCCGGTGGTGCTGGAACTCGCCGCCTACGCGGGCGTCGTCGCCTACGAGCCCTCGGAATTGGTGGTCGTGGCGCGCGCCGGCACCCCTTTGTGCGAGCTTGAGACCCGGCTGGCGGAGCACGGCCAGCGCTTCGCGTTCGAGCCCCCACGCAGGAGTTCGGCCGCCACGCTGGGCGGGGTCGTCAGTGCGGGGCTGGCGGGCCCGGCCCGACCCTATACGGCGGCGGTGCGTGACCACGTGCTAGGGGTCAGGTTGATGAATTCGCAGGGCGAGTTGCTGCAGTTCGGCGGGCGGGTCATGAAGAACGTCGCCGGCTACGATGTCTCGCGTCTGGTCACCGGCGCCTGGGGGGTCTTAGGGCCGCTGATGGAAATCGCCGTGCGGGTCGTGCCGGCGCCAGCGGCAGAACGCTGCCTGCGCTGGTCGCTGTCGCTAGAGGATGCGCGGGCGTGGATGCGCGAAGCCGGCGGCCGTTTCTTGCCGTTAAGCGGGCTGTGCTACGACGGTGCGCACCTCCACGTCCGTTGGGCCGGCTCGCCCGCGGCGGTCGAAGCCGCTGCCGCGGCGCTGCCGAGGGTGGCGGTGGAGGAGACGGCAGATTTTTGGCGCCAGCTACGCGATTGGGCGCTGCCTTTTTTCGCCGACCCACGGGCGCTGTGGCGTTTGGTGCTGCCGCCTAATGCCCCTGCACTGGGCTTGCCCGGCAGCTGGCTATGGGATTGGGGCGGTGCTCAGCGCTGGCTAAAAACCGACGTCAGCCCGGCCGCAGTGATGGCGTGCGCCGTTGCGGCTGGTGGGTATGCCAGCCCGTTCGATGCAGCTTACGGCCTGCGCAGCGGCGGGCTTAGCCAGGTCCAGCGCGCGCTTCAGGCCAGAGTTCGCCGCAGCTTTGACCCGCATCAGCTGTTCAACCCAGAACTCTCACCACAGGACGACTGATCATGCGCGCACGCCTGCCGCCCGCCCTACTGCGCGAGCCCGACGGCACCGAGGTGGCAAGCATCCTGCGTGCCTGCGTGCACTGTGGCCTGTGTAACGCAACCTGCCCGACTTACCAGCTGTTGGGCGATGAACGCGATGGGCCCAGAGGCCGCATCTATCTCATTAAATCGCTGCTGGAAGGGGCCGACACCGGGCCGGAAACGCAGCGACACGTCGACCGTTGTCTGACCTGCCGCGCCTGCGAGACCACCTGTCCGTCTGGCGTGCGCTACGGGCGGCTGCTCGATCTGGTGCGACCTAGGCTTGAAGCTGCGGTGCCGCGCGCGCGGCTCGCAAAACTGTATCGCTGGCTGATCCGGCGGGGCGTGCCGTCCCGCGCCTTGGGGTTGTTGTTAGGCCTGGCCCAGCGCTTGCGGCCCATGCTGCCGGCGGTGTTGGGCCAGCTCGTGCCGCGTGCCCGCGCGGCGGGCAGTTGGCCACCGGCACGCCACGCACGGCGCTGGCTGGCGCTGGACGGCTGTGTACAGGCAGTGGCTCGCCCCTCCATTAACGCCGCTGCGGCGCGCCTGCTCGACCGCCGCGGGCAGTCTTTAGTGCGCGTGCCGGGGCGCGGTTGCTGTGGGGCCCTGGCCTATCATTTAGGCGCGCACGAAGAAGCACGAAGCCATGCCCGGCGCAATATCGATGCGTGGTGGCCCGAAATTGCACGTGGTGCGGAAGGCATTTTCAGTACGGCCACCGGCTGTACGACTTTCCTGCAGGATTACGCGGAAATTTTGCGCGACGATCCGGCTTACGCCGAGCGCGCCCGCGTGGTGGCAGCGCAGGTTCGCGACGCGAGCCAGGTTTTGCTGCCCGGAGATGTTGTCGCGATGGGTTTGCAGGTCAACGACCGCGTGGCGGTGCAAGCACCGTGTTCGTTGCAACATGGATTGGGTGGCGCTGGCCGTATTGAGGCGTTGCTCGTGGCCGCTGGCGCAAAACTCTGCGCGGTGGCTGACGCCCATTTGTGCTGTGGCTCGGCCGGCGCCTATTCAATGTTACAGCCCGCGCTTAGCAGGGAGTTGCGGGCGCGCAAACTCAGCGCCCTGAGCGCCGATTCACCCGCCGTGATCGCCACCGCCAACATCGGCTGCATGCTGCATCTGGAGGGCGCGGCGCGTCAGCCGGTGCGCCATTGGTTAGAGATTCTGGACGCGGCAGCGGCGGCGCCTGAGCTCGCGCCGCCGGCGTAGGTCAGCACGGTAGGCTAAGCCGCCTGCCTCGCCGCCTGAGCCGCGGCGGGGTCGGCGGGCCGTGCGCCACGCCCGCAGCTCAGTAGACTTTCAACACCGCGGGCTCGGCGGCCGGGGTGGCCGGGGCCGCTGGGGCGGCGGTGGCGGCTGGGGCGGCGGCGGCGGCTGGGGCGGCGGCTGGGGCGGCTGCGGCGGCGGCTGGGGCGGCTGCGGCGGCGGCGGTGGCTGCGGCGGTGGCTGCGGCGGTGGCGCTGCCTCGCACTTCCGGGTGACTAGACGCCTCTTCGTCGTCCGCGTCATCGAGGTAGTCGTCGATGCTCTCACTGGGCGGATTGCCATCGTAAATCTTGTATTCCCGCATTTGACGGTAGGCTTCGCGCACGAAGGTGTAGGGGTCTAGCGCCGCTTGGTCACGGATGTTGGTGGCTTCGAGCAGGTTAGCCCGGACGTTAATCAAGTTCAGGATACCCAGTGGCACGGTGACCACCGCGTTCAGGTAGGTCAGTGGGTTCAGCGCCATGGCGGTCGCAATATCGGGCAAATCGCGAAACGAACTGGGGCCCATCAGCGGCAGCACCAAATAGCGGCCCTCGCCGGCGCCCCATTTGCCCAGCGTCTGGCCGAAATCTTCCTCGTGTGCCGGCATCCCAAGGCTGGTCGCGGGATCGAACAGACCGCCCAGACCAATCGAGCTATTGACGATGAAACGGCCGCAATCGGAGGCGAAGGTCGCGAGCTTGCCCTGCAGTAAGTCGTTGGCGATGACGTTGAGGTAGCCCACGTTCTCGAACACGTTGGTCACGCCGGCCCGCACGGGTTTGGGGGTGATCGCGACATAACCTTTGGCGACGGGGGTGAAAAATTTCCGGTCTAAGCTGTCGTTGAAGTTGTAGAACTTACGGTTCTGCGTCTCCCATGGGTCGTTTGGCCCTTTGGTGGGAGTGGTCGTACAGGCGCTGACCAAAATCGCTAAAAGAAGCGTAAAGAGACCGCGCACGACAAGCTGTTTTGACATTATTTTATTCCGCACTTTGAGTGAGCTTCCGTGCGCCGCGTCTTCTTTGGACACTGCCGCTACTTCCCGGACGCGGCGTATGATGCAACTTTAGCGTCAAGTTTCGCAATAAGTGCATCGATGCCTTGGGCCGAAATCACGGCCTCGTATTCGGTGCGTTTCAGGGCGAGATCGGAAACCCCCTGCGCGATGACATTCACGATGCCCCACCGCTCTGCGGAATGGGTTACAACGTAATTGAGTGAAACCCGTCTGCCGTCCTTGACGATGATGACGGTCTTAACCACGGTCGCGCCACGAACGTCTTCTTGTGCCACGGTCTCAAAGGTCTCGCCAGAGTAACCTGAAAAATTCTCGGCGTAGGTCGCCACGCTGAGTTGTTCGAAAGTCGCTATGAATTGTTCGCGCTTCTCGGCGGTCAGCCCCTTCCAG
The DNA here is from genome assembly GCA_009692365.1 of Gammaproteobacteria bacterium. Taxonomy (GTDB): domain Bacteria; phylum Pseudomonadota; class Gammaproteobacteria. The sequence continues at coordinate 8,549 of SHZJ01000040.1, forward strand.
TGCGGACCTGTGACGGCGCGCGCGATGGTGTTGAAGTCGAAACATTCTGCAATAACGGGCGTCAGGCGCTGCAGGCGGCCTTGGTAGCCCAGTGTGGTGGCGTCTTTCATGGTGCTCAGTAAGGCCGCGTGGAGTTTCTCTACTACCGCCGTGGCGCCGTCGGCTGCCGTAACCCAAGGTGCAGCCAGCGTCAGGAGCAGGCAGGTCAGCAGAGATTTGCACATGAATTCGTCCTCACCTAGCTTCAGCTAGCGTTGATAGGTTCGATTCTTCCAGCGCGAGCGCTCGCCGCGAAAATACCGCAGGGCCGAGGTCCAGGTCATCGCCAAATACAGCGCCGCCGCGAGCGGTAGCGTGAGTGCCCAGAGCTTGGGCTGCTCATAGTAACGCAAGACCGGTAGGTAGCTGCGGACCATCGCTGCCATGGCCGCCACGCACAGCCCCCGCGTCGCGTAATCGGGGCTGGTCAAGCCAATCACGGGGACCACAAAAAGCACCACGAGCAGCGCGGTGCACAGCAACAGCAGCAGCGTGGAGTAGCGTAATTCGGCGAAGGCGGTGCGCGCCACCATGTTCCAGATACTGGCGAGCGAGGGGTAGGGGCGGGCGGCGAACACATCGCGCGACAGTCCGAGCCACGTGCGGCCACCCGCGCTTTTCACCCGGCGCGCCAGCGTGCAGTCGTCGATCACCGCATCGCGCAGCGCCGCAAAGCCGCCGAGTGCCAGCAGGGTGTCGCGGCGCATTAAAATGCAGCCGCCAGCCGCGGCCGCCACGCGGGGCGAATCAGCGTTGGCCAGCGCGAAAGGGTAGAGCATTTTGAAGAAATAAATGAACGGCGGGATGAGCAAGCGCTCCCATACGGTGGCCATCGACAGGGACGCCATGACGGAGACCAAGTCACGTGATTCGCGCTGCAGTTTCCCCAACAGCGCATCAAGGATGCCGGGCGTGAGCGCGATGTCGGCGTCCAGTAACAGGACGTAGGGGGTGTGTGCTCGTTGCAGCCCCTGTTCTAGCGCCCAGAGTTTGCCAGACCAGCCCGGCGGCGGGCGCTGCCCGTTGATGACCTCCAGGTTGGCGAGCCCCAGACCCCGCGCCAGCTCACCGGTGCCATCGCTGCTTTCGTCGTCGATGAGCACGATGCGCGCGAGCCGGCCTTGGGCCGCCAAGCGTTGGAGGGTGTCGGCGATGCAGTGTGCTTCATCGCGCGCGGGGATGAGGGCCGTGATTTCTTCCAGCCCGCTGTGGGCGCCGGGTGCCGCCGCGGAGATTTGTTCGGCTACCCCCCACGGCCGCCATGGCAGCAGCAAAATGGCGGTCCAAATCAGCAGCGCGCCCATCGCCGAGTACAGCAGCACGGCCTAGCGGTGGCCTAGTTGCGCGCGCAGACGGGGTGAGCGAGGCGGGTCAAGCGACCTGTTTCGTGGCTTCTTTGCCTGGGTCGCTTTTTACCGAGCCGACTAGTCGCGGTGCGGCGGGCACCGCTTCGGGATAGCGAAACGCCACTTCCGGAGCCATCGGGCCGGCGGTTTTGGGACCGAACAACGCCACCCGCGCCGCCTTCAAGGGGTGGGCGAAAGTGTCTTCCACAGCGGTCATTTCGTAGCCGCAGTGCATCATGCAGTTGGCGCATTTGGGGTTGACGCCGGTGCCGTAGCGCGCCCATTCGGTTTCTGCCATGAGTGCTTTGAAGGAGGTGGCGTAGCCTTCTCCGACCAGCAGATAGCAGGGCTTCTGCCAGCCGAACACATTGCGCGTTACCGCGCCCCACGGGGTGCAGTGGTAGGTCTGGTTACCGGCTAGGAAGTCCATGTACAACGGCGATTGGTTAAACCGCCAAGCGCGACCCTTGCCCATTTTGAAGATATCGCGGAATAGTTGCTTGCTGGCTTCGCGCTTGAGGAACACGTCCTGACGCGGTGCCCGCTCGTAGCTGTAGCCGGGAGACATCGTGACGGCCTCGACGTCCAAGGCCATCATTTGGTCCATGAACTGGCCTATTTCGGGCGCGGTTTCGCCCTGAAACAGCGTGCAGTTGACGGTGACTCGGAAGCCGCGGGCGCGCGCCTTACGGATAACTTGCTCGCATTTTTCATAGACCCCTTCGCGACACACGGAGGTGTCGTGGCGGGTTTTATTGCCGTCGAGGTGGATCGAGAAAGTGAGATAGGGCGACGGCGTGTACTCGTCCATTTTGCGATCGAGCAATAGCGCATTGGTGCACAAATAGACAAATTTTTTGCGCTCCACATAACCCTTGACGATCTGGGCCATTTCTTTGTGGATCAAGGGTTCGCCACCGGCAATGGAGACCACCGGTGCGTTGCTCTCGTCCACCGCACGCATACAGTCCTCGTAGCTCAGCCGCTGGTCGAGGATTTCGTCGGGGTAGTCGATTTTGCCGCAGCCCGAGCACGCTAGGTTGCAGCGGAACAGGGGTTCTAGCATCAAGACCAGTGGATAACGTTTAATGCCGCGCAGCTTGTTGCTGATGATGTAGCGCGCGATGCGGTATTGCTGGATGAACGGGACACTCATGCTTGGAAGACCCTATTGTCTGGAGAATAAACCATCTTCTTTCAATGAATTGAAGCCGGTGGGGTGGCAGGATAGTACGCTATTGCGTGCCGCATCGGAAGCTAAAATCCCTCCTCGGCGCACGCTTTAGGCCGGTCCACGCCGGCGCCCACACGCTTGCAAGCAATTCCTGCGCTATCCATAATCCGTCGCCCGGCTCCGAGCAGCGGACCTTCATCGCGGAACCACACATGACCGAGCAAAGCCAGTATCCGCTCCTCTCGCGGATTAATTCCCCCCACGACCTTCGGCAACTGCCGGAGTCTTCTCTGGAACAGGTCGCCCGGGAATTGCGCGGCTGTTTATTGGATTCCGTCAGCCGTAGCGGCGGGCATTTCGCGGCCGGATTGGGTTCGATCGAACTTACCATCGCGCTCCACTATCTCTACAACACCCCAGAAGACCGCCTCGTGTGGGACGTGGGGCATCAGGCCTATCCGCATAAGATTCTCACGGGTCGCCGCGAGCGCCTGCACACCATTCGCCAATGGGAGGGTCTCGCCCCATTTCCCAAGCGCGCTGAGTCGCCCTACGACGCCTTCGGGGTTGGCCACTCCAGTACCTCGATCAGCGCCGCCCTGGGCATGGCCATCGCGGCCCGCCACACGGGCAGCGGTCGGCGGGCGGTGGCGGTAATCGGCGATGGTGGTCTGACTGCCGGGCTGGCCTTTGAGGCATTGAATCACGCGGGCGACATTGGCGCCGACCTGTTGGTCATTCTGAATGACAACAATATGTCCATCTCGCCCAACGTTGGGGCCTTGGCTAATCGCTTCGCCCAACTCATTTCCGGCAAGCTCTACACCACCGTGCGCGAAGGCAGTAAAAAAGTGCTTTCGCAGTTACCCGGTGTTTTGGAGTTGGCCCGGCGGGCCGAGGAGCACGTGAAAGGTTTGGTGGTTCCAGGGACCTTATTTGAAGAATTCGGTTTTAATTACATCGGCCCGATCGATGGCCACCACCTGCCGACGCTGCTCGCCACCCTGCGCAATATCCGGGAACTGAGCGGCCCGCAATTTCTGCACATCATCACCAAGAAGGGCAAGGGTTATGGGCCGGCCGAGGCCGATCCGGTGAAATACCACGGGGTCTCCCCGTTCGACCCCTCGGTTGGAATTGTGGCCTCGAACAAAATTGCCAAGCCGACCTACAGCGACGTTTTCGGCGAATGGATTTGCGACATGGCGGCTCACGACCCGCGCTTGGTGGCGATCACGCCCGCGATGCGCGAAGGTTCGGGGTTGGTGCGCTTCCAGCGGGAACATCCGACGCGGTATTTTGATGTCGCCATCGCCGAGCAGCACGCCGTGACCGTTGCCGCGGGCATGGCCTGCGACGGCCTGAAACCCGTCGTCGCCATCTACTCGACTTTCCTGCAGCGCGGTTACGACCAACTGATCCACGATGTCGTCACGCAGAGACTACCGGTGCTCTTTGCGGTGGACAGGGCGGGCGTGGTGGGGGCGGATGGCCCGACCCACAACGGTAGTTTCGACGAAAGTTTCCTCCGCTGTTTGCCCGACATCGTGCTCATGGCGCCGGCCGATGAAAACGAGTGTCGGCAGATGCTCTATACGGGTTTCCAGCTCGATGGTCCCGCCGCCGTGCGCTATCCGCGCGGGACGGGTCTGGGGGTGGAAGTCCAAAAAACCATGACCGCGCTCGCCATCGGCAAAGGCGAGGTTCGGCGTGAGGGGACCGGGGTGGCAGTGCTGGCGTTTGGCAGCATGGTTGGTCTGGCGCAGGGCGTGGGCGAGGCGTTAAACGCCACGGTGGTGAACATGCGCTTCATCAAGCCCCTGGACGATGCCTTGGTGGTAGCGCTGGCCCGTTCACACGAACTGCTGGTGACGATCGACGAAAACGCCGTGATGGGCGGCGCCGGCGGGGCCGTGAGCGAAGTGCTGGCCGCCCATGGCATCGCCGCGCAAGTACTGCACATCGGCTTGCCGGATTGCTTCCTCCAGCACGGCGCGCGCGAAGACATGCTGCGCGAGGCGGGCCTTACGCTCGAGCAGGTGACGGAGAAAGTGCGCGCCCGGTGGCGCGCCATGACCTCACCAGCCGCGTGCCAGTGACGCGCCTGCCCAGGGTATGCGTTGGCGCTAGAGGTTTCGGCTAAAGACTCGCGCCCCTCGGGTCAACGCCCGGCACGGCCTGCCCGTGCGCTTGGTCGGGGGGGTGTTCAGAGCGTCGGCGAGGCTCCGTCAGCTGCAACTGGCACGTCCAAATGGGCCATCAAGCGGCGCAGGACGGCCTCAGGTGGGGTGCGCGGACGGGGCAGATTGGCCGGGATCCCCGGTCTGATCTTGAGATGGAGAAACCCCGCCCCACGCGCCCGCGCGCGAGTCAGGAAGCGCTCGACGTCGCCCAAGGTCGCGGCCCGCTGGCACACTGCGTAGCCGCAGGCAGCAGCAATCTGCGCAAAATCTACCCCCGCACTCACCGTCGACTGGCCACCGGTAGACTCGTGCATCTCGTTGTCCAATAAGACGTGCGACAGATTAGCCGGGCCGTAACGCCCCAAGGTCGCGAAGTTACCCATCCGCATCAGGGCCGCACCGTCCCCGTCCACGACCACGACGTGCAAATCGGGGCGGGCCATCGCCAGGCCTAGGCCGACCGAGGTGGCGCAACCCATCGAACCCACCAAGTAGCAGTGATTGTCGCGGTCGGCCAGCGCGTAGAGTTCGCGCCCCGTGTAGCCGGTGGTGGCGATGACCACTGAGTGGCGCAGCGGGGTGGCAGCGATGATGCGCTCCAGGACCGCCGTACGAGAAGGCCGCTCGGCGCGGCCGCTAAGCGTGCCCTGCGGCAGCCCACCGGCTTGCGTCGGCGCCTCGCCGCGGGCCCCGAGCGACTGTGGCGCAATGCTGCCCTGCTGCATGACCAAGGCGTAGGGCCGCTGCTGCGCGGCGCTGTAGGCGCCAGCGCGCGCCAGCGCCGGCTCAATGGCGTGCGCCTGCGTGGGGAAGTCCTCCCAGGGAATTTGCATCGTCGTGAGCAACTCGCCGGTGATCGTTCCCATGAGTGCGTGCTGTGGTTCATCCGCCACGCCGGGCGCCCCGCGGTGGGTGCAAATGAGCAGCAGCGGGATGCGAAAAACATGGGTGAGAGAGGTCAGCGGGCTAACCGCGTTGCCCAGACCTGAATTCTGCATCATCGCCACGGCGTGGCGACCCCCGATCCTGGCGCCGGCCGCCGCGGCCACGGCGTCGCCTTCGTTGGCCGCTGAGACATACTGCAAGGTCGGGTCGCCGATCACATGATTGATAAACGGCGTCAGGAAGGAGCAGGGCACACCCGCGTACCAGTCAAAGCCAGCGCGCCGTGCCGCCGCGACAAATTCAGCGGCCTCGATCACGCGACGTCCCCCAGTTTAAGTTGTCGCCGGTCGCAGCCGCGGCCGGCGTTCCAGCACTCGCGCCGCCGCGAGGGGCCTGCCGTGCTCCGGAAAAAATTGCGCAAAGCACGCGGGGCGCGGCCCCGTGGCCGGGCGCTGTGGCCAAGCGCGGCGGTGAGTTCAGTGTCGCTCACAGCTTATTTTCGGCCAGATTTCGTCCCGCGCACGGCGTAGGTCCGCCGGAAAATCGATCTCGATCCACGGGGTTCCCGTGATGTCTTCAAAGCCCGCCGAGTAGTCGCCGCAGAGGAGCAGGTCCCGAATGGCTTCTTCATGGGGTTCCTCACTGAGCCCCGCTGTGACATAGCGTTCCGTCAGACGGGCGAGGGCCGCGGCGGCCGCCGGCGCGAACTTAAAGTAGCCCACCGACTCGCCCGCGAAATCCCAGGCGATGGCAGGATCCGGGCGCTTGCGAAATTCCACGACAGCGTTGTGTCGCACGCAAATTTTTACCGCTTCATCGTCCGGGGGGTAGTCGCGATCGAGCAAGAGGCAGTTCTCTAGCGGACTGTTGACTAGGCGCGCGAGCAAACTGGGGCAAGCCAGCACATCGGCGTCTAGCACGAGAATATCCGCGCCGCTGGTGAGCGCCGCCCGCACCGACCACAGGCTGCGCACGCTGCCCAGGCGGTAGTCTGGGTTAAGGACACAGTGGACCGCGGGATGGCCGCCCTGCTGGATTGCCGCTTCGAGAGCTGCGGCCCCATGACCTAGGCAAACCGTCACGCGACTGACGTGCAAACGCGCCAGCGTTTGCAGTTGGCGCGCCATCAGCGACTGCCCGCCAATTTCCATTAAAGCTTTGGGCAGCCCATCGGCTAGCTCGAGTCGACTGCCCACGCCGGCCGCGAGAATGATGGCGTGCACCTCAGTTCGCGGCACGTTGGGCCCTGCCGCGGCTAAACCACTCGACGGCGTCGGCGATCGCCAGGACCGCAGGACGACTCACATACCCCAGTTCGCGCTGCGCCCGGCCCGAGTCGAAGTACATTTTTTTGAGGGACATCCGCAGACCATCCAGCGTGATTTGCGGCTCGGGTCCATTGGTGAGCCACGCCCACGCTTCGCCCACGAGGGCGACGGGCAGCACCGCTAGTCTGGGAAGTTGCACGACCGGTGGCGCACGCTGGGCGAGGTGGGCGATGGCAGTCAGGATTTGGCGCAGCGAAAGGTTCTCCCCGCCCAGAATATAACGGCGACCCACGGCCCCCTTGTCGAATGCCAGCAAGTGGCCCTGCGCAACGTCGTCCACGTGCACCAGATTTAGCCCGGTGTCGACGAAGGCTGGGATTTTGCCCAAGTAGGCATCCCGAATCATCCGCCCCGTGGGGGTGGGTCTGATGTCGTGCGGCCCGATCGGGGTCGATGGATTGACGATAACGACCGGCAAGCCACGCTCGACTACGAGCGTGTCGATCAGTTGCTCGGCCAAAAATTTCGAGCGCTTGTAATGGCCAATCATGTCGCTGAGCGCAACCGGCGTGTTTTCGTTCGCGGGGTGGCCATCCTGATGCAGGCCGAGGGTTGCCACGCTGCTGGTGTAGACGATGCGCGGAATTTTGGCCGCCAGCGCGACCTCCATCAGATGCGCGGTGCCCGTGACGTTGCTGGCATAGAGCGTCGCCGGTTCGCGCGTCCACAGGCGATAGTCGGCCGCCAAGTGATAAAGCCCGCTGCATCCGGCGCAGGCTCGGCGCAAGGCTGCCGCGTCGCACAGGTCGCCTTGGGCGAGGTCTACGGGGAGGTTGCGCAGATTGCTGAGGTCGCTGCTGGGACGCACCAGCACCCGCACCCGCGAGCCCCGCGCCAAGAGCGCCCGCACCACCGCGCTGCCAATAAAGCCGGAGGCCCCGGTGACTAGAATGGTCACGCCGGCACCCCGCGCCGAGCCGGTTCGATGGGGTGGCCCCGCGTGGCCGCCGCAGGCGTTGGGTGACGCCCCGCGCAGGGTCTTGTTGGGGGGTGCTCCGAGGCCCGCACTAGCGGCTAAGCTCGCTGCGGGCCAGCGTGCTGGCGGCCTGGGTCAGGGTCGCGAGCGCCGTGCGGTAGTAGAGCCCTAAGCGCAGAACCGCCGGCAAGTCCCGTGGGCGGCGCAGCAGCGCCTGGATAACGCGCAGGGGGCGTGGTTCGCCGTTCTCCCCCATGCCGGCAGTCGCCGCGGCGGGAATGTCGAAAGCCAGCGGATCAACGATGCTCCTCACGGCGAGAAACGGGAGCTGGGCTTCGCCGGCCACCTGCGCCACGGCCGCTGATTCCATATCCACGGCGGCACAGTGGTGTCGTTGTGCGAGCAGGAGTTTTTCGTGCCGGTGCAAGACGGGGCGCGCGAGCGTGAGGGCCGCGATAGGGAGGGGTTTGAGCCCTTCTAGGCACCGGCTGAAGCGCTGCAGCAAGTGGGCGTCGGCGGTGTAGGGCGGGCCATCGCTGGCGCGGGTTTGTTGCACCAGCAGCAGTTGCCCCGGCCGGAGTTGCTCGTTGAGTGCACCAGAAGTCCCCCAGCTAACCAATGCCCGCACGCCCGCGGCGACTAACCGCCGCGCCGCGGCGGCGGCCCGGAGGGGCCCAGGGCCCGCAATAATGAGGTTGAGATTGCCGAACTCGCGCCAGGCCGCGCAGCTGCGCGCTTCCGCAGACAGCGCCGCCACGACGCCGATCGCGGCTGACCGGTCCAGCAGTGCCGGCGGCGGCAATGCCACCTGAGGTTGCCTACTCACCGTGCGGGGTGCCCGCCGTGTCGGGCGAGAGCGCCTCGGCGGGGGCTAGGGGCGTCAGCGGCAAACCGTAGGCGCCGAGCGCGAACAAAAGGCGCAAGGCGCTGTCGCTGCACGCCGCCAGCGTCGTGAGTGCGAGCGTGGCTTTCACGCTACGGCGGGAAATTTTAACCGCCTGAGCCGATTCAAAATGTGGCTGGTCGTTAATTTTCCGTAAGGTCAGCAGGGCCATCCCTAGCGCCCAGAGGCAGAATTTCCGCATGCCAATCTGCCGGGCCGGGAGCATCAAGGTGTAATCCAGCGCATTTCGCAGATGCGCGTGGGCGATCCCCAGCAGCTCCCTCAGCCCGGCGACAAAAGTGTCGCCGCCCTCGCCTGGACCCAGAATGCTCAGGCGCAGCCCGCGATTTTCAAAAACCGGGCGGGGCAACCAGCACGCACCACGCGCTCGATCCTCCCAGATGTCCTTGAGAATATTGGTCATTTGGAGGCCCTGACCAAAGGACACGCCAAGTTTCAATAATTGCGGCCGCGCTGGCTCGAGCGAGGGGCAATGGTGACAAAATAGCGCCGTGAGCATTTCGCCGACGACGCCGGCAACGTAATAGCAATAGCGGTCCATCGCGGGCTGATCGCTGAGCCCATCGAGCGTTTCCTGACCCTGATAAAACACCATGCCCTCGGACATCACCTGCACGCAATGCGCTAGGGCAGTTTGTTGCGGGGCGGCGAGTGAATGGGTAATCCGCACCACCCGTTCGGTGTTGGTGATGAGTTCGCGTTCAGCCGCCGTGGCGTGCACGGCGAGTTGCCCGCTCAGTGCGGTCGCAAAATCGCCGACCGGCGAGGTGGCGGCAAGAATGGCGTTGAAGCGGTTGGCGTAGCCTTGCTTGGCGGTCCAGGACAGGCCGGCATCATCTTCGATCGTGTCGGCGATCCGGCACAGCAAGTAGGCGTTGCCCACGGCGCGGGCTAGCGCCCTGGGTAGGCTGGGGATCGTTAGGGCAAAAGTCCGCGAGACACCTTGCAGGATGGCGATCTGGAACGCTTCATCTGCCGCCGTAGGAGCGCCACCCATCATGCTTGCAGTTGCTTTCCCTACCCACGAGTCCTTCGTGCCAGCGTGACGCCATCGGCATGGCGCCGGTGAAAAAAATGGTCGGGGTGACAGGATTCGAACCTGCGACCCCTGCCTCCCGAAGGCAGTGCTCTACCAGACTGAGCTACACCCCGACTGACCGCTACGATTTTCGCTCCACGGTGAATTTCGTGAGTGCGACTAGCGCATCCAGAAATGGCGACCCGGGAAGTCCTGCTAAAGCTTCCCGGGCTTCCCAGGCTTCAGCTTCAGCGAGCGCGAGAGTGTAAGTGATGGCCCCGGTCGATTCAATTGCGGCGGAGATTTGCTCGATCTGTTCCAGCCCACCATCCTCGATCGCCCGCCGAATAAAAGCTGCTTGCGCCGACGAGCCTTGCCACATGGCGTAGAGCAGCGGCAGCGTAGGCTTGCCTTCTGCCAAGTCGTCGCCAATGTTTTTGCCGATGTCAGTGGCCGTGGCGCTGTAGTCCAAAGCATCGTCGACTAACTGAAAGGCGGTGCCCAGATGACGCCCATAACAGGCCAAGGCTTTTTCGTCCGCCACCTCGCTGACAGCGATCACGGCGCCAAGCCGGGTTGCTGCTTCAAAGAGTTTGGCGGTTTTGAAGCGAATCGTATCCAGATACCGCGCTTCGGTGGTGGCGGGGTCCCGGCAATTAACCAACTGCATTACCTCACCTTCGGCGATGGTATTGGTGGCGTCGGCGAGGATTTTTAGGACTTTCATCTCGCCAATATCCACCATCATCTGAAAAGCCCGCGAATACAGGAAGTCGCCCACCAAGACGCTGGCCTCATTGCCCCACACGATATTGGCGGTCTTCTGGCCGCGTCGCAGCCGCGAGGAATCCACCACATCGTCGTGCAGCAGGGTAGCGGTGTGGATCAGTTCGACGATCACGGCCAGGTCGATGTGCCGCCGGCCGGCATAGCCCATGGCGCACGCACTGAGGAGCACTAAGACCGGGCGCAGCCTTTTACCGCCGCTGGCGATGACGTAGTGGCTGACCTGATTGATCAACGGCACATCGCAATGCAGACACTCGCGCATGAGGACCTCGACCGCAGCGAGTTGGGCTGCAAGCAAATCGTTCGCCTCGTAAAGCGCGGGATGGCTGGGCGGGCTGGGGGTGGGGGACATTGGCCGCGAATACCGTGGAGGGGAGGGCATCCGGGCGATTGTGCCAAGAGGCCCATGCTATTGCCAGCGCCCGCCGGGGGCGCGACACGCCGCTGCAGAACAGGGTTGAGTCAGGGAGCGCATTTACGTACCATGCAGGGCTCAGCGGGCCACAGGCCTAGCTCCCTTTTTTGGATATCGGTCAAATAATCCATGCAAGCAGTAATCAAGACCGGCGGCAAGCAATACAGCGTAGCCGTCGGCGACAAGTTATCGGTTGAATCGCTCCCCGTCGAGCCGGGTGAAATCATTGAGTTCAAGGATGTGTTGCTCCTGACCTCAGGGGCCCTCGTGACGGTCGGTAAGCCACTGGTGCCGGGTGCCATCGTGCGGGCGACGGTCCTAGAAAATGGCCGCGGGCCGAAGATTCGCATCATCAAGTTCCGGCGCCGCAAGCACTATCGCAAACAGATGGGGCATCGGCAGAATTACACGAAGGTCGAGATTAACGAGATTTTAGGAGCTTAAAACGCCATGGCACATAAGAAAGCAGGCGGCAGTACTCGGAACGGCCGCGACTCGCAGGCGAAGCGCCTTGGGGTCAAAAAATTCGGGGGCGAAGCCGTCATCTCGGGCAATATCATCGTGCGCCAGCGGGGAACCGCGTTCAGAGCAGGTCCCAACGTGGGCTGTGGCCGCGACCACACGCTGTTTGCAACCGCCGATGGCGCGGTGCTCTTTCAGCGTAAGGGACCAGACAAGCATCGCTATGTGACGGTAGTGGCTAACTGACCTACCCCGTTAGCCTGACCGTCCCAAACCCCGTCCCTGACGGGGTTTTTTATGTTCGGATAGAGCTCAAAAACCATGAAGTTCGTAGACGAAGCCCGTATCAACGTTGCCGCCGGCAAAGGTGGTGATGGTTGTCTCAGCTTTAGGCGTGAGAAGTTCATCGAGTTCGGTGGCCCGGACGGCGGCGACGGCGGGGATGGCGGGAGCATCTTCCTGACGGTGGACCCGCAGCTGAACACGCTCATCGATTTTCGCTACCGGCGGCATTTCAAGGCGCCCAACGGGCGCTCTGGGATGGGGCGCGACCGCTATGGAAAAACCGGCGAGGATTTAGAAATCCGCGTTCCTGGTGGCACCTACATTTACGATCAAGCGACCTCAGAACTCATCGGTGAGTTGCTGGCGCCCGGCACCCGCCTGCTGGTTGCCAAAGGTGGTCGACACGGCTTGGGTAACGCCACCTTCAAGAGCAGCACCAACCGCGCGCCACGGCGCTTTACGACCGGCTTCCCGGGCGAGGCGCGGGAGCTGCGTATGGAGCTCAAGTTACTGGCCGATGTGGGGCTGGTTGGGCTACCCAACGCGGGCAAGTCGACCCTGGTTAGCCGCGTCTCCGCGGCGCGCCCTAAAATTGCGGACTATCCCTTTACCACGCTGAACCCGGTGCTGGGGGTGGTCTCATTAGGGCCGGAACGCAGTTTCGTGTTGGCCGATATTCCCGGCATTATCGAGGGTGCGGCGGAGGGTGCCGGCTTGGGATTGCAGTTTCTCCGGCACATCGACCGCACCCGGCTGCTGCTGCACGTGGTGGATGTCTCCGCGATGGATCCCGAGCGCGAACCTGTGCCGGATATCCGGACGGTGGCGGCAGAGTTGAAAAAGCACAACCGCAAGCTGGCCGCGCGCGAACGTTGGTTGGTGTTGAACAAGGCCGATATTCTGCCGCCCGAGGTGCGCGCGGGTTTGGCCGCCAAAATTCGCGCGAAGTTGCGCTGGAAAGGTCCGATTTACACGGTGTCGGCCGCCACCGGGGAGGGCTGTCAGGAGTTGATGGTGGCGGTGGATGCCCGCATCCGCGCCGTGGCTCAGGAAGCGGCCGAACTATCGGTGAAGGCTTGAACACGGACGAAGCCGCCAAACGTCAGGTACTTGCCTCCAGCCGCCGGTGGGTGGTCAAAATTGGCAGCGCGCTGGCTACCCAACACGGGGTGGGCCTGGACCTTGCTGCCATTGAAGATTGGGCAGCACAACTGGCGACCATCCGGCGCGCGGGCACCGACATTATCGTGGTCACCTCAGGGGCGGTCGCCGAAGGGGCCGCCCGCCTGAACTGGAGCAGCCGCCCCAACTCGCTCAATCAACTGCAGGCGGCGGCAGCCATCGGCCAGATGGGATTGGTCAGAAGCTGGGATTTGGCGTTCAGCCGATGCGGCGTGCTCGCCGCGCAAATTCTGCTGACCCACGACGACATCGCCAACCGTGAGCGCTATCTGAATTCGCGCAGCACCCTGTTGACCCTGCTCCAACTCGGGGTGGTGCCGGTGATCAACGAGAACGACACGGTGGCCACCGAGGAAATCAAACTGGGCGACAACGACACCCTGGCCGGGATGGTCAGCAATTTGGTCGATGCCGACCTGCTCATTATTCTCACCGATCAGTCGGGTCTGATGAGCACGGACCCCAGATTAGACCCCGCGGCAAAGCTCATCACCCGCGCTGAACTGGATGACCCGCAGATTATGGCGATGGCGGGGGGCGGTGGAGAGTGGGGGCGAGGCGGCATGCGCACCAAGATCAGCGCCGCCCGCCTCGCGGCACGCTCGGCCACCTCAACCATCATCGCCGGTGGGCGCCAGCCGGCCGTGTTGAGCGCAATCGCGCAAGGGCAACAGGTTGGTACTTTGTTCGTCGCGCCCACGACCAAACTGGCGGCGCGTAAGCAATGGCTCGCGAGCACCCTGCACGTGCGGGGTGTGGTGCGGCTCGATGAGGGTGCCTGCCGGGTTCTGCGCGAGCAGGGCAAGAGTCTACTGGCCGTGGGCGTCGCCGGCGTCGAGGGGCGCTTTGAGCGGGGTGAGTTGGTGTCCTGCGTCGATCCCAACGGCGTGGAGTTGGCCAGAGGACTGGCCAACTACAGCGCTGCCGAGACGCAGCTCATCATGGGCGCGCCGAGTTCGAGGTTCGAAGAGATCCTCGGCTATCTGCGCGACCTCGAGCTGATCCACCGAGACAATCTGGCGCTCGTTTAAGCGCCGGGGGCTTGCGCCATGGCCTGAATGCGGGTGTTGAGCCTGGATTTGTGCCGATCCGCCTTATTGCGGTGGATCAGATCGGTTTTCACCATGCGGTCGATCACCGGCACCGCCACGGAGTAGGCGGTCTGCGCAGCGTTCTTATCCCCAGCCTCGATGGCTTTGAGAACCTGCTTAATGCGAGTGCGAAGCAGTGAGCGCCGGCTGGCGTTATGGAGGCGATGCTTCTGTGCTTGACGAGCGCGCTTGCGCGCTTGAGCGGTGTTGGCCAAAGGGTACTCCGAGGGACGGGATAAGGGCGGCGAAATATGCGATCGCCAGCGCCGCAAGTCAATCCCAAGCCTCATGTGCTGAACGCTTGGTTTATACTCGCCCCGCCGTGCAGGCCTTCGGCGCCCGTCCCTCAGGCATCTATTTGGGGAGTCCCCGCTGACCAGTTCGCTCCTTAGCTCGACCGCGCTAGTCGGGCAAATGACCCTGATATCCCGCGTGCTCGGCCTTGCCCGGGACAGCGCGATCGCCGCCGTCTTTGGCGCGAGCAGTGCCACGGATGCGTTCGTGGTGGCGTTCCGGATCCCTAATTTGTTTCGCCGACTGTTTGCCGAGGGCGCGTTCTCGCAGGCCTTTGTGCCCGTGCTCGCCGGCTATAAAGCCGCCGCGAGTACCGCTGAAGTCACAGCACTGGTGAGCGCGGTGTGCAGCGCGCTGGCGCTGGTGCTGCTGGCCGTCGTCGCGTTGGGGGTGGCGGCCGCGCCCTACATCATCACGCTGGTGGCACCCGGTTTTGGCGACGACCCGGCGAAAGCGGCGCTGAGCGCGAGTTTGCTGCGGCTCACTTTCCCCTATCTGTGGTTCATCTCGCTCACCGCATTGCTCGGCGGCGCATTGAACACCTACGGGCGCTTTGCCATTCCGGCCCTCACGCCCGCCCTGCTCAATCTCGCCTTGATCGGGTGCACGGTGTGGTTGGCCCCCCACCTACCGCAGCCTATTTTCGCGCTGGGGATCGGCGTGTTGCTGGGCGGCGCCCTGCAGTTAGGCCTGCAAGTGCTAGCGGTTTGGCGGGCGGGGCTGCTCCCCAAGCCCACTTTGAATTTTCGCCACCCGGCGGTGAGCCGCATCCTACGCCTCATGGGCCCAGCGGTTTTTGGCGTTTCGGTGGCCCAATTGAATTTGCTGGTGAGCACTTTTATCGCGTCTTTTTTCCAGGCGGGTAGCCTCTCGTGGCTTTATTACGCCGAGCGTTTGATGGAGTTTCCCGTCGGTCTTTTCGGTGTTGCCCTAGGGACGGTGATCATGCCCCGCCTCGCGGAACACCATGCCCGGGCGGAAGTCGGGTCGTTCTCGGCGACGTTGGACTGGGCGCTACGCGCGGTATTCGCCCTGACCCTTCCCGCGGCCGTAGGGCTGGCAGTATTGGGCCCGGTGTTGCTGACCACCTTGTTTCAGTACGGTGAGTTTGGGGCGCACGATGTCGCCATGAGCGCACAAGCGCTCATGGCCTATGCCGCGGGTCTCACCGGCTTAATCCTGGTGAAAGTGCTGGCGCCGGCCTATTACGCCCGGCAGGACACCCGCACGCCGGTCAAAATTGGCCTCATCGCGATGCTGATCAACCTCCTCGCTTGCATCGTTTTAGGGTGGTTTTTTCAGCATGCAGGGCTGGCCTTGGCGGTTTCGTTAGCGGCGTTTGTGAACGCAGGTTTGTTGTTGCGTGGCTTGCTTGTGAACGGCGTGTACCGACCCCATGCGGGTTGGCGTGGCTTCGTCACTCGGGTCACGTTGGCGGCAGCGGGAATGGGGGCTGGTTTGAGTTTGTCGGCAAAATACTTCAGCGGATGGCCGCACTGGTCAGTATGGGAACGTGGTGGCTGCTTGACCTTGCTGGTCGCAGGCGGGGTCGTGGCGTATGTCGCGCTGGCTTGGCTGACTGGCTTACGCTCGGCGCATGTGGCCCAGCCCAAGGCGCGGCTATAATCGGCGCGCAATGCTAAAGGTCTGCTAATGGAGATTATTCGAGGCGAGCACAATATCCGGCCCCGTCACCGGCAGTGCGTCGCGACGATCGGTAATTTTGATGGGGTGCACCGCGGCCATCAGGCGGTGCTGCGCGCGCTGATGGCGCAGGCCCAGAGCCTCGGCGCGGCGTCGACTGTGGTGGTGTTCGAGCCTCAACCGGCGGAATATTTCACCGGTGGACACCCGCCGGCGCGCCTCACCCGCCTGCGAGAGAAGGCGGCCTTACTCGCGGGCCTGGGCATAGAGCAGCTGCTGATCATGCCTTTTGGCGCGAATCTGGCCTCTCGACCGGCCGAATCATTCGTCCAAAAATTGCTCATCGACGGCCTCTGCGTGCGGGGTCTCATCGTCGGGGACGATTTCAAATTTGGCAGCCATCGCCGCGGCGATTTCGACCTGCTCAAACGCAGCGCCCTCGAGCATGGATTTTTTATTCGCCGCGCGGACTCCTTCCTGACCGCCGGCGAGCGCGTGAGCAGCACCAGCATCCGCGCCCTGCTGCGCGACGGCCTGCTGCGCGACGTGGTGCCGATGTTAGGCCGCCGCTACAGCATGTCGGGCCGCGTCGTCTACGGCCAGCAGCGCGGCCGGGAGATGGGCTTTCCCACCGCTAATCTCGACCTGCACCGGCGCGAGTCTCCGCTGAGCGGTATTTTTGCGGCCAAGGTGCGCGGTTTGGGCGAAGTGTCATCTCCCGCTATCGCCTATGTGGGCAACCGACCCATTTTGGAAAGTTCGAAATGGGTCTTGGAAGTACACCTGTTCGATTTCTCCGCCGACCTTTATGGCCGCCACATCGACGTGGAATTTGTCGAAAAAATCCGTGATGACTTGCCGTTTACCGATTTTGAAGCGCTGGCGCGGCAGATTGCGCTGGACTGTGCCGCCGCCCGCCGGTTGCTGAACATCGATGCTTGAACCGCGTCTTACCCTGTGGCCGTGGGTGATGGGCGCGTTGGGACTCGCCGTCGCCGACCAGATCACCAAAGCGTGGGCCACCGCTGGCCTGGCGTACGGCGTGCCGTGGCCGGTGTTGCCCGGTTTCAACCTCACCTTGCTGCATAACACCGGTGCCGCCTTCAGCCTGTTGGCGCAGGGGAGCGGCTGGCAGCGTTGGTTCTTCATGGGGATAGCGGTAGCCGCAGCGGGCTGGATATTCGTCTCGTGGCGGGCCATGCCGGCCGCCGCTCGCTGGGCACCAACGGCCTTGATGCTCGTGCTGGGGGGCGCACTTGGCAACTGCTGGGACCGCATCGCCTTGGGTTACGTGGTCGATTTTATCCAGTTGTGCTATTCGCCTTGGTGCTTCCCGGCGTTCAATCTCGCTGACAGCGGTATTAGCGTAGGCACCTTCATGATCGTCTGGGAACTGCTGCGCGATTGGCGGGCGGCCGGTGCGCCGGTGCAATAGGCCGGCGTATAATCCAACCCTGAACCCTCAAGAACGGATCATTAGCATGGAAATTCATCTGGCCAATCCGCGCGGTTTTTGCGCTGGCGTGGACCGCGCGATCGGTATCGTCGAACGTGCGCTCGAACTCTTTGGCGCCCCGGTCTATGTGCGACACGAGGTCGTTCACAACAAGTACGTCGTGGATGGCCTGCGGCAAAAAGGCGCTATTTTTGTCGACGAACTGCATGAAGTCCCGGACGACGCCACGGTCATTTTCAGCGCCCACGGGGTGGCGAAAGGGGTGCGCCAAGAAGCCGCCCGCCGCCAGTTGCGGATCTTCGATGCCATTTGTCCGCTCGTGACCAAAGTGCACATGGAAGTTGGGCGGTATCAACAGGAGGGCCGGGAGTGCGTCTTGATCGGGCATGCCGGTCACCCCGAGGTAGAAGGCACGCTGGGCCAGTACACCGCGCGCAAAGGCCGGGGCGGCATGTACTTAGTGGAATCGGTCGAAGACGTCCTCAAATTACTGGTCAAAGACCCGGAATTTCTGGCCTTCGTGACCCAAACCACGCTGTCGATGGACGACACGGCGGTCATCATCGCGGCGCTGCGCAAACGCTTCCCGAAAATTGTGGGCCCTAAAAAGGAAGACATCTGCTACGCCACGCAGAATCGGCAGGATGCGGTAAAGGGCCTGTTGATCAACTGCGACCTCATCCTAGTCGTGGGCTCGCAGACGAGTTCTAACTCCACTCGACTCAAGGAAATCGCTGAAAAACAAGGGATCGCTGCGTACTTAATCGATAACGCAGAAGAGATTCAGCACGAGTGGCTGGTCGGCAAGCGTAGCGTCGGCGTCACGGCGGGCGCTTCTGCGCCCGAGGTGCTGGTGGAACGGGTGGTTAGCCGCCTGCGGGAGTGGGGGGGGCAGGCGGTCAACGAAGTCCCGGGTATCAAGGAGCAGGTGGTGTTTAGCTTGCCGCGGGAGCTCGTGCATGACGACGACCCGGTGGCGGCCCAGCACCACTGAAGCCAGCGTTCTAGTGGGCGTTGCCGCGCGCGTTTAGCGACAGTACGCGGCCGATTTCTGCCGCGCGTCGACAATTCTTTCAGCTTGCAGCGACTCACTCATATACGCCCGCTGGCCTTGCTCATCCAGATAGTGGGGGCGGCTGTACTCAAGTAAAAGACCCAGCGCCCCTTGCGCTTGTGCACACGCTTCGGCCAGTTGCGCTAACTCTTCGGCGGTCGGCGGCGGGCGCGGGGCGGGTGGTGCAGCGGGTGTCGGCGGGGCGAACTGTTGCCGATCTTTGGCCAGCAGTTCTTCATGATCGGGGCTGGCGGCGCCGGGTCGGGCGACCACCGGCGTGGCGGCTATGCCGGCGGGCGGGCGCTGCGAAAAAACCGTCTCGCCAGTCTCATCCTGCCACCGGTAGGCGCTCTGCGCGCTCACCGGCAGCGTGATCCAGCACAGCAGTGCCAACGGCAGTGCCCCTCGATGGCGCAGGTGCAGCCAACGGGGGGCGTTTAGTTCCAGCACGCGGCGGTGGTTCCCAACGAACTGGTCTGGTTGCCGCGCGAGTCGAGCAGCAGGTTCCCACACTGGGTGTCGCCGCCGTTGCCCCATTGAGCGGTCACGGGCGTGGCCGTAATGGTGTAACTGGAAGTGATGCTGCCAGAAGGCCCGGCAGCTACCGTTGCCGAATAAAAGCCATCGCTAGAAGTCAGCGTGCCGACACCGTAGCCCAACTGCGTTAGCGTCGTGGTGTAGCTGCTGCTATCCATGAAGTAACGTTCCTGGCGCGCGGCGATATCCAGCAGCAGCGTTTTGCCGTCGGCACGCCGGGCCTTGGAGACTGAACCCTGATAGCTCGGATAGGCGATCGCAGTCAGGATGCCGACTACCGCCAACACCACCATCAATTCGATCAACGTCATACCTGCTTGCGGGGGTCTGGCCATCGCGGAGACCCCGGTACGACTGGCTGCTTGTGGCATGATTTTAGTCTCCACCTTGGCGCGCGCGCTGTGTGATAGGTCTAGTCACCCCGGTTCTCCCGCCATGATATTTCGCCGGCCGCGTTGCCGCTACTCGTGTTGACTTGGCTGGCCTCCAGTTCACCGCGCGAGTCTT
Organism: Gammaproteobacteria bacterium; assembly: GCA_009692365.1. GTDB lineage: Bacteria > Pseudomonadota > Gammaproteobacteria. The sequence goes on from SHZJ01000040.1 coordinate 28,058, forward strand.
GGGTAATCACCGTGACCCGCCCTTCGATGGTTTGCTCACCAAGGTGCACGCTAGCGCTAGAGGAATAGCCGCCGCCCTGTGACAGGCTTTCCGGCAGCGGCACCGTGGGGTCGTTGCAGTTAGCACAATCGAAGACGCCCAGCGTCGGGGGTGAGCCGGTAGTGAAGTCCAAGCCCAGTAAGCGGCTAGTGCCCTCTGATGTGCATAAATCCGTGCTGGGGGTGAACATCGAACCAAACACAATGCCGCCGAAGAGTGTGAGGCGGCTGCTGCTGCGTTCCGCCGGGCTGGCGGTGGTGATGGTCAAGTTCTTGCGCCAGCCGCCAGCCGTGGCTATCGCGTTGCGCAGCTCCAGGGTAGAGGTGGCGCCGTTACCGTCGGTGTCGCTACCCGTTGCCAGTGTCACACCGGTCGCGGTGTCGTTGGAGAATACTTGGGCCGCCGAGACATCCACTAAATCGCTGGTAACGGCCGGTTTGGCAGATAGGCTAAAGGCGGTGTCAATAATGCCGTAGAGGGTCTGCTGGTCGCGGGTTGCTTTGTCGCCGTTGACCAACAGCCGCCCGGTAGCGGCCAGCACCCACCGCCGGTTTTTGCTGTCGATGGTGACCGCTGGTTGTCCCACAAAGGCCTGGTTGAGATTGGACAGCAGGCGCGTGGGGCCGGTCCAGGTGCTCGGGCTGGAGTTCTCGTTGAGCAACAGCCGGAACAGGCTGCCCTGGGTCCCCGTGGTGGTGGGCGGCGTGGTGCCTGCTGCCACCAGCGCCCCCACGGTGCCGAAATAAATTGCCTCGTCCTTCATGTCGAGGTCGAAATCTGTGCTGGCGGGATCGCCGATAAAGACGTTGTTGTCTGGCACGGCAAAGGTCTTGGTTGCCGGTGGGGTGTCCTGATATTTCAGGATGGCAGGCGAGGCCGGCAAACTGGACGCCGTCCCTAAATTGGCCAGGTCGTAAACAAACAGTTGAGCTTTGGTATTGCCGCTGCCGGAGACGTACTGGGCGTTGGCAAAATCGGTAGGGCCCGAGCCGAACACCAAATACCACTTGCCGGCCGTGGTGCCGGACGGGTCGCCAAACGCCACCACCTGTGGAATGGCCGTTGAGAACTGCAAGTTGGTGGGGCTTAGTTCGGCCAGCAGCGTTGGCGCGAGTTCTGGATTGGTGATGTCTAACACCACATAGGCCGATTTGGTGGTGACGTTCGCCGTGGCCGCACCATCGGCATTCACATCCACCGAGATGCCGGTGGTGTCGGTACCGCCGCCGAAACGCATGCCAGCCACTAATATCGTGCCCCAGCCACCGGAATGGGTGCTATCGGCGGGGAAGCTTTTTACGTCAAACACCCGCACCGGTAAATCTAGGGTGTAAACGTGGGAGTAATCGGGGCGCGCCAGCCACTGCAAATGGGGCAGCGCGTTCTTGGGCACATAGGCCCAAATTTCGCTGCCCAGCGGGTGACGGGTGAGCGTGCTGCCGGTCGTGGGTCCTAGTTGAAATTGTTGATCGTCTGCATTGTAGAAGCCGGCGTTAAACGCGTGAATCATCCCATCGTTGGCGCCCACGTAAACCACTTGGCGACGCTGGCTGTAAAGGGCACGGAAGGTGGCATAAGAGGGGTCAAGTGCCGATTGGTCAAAGTTGGCGAAGGGCGCGCCGACCGAGACCGGGGTGGAGTTGACAATGTCGCCTAGGCGCATGACAGCCACGCCATCAGGGCCGGACACCCCATCGTAGTCCAGCAGCCGGCTACGGAATTCTGTTGAGACGCTTTCTTTCCCGCGCACCCAGTCCACCAGCCGCTGGGCACCCGTGTGTTTGTTCGCGCTAGTGTCGGTAGTGTTGAAATAGTCCAGCCAGTAGTAGTTTTGTGCGGTGATAGTGCTCGCAACGAAAGGCACTGTTTCCCCGCTAGCCACCGAGTTATTGGGCGTGCTCGCGCCACTGCCATCCAACCACGTGAAAATATACCGCCCCGTATCCGCGGTGGCACTATAGGTGCGCTGCGTGGTGATGCTGGTGCTACTTAATGCGGAGAGATTTTTACGGGCATTCCACAGGGTTTTTATTGCCGAGAGTTCAACTGGCGAGTCTGGTGTGAACTGCGCCACATCGTTGGTATCTGGGGTGGTAGGGTTGGGTGCCACCGGGGTGTAGCGAACGGCTTTGGTCCGGTGGTCTTCGACGGGGGTGCTGGCGTCGTCGTCAAATTCCAAACGCACCACTTTATCGGTGGCGTAGTCGTCCAACTTGCCATTCGCGTTGCCATCCTCCCGAATAAGCCCGTGGGAATCCACAAACAAGGCCTGCAAAGTGCCTATCCAGCGGGCCGTATTGCCATCAGCGTCCTTTTTTTCCGGGTCGTATAGCGCTTGAAAAATAGCGCCGTTACCCTTCTGCTCATTGGCCACCACGGCCGCTGCGGTACCGGAGGACACCCGTTCCAGAATACTGTTAAACACCGTGCGTAAAGCGGCTTCCAGCAGCCCAGGGTCGCTCACAAAGAAAAAGGTATCCGGAATGCCATCGCCATCGGCATCCCATTCTTGGGTGTCGCCGGGAGCCGCCGCGATTTTGGGGGTTTTATTGGCGTCGGAGTCCTCAAAGCCGCCCCACTTGGCGGCGTAATATAACGGGGACTCTAGGAGGTTCGCGTTGACGCCAGTTTTTACCGTGAAGGTGTATGACTGAGCCCCGCGTTGGCCACCCGTCTCAGAGAGTCCCCGGCAGTTGCTGCAACCCGGAACCCCCGTGGGATCGGTGCCCGTGCTGGCATAGTAGTTGGCGCCTTCAATGCCCGAGTAGGCGTGGAAGCCATCTTGCGTGGTGCCGTTGGTCACAAAACCAAATAGCTGCCCGATGCTGGTGGATTCGGCAACCGCTTTGGTGGTGATTTTTAGGCTGGCCGGCGTTACGTTTTGATTGAGCAGGTACTCGATAGTGCCCCACATGTCTTGGTCGAAGTCCCCCCCCTGTTCAGAGTCTTCCCAGTTGACGTAGAACTTGGCATTAAAGAAACCGGTGTTAGTAGTCGCGGCGGTGAGATTGGTCGCGCTAACGACTTGCGTATGGGAACGTACGACTTTGAAGTCCACCATGGTGCCGCCGCCATCTTGGTCCGGGACGTTGCTTGATTCATTGGTGTTATTGCCACCTTTCCGCAGCCGGTAGGCGGGCAGAATCTTAACCAGACCGCCCGTGACAGGCACTTGGATGACGGGTAGGCCGGTTTGCAGTGACACGGCAAAAGTTCGAACTGTTTGCACCCCGGAGAGCGTTGCGGAGATGTCGTTGGTATGCGCCCAGTGCGC
>SHZJ01000009.1 GCA_009692365.1 Gammaproteobacteria bacterium
GAGAAGCGCTCCAGCCCCCAGTCGCGAGTGCCGTGCTGCCCCATTGGGCTATCCGGTGCGGCACCAATATCGCCAGCCAGCACCAGCACGTCGGCGGTGGGGGCCGGGCGCGGAATAAATTTGGGATCGACCTCAAAATGGAGGTCGCTGAGCAATTGGATGAGCATAGGGCGTAGTATGCCTAAGTGCGCCGTCCAGAATCGCGCCATCATGTTCAACCTCGGTGCCAATGCAGGAGCAGCCTAGAGGGCCAATTGCTAGACATCGGAAAAGGTCGGGCTGAGCAGATTGCTACCGGGCTGGCAGCCCCCGAGGTGGCGCGCGCGCCGTGGGACGCGCTGCTCGCGCTCGCCACCCGCTTCACCGTGACGCTCGACGAGCGCGCACGCGTGCAAAACTGGTCAGTGCTGCGCACCGACTCGGTCTCTCCCACCGATACGCCGCTCTCGGGACGCCTGACGGGCGCGAACTTAGGGGACTTAGTGGACCCGGCCTCATGGCCCTCCATGATAAACGCACTGCGCGGGTGCTTGGCGCGTGGCTACCCCGCGCTCATCGAGATTACTTTCCGCACCCACCCCGACCCGTGGCACTGCACTGTGAGCCGTCTGCACGCAGCGGCCGACGCCGCGCCCCAAGCGCTGTGTTTATTTGAGTCCGCGCAGGCTCACCCACGCCACATCGCCAAGCAGTCGCCGCACGCCCGCCAACGCGGTTTTGACGAAGCCTTAGCGCATGCGCAGATGGCGTGGTTCGAACGCGACCTCGCAACCGACATCGGCGTTGGGTCCCCCTCATTGGCGGAAATCTATGGGCTAGACAATCCGGTCGGCCCTTGGCACTACGACGACATCCGGGCTCGCATCTTGCCCTCGGACATCGCCAAACAGATCGCGGAAATTGACACCGGGCTGCGGCGAGGGGTTAGCGATATCGAAGCGCGGGTCATGAAATACCGCATCCAGCGCCCCGATGGCCTAATCCGCGATGTTGAAGTGCGCTACCGCAATCTCTTTGACAACGCCCGCCCCTACGCCGCCGGGTTTATCTTTGATGTGACGGAAGCCAACGCCACGGCGCGGCAGATTCGCGAAGATAAAATCTGGCTGGACGTCATCCTCAACACCAACGAATTCGTCCTGTGGGAACACGACCTCGTCACCGACGTCCTGCGGACCTCGGCGAACTGGGCCGCCTTCTTTGAACTCCCCGTCGGGTCTTGGACGCAGCAGGATTTTCTTAATCTGGTGCAGCCCGAAGACCTTGAAGTGCTCCACAGCGCGCGACACGACGCCCTCAGCAGCGGGGCGCCCTACCGACCACAGTTTCGCCTGCGCGGGGCGCAGCGCACACGGTGGTTGGAGTCCAAAGCGCAGGTGCAGCGTAACGCCAAAGGCGAGCCCGTGCGGTTGGTGGGCTGCACTTGGGACATCACCGCGCAGGTCACCAGCGAGCAGGCCAGTCGTGGCAGTGATGCGCGTCTGACGCAAATTGCGCGGCTAGTGCCGGGCAGTGTGTTCGAACTCGTGCTGCGGGTGGACGGCACGTGGGCCCTGCCCTACACCAGCGCCAATGTGCAAGACCTGTTCGGCGTCACGCCCGCGGCAGGCCCCGTCACAGTGCGCGCCCTGCTGCGGCAAATACCCCCGGAGGACCGCAAGGCCCTGGCGCAGGCGCTCCAAAAATCTGCGGAAACCACTTTGCCGTTGCAGCAAGATTTGCGGGTGAACCAGACCAGCGGGCCGGTTCGCTGGCTGCACTGCCACGCGGTGCCTAAACGTCAGACCGACGGCACCGTGCACTGGTACGGCCATTTGGGCGACGTGACGCAGCAACGCAAGGTCGTCGTGCAGCTGCGCCAAAGCGAATTCCGCCTGCAGCTGGCCCTGACCGCCGCCCGCATGACCGCTTGGGAATGGGACCTCGCCAGCAACGTCTTTGTCCGCTCCGGGGCCGACGCCAGCCGCTTTCGGCGACCCCGTGTCGCGAGGTCGCCAAAAAATGTGCGCAAACTGATCCATCCCGAAGACCTCGGGCGACTCAGCGCATGCTTTATTGAAGTAGCCAACACCAACAGCCGGGAAGCGTTCGCCTTAGAACATCGGGTCTGCGGGTCCCCACGCCGTCTCAGATGGGTGGAAACCTACGCCCAAGGCATTTTTGATGCCGCCGGCAAGCTCGTTGCCTTCGCGGGCGTCACGCAAGACATCACGCAACGACACGCCGCAGAGGACGAGCGCAAGCGCATGAGCCAGCAGGTCATGCAGGCCCAAAAAATGGAGTCCATCGGCATGCTGACCGGCGGGATCGCCCACGACTTCAACAATATGTTGGGGAGCATTCTGGGCTACGCAGGGCTGGCGATTGCCCATTTTGTCGGCGAGGTCCCGACCGATCTTGGGCGCTATCTGGGTGAAGTCGTCAACGCGGGAGCGCGCGCGCGCGAGTTGGTCGCCCAATTGCTGGCATTCAGTCGAGGAGAGAGCGCCGAAATCACCGCCCTGTCCGTCGGCCCGGCAATCGACCAAGCACTGCGGCTGTTGCGCTCGACGCTGCCGAGCCGGGTCGAGTTCCGGGTCGACCTCGACCCCCAGCTACCCCTGGTCTTCGCGAACGGGGTGCAGTTGCAGCAGGTGCTGGTCAATCTGTGCGTTAATGCGCGCGACGCCATCGTCGGCACGGGGGTGATCCGCGTGGGTGCCTACCCGGTCACGCTAGCTGGCGCGGTGTGCGCTTCGTGCTTTGAACGCTTTGAAGGCGGCTTTGTCTCGCTGAGCGTCACCGATAACGGCGCGGGAATTCCCGAAGCACAGCGGTCGCGAGTCTTCGAGCCTTTTTTCACCACCAAGGCGGTAGGGCAAGGTTCGGGCATGGGCTTGGCCGTGATCCACGGTATCGTACATGGCCAAGCGGGGCACGTTTTGCTCGCCAGCACGCCGGGCGGCGGCACCAAATTCGAAATTCTGCTGCCGGTTGCAAAACCAGCGAACGGGGTGCCCGAAACTGCCCCGCCGGCGCCGCTCAAACCCACGGCTACGGCCCATATCCTGCTGGTGGACGACGACGAGATGGTGGCGAGGGTTATGACCGAAATACTGACGCTTGCGGGCCACACCGTAGCCTCCTTCACGGACCCGCAGGCGGCGCTCGAGGCTTTTTCCCAGCGCCCAGCGGCATTTGACCTCGTCATTGCCGATCTGAACATGCCGGGCCTCAGCGGTGTTGAGCTGGCCGCGGCAATCTGCACCCGGCGCCCCCAACTGCCCATATTGATCCTCACCGGCTACCTCGCGCCAGAGCTCCCTCACGCCGGGCGGGCGGCGAGCATCCGGGCGGTGTTGCCCAAACCAATCGCGCGCGCGCAGTTGCTGACGGCCGTTGCAGCAGCCGTAGTCGGCGACCCACCCTAGCCTTGCGGCCCGCCGAGCCGGCGCCAAGCTAGGCCCGCGGGCCGCGCCGCGCTGCCCGGACCGCCTCTTCATGGGCGTGCGCCGCCGGCCGATTATTTTGCCCGGGCGGCGGCTCGCTTGGCGTTTCCCGGATGACCTCACCTTCGATGACAGCCCTCCTGCCGGGCACGCCGCCCCGCGCACGAACAGCCCGAGTTTTCCACCACCAGTAGCCACCAAACAGTGCGCCTAGCACCAACACCACCGCGAGCAGCAGCACCGACAAAACCAGCGCCGCAGCCAAGCTCGCGATGCCGCCCAGCACCGCCAACGGGCGCCACCAGCGCGAGTAGCGCCCGGGACGGGACGGCGAGGCAGGTCTTTGCCCGTTAAGCGGCATGGGTAGGCGCGGAGAGTCGCAGCACGTCCACCAGCGCCGCCGGGCTGTCGGCGGCACGCTTGTAGATGTGCGCGGTACAACTACCGTCCGCTCGGGCCGGTTGCTCAAATAACCAATGCACCCGTCCGTACCACGCCAAGGTCGCGGTCCCGTTCCAGATGGGGCAGTGGCTGCAGTACACCGGTAACCGCGGCAAGCCAAAGGTCAATGGGCCCGCCGTTTCCACAAACGGCAGGGCCTGTGGCCCCGCATACGCCCCCATCACGCGCAGCCGCCCGCCGCTGCCACAGAGCGACTGGCTCAACGTGTAGCGCTGAGCGTCTTCACTCACGGTGAGATTGCCCATGTGCATCTTCAATAGAAACGCTGAGGCTTGGGCAAATTCGGCGGCGCTTAGGTCCTCCCATTTGTCAAAGCCCGCCCGCTGGCCCTGCGCGCTGTCCATTTGGAAGCGCAGCAGACCCTCCTCGCCGCCGTGACGCAGAGCAAAGGCCATGCTGTCGGCCATCCAGCGCACGAGGCGGTCGTGGAGTGGTAGATAGAGCACCGCTACTTTGTGCTCCACCAGCGCCTGCGCGCCGGCCGCATCGCCGGCAAGAATCGCGGCCAATACCGCGGCCGCATTGGCCCGATGTGCAGGCTCAAAACCGGCCTCAGCGGCGCTGAGGCTGGCCTCGAAGGCGGCGCTCGCCGGCACCACCCCGGGGCCCGCCTGCACGGGGCCCGGGGTGGTGCCCCACGCGGCCTGCGCCAAGGCATCGATATCCTGCGCGAAGTCGCGCAAATGCGCGCATAACGCCTCCTCCTTGGCGGTGCGCAGCGCCAGTGCCAGCAACAAGGGCTGCATCACCCGCAAGGTAATGCCGAGGCCGCGATACATCAGGGTGTATTCCTTGGCGAGGCTGCGCGCCATGCCGTCGCCGTCCTCGACCAACCGCGCCGCGGTGGCCAAATCGCCCGCCGCCAAGGCCGCGCGCAAGGTGTCGCTCAAGCGCTTACCCCAATCCGCCATTGCTACCGTCATGGTGTGCCTCTGCTGGTTGATGGTTGTGTGGCGAGTCACCTTGCCACTTGGCGTGACCCGCGGCAATCAGCGGGGCGGCTGGCACCCGCATCGACGCGACCACAACGCCCGGGGCGGCCCGGCTCCGCCATCAACCCGGCCGTGAAATCTGCGCCCACCCGCACCGCCCGGGGCGGTCCCCACGCACAGCGTTGCGGACTAGACTGACGAGGTGTCGCATGCCCTGCCAACTAGCTTAGTTGCCGCCCTGCTCTGGCTCGCCGGCAGCGGGCTGCTCGGTGGTTGCTCGCCGGCGCCCGCACCCGCTGACGAGTTGGCCGATTACGCCTATCACGATGCGCCCGACCGCGGCCATTGCGCGCCGGCCAGTCGGCTGGGCGCGGCCGGCGCCAGCGACGAACTCAGCACCCCGGAGGGGGTGCGCTACGTCGTGCGAACGCCACGGAATTATCGCGCCGAGAGTGCGCACCCCCTGCTCGTCGTCTACGCGCCCGCCGGCCAGACTGCGGCGGCGAGTGAGCGTTATAGCGGGCTCACGGCGGCGGCCACCGCACGGGGGTTTTTGGTGGTCTACGCGGCGGCACAGCGGCCCTCGCTGGCGGGGATCCGGGCCTTGGCGCAGCTGCCGGCGGCGGTCGCGGCGCGCTGGTGTGTGGCCCCAACCCAGATCTACGCGACCGGCCACTCCGATGGCGGAACGGCCACCACGGCCATCGCCGTCCTGCCTGACGGGCCGCAGCCCTTTGCCGCGATTGCGCCCAGCGCTGCGGGCTTCACCGCCGCGGACCTGCGCGGCTATCGCTGCCCACCGCCCGTGCGGGTGATGGTGCTGCATAATGCTGACGATGCGTTGTTCCCCGGGTGGGGCGCACAGGCGGTGGGCTGGTGGGCGCAGTGCAACGGTTGCGCGCTGGCGGGAGCCACCCGCGACCCCAGCGGCTGCCTGCACTATGCCCACTGTGCGAGGGGTGCCGAGACGCGCTACTGCGAACGCCCCGGCGCTCACCGCAGATGGCCCACCAGCGCCGCCGAGTTGCTGGATTTTTTCCAAGCCACGCCTGCCGCGGCGCCCACCCAACCTTGACCCAGGAGATTCGTGATGCTTTGGCTGCCCCATCGTTCCTTGCTCGCCGGCTGTCTGGCCGTCAGTCTGGCCGCAAGCCCGGTGTGGTGTGCGGCTCATGCCCGCCTCGAGCAGGCTGAACCGGCGCGGCGCGCTACCCTCGCTGCCGCGCCAACCCAGGTGCGCCTGCGCTTTAGCGAAGCCGTTGAACTGCAGTATTCCCACCTCAGCGTGACCGACAACGCCGGACACGTCCTGAGCACCGCGCCCACCCTCGCCGCTGACGCGAAGACGCTAGCACTGGCGCTACCCATGCTGGCGCCCGGTGCCTACAGCGTGCACTACCGGGTCTTGTCGGTAGATGGTCATGTGATCGAGTCTACCTACCGCTTCACCGTGCGCGCGCCCGCCGGCGAAAAATGATCGTCGTCCTCAGCGGCCTGACGCACTGGCTGGCGCTCGTCGCATGGCTCGCGCTGCCGGGTTGCTGCACTTTGCGCTACCTCACCCGCGCGCACGGGCGGCCGGGGCGCGATCCGCTGCTGCGCATCACGGGCTGGCTGGTGGCACTGGCTGCGGCCAGTTCGCTGGCGGTGCTGGCGTTGCGCGCCGCGCAGGCCAGCGGCGACCCGCGCGCGGCGCTCCAGCCCACCGCTTGGCTAGACTTTGCCCGCGCCACCCGCAGCGGACAGCTGCTGGCGCTGCGCAGCCTTTTGGCGCTCGCTGGCGTTGCGCTGTGCACTAGCCGGGCGTGGCGCACGGGCGCGCCGGCGGCGCTGGCCGGCCTCGCGGCGTTAACCTTCGCCGGTTTGCTCTGCGCCTCGCCCGCCAGCCACGGGGCCAACGGTGGTGCGGGGCTTATTTTGATCCACGGCCTGCATCTCGCCACCGCGGCCTGGTGGTTTGGGGGCTTGCTGGCGCTGGTGGTCTGGTTCACCCAAGCACCGGGCCCCGCGCGTGCCGCCACCCTAGGGGCGCTGGCGTGGTTCTCCACCCGCGCCCTGCCCATCATCCTCATCACCCTGATGTCAGGGCTGGTCCTCGCGTGGACGCAAATCGCCCCGGTCTGGGCCAGCCTCATCGCTACCCCCTACGGCGTGCTGCTCAGCGCCAAGCTCACCGTGCTGGCGGGCGTTTTGCTAATCGCCGCCCAGACCCGGTGGCGCTGGTTACCGCGTGGCTTGCCCGCCACCCCGGTGCCGGAGCGCCATTGGCGGAGATTGGGGCGTGCGCTGCGCGCCGAGTTTGCGCTGGCGCTGGTGCTCGTGGCGCTGGCGACGGCGCTGGCGAGCAGTATTCCGGGTCGCCACGCGGCGATCGACGACTGGCCTTACCCGTGGCGTTTCTCGTGGGTGGCGAGCTGGCCAGAACCCGGGGTGCCGGGCTGCTTGGCCACCGGTCTGGCGTTGCTGCTGGTCGGGCTAGCGAGCGGCGTGCGCCGCCATCACGCGGGGCTGACGAGCGCCAGTGTGGCCGCGGGCTTGAGCCTCATCTTGACGGCGCTGGCGGTGCCCGCGAGCCGCGACACCTATCGCACCCCTAGCGTGCCGTTCGACGCCATTTCCATTGCGCAGGGCGCGGCGCTCTACACCCAGCACTGCAGTAGCTGCCATGGCCTGCAGGGCCAAGGCGACGGCCCGTTGGCGCAGAGCACCCCCACGGCGCCGGTCAATCTACTCACCGAACCCCATACCACCCGTCACACCGCCGGTGATTTTTTTCACTGGCTGACGTATGGCATCCCGGGCGCCGGCATGCCGAGCTTTGCAGCGGTGCTCGACGAGGATGCACGCTGGGACGTGGTCAATTTCCTGCACGCCGAGAGCCGCGGCTACGACGCCCGAATTTTGCGCACCGGCAGCGTGCCGCGGCGCCCCGCGGCGGGTCTTGCCGCCCCCGACTTTGCGTGGCAAACGCGCGCCGGGGAGCGCGGCACGCTGCGCACTGCCGAGCCCGCGCTCGCCGTGGTGGTGGTGCTCTACACCCTGCCGGCCAGCCGCGCCCGCTTGCACGAACTGGCCAGCCTGCCCTGGACCACCCTGGGTGCGCGTGTACTGGCCGTGCCGCTCACCGGTGCGGCGACCAGCCTACCCTTCGCGGTGACCGAAAACGCGGCGGCGATCGCGCGCACCTACGCCGAGTTTCGGCGCAGCCTGAGTGATCCTGATTTATTTGGCGCCGGTACGTGGCCCGACCACCTGGAATTGCTGGTCGACCGTTTTGGCTATCTACGCGCCCGCTGGATCCCCGCGCAAGACGGCCCCGGCTGGGCGCAGCCCGGCGTGCTGGCCGCCGAAATTACGCGCCTGAACGCCGAGCCACGGCTGCTGCCACCACCCGCAGAACACGTGCATTGAGCGCACGGCCCACGCTGCGTACACCAATCAGCGCTCGCGGCTCAGGACTCAGGACTCACGACTGCGACTCCGGGCGGCGGCGATCCGAAAACCGGTAGAGCACCACCCCCCCTAGGACGATTGCCAGCGCCCACAGCCACGGCGCCCAGCGGCCACGCCCAGCGCCCACGCTAAACGGAAAGCGCGCAGGAAATTCGCCCGTCGCACCAGCCGACACCAGCCCCACAAATCGGCCCTCCTGCTCGAAGCGGTGGTCGAAACTCACCGTGCCGCTAGCGTAAATCTTCGCTGGGAGATGCAACACCGTGACGGCCTCGAGGTCTGATTCATCGCCGGTGTCGCGAATGATGCGCACCTCGATCGGCAAATCGCGCAGCGCTTCGTCCACGGCGTCTAGGGCGACGATCGTCTGGCCGGTACGGGGGATGTCTTCGCAAAACTCGCGCGCACCCGTGACCTCCGGCTGGTAGCCCGTGAAGTGCATGGCGTAGGGGCCCAGCCGCAGTTTGCACACATCTTTCTCGATACTCAGACCGCCATGGGCGCTGGCTGCCTGCCCCAGCGCGCACAGCACAATGACCACCCAGCTCGCGCGGTAGCGTTCCCCGCGGCGCATCAGCTGCCGACGAACACCGGCACGATGGCACCCGACACGTTGGCGATCGAGCGCTGGCCGGCGTCATCGTATAAAAATAGCAGCCCGCCGACGCGGTTATCGGGGTCGCTCAGTAAACTGGTGAGTCGTTCGGTTTCCCACACCGCGTCGGTGGCCTCGATGAGCATGGCGCGGGTTTCGTGGGGCGCGATGGGCGTGCTGTCGGGCAGGGTGAGCCCGGTGCGCGGCAGTAACTCTGCAGGATAGCTAGCCTCGACCCGCGCCATCGCCGCCGGCAGCGCGTGGTTGACGAAGCGCAAGTTGGAGGTCATGAACTCCCCGACCTGCAGCGGCCGGTCTAGCGGGTTGTGGATTTCCACCTGCAGTTTCATGGCGCGCCCGGGCACATCGTAGGTGGCGCGTTTTACCGTGACCCTGATTTCTTGGGCCTCACGCGGCAGCGGCTCCACCCGGAACTGCCCGGCTTGGAGCGGGATGGTGCGGGGATATTTTTGCTCGGCCCAAGTTGCCGCGCCGAACACCGCGAGCACCGTGGACACTAAAAACACGGCGCCAAAGCGTCGGTCCGCCCGGGTAACCAGCGCCTCCTCGTGGCCTAACTCCAAGGCCCTGAGACGCGTCATGAGCAACGGTCGGCGCAACCACCAGCCCACAAAGACCAGCGCCATGAGGATCCAAAAGCCCTCCCAGCGCACCACCGTGTCGACCCCCCAAGTCTCCAGATTGTCGATCTGCGTGCCGTCGATGGTGGTGAGCGAGAGTTTGAAATCACGGTGGTCACCGCTCACCTCCAGCCACTGGCCAGGGCCCAGTAACGGCCCCGCGCCTTCCACGTTGAGCATGGGATGCACGTGGTGACGACCGGGGATCCGGCCTTTCAACACGGTTTTAAATTCATAGTCCCGATTGAGCTGCAGCCGGCCAGATTGAATGGCGGGCGCCCCGTTGATGTAACTCTCAACGCGCGCCAGCACCGGGCCGGGCGTGCCGTTGCCAATGAATACCCGGTCGGGCTGGGGCAGGTTCGCCGGCCAGTCTTCGAACAGTCGAAAGCGCCCGGTGACGACCACGTTTTCGTTCACGGCGATGTGGTCGGTGCTCCAGCTCACATCGTAGAACTGCGCGGTGCGCATGCGCAGAAACGGCTCTTGGTTACGCTCACCGTGCGCCAGCGCCACGTTCGCGCCGAGCAGCCAGGCTAGCGCCAGCCAACCCCTAGAACAGGCGTCAGCTCGCATCGCGCGGCACCGCGGGGCTGGCGGTCTGCGGGGGTCGCTCGCGCGGATAGCCAAACAGGTGTCGCCAGCGGTTGGGCAAGGTGGTGACGCGACTGAGCAGCATGCCGATATGCCACCACAGCAGGTAGGTGAGCACGCAGACAAAGCCCGCGAACGCCGAGGACACCCACGCGGAATGTCCCCCAAAAGTACGCAACGTGCCGCGTTCAATGAAGCGTAGATACTCCGGCGTGGCGGTACGGGTGAAGGCGTAGCCAATGTAATCGCCCACCGACACCAAGGAGCCCATCACTTCTACGGGCAGGCGATAGGCGGCCAGCATGGGCCAGTTTGACGGGTAGAACAGGACCGCAAACCCCATCCCGCCAATGACCGCAGTGATGAAGAAATTACCGGTCAGCAGCAGCACACAGTCGAGGACCAGCGCGCCCGGGATCATCAACGCGGGCCACACCAGACTAAACGGGAAATAAGACCACAGGTGAAAGCCGAAAAACCGCGCGATCCAAGCACCGACCATTAACCCGGTGATGGCGAGTGTGGCGCCGATGGGCAGGCGGAATTTCTCCCACAGGACATATTGCAGGGCCGCCGGGAAAGTAATCGCCACGATGGGTGTGAGCGTGACCCAGTACTCGCGGTCTTTCCAATCAACCCAAAAATCCCAGTCACCTGCCAACAGCATGAAGTGCAGATGGAAGGCGGCCGTGACGGCGAGCACGATAATCAAGCTGATGATGATGTCGACCTGAGCCGAGAGCTTGGCCGCCCAGCGGCTCCAGCGCACGCCGTAGATTTCGATGTACTCACCGCCCGCCTCGGGCCCCACCGCTTTGGTCATCGCGAACCGTCGATCGCTGGGTGCGAGAGCAGGCTCACGGGCCGGCAGCCGGTTGGGGATCGGCGAGGGAGTCGTCCAGCCCACCGGCCTGCAGTTCGGCGCGCCGAATCGCATCGAGTAAATGCTGAAGAATTTGCACCAGCAGCCCGCCCAAGGCCAGCACTGACCAACCGAGCACCACAAAACCCCAGTGCAGCGGCGCCGAGAAGTATTCTTCCATCAGCCAAAACGCGTGGCCCCATTCGTTGAAGCCTAAATTAGGCAGAATGAGAAACGGGCCAGCCACGGCGATGATCAGGGGCAGCGAGAGACGCTCGGCGAACTTTGGCAGACGGGTCATGGCGTAGAGCAACGAGCCCACCCCAAACAACACGAACAACGGCATGGTGCCGTAGAACAAGACGATATGGCTGGGCGTGAAAGGGGTGTCGCGCACCACCGTTTGATGCCACGCCGCATCTTGCTCGGCGAAAAAGCTCCCGGTCCAGTACACCGCAAAGGCGTACACAAAAATGAAAAAGATGAGATTGAGATAGCGTCGAATTTCCTCGCGCGGCGCCAGTTGTGACAACGCCCGGTCGCGGGTGAACCACAGGTAAGACCACAGCCCCGCCCAGCTCGCGGTGAGCACCACAAGTTCGCCTTTGAGAAGGTTCATCCAATAAGTGTCGAAGGCGGGGTCGGTGGCATCTAAGCCGGCGCTCCAACCAAACACCTGCTGATACGAACGGTAGGCCAGCATGAGGCTGAACACCCCCGCCAAACCCAGCAACAGGCCGCGCCACGAGATGAAGGCGCGCGGCGACCAGTCTTGGGTGGTAAAAAGGGCAGCAGGTTCAGGCTTGGTCATGAGAATGCTCCGAGGCTTGGCGTGGCTTACAGTACGCCCTGATTGCGGCCGAAGCCATCCGAGTTCCGCTGACACTTCAGTCAGTTATTGTTGCAATGCGGCACGCACTGCGATCGCCCGGCGGTTCCCCCGAGCTGGGCTCGAGTTTGCTACGCTCGTGGCATCGCGCAGCTCGGACTCGTTTTAACCATTCCTCAGGGAGCACTCCATGGACCTGCAACGGCTACAAGACCTCGAAGACATTCGGCAACTGAAGTCCCGCTATTTCCGCCTGATGGACACCCAGCAGTGGGCCGAATGGGCGCACTGCTTCACGGCGGATATTTCGGCTTTTTATGAAGGCGCGCCGCGGCCACGCCGGGACATGCCTACCGACATCGGCTGCGAAGGCCGCGCGGCGCTCATGGCGGGGGTGAGTGGTTTGATGGTCGGCGCGGTGTCGGTGCATCAGGGCTTTATGCCAGAAATCACCCTCACCAGCGCCACGACCGCCAAGGCCATTTGGGCCATGTTCGATTACGTGCGGCTGCCCACTTGCCACTTCAAGGGCTGGGGCCACTACCACGAGGACTACGTGAAGGAGAGCGACGGTTGGAAGCTCAAAAAAATCCACCTCACGCGCCTGCACACTGAGGAAGTTTGGGTCGATTAAGTTTTTTTGACCCCGCTTGCCGGCGCCAGCCACCGTCAGCGCCGGGCGCTAGGGCCCGGCCGTCAAGCGACGCCCGGCCTGAACCTAGGCGCCCGGGCGCTCGCCTCGCAGCTTACTGCACGACCACTTTTTTGATTTCGATCGGGGCGGCGGGCACATCGGAGTACGGCCCAACTTGGCTGGTTTTCACGCCCGCAATGGCGTCGACGATGTCCATCCCCTTGGTGACTTGGCCAAACACCGCATAGCCCCAACCCGCGCCCTCGGCTTGCGTGAAGTCCAGCGGCGCGTTATCTGCCACGTTAATGAAGAACTGCGCGGTGGCACTGTGCGGGTCACCCGTGCGGGCCATCGCGATCGAACCACGTTTATTGAGCAGGCCGTTCTCGGCCTCGTTACGAATCGGCGCGTGGGTGGCGCGTTCTTGCATTTGCAGGGTGAACCCGCCGCCTTGGATCATGAAGCCGGGGATCACGCGGTGGAACGTCGTGCCGTTATAAAAACCCTCTTTCGCGTAGTCTAAAAAATTAGCGACGGTCAACGGCGCATGGGCAGGATCGAGCGCCATTTCGATGTTGCCTTGGCTGGTCTCCAGCACGACCTGCACGGCTTTAGCCTCCTCGGCGGTGGCGGAATTACCCAGCAATAAGGCCGCAATGACGCCGGCCACGGCGATTGTGTTTTTCACCCAATTTTCTCCTAAATTGAATAGTTCAGCGCGCAGGCGCGGCGCGGCCCCCCGCGCGGCGCCAACAATAACTCATCCCGCTGGCCCGCCACAGGCAGGTGGCCCCTTTTATTGACCACGGGGTTTGGCGCGGTGGGTGGCAGGCGCGGTCCACGGGTCGTCTGGCCAAGGATGTTTAGGGTAACGGCCTTTCATCTCGCGCTTGACCGCGGGGTAGGTGCGCTCCCAAAAGCCGCGTAAATCTTGCGTGACCTGCAGCGGCGTGCGGCGTGGTGAGAGCAGATGTAGCACCAAGGGCACCCGGCCTTTTGCGATCCGCGGGGTGTCGGCCAGCCCAAACATTTCTTGGAGCTTCACCGCCAATACCGGTGCCTCGCCCAAGGTATACAGCACGGGTCGGCGCAGCCCGCTCGGTACGGCAATCTCGGCTGGGGCCAGTTCATCGACTTGCCGACGCTGGGCATAGTCCAGACGCTGTTTGAGCGCCTCGCTCAACGCCGCCGGCGCAATTTCCGACAGCCGCGCCCGCCCCGCCAGCAGCGGGAGTAGCCAGTGTTCGGCCGCCCGCGTGAGGTCTTCATCTGCCACGCCCGGCAACCCCAGCTCCGGGCACCATTGCCGCAGCCCCTGCACCCGTGCCTGCCACGCACGCAGCGCCTCACTCCACGGCAAACACGCGAGCCCCAGCTGTTGAATGCCGGCAAATAAAATCTGCGCGGTGGCGGCGTCGCGCGCGGTGGCAAGGCTGCGCTGGGAGAGCACAATACCGGCGAAGCGGCGCTCCTCGCAGGCTTCCACCGCGCGGCTGTCACGATTGAAACGCAGCTGCACCTCGGTGCGCCACTGCCCGGGAAAGGCGTGCTCCAAAAACGCTTGGTCCACTGGGGCGGCGCGCAAAATGAGGCTGTCGCGCTCATCCAGCCGTAGATCGGCCACCGCCAGCCACGGCTCGCCGGTCAGCGCCGACTCTGCCAGCAGCCGCGCGCCGCGCCCACCGCTCAGCTGGTAACGGGTGGGGTTGTGGTCGTCTTTACGCGCGATGCGTTCGGGATAGGCGAGTGCGATCACCGCACCGGTTTCCTGCGGCGGGGTCTCACCCGCGGGCCCATTACCCAGTCGCCGCCGCCATTGTTGGGCGGCCTGGTCAAGGCGCATCAGGCCCCCGCGATCGGCGTCCTCCCGCGCCAGCCGGCCGGCCCGCAGCGCGACCAAAGCCGCCACCCGCAGGCGCAAATCGTCGCTGCGTCGCGCCTCCCCGCGCAGCGGATCGCGACCTTCCAGCACCGCCGCCACATCGCAGGCCAACCCCCGCCAAGGACCCGGCGCCCGCCGCAGCGCGTTCGCGATGCGCGGATGGACACCCAACTCCAGCAGCGTGCGCCCGTGGGGCGTGGGCTGAAGGTTGGCGTCCAGCGCACCCAACGAGCGCAGCAATTCGTGGGCCTGCGCTAACGCCCCGACCGGCGGTGGGTCCAGAAAACGCAGGTTCGAGTTGCCCCAGTTCGCCAGTTCCAGCGCCAAGGCCGCCAACTCCACCTGGGCGATTTCCGGGCGGGTCGCGGGGTCTAATCGCTGGCTTTCCGGCCAGAGACGATAGCAATGCCCTGCGGCCACCCGCCCTGCTCGACCGGCGCGCTGGGTGGCCGAAGATTGGGCGATTAAGACGGTTTCCAAGCGGGTCATGCCGCTGGCGGGGTCAAAGCGCGGCTCGCGCGCGAGCCCGGTATCGATCACGGCTCGTACGCCCGGCAGGGTCACGCTGCTTTCGGCTACGTTGGTGGCTAAAACCACCCGCCGCCGCAGCCCGGGTGTCAGCACGCGCGCCTGCTCAGCAACGCTCATTTCGCCGTGCAGCGCGCAAATTTCGGCGTTCACGCCAGCGAGCAAACGTGCGGCACGCTCGATCTCGACCTTACCGGGGACAAAGCACAACAGGTCTCCGGGGCTCTCCGCCAGCGCCAGTTCCACGGCGCGTTTGAGCTGCATGTCGGGGGATTCACGCGGCCGCGCGGCGAGATACCGGATGTCGACCGGGAAACTGCGCCCGGCGGAAACCAAGCGCGGGGCGTCCAGAAAACGGGCGAGGCGCTCGCCGTCCAGCGTCGCGGACATCACCACCAAGCGCAGGTCCGGACGCAGCCCGGCCTGCACGTCCAGACACATTGCCAAGCCTAGGTCGCTGGCCAGATTGCGCTCATGGAATTCATCGAAAATAACCGCCGAAACCCCCTCTAAAAGCGGGTCGTCTTGCAGCAGGCGGGTGAGGATGCCTTCGGTGACGATCTCGAGGCGGGTCTGGGCGGATATTTTGCGCTCGAAGCGGATGCGATAACCCACCGTGGCACCCACTGGCTCGCCCAGCTGCGCGGCCATGAAGGAGGCTGCCGCACGCGCCGCAAGGCGGCGCGGTTCCAACATCAAAATGCGCCCGGTACACCAGTTGGCGGTGAGCAGGGCCAGTGGCACTTGAGTGGTCTTGCCCGCGCCCGGTGGCGCTTCCAACACCAGCCGCGAGCACTCGGCGAGTTGCGCCAGCAGCGCGGGCAGAATTTCTGCGATGGGGTAGTCGGTGGCGGTCTTCATACAGGCAATCGCTCACGCCCGGCCCACAGCCAGACGCACAGCTTAAACGGGTGGAGTCAGGGGCAGCAGCAGCGTGCCGCCCCTGAGCTTAAGATTTTAGGCCGCGATGCTGGCGGCCGGTGCTAGGCGTTGATTCAGCGCCCCCAAAATGGCGCGCAACGAGGCCTCCACGATGTCGCTGCTGCGTCCCACGCCGCAGTAACGTTGACTATCCAGACTCAGCTGCACATAGGCCACGGCCTCGGCATCCGCACCGGCGGCGCGGCTCAGCTTATGTTCGCTGTATTCGACCAACACGATTTTGCGGCCACAGTATTGTTCGAGCGCGGCAACAAACGCACCCATCACGCCTGACGCCCGGCCGTGCAGCACCGCCGTGCTGGCACCGTCGCGGAGCGTCGCCTGCAAACGGTCTTCATCGTTTTCGCGCGTGACCTGATAGCCCTGCAAATCGTAGGGCGTGCGCTGGCCCAGATAATGCCGCTCGAACAGGCTCACGATGGTTGTCGGATCCACTTCGGTGGCGCTGCGTTCGGCCTCGCGCTGGACCACCGGGCTGAAATCGATTTGCAACCAACGCGGCAGCTGGAAACCGGCTTCCTGCTCCAGCACCCACGCCACGCCGCCTTTGCCGGATTGGCTGTTGATGCGAATGACTTCCTGGTAGCTGCGCCCGATGTCGAGCGGGTCGATCGGCAAATAGGCAACCGCCCAGGGGTCTTCCGGGCGACGTTTGGCGAGGCACTTACGGATGGCGTCCTGATGGCTGCCAGAAAAAGCCGTGAACACGAGTTCGCCGGCGTAGGGATGCCGCGGATGCACCGGCAATTGGGTGCAGGCTTTCACCACCCGGATGATTTCATCCATGTGGGAGAGATCGAGACACGGGTCGATGCCCTGACTATAGAGATTCATGGCCATCGTCACGATGTCCATGTTGCCGGTACGCTCGCCGTTGCCCAGCAAACAGCCTTCCACCCGCTGCGCGCCCGCCATGACCGCCAGTTCTGCCGCCGCCACCGCGCAGCCGCGGTCGTTGTGGGTGTGCAGGCTGACGATCACGGCGTCGCGCCGGTCTACGTGACGGCAGAACCATTCGATTTGGTCGGCGTAGACGTTGGGCGTCGCCATTTCGACCGTCGAGGGCAGGTTGAGGATGCACGGGTGGGCCGGGGTGGGCTGCCAAACATCAATCACGGCGTTGCAAACTTCCACCGCGTAATCGAGTTCCGTGCCGGTGAAGCTTTCGGGCGAATATTGAAAAGTCCACTGGGTTTGCGGATAACGCGCGGCGCACGCTTTAACAAAGGTCGCGCCGTCGGTGGCAATGGCCTTGATGCCGGCGCGGTCGAGTTCAAAAACCTGCTCGCGCTGCACGGTCGAAGTTGAGTTGTAGAGATGGAGGATCGCCCGCCGCACCCCAGCCAGCGATTCGAAGGTGCGCGCGATCAGTTCGGGGCGGGCTTGGGTGAGCACTTGCACGGTGACATCGGCGGGGATCAGGTTTTCGTCCACCAGTCGGCGCACAAACTCGAAATCCGGGCTGGACGCCGCCGGGAAACCCACTTCGATTTGCTTGAATCCCACCGCCACGAGCAGCGCGAACAGCTGCATTTTTTGTTCGACGTTCATGGGCTCGATCAGCGCCTGATTACCATCGCGCAGGTCCACGCTGCACCAGTCGGGCGCGGCGGTCAGCACCCGATTGGGCCACTGCCGGTCGGGCAGGGGGATGGGCGGGAACGGGCGATATTTGCGGTGGTCGAAACGGCTCATGGTAGTGCTCTAGCTGGACGGTGGCGGGGGGCAACCGGCGCGCGGTGGAGCCGTTGCGTAGGCACCAAGTGTAAAGCGCGCGCGCTGGCGAAAGAAACCAAATTACCCCTATAAACCGGTTAATTATTATTTAAAACTCCAACAAAAATTAAATTTTTAGAGTTATCCACCATTTTCGTGAAATACTTATTTCACCTCACCGAGTCGCGCCTAGCCTATGAAACTCGACCGCATCGACCAACGCATCCTCACCGTGATGCAGGCCAACGGCCGCATCACTAATTTAGAACTGGCTGAGCAGGTGGGTTTATCGCCCACCCCGTGCGCCCGACGAGTGCGCGCGCTCGAAGAATCGGGCGTCATCGAACGCCATGTGACGCTGCTGAATCAGCAGCGTTTGGGTCTTAATATCACCGCGATGATCGGCATCACCATGGACCGCCACACGCCCGATCGCTTCGAGGGCTTTGAACGCGAAGTGCGCCGGTTTCCCGAAGTGGTGGAGTGCAGCATCGTGACCGGGCAGACCGCGGATTACTTACTCCGGGCCGTGCTGCCCGACATGACCTACTACGAGGAGTTCCTGCTCGGGCGTCTGACCCGCATCGAAGGGGTGACAGGGGTACATTCCAGCTTTGTTTTACGCAAAATTATCGCAAAAACTGCACTGCCGCTTGATCATATCGGCGCAAACCGCAAGGATTAGCAGGTTACGTGCCGCCCGATCCGTTTTTGCTAGCGCCAGAAGCGCCCAACGGCACCGGCACAGGCCATGCGCTGAGGCTAAACCCCGCCGGAAAATCCGGCACCTGCCGCTCCGTGTGTCCGCAGCCCGACGCTAGCGGCTGCCACGCGCTCTGACCCTCCGACGCCCTCGCGTTCGAGTTGTTTCCCCGACCCGCCTGCTGACCGCGGCCGTCGGGTCGAGTAAATCCGGCCGGCCCTAAACGCAGC
Source organism: Gammaproteobacteria bacterium (assembly GCA_009692365.1). GTDB lineage: Bacteria > Pseudomonadota > Gammaproteobacteria. Next base: position 18,432 of record SHZJ01000009.1, read on the forward strand.
CCCCACGTCCATCATCAGGAATCAACGTGTCCGACACCACCCTCACCGACATCCGTTTCGAAAATTTCGACCTGCACGAAAACCTCTTGCGCGGTCTCAACGATGCCGGCTTCTTACGCTGCACCCCCATCCAAGCCATGACCCTGCCCATCACCCTGGCGGGCAAAGATGTCGCCGGCCAGGCCCAAACCGGCACGGGTAAAACCGCGGCCTTTCTGGTGGCCCTGTTCAACCGACTGCTGACCGGTGCGGCCCACCCCGAGCGCCGACCGGTCGACCCGCGGGCGGTAATTCTTGCGCCCACGCGTGAACTCGCCATCCAGATCGACAAAGACTCCACCCAAATTGGGCGCCACACCGGCCTGCGAACGGCGCTGATATACGGCGGCGTGGATTACGACAAACAACGGGCGCTGCTGGAGTCTGGCGTCGACGTCATCATCGCCACGCCCGGTCGGTTGATCGATTTTGTGAAGCAGCACGCGGTGAGCTTTCGCGGCGTCGAAATGATGATCATGGACGAAGCCGACCGCATGTTCGACTTGGGCTTCATCGCCGACATCCGCTTCTTGCTCCGGCGGATGCCCGAAGCGGCAGAACGCCAAAACCTGCTGTTTTCAGCCACCCTCAGTCATCGGGTGCTGGAGCTTGCCTACGAGCACATGAACGACCCGGAAAAACTGGTCGTCGAAGGCGACACCGTGACCGCGTCGAGCGTCCGGCAGCAGGTTTATTTTCCGGCCACCGAAGAAAAATTACCGTTACTGATCGGCATCCTCAAGCAAATGGAAACCAGCCGCGGCATGGTATTCGTGAATACCAAATACGCTTGCGAACGGGTTGCGCTGGCGCTGGAACGTTCCGGCTACAAGGTCGGCGTACTCTCCGGCGATGTGCCGCAGCGCAAGCGCGAGTCGTTGCTCGGGCGCTTCACCAAGGGTGAGTTCAGCCTGCTGGTGGCGACCGACGTGGCGGCCCGCGGCCTGCACATCCCCGGCGTGAGCCATGTTTTTAATTTCGATTTGCCCTACGACGCAGAAGACTACGTCCACCGCATCGGGCGCACGGCACGCTTAGGCGCCGAGGGCGATGCCATCAGCTTTGCCTGCGACGAATACGCCATGCACCTGCCCGACATCGAGACGTTTATCGGGCTCAAAATCCCGGTCGTCAAAATTGACCCGGCCATCCTGATGCCCGTGCCTCGAGCCCCGGCTCGCCACGCGGGGGCGGCAGAAAGTGTGGTGGAGAACGCGCTGAGCGAAGCGGCGGCCGAGCGGCAGAAACGCCGTGAACGCGACCGCCGCGACGGGGGTGGCAGTGGGGGTGGCGCACGCCGCCCGGGCGGGCGCAGCCGGGAGGCGGGCCGCGCGGGCGCGGCGCCCGCGCGGGGCGGAGAACGCACCCGGCCACCGCGTCACGACAGTGAACCTCGGGCCCCACAAGCCGCCCGCGAACGAGCCGCACGGGCGCCGGTCAGCGCCGCGCCAGCGCCGGTCAGCGCGCCGGTTGGCGCGCCCGCGGCCTCGAGCGAGGAGGCCCGGCGGCGGCGTGGCGGCAACGGGCACGGCAACGCGCCGCCCAGCGCGCTCAGCACGCCGGCCAGCAGACCCGCCGCGACGGCACCCGCAGGCCTCATCACCCGCCTGCTCAAGCAGCTTAAAGCGTGGTTCGGCGGCGCCGGCTAACGCGCACTGGGGGCGCGGCTAACGTGCCCCCAACCCCGGCTAGTCTGTCACCGCAGCAATTTCCTTGAGCGCCAGTTCAAAGGCGTCTACGGGCTGACCTCCCTGGATCAAATAGCGGTCGTTGATCACCACCGTCGGCACCGCGTTAATGCCACAACTGGCGTAGTAGCGTTGGCGCTCACGCACTTCCTCGGTGTATTCGTCGCTGTCCAGAATGGCGGCCGCACGGGCTACTTCCAGCCCCACATCGGCCACCGCGCCCAATAACACATCGCGCGCGCCCGGATTCTCGCCTTGCGTGAAATAAACCCGAAACAACGCCATTTTCAGCTCTAGCTGCCGGCCGACCTCACCCGCCCAGTGGAGGAGCCGATGACAGTCGAAGGTGTTGTAGATGCGGTCGCGTCGCTCCATGCGGAACACGAAATCCAAGGCCTCGCCGCGATCCCGGATGCTTTGGCGAGTTGCCGCGAAGTGCTCGGGCGTGGCGCCATATTTTTCCAACAGATGCTCATCCAGATGCTGCCCCTCGGGGGGCATCTGCGGGTTGAGCTCAAAGGGCTGAAAATGGATGTCGGCTTCCACCGCCTCGTGGATATTCGCCAGCGCCTGTTCCAGCGATTTTAGCCCAATCACGCACCACGGACACGACACATCCGAGACAAAATCTATTTTTAGACGAATGCTCATGGCAGGTCCTCCGCAAAGAGTTGGATTCAGCGCACCGCCAACAGTTCGACGTCGAACACCAGCGTTGCGTTCGGGGGAATGACCCCACCCGCGCCGCGGGCGCCGTAGCCCAATTCAGGCGGGATAATGAGCGTCCGGGCGCCGCCCACCCGCATCCCGGCCACGCCTTGGTCCCAACCTTGGATCACCTGCCCCGCCCCTAGGGAGAAGGAAAAAGGGTCGCCCCGGTCGCGTGAGCTATCGAATTTCTGGCCCTTCTGCTCGGGGGCACCCTCATCAAACAGCCAGCCGGTGTAATGCACCACCACTTGGTGCCCGCTTTCGGCCACCGGGCCATCCCCAATTTTATGTTCAAGCATGCTAATTCCCCGTTGACGAGGCGCGATTGTGCATGAGCCAGCGCCAAAGCAACACGCCGGCCTGCCGGTCCTCAGGCGGTGTCACGGATCGCGCGGTAGGCCGGGGCCGTTCGGGCGTGCGCATCTTCCTTGGCGTAGGCGGCGATGAGCCGCCAGCCGTCGCGCTGGGCCTGCGTGAGGGCCTGTGTCAGGGCCGGGCCGGGCGCCAAGGGGGGCGCTCGGGCAGCCGCCGCGCGGGTGGTCGGTCTAATCGCGCTAGCCCCCCACGCCACCGGCAGCGCGCCCCGCCCCGCCGCTGGGGCTGCGGCGACTTGGGGCAGGCCTTGGGTCGCGGGCGGGCCGGCAGCGCTCGCGGGCGCGAGCGTGGCGTCGAATAACAGCCCGAGCGCTGAGAGCGCAACGCCCACCGGGCCACCGTATAAAGCACCGCCGGCGAGCTGCATCGCCGGGTCGATCGCGTCGCCCGTGAGCCGTCGGTACAAGGTACTCACCAGCGGAATGTGCTGCAGCGGATTCACCACATCGAGCACATCGGCGAAAGTCAGTCCATCCTTGCCAAACAGCCAGTGCCCCAACTGCGCGAACGCACCGCGCAGCGAGTGCGCATTCGCGCCGGGCACCACGGCTGGGGGGAAGATGGGGGGGGACATGATGGGAGGCACACTCCGGGGTTGCACTGACCAGCCCAAACAATGCAAAGGGCACGCCAGCCCCGCCAGCCCCGCCAGCCCCGCCAGCCCACGACGGGCGGCGGGCGCGGTTTTTGCCGGGCGTGCGGCCAAGGGTTGCCAGTGCCGCGCCAAAACTGGCCGCGGCGCCGGAATCTCGTTACCGTGGGCCAGCTGGCAATCCACCCAACCCACTCTTGGAGGTCGCGATGACTCAACCGCTCTACACCGTTCGACAGCTGGCCTATGTGGTCCGCGACCTCGACGCGGCGCTCAAGTACTGGACTGAAGTGCTGAAAGTCGGCCCGTTCTTCCGGTTCGACCACTGCCCGCTGCTAGACCAGCGCTACTACGGCAAGCCCTCCAACACCGACGTCACGCTGGCCTTGGGCAATAGCGGCGACCTGCAAATTGAGCTTATTTACCAGCACAACGACGAGCCTTCGGTCTACAAGGAATTTCTGGATGCCGGACGCGTTGGCGTGCACCACTTTGGCATGATGCCGGTGGACTACGCGGCCACCTGCGCGCAATACCGAGCGCTGGGCCACGCGGCGGCCTTTGAGTGCACGGTCGGCGGGGCCGAACTGGTGTATTTCGACACCGTAAAAACGGTGGGCCACTACATCGAACTGTGGGACAACCACCCGGTGTTTAAAGATTTGTTCCAAATGGTGGAAGAAGCCGCCCAGGGCTGGGACGGCCAGCACCCGATCCGCCCAGGCCCCCTGTAGTCCGGCCCGGGCAGGCGCGCCGTGGCACGACTTATTGCAGGGTCGGCGGTGCGGCGGGCTGGTCGCGCTCGGGGGTGAACATTTTGGTGACTTCTACGGCATCAAAATGAAACTGCTGGCCGCAAAAGTCGCAGCAGACCTCCACCACGTCGCGCTCGGTCAGGATGTCTTCGATCTCCACCCGGCCCAGCCCCTGCAGCATGCCGCGCACCCGCCCGGATGAGCAGGTGCACGCAAAGGCGCTGGGCAGTGGGTCAAAACGGCGCAGGGGCTCTTCCCAAAACAAGCGGCGCAGGAGTTGCTCAGCCTCGAGGCCCAGCAACTCCGGCGCGGTGAGCGTGGCGCCCAAGAGCGCGATGCGGTTGAAATCGTCGTCCAAGCCGATGCGGTCTTCATCCCGGGCACCCGCCAGATTGCCGACCCCGCTCACCGGCATGCGCTGGAGCAACAAACCCGCGGCCACCTCGTCGTTGGCCGCCAAAATCAGCCGGGTGTCGAGTTGTTCAGATTGCAGCATGTAGTGCTCGAGCACCTGCCCGAGCGACGCCAGCGGCTCGCGCCGGTCGCCGTGCAGCGACACCACGCCTTGATAGGGTTGGGCGCCCGGGGCGCGGTCGCGGGGGTCCAAGGTGAGCGCGCAACGGCCCGTCCCCCGTGGGTTCACCATCTCCTGCAGGCTCGCGGCGTTGTCGAGCGCACCCACGACCTTGGCCGTCGTGCGGAAACTCAGCGTGGATTTGACTTCCGCCACCACCAGTTTCACCGGGCCATCGCCGTGCAGCTGCAACACCAAAGCCCCTTCGAACTTGATACTTGATTGCATCAACAGCCCGGCGGCGACCATCTCGCCCATTAAAACGCGCACCGGCGCGGGAAACGCGCCCACCACGGCCCGCCGGCGCAGGGCCTCGCGCCAAGCGTCGGTGACCCGCACCAAGGCCCCGCGCACGGGCAGACCTTCGAAGATAAATTTGTGCAGATTGTTCGCGCTCATCCCAGTACTTCCAGCAGGGGGACGCGCATTATGCCCGCTAAGTGGCCCACCCGCAGGCTAGGAGAGCTCCTCCCCCAGCGCGTTGAGCTCGGCGCGCAAATCCAGCGCGACATTGCCGGATAGCTGCAGCTGCACCAGCTGACCCGCGCGAGCGATAAAACCCCGCTGGATGCCGTGGCGAGGTAGGTGCCGCACCTGCGTCAACACATCCATGACTTCCCCTTCAGCCACAAAAATAGACGCTCGCATGACCCTTATCTCCGCTGGCTGCCTGACGATTTTCCGCGCGCTGGTGGCGGGCCTGTTTTGCAGGCTGATGACAGCTTGGGCCTGCGGCCATCGCGCCGGTCGGTTGAATTGGTTACCCTCCCAAGGCGCAACGCCCGCCTTCACTTTATTGCACTTTTGAGGACATCCCTTTTCATGGCCCATGACATCAGCGACTTTGAACGACAAGTCATCGCCCGTAGCTTCGAGGTCCCGGTGGTGGCCGACTTCTGGGCCGCGTGGTGCGGCCCCTGCAAAGCACTGGGACCGGTGCTGGAAAAACTCGCCGCTCAAAACGGCGGCGCCTGGGTGCTAGCCAAAATTGACACCGAGCGCTTTCCTGAACACTCCACCCGCTTCGGGATTCGCAATATCCCGGCCGTCAAACTGTTCATCGACGGCAAGCCGGTAGCCCAATTCACCGGCGCGCTGCCAGAATCTGCCGTGCGGGAATGGCTAGAAAAACATCTGCCGAGCAAAATCGCACAGCTACTGGCGCAGGCGGCCGAACTGCTGGCCGCCGGCGCGCTCGACGCCGCCCGTGAACTGCTAGACAGGGTGCTGGGGAGCGAGCCCAACAACCCGCAGGCCCGGGTTTTGCTGGCGCAGATCGTGCTGCACGACGACCCGGCGGCGGCGCGCGGTCTGCTCGAGCACATCGGCCAGAGTTCCGACCATTACGCGATGGCCGAGGCCATCCGCACCCTCGCCGACCAGCTCCTCCTCGCCGCAGCACCCGACGACCTCCCAGAAGATCCGATCCGCGGTGATTATGTGGCGGCGTTGGCGGCCCTCCAGCAACGCGAGTTCGAAGCCGCGCTCAAAGGCTTCATCGGCGTTCTGCGCCGCAATCGTCGCTACCACGAGGATGGCGCGCGCCGGACCTGCATCGCCTTGTTCAAGGTCTTAGGCGAGAAACACCCGCTCACCCAAGTCTGGCGCCGCGAGTTGAGCGCCGCGATCCACTAGTGAGCGCCAGGCCGCGCCGGCAGCCCGCCCCGCGCGCCGGACGGGGCCATGCTGGGGCTGAGCGGCGGTTGTTGTCTGCAAGGCCAACGGGCGTGCCCGCGCCGTGCCCGCGGCAGCGATGGCTTGAAGCTGGCGCGATGACCTGCGCCGCGCGGAACCGCCAAGGCCGGGGCACGGCGCCCAACTCGCCCGCCGTTTACAATCTGGGTCGGACCGTGCGAACACCAGCCGTCAGCGTCAGCGCCTCCATGCGGGGCACATGGCGTCCTGCTGCCGCCAACCTTGCACCGTTAACCGGCTACTTCTAGAGAATACTCCCGGCCACTTCACGTTCCTTATTTTCGTGCGTATGCTCGAACAGGGCGGCGCCCCCGCGGGCTGATGGCCGCCTCGGCGCTGCTCTCTTACACCACCTAGCTGTGGTGGCCCCAGATGACGTCAGGGGCCCCGATGCGCACCGAAAACTTGGTCTGCCGACGATCGGATGGGGACACGACATGACGAGAGTTGCCATTATTGGCGCCGGCCCCAGCGGGCTGGCGGCCCTGCGAGCATGTGAATCCGCCCGGTTGGGCGGTACGGAAATCCCCGAACTGGTGTGCTTCGAGCGCCAAGCCGACTGGGGTGGGTTGTGGAACTACACCTGGCGCACGGGTCTGGACGAATTTGGCGAGGCTGTCCACGGCAGCATGTATCGCTACCTGTGGTCTAACGGCCCCAAAGAGTGTCTGGAGTTCGCCGACTACACCTTTGAAGAGCATTTCGGCCGCGCCATTCCCTCCTACCCGCCGCGGGCGGTACTCAACGACTACATCGCCGGGCGGGTCGAACGCTCGGGCGTACGTCGCTACGTGCGCTTCAATACGGTGGTGCGCTGGGTGGACTACGACGCCCGCAACCGCCAGTTCAAGATCCGCTCCAAAGACCTCGCCAACGATACCTATTCCGAGGAAGTCTTCGATTACGTCATCAATGCCAACGGGCATTTCTCAGTCCCGAACGTCCCCACTTTCGAAGGTCTGGACCGCTTCCCCGGCCGGGTCCTCCACGCCCACGATTTTCGCGACGCCATGGAATTCGCGGGCAAAGACCTGCTCATCATCGGCGGCAGCTATTCGGCCGAAGACATCGGCACGCAATGCCACAAATACGGGGCAAAATCCGTCACGTTCAGCTACCGCACCAAGCCCATGGGCTTCGCGTGGCCAGCCAGCTTCACCGAGCGCCCGCTGCTCACGAAAGTAGTGGGCAAAAACGCCCACTTCAGCGATGGCAGCAGCAAGGAAGTGGATGCCATCGTGCTCTGCACCGGGTATCTGCATCACTACCCGTACTTGCCCGACGAGTTGCGGCTGAAAAGTAATAATCGACTCTACCCGTTGGGGCTCTATAAGGGCATTTTCTGGCAAGACCTGCCGACCTTCATGTACCTCGGGGCGCAGGACCAGTACTACACCTTCAATATGTTTGATGCGCAGGCTTGGTATGCGCGGGACGTCATCCTAGGCCGCATCGCGCTGCCCGACGCGGCGAGCCGGGCGGCCGACATCCGCACGTGGCGGGCGAACGAGGAAAACGTGGCCGATGCCTTCGAGGCCATCGATTACCAAACCGAATACTGCCGCGACCTGCTGGCGAGCACCGACTATCCGCCGCTGGACGTCGACCACGTGGCCAAACTGTTCAAGGAATGGGAGCACCACAAAATGGCGGGCATCCTCACTTACCGCGACCGCGCCTACCCTTCCGTGATTACCGGCACCCAGTCCCCCGCCCACCACACGGTTTGGATGGAGGCACTGGACGACTCGCTGCCTACCTTCCTCGCTACGCGTCCGTGAACGAACGCGCGAGTACCGCGGAGTCGGTGCCTCCCGCGGCACCGATTTTCGCGGCCCTCGCGCGCGCACCGCGCAGCACGCCGCCGTGGCGTTACACCGTGCCCGGCGGCGGCGGACTGCTGCTCGCCCTGCAGGAGAATGACTGCTGTCAAGTGAGCGACGCCGAGGGCGCGCAAGCGGCGTGGGTCTTTGCGTGCGACCTCGCGGCGCTGGCACTCACCCCGGCCGAGGATGTGGTGTTCGCCGACTTGCTCCCGCCGGACACCGCCGCCGGGCGCCCTATCCATGCTGCGTTGGCCGCGCTGGGCATGTCCCCCGCCAACCTGCGAGGTGCCTGTGTGGTCAGTGCGCTGGCGGCCCCTGGCACCTGCTGGAACGCCCGCGCCAGCCGCGCGGTCGACGCCATCATCCTCGCCCCCGGGGCGCTGATGGCGCCCCACGAACAAACCCCACCCACCGCCCTCGGGGTGGAACTGGTCAGCGCCAGCCCGCGCGCGGGTCTCGCCCCACCACCGCTAGCGCTCGCCAAACTCGACCTGCGCGTGCCCGCCGGGCAGGCGCGAGCCTATCGGGTAGCGCGTGGGGACTACCTCCAAATCATCGACGTCGACGGGCGGCAGTGTTCAGATTTTCTCGCCTTTGACGCCGCCGCGCTCGCCGCTGGTCGCGAGCGCGGCATCGACGCGACCGCCACCCGCTCGGTCTTAGGCCGCGCCTATGCCGCCCCCGGCCTGCATGCCAAATATCTGGACGAAGACTTCCAGCCGCTGCTCGAAGTCGTACGCGACACGGTGGGCCGGCACGACACCTTCTTGTTGGCCTGTGCCGCGAAGTATTACGAAGATGCGGGCTATCCCGGCCACGCCAACTGCAGCACCAATTTTAATCTGGCGCTGGACGCCCACGGCGTGTCCCCCCGCACGGGCTGGCCGGCGATCAATTTTTTCTACAACACGCAGGTGGGTCCTGACGGCACGATCGGGATGGACGAACCCTGGTCGCGCGCGGGCGACTATGTGCTGTTGCGGGCCCTCACAGATTTGGTGTGCGCCTCTTCTGCGTGTCCCGACGATATCGATCCGGCAAACGGCTGGGACCCGACCGACATCCACGTCCGAGTCTACGACGCCGGTCATTCATTCTCGCGAGGAGTCGCCCACCGCATGACGCCCGATAGCCCGCCAGTATTGACCCGCGAGAGCGGCTTTCATCCGCGCATCGCCGCCCTCACCCGCAATTTCGTCGAGTACCGTGGCTTCTGGCTGCCCACCTGCTATACCAGCCTCGGGCCGATTTCTGAATACTGGGCGTGTCGCGAACGCGCGGTGATCATGGATTTATCGCCGCTGCGAAAATTCGAAATTTTGGGCCCCGACGCCGAGACCCTCACCCAACTCGCCATCACCCGTGATGTGCGCAAGCTGGCGGTGGGACAGGTGGTGTATTCGGCCCTCTGTTACGAACACGGCGGCATGCTGGACGACTGCACGGTGTTTCGATTCGGACCGGCCAACTTCCGCTTGGTCGCGGGCGACGATTACGTCGGCGTGTGGCTGCGCCAACTGGCCGGGGCGCACGGCCTGAACGTGCGCGTGAAATCAGCCACCGACCAACTCCACAACTGCGCCGTCCAAGGCCCGGCGTCGCGCGCCATCCTGAGCGAACTGGTGCAGACCCCGGCGCACCAACCGAAGCTCGCGGAACTCGGCTGGTTTCGGTTCACCATAGGCCGCATCGGCAGCCGGGCGGTGGTGGTGTCACGCACCGGCTATACCGGCGAACTGGGCTATGAGGTGTGGTGCCATCCCGCGCACGGCGCCGAAATCTGGCAAGCGATCGAGGCGGCGGGTGCCCCTCACGGGCTCCTGCCCTTCGGGTTGGACGCCTTGGACATGGTGCGCATCGAAGCCGGGCTGGTGTTTGCGGGCTACGATTTCTGCGCCCAGACCGATCCCTTCGAAGCCGGCATCGGGTTCACCGTGCCAGCGGGTAAAACCGAACCTTATGTGGGCGCGGCAGCACTGGTCCGGCGCCGCGAACACCCCCAGCGGCAGTTGGTAGGGCTCGACATCCTAGACCCCGAAACGGTGGCCCACGGCGACCCCATCTACCTGGGGCGCGCGCAAATCGGCGTCGTAACCAGCGCCACGCGCTCACCCATACTGGCCAAACAAATTGCTTTGGCGCGGCTGGATGTATTGTTCGCCGCGCTAGGCCAGGAGCTTGAGATCGGCAAGCTCGATGGACATCAAAAACGGCTGGCGGCCCGGGTGGTCCGCTACCCGCATTACGACCCGGATAAAACCCGGGTGCGGGCCTAAGTTTTGGCCCAGCGCCCCGGGGGCGCAGGCGGACGATGGATGGGACCGCAACGTTAAACCGGTCCAGCAACTGCTGCCAAGGAGGGCGACGGCAATTTTTAATCACCGCAACCGAGGTATTAACTTATGAGCACGTCGGCAACTCTCGCGGAGCCCGCGAACTCTGGGGCCCAGACCCTACAACGAAAAATCGACTGGACGGGCGCGTTCTGGGTGGCTAGCGGCGTGCCAGCGCTAGTCCTTTTTTCGATCGGCGCGATTGCCGCGACGGTCGGCAAACCCGCGTGGATTGTCTGGGTCGTTTCCATCACTTTTGGCTTCATTCAGGCCTTTACCTACGCGGAAATCGCCGGGCTGTTTCCCAGCAAGGCGGGTGGTGCCTCAGTTTATGGCGCCATGGCGTGGGTGCGCTACAACAAGTTCTTTGCCCCAGTCTCGGTGTGGTGCAATTGGTTTGCCTGGTCACCGGTGTTGGCGATCGGGTCGGGCCTCACGGGCGGATACATTCTTAACCTGCTCTTCCCCGATCCCACGGCCACGATCAATACCTGGCAAATAACCCTCGTGGACCTGGGTGCAATCAAGGAAGGCTTGACGCTACGCATCAACGCCACTTTCGGGGTCGGCGCGGTGGCGATGTTGACGACTTTCAGCATCCAGCACGGCGGCATTCTGCGCTCGGCCAAAGCCACCATGGTGATGGCGGTCGCAGCCCTGGTGCCCTTGATGCTGGTGGCGCTAGTACCACTGGTCTCGGGCGACATTCCCGCGGCGCATTTCTCGCCGATAGTGCCGCTGGGCGGCCTCGGCGAAGATGGCAAACCGCTAGAGGGGATGTGGAATCAAGCCGGCTGGACTCTCATGGCGGGTGGCCTGTTCATTGCGGCCTGGTCGACCTACGGCTTTGAAACCGCGGTGTGCTACACCCGTGAATTCAAAGATCCCAAGCGCGACACCTTCAAGGCCATCGTGTATTCCGGCCTGCTGTGTGTGGCGGCATACACCCTTATCCCGCTGGCTTTTCAGGCCGAGCTGGGCCTCGATGGCATGTTGGCCCCCGGGATTTACAGCGGCATGGGGGTGGCGGCGGCCATGTCGCAATTCATCGGCGCCGGTGCGCTGGTGCAAAAAATCATTGTCGTGATGATGATTCTCGCCTTGGTCTTGTCGATCATGACCGCCATGGCGGGGTCTTCGCGCACGTTGTACCAAGCGTCGCTCGATGGTTGGCTGCCGAAGTACCTCTCCCGGGTGAACCATCACGGCGCGCCCACCAACGCGATGTATACCGACCTAGGCTTCAACTTCATTTTGCTGCTGATGTCCGACTACGTCTTCATTCTGGCCATCTCCAACGTGGGCTATATCATCTTCAACTTTCTCAACCTCAACGCGGGGTGGATCCACCGGCTGGATCGCCCCAACGTCGAGCGGCCGTGGAAAGCCCCCACTTGGTTGCTGGGATTGGGCGCGGTGTTGGCGTTCGTCAATATGTTCGTGATGGGCATGGGCGCCGGGATCTGGGGTGCGGGCACACTAAAAGCCGGGCTGCTTTTTGCAACGCTGATTGTGCCGGTGTTCATCTTCCGTCATTACCTGCAAGACAAGGGCAGCTTCCCAGCCGGTATGCTCGACGACGGTCAGTCCGAGGGTGACCACGCGCGCACGCCCAACCGGGCCGGCGTACTGCCCTACCTCGCCGTCGCGGGCGGGGCCTTCGCCTGTTGGTTGGGCACGACGATGGCGGCCTAAGTCGTCGCCCTGTTGCGGCCCCCGCGCCGGTCACGCGACCGCTGCGGTGGGCCGTAATATCCCTAGGCGCAAGCTGCGGCCGGGACACCTCGGCCCCGCAAGCGTGCCCGCCCCAACGGGGCCTACAGACCTGCCGAGCGCCCGTCCATGCACCCGACAGTAAACCCCACAGGGCCCGTCGACCTGCGTATCTTGGGTGTGGATCTTGCTTGGGGGGAACGCCGGCCGGACGGCGTTTGCGTGCTGGAAATCCGCGGCCACACGGCGCGGATCACCGGCCTAGGTCTGACCCACGGTGACGCCCAACTACTGGACCTCATCGATCAGGAGTTGGGCACCCAAGCGGCGCTTTTAATGGTCGATGGACCGCTAATCTGCCCCAACCTGACTGGGGCACGGCCGGTGGATGTGCTCAGCCACGTGCACTTCAGGAAACAGAAATGTGGCTGCCATCCCACCAATGCCACGCGCTGTCCACGACCTTTACGGGTGGCGGCGGCGCTGCAAGCGCGCGGCTATGAGCTAGGCTGGGCGCTGCCGGCAGCAGTCTGCGACCTGCGTTTGGCGGCGGAAGTCTATCCTCACCCAGCGCTGGTGCGGTTCTTTGACCTAAGCGAGCGCATTGCCTACAAGCGGGGCCCGGTAGCGGCACGGCGAACGGAGTTTCAGCGTCTTCAAGCGCTCTTAGGCGTTTGTTTAAAAAAATATTTTCCCGCGGTCGAGTTATCTGCGGCGGCTCGCGCGCTCCTCTCAACGGCGTGGACGAAAGATTTGGAAGATCAAACCGATGCGCTGATTTGCGCGTTGATCGGCTATTGGCATTGGCATTATCGCGGCGCTCGGACCCAAGTGCTGGGCGACCGGGAAACCGGATTTTTTCTGATCCCGCAGCCCTAGGGCTTAGGGCAATTGGCCTGCGCGCCGGCTTACCGGCGGTGCCGCTGGCGGGCTGGGCCACGCCCGGGTACCAAGGAGGTGGGTCGAGGTCGCTAGTGGGCTCCTGCGTTATCGCAGGTGTGCGCCAATGGCGAGCCTCGACCCCAGCGCTAGCCTAGTAGGCGTTGCGACGCGGTGGACGCGCCTCACGGGGCTTGGCTTCGTTGACGCGCATGTTGCGGCCTTTCAGCGGCTTTTCGTTGAGCGCTTTGATCGCGGAGAGTGCCTGACCATTGTTGGGCATTTCGACAAAACCAAAACCTTTGGACTCATTCGAGAACTTGTCCGAGATGACGGACGCGCTCGAGACTTCGCCAAACGCGCCAAAGGCTTCCCTTAGGTCGGCGTCGGTGACGTCATAGGCCAGATTACCTGCATAAATATTCATTCATATCTCACAAAAAATGGGGTGTGTGTTGTCCACTATCGCGAGCCCCGAGGCCAATGACACAAGTAGTTCGGGACCCGAAGTGCCGGCGACCGGCAGATTCGTATCCCCCCGCAGAGGCCTGCGGGCCAGAGGACGGGCTGCGCGGCTGAGGGGGGAGGAGCCTACCCTACGCGCCTTCTCTGTTCAGCGATACCACTTTGTCGCGCTATTTTCGTGGCTCGCGCACAGTCGGCCGGGCGGGCCCGCTGGATAGCGGGGCGCTGCGTCACCTCCGCGAGCAGGATTTGCCGCCTGTTTTTTGTCACCAAGACCCGGTGCAAGTGGCAGGCGCGCCCACCGGACCCTGGTCTGGGCTGCAGTGCGGCAGCAAGGATATCGATGCGATCAAGGGGTGTCGCACGGGCTTTGGCGACCCACAGTGGCTCGCCCTGCAGCGACCTGCCCTGCGCGCCGCGCACGCCGTGCAGCGCCTGCTCGACGCTGGGGCAGGCGTGCTCGGAAAAACGCAGACCGACGAACTCACCTCCCGCCTGACCGGGGAGAACCATCACGACGGCACGCCCGTGATTGTGAATGTGGTGCGGCACATCCCTGACCAGGGCGCCGAGGTCTGGGCGGAGCATGGCGCGTAGCTCCCGCACGTCCAGTCAACGCTCACGCCGGGCGTGCGTCCGCGTTTGCAGTGGGCGGCACAGCTCGAAGAGGTCGACATCGCCCCACCGCGCACGCCGCGACTTGCGATTGCCGCGCGGCTCGACGACCTGCGGGGCACGGACGGGGTGCTGATTATCCCGAGCGCCCGGGGAGTGCCCCCGGCGGGGCTCGCCGGCCGCCGAACTTGACGAGTTTCGGCTAGGCGCGCTCGACCTGCTGTGCCTTGCGGGGCTCGCGGGTTTGCCGCAGGTCAGCCTGCCGCTGGCCTGGGTGGACGGCTGTCCGCTTGAACTCTCTCTGGTCGCACCCCGCCAGGCCGATGAACAATTGCTGGCCACGGTAAGCGCCATCTGCGCCGCCGTGTGCGGCACTCGCGCTCCGGGCTCGGCCCGCCTAGGTGCCGGCTCGGCCCGGGCGTTGGGTCGACACGATGGCGAGGGTCGCGCTGGCCGGATCAAAGCGTAGTTCGGCCTCGCCACGTTGCAGCTGCGCCATGACTTGGGCAACTTTCTGCGCGAGTGAAAATACTTGGTCACCGTAGTCCGTGCCTTCCCGCAAGATAAAAGCCTCGACGACGCCGCGCAGCGCCACGTTGGACAACGCGGCGTGGGGAATCAGTAACGGGCTTTCGGCTGGCACGGCGAGCCTTGGGATAGGGGTTTGACGCAGGTCCAGTGTGCCCGAACTCGCGCTCAGCATCACCGGCCTGGGGGTCTACAGGTTAGCCGGCGCCCGCCGATAAAACGGGCGTTAAAGCCAACACAACGAAGTCGATGCAAAGCTTCCTCGGTCTTTCACTGCAGAAACAGTTAGCCGTCGTCCTGCTAACCAGCGCGACTGGCTTTGCGCTGTTTGGTGCATTTTCATGGCGCACGCTCGAAGTATTGCGCATCCGCGGTGAAAATTATCAGGCAATTGTGCAAAGCAAGGACCTGATCGCCGATGTGCTCCCGCCCCCAAATTTCATCATAGAGTCCTATCTCACCGCGCTCCAGATCGCCAGAACCCAAGACCCGGCGGCGCTCCAGCCGCTCATCGAGCGCGCACGGCAGTTGCGGGCGCAGGACGACCAACGCCGCCAATACTGGCAGCAACAGCACTTGCCGGTGGCCTTAGCCCAGCAATTCCTAACGGCCGCCCACTTACCCGCCGTGGAATTTAATCAATTGCTGGAAACCCGGCTCCTGCCCGCGGTGCGCGCGGGCGATGAAACCGCCATTAGTTCCGCGGTGCGCGATTTAGACGACGCCTATCTGGCGCATAAACAGGCGATCGAGGCGGTGGTCAGGACCGCACAACGCACCGGCGAGCTTGCTGAAGCCGAAGCCGATCGCCTGCTCGACATCTCCCGCGTCGCGCAAATTGCCGTCTTTGTGACCTCCTTGCTGCTCGGCGGGCTGGTTTTCTATTTTGTCAGCAGCCGTTTAATTCGGGATGTTGCCCAGCTCAGCGGGCATATCGAGCGCTTTTCGCACGGCAATCTCAGCCTGCCGGTCGCCCTCGCGCGTAGCGATGAACTAGGCCTTATGGCACAGGGCATCGAACATACGCGGCGGTCTCTGGCGAGTCTGGTGAAGGAGATTCTGGCCCAGGCAGGCGACCTCTCAGGCTCTGCCAAGGTGCTTTCAAACGCCGCACGGGAAGTCGACCACGGCGCCCAAAATCAAACCGACGCGGCCAACGGCATGGCGGCCGCGGTGGAAGAATTGCTGGCTCGCGTCGAGGGCATCGGGGCGAGCACTGCGCGCGTGTGCCAGCTTTCGCAAAAAGTGAGTACGCGTTCGGCGGCCAGCGAAATCGTCCTCACAAAAATGGTGGGGCAGGTACAGGAAGTCTCCACCCGGGTCCGCGCCTCCGCGGGCGATGTGCAGGTTTTATCCGAAACGGGCGAGCGTATTTTGCGCATCGTGACCGTGATCAGCGAAATCGCCGACCAAACCAATCTGCTCGCCCTGAATGCCGCCATCGAGGCTGCCCGGGCCGGCGACCAGGGCCGTGGATTCGCCGTGGTTGCAGACGAAGTGCGCCAACTCGCTTCGCGGACGGCCGCCTCGACCCTAGAAATTAGCACCCTGATCGAGGCGCTGCATGCCGCTACCAACAAGGCAGTGGAGAGCATTACGCGCGGCAGCGATTACACCACCCTGACGGTCTCGACCGCCGAGAACGCCCAGCAATCCCTCCAGGAAACGGTGCGAGATATCGACGCCCTCGTGGTCGACATCGGCCATATCTCCAACTCGCTCCAAGAACAGCGGGCGGCCAGCGAGCTGCTCGGCAAGAATATCGAGAAAACGGCCCGCGTAACGGAATTACAGGGGGTCGCCATTCGGGCGGTCGCCGGCACGGCGCACAGCCTCGATGCGCGGGCGACCCGTTTAACTCAGGCCGTCGCGAGCTTTCAGACCTAAGCCACTCGCCCGTCATCAAAGCCGACAGTCGTTCTTGCGCATCAACTGCAGTATGGAGCTTTCAATGAGATTAACCGGCAGATTTTCAAGTTTTCTAAGCAAGGAGATTGGCATCATCCTGCTAGTGTCGGCTGCCGCCACCGCGGGGTTGAGTTACTGGCACCAGCAATCTCGCCAACAGCTCACGCAAGATTACATCCGCTCGCAGACTGCCACCGTCTTCAAACAGAAACAGGCGGTGATCGAAAACGCGCTGACCACGATCTACCAAAATATCCGCGCGATTAGCCTGCTGCCCAGCGTGCGCGCGATCAAGGGCGGCAACGTGGCGACCAAAGACGAGGAAGACATCGTAAAAAGCGGGCGCTTCTCGGCCGAGGGACTCGCCACGGTGCAAGAAATCTACAACAACATGGCCAGCCAGATCAGCGTGTCGGAGATTTACGCCGTTGTAGAAGGTCTGGATGCGGACAAGGGCGAAGCACCATTCTTCATGATGGACACGGTGAGGTTTGGCGTGCAGGCAGTCGGGGAGACTGAAGAAGCGCCGAATCCGGACTTTCCGGAAGAATCCGAGGCAGAGGAATACGCCGCCTTCCCGGCCCAGATTACCGCGATCAAAACGGCTTACCCAACATTTGATTTCGTGCACATGAACGACATCCCGGCGATCGCCTCGCCGATGATGCGGACCTGCGACAACACGCAATACCTCTCCTTGAAAACCGGCGACGTCAAGCAATCTTACGGGATGCTTTACTCGGTGCCCTTCTACGCCCAAGCGGGCCAGTTCCGCGGGGTAATTTCCGCCATTTTGCGCCACAATGTTTTAGAAGCCCTACTTTTGGGGGTGCCGTTTGTGCCGGTAACGGAAGAGGACAAGGCGGCTCAACTCGAAGCGGGCTGGATGCTGCCTGAGGCGGCTAATTTCCTGCTGACCAACGACAAGTACGGCACGCAGATTATGGACCGCCGCAACAGCGATCTCCCAGCGCTTATCGAGCGCGGCACGCCGGACCGCAATGTTTTTCGGGTTCATCTCCACGTCCACAGTGACGCCCCGTGGGAACTCACCTTCTACGTGCCAGAGGCCACGCTGCAGGCAGTGTCGGCAGAACACGACAAAGTCTTTTTCATGTTGCTGCTGGTCGTGCTGACGTCCTTGGCGGCCGCGGCCGCGGCGACCGTCATGTTGACCCGTATTCGCGAGCGTTTGGGTGGTAACGCCGAGTCCGTAGCGACGGTCGTCGAGGCGGTCAGCCTCGGCAATCTAGGGGTCGCGATTCCCGTCGGCGTGACCGCTTCCAGCGTGCTGGGCAGCATGCAGAAAATGTTGGAGCAGCTGCGGGCGGCCGCCGATCAGGCGGGCGAAAATGCCCGCGTGCGCCAGGCGCTGGATAATGTGTCCACTAATGTGCTCATCGCAGATAGCGAGTCGGTGATCGTCTATCGCAACCACGCGGCCAGCGTCATGCTCAAAGAAGCCAGCATCGAGAGCGAACTGCGCGAGCGACTGGTCGCCGCTACTGGTCAAAGCGTGAAGGCCGAGATAATCATCGGCGAGCGCACTTTCGCCCTCGCGGCCAATCCGGTCAGTAATAACGAGGGCGAACGTATCGGATCGGTGCTCGAGTGGACGGAGCGCACTAGCGAGGTGGCCATCGAGCAAGAAATTGCGGGTCTGATTTACGCCGCTGGCATGGGCGACTTTGGTAAGCGCATCGACGCCGCAGACAAGCGCGGGTTCTTCAAGTCGCTGAGCGAGGGCATGAACAACCTCATGGATACCAGCGAGGTTGGTCTAACGGAAATCGCCCGGGTCCTGAACTCGCTGGCAAAAGGCGACCTCACGGACTCCATCACCAGCGATTACGCCGGCACGTTCGGTCAATTGAAAGACGACTCCAACGCCACCGTCGAGAATCTCAAAGGACTGATCGAAGGTATTAAGACGTCTGCTGAGTCGATCCACGTGGCCGCACGCGAGATTTCTGCCAGCAATATGGACCTCTCGCAGCGCTCGGAAGAGCAGGCATCCAGCCTGGAGGAAACCGCCTCCAGCATGGAAGAACTGGCCTCGACCGTGAAACAAAACGCCGAAAACGCCAAACAGGCTAATCAACTGGCGGTCGCAGCGTCCGTGGTAGCGACCAAGGGCGGCGAGTTGGTCGGTGGCGTAGTCGAAACCATGAACTCCATCAATGAGTCTTCCCGGCGCATCGTCGACATCATCAGCGTCATTGACGGCATCGCGTTCCAAACCAATATTCTGGCGCTCAATGCCGCCGTGGAAGCAGCCCGCGCCGGCGAACAGGGCCGGGGTTTCTCGGTGGTGGCGGCCGAGGTGCGCAGTCTCGCGCAGCGCTCGGCGGCGGCGGCGAAAGAAATCAAACAACTGATCTCCGACTCTACGCAGAAAGTGGAAAACGGTTCAGCGTTGGTGAAGGAAGCCGGCCAAACCATGACCCAAATTCTCGCCTCGGTGAAGCGCGTTACGGACATCATGGCCGAGATCGCGGTCGCCTCCGGCGAGCAGAGCGCGGGCATCGACCAAGTCAATTTAGCGGTCACCCAGATGGAAGACGTCACCCAGCAAAACGCCGCGCGGGTGGAACAGGCCGCGGCCGCAGCCAAGTCGCTCGAAGAGCAGGCGCAACACCTCGCCGAGGCAGTGAGCGTGTTCCGCTTGGACGGCAACGAGGTGGCAGAACCCGAACCGGCGCCCAAACCGGGCCCGGCGCCGCGCGTAGTGCCCAAAGCCCCCGTCAAAGCCCCCGTCAAAGCCCCCGTCAGGCCCGCGGCCAAAGCGAGCCCTGCGTCCACCAACCAGGGCCCGCGAAAGATCGCGGCGACCAGCAAAACCCTGAGCCCCGATAAGTGGGAAGAGTTCTAGGCTATAGCGGCACCCGTTAAACGGCGCCCCTCGGTTGCACCCCGCAGCAAACGCCGCGGGGGGTGTGGTCTTTTTAGCGCGTTGTTTAGCCGGTAGCAGCGCGGTGCGCGCCGGAAATACCGCCTAGCCACGGGTTTGCGCGCTAGCCCGCAGTGGCGCGCGCGGCCCAAGACCTGCGCGGGCCGGCCTCTAAGCCCAACGTTCGTTGCTCGCGGTCGGGCGCTCAGCGACCGATCGAATACAGCACGTCCGCGCCCGTTCGGGTGCCCGCTTCTGCTTCCACGCTCCAACGCTTCGCTACCGTATAGCGCAGCCGAAACGTGCTGGCTTTCTCCACTAGGCCCATGCCGTAACCCACATACAAGCGGGGCGACAGAAATTTGCCCACATTCAGCGCCACGTTATGGTCGGGGCCGCTATCGTCCAGTTTGATTTCATCGAGCCCGAAGCTGCGTGCCAGTCGCTGCGACAACAGGCTGCCGCCCACCACGCCCAACGAGGTCGCGGCACGCACGAGCGCACTGGCCTCGCTGGACGAGGCACTGCTGAGCGGGTGACCCGCCACGAGATAACTCAGCACGTCGCCGTCGGGCAGGGTCGGCGTGGAATAAAGGCGCACGCTGGGTTGCTGCAGGCGGCCGGTAAGGTGCAAACCCGCCGTGACATCACCCACCTCACGCTCCGCCCGGGCATCCACGGCGGGGTCGCTAGGTGCTTGCCCGGTGAAAATGATGCGGCTATCGCGCAGCGTCAAGGTCTGTCCCCACTGCGCGTAGCGGCCGTCTTCGAGGCGGAACTCCCCGGTGGCGCGCGTGAGTTGGCCGGAGGTTTCGATCAGGCGGACTTGCCCGGTCAGGCGACCCGTCAAGCCCACCGCATCCAGCGTCACATGCTCCCCTAGCCGCAGCCGGACATCTGCGTTGAAGGCTCTCGTGGGCGGCTTTTCGACCGGCTCGCCGTCCATCACAACATCGCTGGAACGTTGGGTCTGGGCCGCAGTTTTTTGGAACCGCAGATGCGCCTCGGGAATCGCGACCTGGCCCGTCACCTGAATTTTTCCAGGCGCGAGATTAAAGTCCAGATTGGTGGTGGCTTGCGCACTGACCAGCGGCAAATCGACGACCGGGAAGGCCTCGCTCGTGAGGGTGAGGTGCGCCGTCGGCCCCGCCGCGGTCTGGCCCAGCGTGCCCTGTAACACCGCGCTGCCCGCGCCCGCGCGCGCCCGTCCCGCCACCACCAGATCCCCGTTGGGCGCCCCGGACAGGGCCAAATCCAAGTCTTGGAGTGCAAGACCTAGCCGCGTTATCTGTGCTTGGGGCACGTCGAGGTGGGCGCTGCCGTTCCAAGTGGGCGCCGCCGCGCTGCCCTGTAGCTGTAGGTCCACCGCCGCCCGGCCGGTGACTTGCGCCAGTTCCCCGGTGAGCGCCGCCCACGGTGCCAAATCGGCGGTCTGGGTGGTAAATCGGCCCTGCACCGGCAGCGCAGACCAGTGGGCGAGGTCCCATGGCCCCTCGAGCAGACTCAGCGAGAGCTGCAACGGCAGGGGGGCCGGCTGCGTGAGACCCACACGCGCCTCCAGCGTCAGCGCGGTGCTACTCGTCGCCAGCAGGACCTCCAGACCGCCGTGCGCGATGGGCGCCGCCGCGCTGTAATCCGGCAGCGCGCCGGCGGGCAGCCGCAGTTGTCCATCCAGCGCGGTGAGCACGCTACCAACCCCGGTCGCGGCGAGCGCACCCGTGAGCGCACCGCGCTGCCAGTCGCCGGCGCTCGGCAGGGCCGCCAGTTCCAGTTCGGCGGCCTCCACGCGCACCTGCCAGGCCTGCGAGTCCAGCGAAGCTGCCACACACGCACGCCCCGCACCCACCCAACAGTGCGCGCCCAGCGTCACGGCGTTTTGCGCCACGCTGAAGTCTGCCGGTGCGCCCAGCGTGAAGACCGGCGCGTTCGCCCGCGCCCACCGGCCCGCCGTTAGCTGTCCGGTCCAGCGTGGCTGCTGGGTGAGCTGCCCTTGCAGCGTCAGCGCGAGGCTGCTGGCCGCGCGGTTCGCGGTGAACTGCAGGGTCTGCGCGGCCGCCGGCCCGCTGAGGGCTAGCGACAAAGCATCCAGCTCACTCGTCGCATAGCGCAGGTCCGACAGCGTCAACGAGAAAACAGCGGCATGGTTTGCGGCCAGACCCAGATCCCAGTCGGCGTGGAGTTTGGCCAGCGCGAACGCCGGCCCCGCCAGCTCACTCAGCTCGAGCGTGCCGCGCAGCGCCGGTTTTAGGAGGCTGCCCGACACGCTGCCGCGCGCCCGCACCGCGCCGGTGAAATTGGGCAGCACATCGCCCAGCGCTGGGGCTTCGAATGCCCACGCCAACTCGCCAGCCCCACCCACCTCGCCGCTGGCCCGCAAGACGGCACGCCCGCAGGCCACAGCCAGCCGCTCGACCGCCAAGTGCTGGCCGCTGAGGGCCAGCGTTGCGGCGCCGCTCACCGGGCGCTCCCGCAACCGTCCTTCGAGTTGGCTGACCACCAGCTTGAACGCCGCGGGTGTACCCGCACTGTGCAGGTCGAAGGAGAGGTTGCCCGGCCAGGCCGGCGCCAGCCAAGCCGGGTTGAAAGCCTGCGCGTGCGCCTGCAGCGACCACTCAGGCAGCCCTGCCGGCCAGGCCAGCTCGCCGTCGGCGAGGAGTTCGCCCGCCGCCGCGCGCGCGCTGAGATGGTGGATTTTCAGCCCCACCGGCGTCCCCGAAAAATCGCTCTCCACCCGTGCGTTAGGCGCCCGCTCCAGTTGCAAATCAAACCCAGCCTCACCGCGGTAAGCGGCGCGGGAACCCGCCAGCGCCCAGCGCCCGCGCGCACTGTGGTAGCGCCGGTGGTCTGGGCTCGTGTAGTGCAAGCCCCGCCAGCTGCCGGCCGCCTCGCCCTGCAGTTCGGTGTCCCAGTGCAGCGTGCCGGCCAATTCCGCGCTCATGTCTTGGGCCTGCCCGGTGAGTTTGCTCAGGCGGAGGGTCTGCGGCTCACCGGTGCCTGCCAACGACCACCGCGCGTTCGGCAGACCGGGGATCACACTGTCCGCGGTCAGCGCAAAGGTATAGGCCGTGGGCGTCCCGCGCAGGGTCAGTTCGCCCTGCGGGCTCGCATAGGCGGCGGCGCCCGACAGCGGCCACTGCAGTTGCGCCCAGTGGCCGGTGAGATCGATGGCCGGCGCACGGGCATCGAGCGTGCCACGCAGCGCCAGCGTGGCGCCCTTGGCATTGCGCACGGTGAAGGATTCCAGCGTGATGGCCTCGGGCTGCGCGCCGTGGGCGGCACCCTGCAGCGACCACTCACCCCAAACCCCAGCAGTCACCGCCAAATCCACCGCCAAGGCTAGCGCGCCGTCCTGACCGTGGGCCGTGACCTCCCCGGCCACGGTGGCCTTGACCGCGCCCGCCCACGCCACGGGCACGGCTTGGGGCGCCGGGAACTTCACGGCCACCTCCCACGCCGCCCCACCGAGCGGCAAACCCACCTGCGCGCGCACGCTGGCCGCCAGCGGCGCGACCACCTCTTGCGTGAGGGTCAGTCGGCTACCCTGCCCCGCCAACCGCCCGCTGCCTTGCGCGACCAGACCGGTGGGTAATTGATGACGCCAGTGCACCTCGAGATTCAGGCGTTCGGGCGCGCCCTCGCCGAGGTGGCCTGCCAGCGTCACATCGCTGGTGCCACGCGAGGCCGACACTTCGCGTAATTCCAGCGCACCGCCGCGCGGCCAGCGCAGCGCCCAACGCAATCGCTGCAGCTGCTCGGTGTCACCGCCGGGACTGGTCAAGTTCAGGGTGGCCAGCGAGCCCGCCGCGAGTTCGAGGGTGACCGGCAGGGTGGGCAAAGGCGGGAGGGCGGCCAGCGGCGGTTCTGCGCTCTCCCCCAGCGCGACATCCACTTGCGCCAAGTCCAACTGGGTCAGCACCAGCGCGCCACGCAGGAGTGCCTGGGGGTCGAGCGTCAGCGCGAGGTGGTCAACGCGAATGCGCAGGGTGGGAGTCTGCCAATGGAGGGCGTCCAGGGTCGCGCCGGTGGCCAGATTGCCCGCCACAGCGCCGAGGGCCAGACGCCCGTTCGGCAGCGCCGCGACCACTGCCCGCAGCGCGAGATCAAGCCCGACATTGCTCCACATCAGTCCCAGCGGTGCGCCCATCATCGCCAACACCAGACTCAACGCCAGCAGCCCCCCGCGGCGGCGACGCCAGTTCATAAATCTGGACCGACTACCACCGACACCCGCCACGGGTGGTCGGGGTCAGATAGTCCGTTGGCCAAATCCAAGCGCACCAAACCGACCGGGGACAGCCAGCGCACCCCGAATCCGGCGCTGTATTGGAGCGGGTCGGCGAATGAGTTCAGCGCGTTGCCGAAATCGCTGAATACCGCAGCGCTCCAGTCGCCGTAGACGTGTTGTTCAAGTTCTACCCCGCCCGTCATCAGATAGTGCCCACCGGTGACCTTGCCCGCCGCATTGCGGGGCCCCAAAGACTCGAATCTAAACCCGCGGATGCTGGCATCGCCGCCGGCAAAAAAACGCTCGCTAACCGGCAGGTGGTCGAAATCCCCGGTCGCCAGCGCCCCCAACTCGCTGCGCAAGATCAGCCGGGTGCCGGCAAAGCCGCGCACGTATTTGCCCTCGGCGCGAAAGTGGACGAAGGATACCCGGGAGAGCAGTTCTGCGGCGGCACCCCGCAGCGCCAGCGCCAACCTCAGGCCATCTTTGGTGTACAGGGGGTTATCGCTCCACACCCGCACCCAGCGCCCCGAAGGGATCAGTAAGCCCGCCACGGCGCTGTCGTCGGCCACATCGTAGCCTTCCACGGCGTAGGCTAATCCCACCGTTTCGTGCCAACCCCAGCGGGTGGTCAAACGGGCCACTCCGACCTGAAGTTTGGTGCTTTGGGCCACGCCGGTATCCTCGTTATCGAACTTCGCGGAGAACGCTAGCGCGTCAGACAGCGCCGCTTGCAGCGGAATGGTGTAGAGCCCTGAGACGCTGCTCAGTACCGGCGAGACTCGCAGGTCGACCTCGGCCCGATGCCCCTCGGCATTCACGTAGGGGCGCTGCCAAGTGGCGCGGCCGCGCGGCCCCGTGTCCGAGCCTAAGCCAACGCCCAGCGAATATTGCTGTGCCTTGCGGGGGGTCAGCAGCACCGTCACGGGCACCCGCTCGGCCGGCGCCAGCTCGCGCTCCGGCGCCACGACCACCGAATTAAAATAGTTGCTGTCGGCCAAGCGGGTTTGCAGGTTGAGTAGGTCACGGGAGAGATAGGGGTCGCCGGGTTTGAACGTCGCGTAGCGGGTCATAAACTGCGGCGTCAGCACGGTTTGCGGCCAGGCTATCTCGCCAAAACGGTAGCGCGGGCCGCTGTTGATGGCCAGCCGAATGTGCGCCTGCTGGGCGCTGCGTGACACCCGCACCTCGGCGAGCGTGAAGCGCGCATCGAAGTAGCCGCGGTCGGCCAGCAGTTGTTCGAGCGCCAGCTTGCCCTTTTCGTAGTCGGCGTGGACCAGCACGGCGCCGGGCGCTAGCGGGAAGCGCGCCACCCGGTCGGCCCAGGCGGGGTCGTCTACGGCCTCACCGAGGAGGTCGATTTGCACCGTGCTTACCCGCACCGGCGCGCCGCGGGCAACGGCGTACGTCGCGACCCACGCGCTGCCCTGCTGCAGGAGTGCTGGGCTGACCGTGGCGGCGTAGTAGCCCAGCGCCTCCAGTGCCTCCAGCAAACTGGCGGGGGCCTGCCGGTGCATGGTCTGGATCCGGGTGCTGGAGAGTTTCGTCAGGTCCGCACCCTGAAGCGCCGTCAAATGCTCGGCCAACTGCCGCCGCAAGCCCCCGGACACGCCGGTGATGTCCACCCGTAGGGTGTCGGCCAGCGCGCCGCTGGTCTGCCAACAGAGCCACAGCAGGAACGCGCCGGCCACGCTGCGCCGCCGCGCTGCGGGCGCCCCGGATGACCTTCTTATCGCCACCGAAACACTTCCAAATTAGTCCCAAACTCAAGCACCGGCTGGCCGCTAGTCGGACGGGATCGAGCTTAAGGCGCCGCTGGCGGTACCGCGCGCAGCGGGTCGGCGGCGGCTAAAATCGCGGCCAAACGCGCCGCATCGCCCACTTCGTTGGCGAGGAGAAAAATGAGTCGGGCGCACAGCCGCAGGCTTTCTTCCACGCTCAAACCGGCATGCAAGGCGACCACCGCGGCGTAAAAACCGTCGGGATCGCTGATCCCGGCGGCCTGCTCTAGGCTCACGCGGGGTGCGCCAAGGCGTGCCACATCTCGGCGTCGCGGGCCGCGGTCCAAATTCGCGGGTCTACCAGACCACCCGCCTCGTCATAGGCTCGGCTGACGTCAAAAGGCAGGCAGTGGTCAAATATTACCCAGTGACCAAACGCTGGCCGCAGCCGTGCGGCGGTGTCATCAAACGCCTGTTTGAGATCTTTACCCGCCGCACGCGCGGCGCGCACGTTCTCATACAGCGCGGTGATAAACGCCCGGGTACCCGCCAGACCTTCGGCCACCTGCGTGGGCGTGGTGAGGGCGTCGCCCCGGCCGGGTACGAGCGCACGCGGCGCCAGCGCCTGCAGGCGGTCCAGCGTGGCGGGCCATGCGCGCAGATAGGCGTCCCCGGTATAGGGAGTGGCGCCAAACTCCACCAAATCTCCGCTGAACAGCACCCGCTCTTTGGGTAGCCAGGCCACCGTATCGCCCTTGGTATGGCCTCGTCCCAACTGCAGTAGGCGCACCTCCACCGAGCCCAGCCACACGGTGAGCTCCCCGCTAAACACCACATTTGGCCAAGTCAGACCCGGCACCGACTCCACCGCATCGAAGAGCCGGGGGAAGCGCTCCAGCTCGGATTGGTAGTCCTGTTCGCCACGCTCCACGATAAGGTCGTAGGTGTCACGGCTGGCGATGATATTCGCCGCACCATAGCCGCTCGCCCCTAATACGCGCACCGCGTGGTAGTGGCTGAGCACCACATGCTTGACCGGCTTGTCGGTCACGCGGCGAATGTGCCGCAGCACGTCTTGCGCCATCACGGGGGTCGCCTGGGCGTCCAGCACCATCACGCAATCGTCCCCGATCACGACGCCGGTGTTGGGGTCACCCTCCGCTGTATAGGCGTAGGCGTTATCGGCCAGCTGCGTGAAACTGATTTTTTTGGGCGCCAAATCGCCCCGGGACGCAAAGGCTGTGCTCATGAGTTGGTCTCCGTGTGTGCGTGGATCGCGCTCAGTGGCCGGTCGCACGCGCCAGCGCCGTCGCGAGAGGCGTCGCGTGGAACTCTCGCCACCGCGCGGCGACATGTTGGTCCGGTCGAATGAGATAGGTGGTGCCGGGCGTGGCATCGTAACGAGCGGCCAGCACGCCGCTGGGATCCTGACAGGCGTCGGCGCGAAAGTCTCGACTCATCGCCACCAACCGCACCTGCGCGGGCAAACGGGCGCGGACCGCCGCCGGCGCCAGTTCGCCCACGAAGTATAAACAGGTGAAGTCGCCGCCGAGCACCTCCAGCAGCCAGCGCGCGCCGGACGCCGCGACCAGCGGCGCATCTAGGCCGGCGTCGCCGGGTTGCAGCGCGCCCTTGAAGTGGTCGCAGTCGGGTGTGGTCAGCGCTGAGTCGCGCAGGCGACTAGGCAGCGAGAGGCGGCCGCTGTTGACCAAGCCACGCGCAAACGGATGGTCCCGCGCCAACGCCAGCGCCGCGTCGCGGAACGCCGTTTCTTGGGGCGATTTTGGCGTCATGAAGTCGGTGCTTTGGGTGGAATGACGCAGGTTTTCGTCAGCGGCGTAAACCCGTTCCTGGTCGTAGCTCGCGAGGAGGCTCGGGCCGGCCGTACCGCGCAGCACCAGCGCCAGTTTCCACCCCAGATTGTCGACATCCTGCACCCCACCGTTACCCCCGCGCGCACCGAAAGGCGATACCAGATGGGCCGCGTCGCCGGCGAAAATCACCCGCCCATGGACAAATTTTTGCAGGCGCCGACACTGAAAGGTGTAGAGGCTCACCCACTCGTAGTCGAATTTTTGCGCCGGCCCCAGCAGCGCCCGCACGCGGCGGGCCACCTGCTCCTCTTGCAGCGCAGCCTGCCGGTCGATGTCCCAACCCAGCTGAAAATCGAGCCGCCAGATGTCGTCGGGCTGCTGATGCATCAGCGCCGTACGCCCCTCGTTGAAGGGCGCGTTGAAATAAAAACGGCGTTCAGCCGAAAACGCTGCACGCATCCGCACATCGGCGATTAGAAAATTATCCTCGAACGTCCGGCCCTCGAACGCCAGCCCCATGAGTTCCCGCACGGTGCTGCGCGAGCCGTCCGCCGCAATGAGATAGTCGCAGTGCAAGCGATACTCGCCGAGCGGCGTGCTGACCGTGATCTCCACGCCGTCGGGGCGCGGGGCGAGCGCGCTGGCTGCGTGCTGCCAACGCACTGGGCTGTCGCCCAGCGCCAAGGCATCGAGCAAATACTCTTCGACGTAGTACTGCTGAAGATTGATAAAAGCGGGAAATTTTTGCCCCTCGGCCGGCGCCAAATCGAAGGTGTAAAGCGGTTCGGCCACGGCCCCCGCGAACACCCTGCCCACGTTCCAAGTAACGCCTTTGGCCAGCATGGGCGCCGCCACCCCGAGGCGGTCGCAGATTTCTAACGAGCGTTTCGCCCAGCAGATGGCGCGTGATCCGTTACCCACGCCGCCATGCTTCTCCAGCACCACGCAGGCGATGCCATGGCGACGCAAATCCAGCGCCGCCGCCAGCCCCACCGGGCCGGCGCCGATCACCACCACGGGCACGTGGCTCACCGGCGGGCTTGGTAGCGCGCTGCACTCGAACTGGCGGCGCGCGCGCCGGGCCCGCGCCAGCGCCATTTCCAAGGCCCCAGAGGGCGTGCTCATGAACGGCCTAGCCGCCGGCCTGCCCACACCCCGGCGGGCCTTGGGTGTCCGCCATGACCTGCTGTTGGATCGCGCCAAAAATGCTGCCGCCGGCGGCATCGAGCATCTCGATCCGCAGGGTGTCACCGAATTGCAAAAATGGCGTGCGGGCATCCCCGTGGGCCAAGATTTCGAGCATGCGCTGCTCGGCGATACAGCAAGAACCGCGGCTGCGGTCGTAGTTCGAGACGGTCCCGGAGCCCACTATCGTGCCCGCCCCGAGCCGGCGCGTGCGGGTGACAAAAGCGAGGAGGTCGTGGAAGCTAAAAGTCATGTCCACGCCGCATTCGGGTGCCCCCAACCACTCGCCGTTGACCCAGGTACGCAGGGGCAGGTGGACTTTGCCCGCGTGCCAGTGCGCGCCCAATTCATCGGGGGTCACGGCCACCGGCGAAAACGCCGTGGCGGGCTTGGACTGATAGAAACCGAAGCCCTTAGCTAATTCCGCCGGAATTAAATTCCGCAGCGAGACATCATTCACCAGCATCAGGAGTTGAATGTGCGCCCCGGCTTGCGCGACGCTGGTTCCCAGCGGCACATCGTCGGTAATCACAGCAACCTCCGCTTCTAGATCGATCCCATGGGCGACATCCACCGCCAACAGCGGGTCGCGCGCCCCACAAAGGTCGTCTGAACCACCTTGATAGACGAGCGGCTCGTGCCAGTAACTGGGGGGTAGTTCTGCGCCCCGCGCTTGGCGCACCAATTCCATGTGATTCACATACGCGCTGCCGTCCACCCATTGGTGGGCGCGCGGCAGGGGTGCCGCGCAATCCTCGGCCCGAAACGGCAAAGCCCCGCTGGCGGTACCGGTCGCCAAGTGCTGCGCACGTTCGCGCAGGCGCGGCGCGAGCACGGCCCAGTCGTCTAGCGCTGCCTGCAGCGTGGGCGCCACCTCGCTGACGTCCAGCGCCCAGCGTAGCGCGGTGTCCACCACTACCAGACGGCCATCGCGAGGTCCTCGCAGACTAGCTAGCTTCATGCCATTTCCTCGTTAGCGCTGGCCGAGTTGAGAATAGTTACAAATGAAACGATACTCGCTGCGCGTGGGATTGAAAACCGGGGGCGAGGTGAGCGAAGAACCTGCAGCTTATAACGCGGAATCGGCCTGGCGGTATTCCGCAGGGTTCGCCAACGAGCACAGCAGCGAGGCGTTGCCGGGCGCGCTGCCCAGCGGGCAGTTCTCCCCGCAGCAGCAGCCCTACGGTCTGTATGCCGAGAAATTCAGCGCCACCGCCTTCACCGTCGCGCGCCGCGACAGCCGTCGCTGCTGGTTCTATCGCATTCGGCCCTCGGTAGTGCATGGCCCGAGCGAGCCCTATCTGCACGCGAACTGGCAGACCGCACCGCTATCCCAGCCAGCCCCACCGGCCCCGTTGCGGTGGAGTCCGCTGGCGCTGCCCAGCCAACCCACCGACTTTCTCGATGGTCTGGTGACGCTCGCCGCCAACGGCAACAGCGCGTTGCACACGGGCATCGGCGTCCATCTTTATCTCGCCAACCGCTCGATGGGCGATCGCTACCTGCTTAACGCCGATGGCGAACTCCTGCTGGTGCCGCAGCTGGGGCGCTTGTTGATTGCCACCGAGTGCGGCCGGCTGGCGGTGTCGCCGGGCGAAATCGCGCTCATCCCGCGGGGCTTGAAATTCAGCGTGACACTGCCGGACGGGCCGAGTCGCGGCTACGTCTGCGAGAATTATGGCGCGGCCTGGCGGCTGCCAGAACGGGGGGTTCTGGGCTCCGACGGCCTCGCCAATGACCGCGATTTTCTCGCCCCTACCGCGTGGTTCGAGGACCGCGCCGCGCGCTGCGAACTGGTCACCAAATTCGACGGCGGGCTGTGGCGCAGCGAGTTGACGCATTCACCGCTCGACGTCGTGGCATGGGTCGGGACAGCGGCGCCTCTCAAATATGATCTGGCTCGCTTTAACGCGATCAATACGGTGAGCTTTGACCATCCTGACCCTTCGATCTTCACCGTGCTGAGCTCCCCTTCGGACACCCCTGGGGTCGCCAACGCGGACTTCGTGATTTTTCCGCCGCGCTGGCTCGTGGCCGAACACAGCTTTCGGCCGCCGTGGTTCCATCGCAATGTGATGAGCGAATTTATGGGCTTGGTCCAGGGCCAATACGATGCCCGGCGCGGCGGTTTCGAGCCGGGTGGTGCGAGCCTGCATAACGGGCATGTGCCGCACGGGCCAGAGGCGGCGGTCCACGCTGCGGCGACCACGCAGGCACTCACGCCGCGCTATCTGGCCGACACCTTGGCCTTCATGTTCGAGTCCCGTTACCTCCTGCGGCCGTCGGCGCAGGCCCTGTCGCGGGCAGAATTGCAACCGGATTACGCGCAGTCGTGGGCCGGTTTAGCGGCACATTTTTCGGCGTGAGGGCGGCGGGGCCAACGCTGGAGTTGGCCAATTTTTTGCCCTACCGCCTGTCGGTGGTGGCCACCCAGGTCAGCCGCCAACTGGCGGCGCTCTATGCCCAACGCTTCGGGATCAGCATTCCCCAGTGGCGCACCATCGCCGTGCTGGGTCAAAGCACCAACGTGAGCGCGGACTTCGTGTGCGAGCAAACGCAGATGGACCGCGTGACAGTCAGCCGCGCCGTCGCAGGACTGCTGGCTAGACGGCTGATTTTGCGGCGCTACCAAGCCCACGACAGACGCTGCTCCGTGCTGCGCTTGGCCGCCGCGGGGCGCCGTTTGTACCGCGATATTGTGCCGCTGGCACGGGGCTATGAAAACGCTTTACTGGGCGCGATGTCGGCGCAGGAACGGGCCACACTGGCACGCGCACTGGACATTCTGGGCGGACAACTGCGCGCGCTGGACCGGGCGCCGCTGAGCTGAGGAACCCGCCGCGAGCACCGGCGGGCAATCCTGGCGACTCGGGATAGCTGGCGGCGGCGTTGCGTCGTCTTGCTCGGTCTAGGCGCGCAGCGCGTGCTTGCTCAGGGCGGCGCGCTGGCGGTAGGCGTGTCCGCGCCTACCCCGCGGCCGGACGGGGTTTGATGATTGGCCTCGGCGGCCAAAACTTTACCCGGATTCATGATGCCCTGCGG
The DNA here is from genome assembly GCA_009692365.1 of Gammaproteobacteria bacterium. GTDB lineage: Bacteria > Pseudomonadota > Gammaproteobacteria. The sequence goes on from SHZJ01000009.1 coordinate 50,005, forward strand.
GTCTAGCGCCTGCTTGATGGCGTGCATGACCTGCAGTGCAACGGGCTGCTTGAATTGAACGAGGTCGTCGCGCTTGAGTTGGCCAATGCCATGCTCGGCGCTGATGCTGCCGCGATAGGTTCGCGTGAGGTCGTGCACGGCGTGATTCAGGGCCGATTTCTTCGCAAAAAATTCCGGATGTTCCCCGCCATCAGGCGTATTGATGTTGAAGTGCAGGCTGCCATCGCCCAGATGACCATAAATCACCAGTACGCCTTCGGGGGCGATCCGCCGACATAGCGCTGCCCCCTCAGCGATGAAGGCCGGCAGGTCACTGATGCTCACCGATACGTCGTGCTTGATACTACCGCCGGCGCGCACCTGTGCTTCCGGAATAGCCTCGCGCAGCCGCCAAAAAAATTCGCGCTGGCTGGCGTTGTGTGCCAGCAACGCATCGCGCACGAGTTGGTCCGCGAGCGCACGCGCGAGGGTGTGGCTGATCTCCTCGGTTAAATGGTCGATAACCTGAGCGCTGCTGGCTTCGAGCAACACATACCAAGGATGGATCGCATCAAACGGATCGCTCATCCCCGCAATATGTTGGCAGACCAGTTCGAGCGCGATGCGCGGTATCAGTTCGAAAGTGGTCAGTGCGTCGCTGCCGCTGCTGCGCAGATAGGCGAGCAGGGCGACGGCGCTGGCGGGCTCAGCGACGGCCACCAGTGCCGTGACGCGGGTCCGAGGTAGCGGATACAGCTTCAGCGTTGCGGCCGTAATGATGCCCAACGTGCCCTCTGCGCCAATGAACAAATCGCGCAGGTCGTAACCGGTATTGTTTTTGCGCAAGCCCGTCAGGTCGTCCAGCACGCGGCCATCGGATAGAACGACCTCCAGACCCAGCACTAAGTCGCGCGCCATGCCGTAGCGCAACACCGCGGTGCCACCGGCGTTGGTGGAGAGGTTGCCGCCAAGCTGGCAAGAGCCTTCCGAACCGAGGCTCAACGGAAATAATCGCTCGGCTGCTGCCGCGGCCTGCTGGGCCACCGCGAGGACACAACCGGCTTCCGCAGTCAGGGCATAGTTGTCCGGGTCAAGATGGCGAATGCGCTTTAGCCGCGAGAGCGAGACGACGATCTCGTGGCCCCCGCTGGAGGGGGTCGCACCGCCGCAATAACCGGTGTTGCCGCCCACCGGCACCACGCCGACGCGGGCCCCGTGGCAGAGTCGCAAAATGCTGGAGACTTGGGCGGTGGAATCCGGTCGTAGGACTAAGGGGGTGCGGCCCCGATAGAGCTTGCGATGGTCGACCAGAAACGGTGCAATGTCCTGCGGCTGGTCAAGCACCCCGGCCGGACCAACGATGTGTCGCAGCTGGTTGAGAAGCTCGGTGGTGGGGGCGTTGAGCATGCGGGCAGTCTACTGGCTTTGCCGGCGCAGGTAAGCGGTGGCTCGACTGGTCACTTAACCGGCGCTGGCGCGCGGCGGCGACGCGGGTCCCCGCGAGCACCCGGGATTTAGGCTGGGCCGGCCCCTCGTGCGGCAGGCCGCCCTGCTGCTATCCCGCGACCCCGGCGCCTAGCGCGCGCGTCCCGGCCGCCGGTGGTCGCCCCCAGCACGCGCCGCACTGGCGCAGCGCCCTGCAGCCGCTGCCAGGCAGCACCAATGTCCCCCACCGCACGCCACCGGCTTAGAGGGTGTTGAGCGGAATTTTGAGGTAGCGCGTGCCGTTACTTTCAGCCGGGGGTAGGTCACCCGCCCGCAGATTGATTTGAATCGCGGGAATGAGGAGCACGGGCAGGGCGAGGGTGAGGTCGCGGGCCTCACGCAACTGGACAAAGGCGTCCTGCGACACGCCGTCGTGCACGTGGATATTGGCCTCGCGCTGGGCCGCCACGGTGGTCAACGCGGTGGCTTCGCGCGCGCTCGGCGGATAATCGTGACACAGGAAAATTCGGGTCGCCGCCGGCAGGTCGAGGAGCCGACGGATAGAGCGATAAAGGGTGGCCGCATCACCGCCGGGGAAGTCGCAGCGCGCCGTGCCGATGTCCGGCATGAACAAGGTGTCGCCGACAAACAACGCGTCCTCGATCCAATACGCAACACAGGCCGGGGTGTGGCCCGGCACCGCTAACACGCGACAGTCCAGCGGGCCAATAGCGAAGTGTTCGTCGTCCTTAAAAAGCCGTTGAAACTGCGCGCCATTGGTCGAAAAATTGGGGCCTAAATTGAATACTTTCGAGAACGCCGCCTGCACCAAGCTGACGTTCTCACCAATGGCTAGGCTGCCACCTAAACAGGCCCGCAGGTAATGCGCGGCGGAGAGGTGGTCAGCGTGGACATGGGTCTCGAGCAACCACTCTACGGTCAGCGCCTGCGCGCGCACAAAGGCGATAACGCGATCGGCGGAGGTGGTGGTCGTGCGCCCTGCTTTAGGGTCGTAATCCAGCACCGGATCGATGATCGCCGCCAGGCCGCCGGGCGCGGCGTAGACCACATGCGTAAAAGTGCCCGTGACCGGCTCAAGAAAAGACTCGACGATGGGTCGCAAGGGCAGCACCCTGATGTATGTTTTGTTTTTATAATATATTTAGTTATAAAATGAAAGCCACCCATCTGTTGGTTGCCTCCCGTAACCCAAGACCATGCCAAAGGCGACTATCGACATCCCCAAAATGCGTCAGGCAGCCACCCAGGCGGTGGCATTCCTGCGGCTATTGGCCAATGAAGATCGCCTGTTGTTGTTGTGCCAGTTAACGCGCGGAGAACGCTGTGTTGGCGAGTTGGAACAACTACTTGGAATTCGCCAGCCCACCCTCTCCCAACAACTGGGCGTGCTGCGCACCGATGGTCTGGTGAGCACGCGGCGCGAGGGTAAAAATATTTATTACCGGCTCGCAGACGCTAAGGTGCAAAGCACGCTGGCGCAGCTGTACGAACTTTTCTGTGCGCGCTAAACGGAGGATTTTGGGATGACGATAGACTGGCAACATTTCACCCCGTGGACGTCCTTAGCAGGTGGCGTACTGCTGGGTTTGTCCGCCGCAGTCTTTGTGCTGCTCAACGGACGGATAGCCGGCATCAGCGGCGTCCTCGGTGGGTTACTGCAGCCACGCCGTGGGGACGTGGACTGGCGCGTGGCTTTCGTGGCCGGCATGCTGCTCGCACCGCTGGCGTATGGGCTGTTCGCCACCCTGCCGGTCGCGCGCATGAGCACTGAGGCGACGCTGCTGGTGGGTGCTGGACTGCTGGTGGGTTTCGGCACGCGTCTGGGCGCTGGCTGCACCAGCGGGCATGGGGTGTGCGGCATCTCGCGGCTCGCGCCACGATCCCTCGTCGCCACCCTCACTTTTATGGTGAGCGGCTTTCTCACTGTGTATCTGGTGCGCCACGTTTTTGCCTAGGAGACCCGTCATGCTGACACTCAGTGCTTTTTTTTGCGGTCTGCTGTTCGGCTTGGGACTCATCCTAGGCGGCATGACTAACCCGGCCAAAGTGCAGGCCTTCCTAGACCTCGGGGGCGCGTGGGATCCCTCGCTAGCGCTGGTGATGGGCGGCGCCATTTTGGTGGCTAGCGGGGCCTTTGCGGTGGCCAAAAATCGTCCCCGCTCGCTGCTAGGCGCCCCCATGCAATTGCCGAGCGCGCGCGATTTGGAGCCCCGGCTGATCGGGGGCAGTGTCTTGTTTGGCGCCGGTTGGGGACTGGCCGGCTTCTGCCCAGGGCCGGCGATCGTGACGCTGGGAACCGGCGCACCGGCCGCAGGATTATTCGTGTGCGCCATGCTGGTGGGCATGTTGGCCTTCGAAGGCTTGGACCAATTTCTAAAACGCGCGCGGACCCCGCGCCCTGCTGCTGGAGTACGCTGATGTCGTTTAAATTTGAATCCGTGACGCCCGATTTTGCCGTCGCCGCCCAACTGCTGCCCGCACAATTGGCGAGCGTGGCGGCCGCCGGTTTTCGCAGCGTGGTGAACAACCGCCCCGATGGTGAAGGCGGTGCGGAACAACCGCTCAATGCAACCATGGCGAACGCGGCGCGGGACGCGGGCTTGCAGTACGCCTATCTGCCGGTCATCCCGAACGATTTCAAGCCGCACGAAGTGACGCAGATGGCGGCGCTGTTGGCGGCGCTGCCCAAGCCGGTCTTGGGATTTTGTCGTTCGGGCGCGCGCTCCGCCAATTTGTATCGCGCCGCCACCGAGGCGCCGGGCTGAGCGCCGACCGATGACGCCCACCACGGGCCGCTGGCGGGCCTTGCGCCCCGGGTGGCTGGACGGCTACAACCGCAGCAGCGTGCAAGGCGATGTCGTCGCGGGGCTGGTGGTCGTGATGATGCTGGTGCCACAAAGTCTGGCCTATGCCGTGCTGGCTGGACTGCCCGCCCAAACTGGCCTGTATGCCAGCATGTTACCGCTGGCGGCCTACGCCATTTTTGGCTCCTCGCGTACCCTAGCCATCGGGCCGGTGCCGATTATCTCCCTCATGAGCGCATCGGCACTCACCCCCTTGGCGCTGCCGGGCTCTCCGGCCTACGCGGGGCTGGCGTTGCAGCTAGCACTATTGGTGGGTGGTCTATTGCTGCTCAGCGGCGTGTGGCGGCTGGGGTTCCTCGCCCACCTGCTCAGCGCGCCGGTCGTTAATGGCTTTATGAGCGGTTCGGTGGTGCTCATCATTCTGGGGCAGATGTTGCCCTTACTCGGCGTGCCGGGGCATGGACACACGACGCTGGCGTTAGGATCCGCGCTGCTGGAAGGTCTGCGCCATCTCCATCTGGCCACCGCCGCACTCGGCCTCACGGCGGCACTGGTGCTGGCGGGCGCGCCCATCGCGCTGGGGCGCCTGTTCGCCGGGCTGGGTCTGCGCCCTGCGGCTGCCGATGTCGTGACGAAGCTCGCCCCGATAGTCGTGATGCTGGGCGCCATTGGTCTCACGATCCGCTTTAATTTGGACACGATTTATCGCGTGGCCGTCGTCGGCACGATCCCAACCGCGCTGCCGGCCTTGGGCGTACCCTCGCTAGAGGTCGCCACACTGAAAGCCTTGCTGCTACCGGCCAGCGCGCTGGCGCTGATGAGTTTTATTCAAAGTGTGTCGATGGCGCAGCAACTCGCGCAGCGCGAGGGCGAGCGCATCGCGCCCAATCGTGAGCTGCTGGGCTTGGGTGCGGCTAATCTGGCGGCGGCGTGTGCCGGTGGCCTGCCCGTTGCGGGTGGTTTTTCTCGCTCGATAGTCAATCACGCAGCCGGCGCGCGTTCGCCGCTCGCGGGGGTAGTCGCGGCGGTTGCGATGCTGGCCCTACTCGCGCCGACGGGCGACCTATTTGCGCGCTTGCCGGCCTGCGTGCTCGCCGCGAGCATCATCATTCCCATGTTTGCGCTCATTGAACCGGCGGCACTGCGCCGCGCGTGGGCTTATTCGAAAGCCGATGGCGCGGCGCAAATAGCGACCACCATTGGGGTGCTATTGCTGGGGGTGGAAGTTGGCATAGGGCTTGGTGTTGCGCTGTCCTTGCTGGCACTCTTGTGGCAAGCCAGTCGGCCGCATAGCGCGATTCTTGGCCAAGTCCGCGGCACGCAACAATATCGCAACCAGCAACGGGCGGCGGTCGATACTCAGCCCGATATTCTGGCCCTGCGCATTGATGAAAACCTGTTCTTCGGCAACATCGCGGCCGTGGAAGACTTGCTGCAGCGGGCGCTAGATGCCCAACCCTTGGTGCGGCGGGTGATCCTCGTGATGTCTTCCGTCAATCACATTGACGCCACCGCCGTGGAAAGTTTGCGTGCCATCAACCAACGCCTCGCCGCGGACAGCCGCAGTTTTTGTCTCACCGAGGTGAAAGGCCCGGTCCTTGATCGACTCGCACGTTCAAGCCTCCTCAGTGAACTCACCGGTCAAGTGTTTCGCTTCACTCACGAGGCCTTTACGCCGCTGCGCACCCCGGGCGATGAAGTGGGAACCGGCGCCGCCCACCCGCCGCCCGCAGCAAACCCAACGGCTGATCCGGCGGACCCGTCATGAGCGCGCGGCCGCTGGCGCTGGTTACCGGTGCTTCGGCGGGACTCGGGGTGGAATTCGCGCGCCAACTCGCAGCGCAAGGGCACGACTTGGTGCTCACCGCTCGCCGCGCCGAACGGCTAGCGGCGCTCGCGGCCGAACTGCAGCGAGCGCACGGCGTGGTGTGCCACGTGATGAGCGCGGATCTGGCCCGCCCGAGCGCTGCAGCCGAGCTCTTGGATGCCATCGGCGCGGCGGCGCTTAGCATCGAGGTGCTCATCAATAACGCGGGTTACGGCGTGCCCGGTAGCTACCTCGGCCAAGCCTGGGAAGTCCACGCCGACTTCCAGCGCGTGATGGTCGACGCCGTGGCATTGCTGTCTTATCGCTGCGCAGCTGGCATGCGCGCGCGCGGCCACGGCACCATTATCAACGTCAGCTCGCTGGCGGGCCTGATGCCCAGCACCGCTGGACACACGCTCTACGGCCCCGCAAAGGTCTGGCTGATTAAATTCTCCGAATCACTGGCCGCCGAATTGGCACCCTCTGGCGTGCGCGTCTTAGCGCTGTGTCCGGGTTTTACGTTGACCGAATTCCATGACGCCAACGGCATGCGTGAGCACGTGGCACGCCTGCCGAGCTGGCTGTGGATGGACGCCGCTAGCGTGGTGCGCGTGGGACTCGCCGCCGCAGCGCGAGGGCGAGTGGTGTGCATTCCCGGACGGGTCAACCGAGCCCTGGCGCTCGCGGCCAAAATTCTCCCGAGTAGTTTTCTGCGGCGCCTCGTGGCGAGTCGCGCCGCGGATTTTCGCAAAATCGACTAGCAAGCCGGCCGCCCGTACCGGTGGCCTTGCGCGGCGGCGGCTAAGCCCATCCCAGTCTGCGCGTTGGCCCAGCCCATTTTTAGCCCCGACCCCGCGCCCGCGGCGCCGCTGGATGGCGTCAGGGGATATCCCCGCAGGCGTTGGCGGAGAGATTTCACCGAACTTGGCGGGGGAAACGCTGAAAGGACCACTTCTAGCCGCGCGAAGTGCTTACAAAGCTGCAGGTCCGGACTATATTAGGCCGAGCGTAAAGACCTGCCCGCCGGCACCTAGGTCGCATGGAATCGCCGCCAAGCAGCCTAGGCAATAGCTGTTTTAGCGGCGCTAGACCTGACATGACGCAGGCAGGCCTCGTAAGGGTCCCCTGCTGCGAGGTCGACTGCTGCGCTCAAGATGGATATTTAACTAACCCTGACAGGAGCCCACGATGAGTCGAGCCAAGCCCCCAATTCACAAAAAAGAATCCAAGAGCCAAATCCTAGCCGCGCTCGTCGACGCCACCGGGATGAAAAAGAAAGACATCCAGATGCTGCTGGTCGCCGTGCACGAACACGCCCTGCGCCACCTCGGCAAAAATGGTTCCGGCGAGATGAGCATCCCGGAGCTCGGCATCAAGCTGCGCCGCGTGACCAAAGCCGCCACTAAAGCCGCCACAGTGCCTAATCCCTTCAAGCCCGGTGAGATGGTCAAGCGTCCGGCGCGACCCGCCAGTTTGGCGGTACGGGTTGCCCCACTCAAAGTGTTGAAAGATGCGGTGGCCGGCAGGAAGCCGGTGAAAAACGCCCCCGCCGCCTAGGCCCAGAAACACCCTCACGGCTAAGCCCGGGCTGTCTGCGCGCGCAAACAGCCCGGGTTCTTTGCGCCGACCACTACAGCAAGCTTGACGCGGCAGCGCCGCGTCCGTCGGTGGCGGCCCGAGCACTGCAGGTGGCGGCAACGCGGCTCCTTTTAAACGTTTGGTGGGCTGACCGTTTGTTTATCAGACGGCGGGTTTGAGGGGTCTGGGCGGCGCGCACTGCCAGACCCGCCCGACTACCCTGTCGCCGGCGAGGCGCCGGGCGTGGTCACATGTTGATGTGTTCGACGCTGTCCAGCCCGTCGAGTCGGTCCAACAGCGCGCGGTAGCGGGGGTCTAGCGTGTTCACCGCGAAGGTCTGCGAGAGGTCTATGAGACTTGCAGCGGCGGGCTCGGGCGCGTTAAGCAGCGCCAAATGCACGGCACGCAACTCGCCCAAAAATCGCTCGGACGCCGCGTCGGCCATGCCCGCAACGGCGATCCCCACGCGCACCTCACCCACCAAACGCAACAAACCCTGGGACACCAGCGAGCGCTGATCGGCGTCCCCTAGGGGCAGGACGCTCAGCAAGAGCCGTCTGGTGACATCGACCACACTGGCCCATGGCGCGCTGTCCACGCCGTGCTGGTGGTGTAGATACACCAAGTAACGCCGCCATTCGCTCAGCAGAAATTCGATCAGAAATGCTGGCGGCAGCGGGCCATCGGCGTCGGCGATCGCCTGCCGAATGGCGCTGCCCGCCGCGCGAACATCGTCGATAGTGATCATTGCGCTACTCGTCATGGGTGCATAGCATGGTGCTCAAATATTTAATTGGAACACCACTGCCGATATTCTGCCAGCAGCGCTGACGCAGGCTTCAAAGCCATGACGCGCAGGGCTCTAAACTGAGCTCGACTACGAGCCGCGGCCGCGTCCAGAGCAATCGCAGACACGTCGCCTGCATAATTTTTTCGAGTCCAGTTTCAGACTGGGAAACCGTGTAATGAGGCTGACCCTCCCAGCGCACGGGGTCAGAACAGCGCATGCGCACACGTCCCAGCAGTTCTGCGTCTTCTAGCAAAAGTTCGCGCAGGTCAGACAGCTCAATCACCTGACCGAAGCCGCCCGGGAAAGAGCCGTCCGCCAGTGCGTAGCGGCCACCAAAGCCCTCACAGCTGGGCAGCGCCAGGTTCAGCTCGCTGCTCAAACTCGCGCCGGCCGGCAGACGGGCGGCGTATTCCAGCGAGATAGTTGCCGCGTCCACGCGCCAAATTTTGCGAATGGCCTGCGGGTCGCCCGCGACGGCGTGCCAGAAGGTCACGCTGCTGGCTGTGCAGGCCCCTAAGGAGTAGGCGTCCAGCGCCATACGCGCCCCATCCAGCAGGCAGAGGGTGTCGCTAAATAGCACCCGGCCGTGCGCGTCTAGCGCCAGATCTTCGGCCATCAGGGGCGTTTTGAAAACCAGGCGATCGTGGGCCGAGGCAATCCCGGTAGGCGCCGGCGGCGCGTCCTCGGCGACCATCGGTGGCAATTGATGGTAGTGCTCGGCGTGGCGGCGCAGGGTATCGCCAAAATTGTGCAGCAGCGAATAGCTGGTGAGTTCGTGCGCGGCCCCTAGCCCATCGTCCCGCAGCACCACTTGGCAGTGGGGCGTGGCCAGAAAAAACTCCCGGGCACCATCACAGTCGAGGTCTTCCGGCGAGACGGCGCGCCGGGGTTGCCCGTCGTCCAAAGCGGCTTCCAAGGCAATGAGATTGCGCCACACCGCGCGGCGCAAATGCGGCAGATACAGCCCCCCGAAAAGCCCGTGCCAATACGCATCGTTGGCCTGCGCGCGGTACAACATTGCGCGCAGCGCGAGGTCGTTGGCCTGCGCCGATGGGGCCGCCGCCAAACGAGCAGAAAGTCCCAACATGCGCTTATGCAGCCAATTTGATTCGGGGTAGCGCGAGAGGAAATTGCGCCAGATCCCGCCCCGGACAAACGGCCGCACGCACTCAAAATCCGGCTGGCTCTTGAGCGTGGCAAGCAACTGAGCGTAACGGGTCGCGGACGCCGCCGGCAGTGTCCACTGGTTCATTTCGCGGTACGAGGTGGTGGGTAGGTACACGAGACCGCGGGTCGGCGTGCGCGCGTGAAAATCGGCATAGGTCGTGGTTTGAATCAGCGGCGAGGCCAGCACACCTTCGATGAACTGCTCCAGCCAACCGCGGGCATAAACCCACTCGTAGGTCTCCGGCCAAATGCCAAATTTCTCGATGTCGTCGAAATAAATCGCCGCGCGTGCCCCCCCGGTGGCCTGCTCCTCTAGGTAGCGCACCGCCTCGTTCGCCGGGGCGAACGGTAGCCGATAGCGCAGCGCTTCGGAGATGGGGAAAACGTCCACCTTCTGGCCATCTTCTTCGGTGGTGTAGAACCCATCCAGCTGCACGAGCGGGTGGCCAGTGCACAGAAAATGATAATCATCGACCGTGACATAGCGGATGCCGCTCGCCGCCAAGTCGGGTACCACGGTTGCTTCCCAGACCCGTTCGGTCAACCACGCACCGCGCGGGCGGGCGCCAAAACGCTGCGTCAGTTTATCGGACAGCGCCGCGAGCTGCCCGCGCCGGTCACGCGCCGGGATCGCCGCGAGCACCGGCTCGCAGTCGCCGGCGCCAAACATCTCAACCTGACCACGCGCCACCATCGCGGCCAGCAAAGCCATGTCCGCGGGGTAGCGGGTGGCGAGTTCATCGAGCAACCAACCGGAGAAATGGGCGGCAAAATGAAACGCCGGATAACGGTACAGGGTGGTGAGGAACGGCCGGTAGCAGCGCTCGTGGGCATCGCTGATGACGCTGGCGAAATTACCCACGGGTTGGTGGGCATGCACCCCCAGCAGGAGCGAGATTGTAGGCGGCATGGGGCGGGTCTCCGTCAACTGGTGGCGAGTAGGCGCCTAATTAATCCAAAACCGAGCGACGCATCGTGCCACCCGCCGCCGGGGCCCCGCTCCCACGACTGAGTGGCTGGTCCAGCTCCGTCGGCGGCGTCAGCTCCAGCGCGTGGTAGAGCGCGCGTAAATTGTGCCGAAACAGCGTTTCGAAATTCGCCACGGCAGCCGGTGGATTGTCCTCACCCAGCCACCAAAACCAATCCGACCCTTCGAGGGTCGTCAGCAGCGCCTCGGCCCGCGCGGCGCGCGCAGGGTCGCGCTGCAGGTCAGCGGCTTGTTCATCGTAGCGCTGCTTGGCGCATACCAGCAGCTCCCAGGCGCGGTTTTTATCCGCCTCTCCGACCCAAGTGGACAGTGTTCCGTACACCCAACTGCCGGCCACCACCGGCGGCAGCGCCACGCTGCGGGCCGCGTGCTGCGTCAATGCCGTACTTAAAGTCCGGGTGCGAATACTCGGCTGCGCGGCGAGGGCGGTGTAGAGATGTTCAAAAAAATGCCATGCGTTGTAGGGGTAGTAGTCCCACGCGTTCTCGCCGTCCAGCACCACGCAAACCAGCGGCGTGTCGTCCGCTGGGGCGGCTGCCATGATCTGGGCTAGTTCGCCCATGAAATGCGCGACGGCGTCCTGACCGTGCCACTTCGAATACTCAAAGCCGATGAGGTCGGAGAGGCGGTCATCGCGAAAAAACACCCGCATACCGCGCGGGTCCACCCAGGGGCGATACAGATCGCGGGCGCGTTCATAGGTTTGCCCTGCCGCAGTCAGGGTGTTCGCCAGCACGGCTTCTCCCGTGGCCACCCACTGCGCGCCCGCGGCGGACAGACACGCCAGTGCGGGCTCCGAGACCGCGCCTTCGGCGGGCCACACCCCGCGCGGCGCGCGCCCAAAGCGAGCCAGATGGCTGCCGAAGGCGGCACTTAAATGGCGTTCTAGCCGCGCCTGCCCACCCGGATAGGCGCCGCCCGCCGGCAGCGAGGCGTCCGGCTGCGACTCGCGCGCACTGCTAAAACTCAGCAGCAGCGGTGCAATAGGATGCGCGTGTGGCGTGGTGGAGAGTTCGATGCGTCCGGCGTCGGCGAGTGCGCGATAGCGCGGCACAAGCTCGGCCAACAGCTTACCGATGGTGGCCAGCAAGTTCTGCCGGTCGGCCAAGGAGTAGCCGGCCCCTAGCGCCATGAGTGCGGCAATGACAGGATTGGCCTGTCGTTCGGTCTCGCCGATCCAGGCTAGGTGGTACCACGTCGCAAGGTCGCAAAAATAGCTGCCTGAGAGATAGTCCAGCGCGTCATCGTCTGGCTCGGCAGCCCCCGGGTCGAGAATAATTTCCTGCAGCGCATAGAGCTTCTGATAAGCCGGGAAGGGCGCGATGGCGCGCGCGTGATTAACCCGAAAACAGGCCGCCAGGGCCGCGCGTTTTTCCGCCCGCGTCAACCCGTCCGGGGCCGGGTGCACCAATAAACGCAGCAGGGGGTCGCGCAGGCTGCCAGTGGCAATCTGGCCGGCATAATCCTCTAGCTGGTCCAGCAGGATCGGCACAAAATTGATCACCGCGCGCAGCTCGGGATGCCGTTCCAGATGGCCGACCATGTCGGTGTAATCTTTGGTCGCGTGCAGATAGGCCCACGGCAGTACGTATTCACCGCTCTCGGGCGCCCGATAGTCCGGCTGATGCATGTGCCAGAGGAAAACCAAATCAAGTGCAGTGGCCATAGCTACCTATTTTGCGGGTGGTCAGCGAATTCGTCGTTTCAAACGGTATCATGGCTAGCAAGATGCCTGCCTATGATGACCACATCGCACGCTTGGTGGAATCGCGCGATTACAACCCCTTCGGCTTGCTCGGCGCGCACGCCGTTGGGGCGCACTGCGAGGTGCGTGCATGGCGCCCGGGCGCCCACACCGTCGCGCTGCGCACCACCAGCCGCACCCAACCCATGGTGTGCCTACATCCTGCGGGCCTGTTTGTGGCGCGCGTCCGGCAACCGCCGGCGCGGCCTTGGCGGGTGATCGCCGATGGGGTGGAGGTGGTCGACCCCTATGCCTTTGCGCCCGGCGCTAACGCTGAGGACCTCTTTCTTTTCACCCAGGGGCGCAACCACCAAAGTTACCGGCTGCTGGGCGCGCACCCCATCACCCGCCAACACCTCGCGGGCGTGCGGTTCCGGGTGTGGGCGCCGGGCGCGGAGCGGGTTTCGGTCGTGGGCGACTTCAACCACTGGGATGGACGCTGCCACCCCTTGCAAACGCTCGGTGAGTCTGGCGTGTGGGAATTATTCATCCCCGGCATCGCGGCTGGCGGGCGCTACAAGTTTGAATTGCGCCAGCGCGACAGCGGACAGGTGATCCTGCGCGCCGACCCGTACGCGAACGCCGCGGAACTGCGACCGGCCACGGCCTCGCGGGTGGTGGGTGGCAGCGCTTTCGACTGGCAAGACTCGACCTGGCTGCGGGCGCGCGCCGCGCACGACTGGCGGCACACGCCGTTCAACGCCTACGAGCTCCACGCCGGTTCTTGGCTGCGTCATCCGGATGGGCGCTTTTATCACTGGCGAGAATTAGCCGCGCGCCTCGTGCCCTACGTGCGTGCACGCGGCTATACGCATATCGAGCTGCTGCCGATTACCGAGCACCCGCTGGACGAGTCCTGGGGTTATCAGAGCACGGGGTTTTTCGCTCCTAGCGCACGCTTCGGCGATCCCGATGGCCTGCGCGTGCTGGTCCAGGCCTGCCATGCCGCCGGCATCGGCGTGGTCTTGGACTGGGTGCCCGGACACTTCCCGGCCGATGACGGCGCGCTGGCACATTTCGACGGCAGCGCGCTGTATGAGCACGCCGACCCGCGTCTCCAGCGTCACCCGGACTGGGGCACCAGCATTTTCAATTACGGCCGCCCGGAAATTTGCAGCTTTTTGCTCTCCAGCGCCCACTATTGGCTGGCTGAGTTTCACTTCGACGGCCTGCGGGTAGATGCGGTGGCGTCGATGCTCTACCTCGATTACTCGCGCCGGCCCGGCGAGTGGACCCCCAATCGCCACGGCGGCCACGAGAATTTAGAGGCGGTGGCGTTTATCCGAGCACTCAACGAGATGGTGGCAACCGACTTTCCCGGCGTGCTAACCATGGCCGAGGAATCCACCACCTGGCCGGGCGTCACCCAATCGGTGGCCGCTGGGGGGCTAGGTTTTTCGCTTAAATGGAATATGGGTTGGATGAACGACAGCCTGCGCTATTTCGGGCTCGACCCGATCTACCGGCGCCACCACCACGCGCTGCTAACTTTTGCCCAGATTTACGCCTACAGCGAGCGCTTTATGCTGCCCCTATCGCACGATGAAGTGGTGCACGGCAAAGGCAGCCTGCTCAATAAAATGCCGGGCGAGGGGTGGCAGCGTTACGCCAATCTGCGCCTGCTGTTGGCTTGGCAGCTGACCACCCCGGGCAAAAAACTCGGTTTTATGGGCAATGAGTTTGGCCAGTCGCGCGAGTGGGCCTGCAACCGCGAACTGGATTGGGCGCAGGCGGCGACGCCCGCGCATGCCGGCATCGACCGTCTACTCACGGACCTCAACCTGCTGTATCGCGATTTGCCGGCACTCCACGAACTGGACCACGATGCTGCGGGCTTTCAATGGCTGGATTGCAACGATGCAGCGCACTCCACGCTGTCCTTCATCCGGCGCGGCCGCGGGTCTGCGTGGCTGGTGGTGGTGGTCAATTTCACCCCCGTGACCCGCGCCGGCTTTCGCTTAGGCCTACCGCAGGCAGGTGCTTACCGGACCCTGCTCAATAGCGATTCCCGCCACTACGGTGGCAGCGATCTTGGCGCCACCCACTTGCAAGCCCACCCCCAAACGGGACACGAGCAACCCGCCTGCGCCGTGTTCACACTGCCGCCGCTGGCCGCGCTGATTTTACTCCCCGCCCACCTTGACGCTAGCGCCCAGCCGGCCCCACCTGCGGCTTAGGCGGGGAGCGCCCCCGGCCGGCCGGCGGCGACCACCCAACTCGAGAAAGTGGTGATGCCGGTATGGGGGTCGCGAATATCTGCCACCCCGCGCAGGTCAGCCGTGAGTCGCTGCGGGGTCAGCGTCAGGCGCACATAGCCATGGTAGGCACCGGTCGCGAGATGAATATGCGGACCTTCGGCTTGGGCGGCAGCGAGCACTGCCGCCGACGGTGGGTGGGAGGTGATCGAGCCGCCCACGAACTCCGTGCTGATGGTGGCGGATTCTGGGCGATTAAAATCGCGCTTCAAATCGGCGACCCAAAAAGAATGCACATTCCCGCCGATGACCACCGGGTTCGCCACCTGACCGGCGGCCAACTGCTGGAATAAGCGTTCGCGGGCGGCCGGATAGCCGTCCCAGCCGTCCGCGTAAAACCGCTGGCCGGGCCCCGCAAGACTGTCGGATTGCGCCATCAGCGTTTGCTGGGCCAAGATATTCCAGTGGGTCTTAGACGCCGCCAGACCGGCCCCCAGCCAGGCTTCTTGCCGTGCACCCAGCAGCGTCGCCGCCGGATCTAGCCGGGCCGCGCAGTTTTTAATCACATTGCCCCCACCACGGCCCGGCTTTGGACACGGTTGTGGCGAGCGGTATTGCCGGTCGTCGAGCAACTTAAAATCCACCAACCGACCAAAATTCACGCTCGTATACAGGCGCAAGTCCGGCCCAAAGGGCACCATGCTCCGCGGCACAGGCATGTGCTCATACCACGCTTGGTAGGCGGCGGCGCGGCGCGCCAAAAACCAGCGGGGCGCGTCCGCGTTTTGCGAGCGGTCATCGGCGTAATCGTTTTCCACTTCGTGGTCGTCCCACACCATCAGCCACGGGCAGGCGGCGTGGGCCGCCTGCAGTGACTCGTCCTGTTTGTAACAGGCGTAACGGGCCCGATAGTCCTCCAAGGTGACCGGGGTGGGCCCCTCGTGGGGCCGCACCGGCCGCTCGCCCCAGGAACTCTCGTAAATGTAATCACCCAGATGGATCACTAAATCCAAGGTCTCGGCCGCGAGGTGGCGATAAGCGCCGTAATAACCCTGTTCAAACTGTTGGCACGACGCAAAGGCGAAACGCAGCTGGTCTACCTTGGCGCCGAGCCGCGGCGCGGTGCGGGTACGCCCCACGGGGCTGCTGGCCGCACCGGCGTGGAAGCGGTACCAATACTCGCGCGCCGGGGCCAAGGTGCGGACTTCCACATGCACCGAATGGCCCCACGCCGGTTCGGCATACGCAACCCCGCTGGCCGCCATTTTTTTGAAACCGGCGTCTTCGGCCACCTCCCAGCGCACCGGCACGACGACCGGCGGCATGCCGCCACCCGGCGCGTAGGGCAGCGGGGCGAGCCGCGTCCACAGCACGACCCCGCTGGGTGAGGGATAACCTGAGGCGACACCGAGCGTGAAAGTTTGGGCCGTGACGAGTGGCTGGGCCCTCAGGCGAGGCAGCGCGCCGGCCGCGCCCAGCGCCGCGAGTCCCTGCAGAAAACGACGTCGCTCAGGGATTGCCAGATGGCGCATGGAATCTCCTCACTCGCACTTGCCACGCAAGGGTGGCACCCGGAGATGACGGCCGCCGGACGGCTGGGGCCGCGCAGCTAGGCTCCTCGTCCATCGCCAACGAGGCCCGCCGCGGGCGACGCGGGACGGCCGGCGTCATCCCCCATTGGCACAGTCAGACGCTAAGATACCAGCACCAGGCCACGAGTGAAGAGCACATGCGAGCACTGATCATCGGCGGGGGCCTTTTGGGTCTCACGACCGCCTACTTTCTGCGCCAGCATGGTCTGGAAGTGACGGTGGTCGACCGGGAACCCGGGCCGGGCCGGGCCACCAGCTTCGCCAACGGCGGCATGCTGCACGCAAGCTTAGCGAATCCTTGGAACGAGCCCGGCGTGTTCTGGCACGCCTTCAAGATGCTGGGCCGGGAAGACGCCCCCCTGCTGGTGCGCATGAAGGCGCTGCCCTCGCTGCTCGGGTGGGGCCTGACTTTTGTCCGGCATTCGCAACCGGCGCGCTATCTGCGCAACTTCGAAAAAAACGTCCACCTCGCGCGCTACTCCTTGGCGCTCATGCAGGAATTTCGCGCCGTCTTAGGCACCGATTACGACTACGCCGGACGGGGCACGCTAAAACTATTTCGCAGCGCCGCGCCCTTCGCGGCCGCGCAGGTCATGAGTCAGCAGTTGGGCACTTGGGGGGTCCCCTACGAGGTCCTGAGCGGCGCTGCGGCGGTGGCGCTAGAACCCGCCCTGACGCCGATCGAGTCGGCGATCACGGGCGGCCTGTACTTTCCGGCAGACGAATCGGGTGACGCCCAGCGCTTTTGCGAATTGCTCACCGCGCACTGCCGCGCGCAGGGCGTGCGTTTCGAGTTCGGGTTGCAGGTGCAGCGCCTGCTGCGCCGCGGTACTCGCATCGAGGGCGTTTTGGGTTCCCAGGGTCTCATGACGGCCGACGCCTACGTGCTGGCGGCCGGTAGTTACGCCACCCCGCTCGCCCACGCGGTCGGGGTGGCCGTGCCCGTGCGTCCCGTCAAGGGCTATTCCCTCACGCTCGACACCGGCGACTGGCCGGGGCGCCCCAGCCGTCCGGTCATCGACGACGCCCTGCACGCCGCGGTCTGCCCCTTGGGGAACCGCTTACGGGTCGCCGGCACAGCGGAATTTGCGGGTTTTGATCTGAGGCTGACCCCCGCGCGCCTGAACAACCTGTTTGACCTCGTGACGCAGCTCTACCCGAGTATTGCGCCCCATCTCGATCGCCAGCGCGCCGCGCGCTGGTGTGGTTTGCGACCGATGAGCGCGGACGGCGTGGGCATTATGGGGCGCACGCCGGTGACTAATCTTTATCTCAATACCGGGCACGGACCGCTGGGCTGGACCATGGCCGCAGGGGCGGGCCGACTGGTCGCCGACGACATCGCGGGCAAGCCCACCGAACTGAACCTTGAGGCTTACCAACTGGCGCGCTTTGGCTAGCGCTGCGGGGAGGATTTCAATGCAGAAAATTGACAACCTCGTGTGTTGGCGCTGCGGCGCCTCCCTAGCGGAAGAACCGCTGCCCCTCGCCCGCGAAGCGGCCTGTGCGCAGTGTGGCACCGCGCTGCACGCCTGTCGGCTCTGCCTGTTCTACGACCGCGGGGTCGCCAACGAATGCCGCGAACCCATCGCTGAGCGGGTGGTCGACAAAGTGCGTGGTAATTTCTGCGGTTATCTCAGCCCGCGCGCCGGCGCCCACGCCACCGCCGGCCCCGGTGCGGCGGTCGCACGCACGGGTCTAGACGCCTTGTTTGGGCTCGGCGCACCGGGCGCGGCGACCTCCCCTACCAGCGCGGAGGCGGCACGCGCGGCGCTCAATTCGTTGTTCGACAGTGAACCAAAAGCGCCTTAATCGAGCGCGAACGTACCGCTCGCAGGGCCCGGCTTGAGCACATGCGGGGGTCCGAACGAATAGGCTAGACTAGGCCCGTCGCGTCGTCGTCGCCGCCCCGGCCGGCCGTCGTGACCGACGCCCGGCCAGCCCTGCCCGCCATCCCAAACAGGAGACCGCCATGCACGAACTCACTACCACCTTACTGGCCGACGGCTTTGTATTTCTGGAGGGCCCGCGCTGGCATCAGGGCAGCCTGTGGGTGTCCGATATGTGGGGCTTCAAGGTCTATCGCATCAGCATCGATGGGGCGCGCGAAGTGCTTTTTGAACTCCCCGAGCGCCCGTCGGGTCTGGGCTTTCTGCCGGATGGCACGCCCCTAGTCGTGTCCATGGCCAACCGCAAAGTGCTCAAACTTGTGAACGGGGCTCTGGTAGAGCACGCCGACCTCTCGGCGCATGCCACGGCCGACTGCAACGATATGGTCGTCGATGCGCAAGGGCGCGCGTACGTCGGCAATTTTGGTTTCGACCTCTTTAACGGCGCCCCGCCCCAAATGGCGGACCTCGTCCGGGTCGACCTCGATGGCAGCACTCACGTTGTGGCACAGGGGCTTAATTTCCCCAACGGCGCGGTGCTCACCAACGGTGGGCGCACGCTGGTCGTGGCCGAAACCTTCGGCAATATGCTCACCGCGTTTGACCTCTCGGACGCTGGCACGCTGTCTAATCGGCGGGTCTGGGCCGCCCTGGGTGAGCGCACGCCCGACGGCATTTGCCTGGATCAAGACGGCGCCATTTGGGTGGCTTCCTTCATGACCAGCGAGTTTGTGCGCGTGCTGGAAGGTGGTGCCGTGAGCGATATCGTGGCCGTGCCCGGGCGAGCGGCGGTCGCCTGCCAACTGGGCGGCGAGGATGGCCGCACCCTGTTTTGCCTGACTTATGCCGGCACCATCGACGACCTCCACCACGGCAAAGTGGCCGGTGCCATCGAAACGGTGCGGGTCAACTCGCCTGCGGCTGGCTCACCCTAAACGCTAAACCCCCGCAGGGCGCGCCATGATCAACGCTTTCTATCTCGAGTCTGGGCGCTTACGCCAGTGGCCGGTGGGTTCGCTGGCAGACATGCGCTCGAGTCGCACGGTGTGGATGGATTTCTTTGAGGCTAGCGCCGAGGAGCGCCAATGGGCCCGTGAGATTTACGGGTTCAAGCTCCCGGACGACGACTCCGAGGACGAAGAAGTGGGCGACATCGAAGCCAGCGCGCGCTTTTTTGTCGAGGAATCCGGCGCGCTGCGGATACGCTCCGATTTTTTCCTGCTGGGCGATGACGGGGGCGAAAACCTGCGGGTGTCCTTCGTGCTCAAAGACAATGTGCTGTTTAGCGTGCACTCCGAAGACCTCGCCTCGTTCCGGCTGTTGCGCCTACGCGCGCGCAGCCAGCCGGGCTATGTGGAAGACGGCAAAGACGTGCTGTTGGAGTTGTATGCGGCCAACGTCGAGTATTCGGCAGATGCGCTCGAAGGCCTTTATCAGCGCTTGAACGCGTTCAGCGACAAAGTACTGAGCAGCCATGTCGACGACGAAATCGCGGCCACGGTGTTGTCCGATATCGCGCGTGAGGAAGACCTCAATGGCCAAGTTCGGCGCAATCTCATGGACACCCGCCGCGCGCTCTCGGCGCTGATGCGCAGCAAACTGCTGGCCAGCGAGCAATTCGACAACGCCCGCCACATCCTGCGCGATATTGATTCGCTGGATGGCCACACGGGTTTTCTTTTCGACAAGCTCAATTTCCTGATGGCCGCCACCGTCGGCTTCATCAATATCAACCAGAACAAAATCATCAAGATTTTTTCGGTGGCCTCGGTGGCCTTGCTGCCGCCCACTCTCATCGCGAGCCTCTACGGCATGAATTTCAAATTCATGCCCGAGCTCAACTGGCAGTTTGGCTATGGCTTTGCCTTGTGTGTGATGCTGCTTTCCATCGTCGCGCCGTTTTGGTTCTTTCGCCGCAAAGGCTGGCTCAAACTCAACTGAGCCGCCCACGAGCCACCCCGCCGCGGCTTTGCGGTGACCCGTATTACCGTTAGGCGGCACCTCCATCAGCGCCCACTAGGAGTGAATATCCGTGAACGAGTACGGTAACGAACCGGTCTACGCCGGGTTTTGGATCCGGGTCGCTGCCGTGCTGCTCGACACCTTCCTGCTGTTTGCGCTGGTGACCTACCCCCTCGCCATGCTGTTTGGATCAAACGTCCTGGACGACCCGACACTCAGCGCGAGTCTGTTCAGAATTGCCCAAGGTTCGCTGTTCCCGCTGGTCTTGACCCTGTGGCTATGGCGGGTCCGCGGGGCTACCCCGGGCAAAATGCTGCTGGGCCTGAAAATTATCGACCTCGCCACCCTGGGCCCCTTGACGCTGGGGCAGGCCGTGGGTCGCTACTTGGGCTATTTTCTGTCGTTGCTGACGCTGGGGGCGGGTTTTTTATGGGTTGCGATCGACCGCAGAAAACAAGGTTTTCACGACAAACTCAGCGGCACCGTGGTCATCCATACCCGCCCGCGCGCGCCGCCGCCGGCCGCCTAGCACGGCCACGGTTCGCCCGCTGGGCGGTCTGGCCCCTCGCGGGGCGAGGCCAGCGCCTCAGTCGGGCCGCTCGCGCAGCACCTTGCGGTTGATTTTACCCGCCTGGGTCTTCGGCAGTTCCGCGACAAAGGCCACCAAACGCGGATATTCGTGCTGACTCAAACGGCTGCGCACCAAGAGTTGGATCGCGTGGCTTAAGGCCTCGCTGCCGGCCTCGCGCGCGACTACAAAGGCTTTGGCGATCTGCCCGCGCAGCGCGTCGGGCACCGCGATGACCGCCACCTCCAAGACCGCAGGATGCTGCAGGATGGTGTCTTCGATCTCAACGGCGCTCATGGTCCAACCGGCGGAGATGATCACATCGTCGGCACGGCCGCCGTGCCAAAAATAACCCTCCTCGTCGCTGCGTCCCAAATCCCGGGTGGCCACCCAAGCCGCGCGCCGCCAGACTTTTAGTTCGCCCAAGACACCCGGCGCGCAGGGCTCACCCGCTGGGTCCTGCACTTCGACCCGCACCCCCGGCACCGGCCGCCCTAAGGAACCGCGCTTCACGCGGAAGTCTGGCGCCCCCGGGTAACTCACCAACACCACCCCAATTTCCGTCGTGCCATACAGGCTGCACGCCTCGATGCCAAAGTGCGCATGGAGAAACTCGGCGGTCTCGCTGTCCAGCGGCTCGCCGGTGAAAGATAACTTGGTGAGGGCATGAGAATACTGCGCGGCCACGCCGCAGTGACGAATCATCCGGTAATGGGTGGCGGCCGCCGAGATATTGGTGAAGCGATGCTCGGCCAGCGCCCGTAATAGACGTTCGGCGTCGAACTTGCCCGCATACGCGCCGATGGTCAGGCCCAGCGCCAGCGGCGCCAGCGTGCCGTGCCACAGGCCATGTCCCCACGCCGGCGAGGACGGACAGAAAAAACGCTCGCCCGGCCGCAGGCCCGTGCCGTAGAGCGCCGCCAACATCAGCGTCACGATGGCGCGCTGGGTGTGGTGGACCGCCTCGGGCAACTCGCGGGTCGTCCCCGAGGTGTATTGCAACATCGCCACGTCGTCGGCCCGGGTGGCGCTCGCGTAGTGGTCGGGGAAAGGCGCCAGCAGGGCCGGAAAATCGGCATCTACCACCAGCACTTGGACATCGTCCAAGGCGCGCGCCAGAGGCGCTTTTTCGGGATTGGTCACCAACAGGCGCGGCTGACAGTCCTGCACCCGTAGGCGTATGCCATCGGGCCCGAACAAGGTGAACAAAGGCACGGCGATCGCGCCCCGTTTCAACGCCCCAAAAATGCTGGTGTAAAAAGCGTGCGAGGGCTCCAACATCACCGCCACCCGGTCGCCGGGGCCGATGCCTTGGGCGGCCAAATAATGGGCAAAGCGCGCCGCATCGCGCGCCAGTTCCGCGTAGGTCAGCACTTCGTCGTGGCCCGCCGCGTGCGCCACGATCACCGCCACCCGGTCGCTGCGCGCATGCCGGTCCAGACACTCATGGGCGATATTGAAATGCTCGCGGTCGCCGTCGAATAAGGCCCACAGCCCGGCGGGCGTGCACAGTCTCAGGGCGTCGTCGTAACGGGTGAAATCGGTAAGCTTGGTCATTTAATCGCGCGGCCTCGCAGCTCGTTGAGAGCGGCCGACTATGCGCAGCCGCGCACGGGCTGTCAAAAATCTCCGGGCGTGTACCCGCACGTCAAAAAAACATACAGTTCGAGGCCGGTTGGATAATCCCTGTCCGCCGCCTCACCCACCAGACTCAGGATAGCGGCCGTGGGCTCACCCGACGCCTCAGAAACTCTCTTCAGCGCACGCGACCCGGACCAGCCACCCGGCACCCTGCGCGGGCGCTGGGGCGTGCGCGCCGGACGCGCGGCGTGCGGGCTCGCGCTGTGGGCGTTTCTGGGCGTCGCGGCGGCGGCGAACATCACCGGGCAGGCGACTTACCGCGAACGCATCGCGCTCGCGCCCGATGCCACCCTAGAGGTGATTTTAGAAGACGTTTCGCAAGCGGCGGGCGTGCGCATGGCCGACATTCGCCTCACCAATCCCGGGCCGTCGCCCATCGCTTTCACCCTGCGCTATGACGCCGACCAAATCGACCCCACGCATCGCTACGTCGTGCGCGCGCGAATTCTGGCGGGTGAGCGCCTGATTTTTATCACCGAGGCAGCCTCGCCCGTGCTCACGGCCGGCCACGGCCAGGAAGTCGCGCTGCGGCTGCGTCAGCCGCCGAAGAACGCGCCTACGGCGCTGACCATCGAGCAACTGCCGGCGACCTTCAAGGGCGATTTGTCCTGTGCGGGTTGCGCCGGCGTGCGTTATCAACTGAATCTTTTCCCCGACCATGCCTACTACCTACGGCAAAGTTGGCTGGGGCAAACCACGACGCCGAGCATCGACCAACTCGGCCGCTGGGAGATGGATCCGGAACGCCAGACCCTGCGGCTCATCGGCGACACCGAGCTACCCATCCTGCTGGCGATGAGCGCACCCAACCGACTGCGTAAACTCGACCGCACCGGTCAAGCGTTAAAGTCCGGCAGCAACGAAGAACTGCAACGAACCTCAGAATTCGAACCCTTTAAGCTGCGAGGGTTGTTGCGCGGCCTGTATCAAGTGGATGGGGGTCAGGGTGTTTTTACCGAATGCCTGAGCGGCCAGCGCTGGACGCTGCTCCCCAATAGCGAGCAGCACACGCTACAGCTTGCCTACGCGGCGCTGAAACTGGCGCCGGGTCAGGCCGTGCTGGCCAGCGCCGAGGGTGAAGTCAGCGCCGGGGCGGTACTGCGAGTCATTGAGTACGACGGACTGTGGCCGGCTGAAAGCTGCGCCAACGGGACGGCCCCACAGCCACTGGACAACATCTACTGGAAACTCACCCGCCTCGAGAACCAGCGCTTAGGCGCGAGCACCGGGGACGAACCACACCTCGTGTTGCAGACCTCGGGCGAGTTGGCCGGCAGCAGCGGCTGCAATGACATCGTGGGCCGCTGGGTGCGGCGCGGTAACGCGCTGAGCTTCACCCAGACAGCGACCACCCGTCGCGCCTGTGCGACGGGGATGGACATCGAAAGTGCCCTGTTCAAGTCACTCGCCGCCACGACAACCTGGGCCATAGAAGGCCAGTCGCTGCACTTGTTTAACGCGGAAGGGCGTCAACTGGCCCGCTTCGAAGCGGTTTATTTGCGCTAATCGCACGCCGGGTGCGGCCAAGCTTACCGCCCCCCCCAAGGAACTTCGCATCGACCCGAAACACCCGCCCATCGCCGCGCGCGCGCTGCTGGCCTACGCCAGCCTCGGGCTACCGCTGGCCATGGCGGCCCTACCGATTTATGTGGCGGTGCCTAATTTCTACGCGGGCACGCTGGGGCTGGACCTCACCCGCGTGGGTTTACTGCTGCTGCTCGTGCGCGCGCTGGACGCGCTGCAGGACCCCTGGCTGGGTTATTTGAGCGATAACTCGCGCCACGCCCCACGGGGGCGCTGGCGCTGGGTGATCTGGGGCGCACCCCTGCTCGCGCTGGGCATGGTGGCCGTGTTCAGGCCACCGCCGCTCGCACCGGGCTGGCTCACGGCGTGGCTGGGGGTTGCGCTGGTGCTGGTCTATCTGGGGTATAGCTTGATGAGCATCAGCTATCAGGCCCTGGGCGCGGAGCTGTCCACCGACCTCAACGAACGGACCCGCATCACGGCGTGGCGAGAAGCTTTAGGGCTGTGCGGCGTACTTTTGGCGGCGGCGCTACCGCAGTGGTGGACGCTGAGCGTGGGGTCGCAGGTCGCCTACGCCCGGTTCAGTCTCGTCTTTGTGCCCCTGTTGCTGGGGTTAGGCTTGCTCAGCGTGCGCTATAGCCCGCGCGTGGCGCGCCCTCCCCCGCCGCCCCAAGCCCCTACCCCACTGCTGCGAGCCCTGTTCGCGCCGCGGCACAACCCCGCGTTTCGCGCCTTGGCCGGGGTCTTCGTCGTGAACGGCATTGCGGCGGCGATTCCGGCCACCATGCTGTTATTTTTTGTGGCCGATGTGCTCCAACTGCCCGCCTGGGGTGGGGCTTTTCTGTTGGCGTATTTCGCGGCGGGGGCCTGCGGCATGCCGCTGTGGCTGCGGGCCGCGCGGACTTACGGCAAGGCCCGCGCGTGGGGCGCCGGCATGCTCATGTCGATCGTGGCCTTCGTCTTCACGTTCACCTTGGGGCCCGGCGAAAGCGGGCTGTTCCTCGCCATCTGCCTGCTCTCGGGGCTGGCGCTGGGCGCGGATCTCGCGATCCCCCCTTCACTGCTGGCCGATGTCATCGACCGTGAGGATGCGCTGCACGAGGTCGCTGGCGCCGGCGCCTACTTCGGCCTGTGGAACCTGTTGACCAAGGCCAACCTGGCGCTGGCCGCCGGGCTGGGCCTGCCTTTGCTCGCCGCCTTCGGCTATCAGGCCGGCAGCCGCACACCCGAAGGCCTGTTCGCGCTTTCTGCCGTATACGCCCTAGTACCTTGCGCCTTGAAGGCCGTGGCGGCCCTGCTGCTCCAGCGCGCGCACAGGCTGCATAACCCCCCACCCACGCGCCTCGCTGGAGTGCCCAATCGGCCATGAAACTAGCCGTCCTTGCCCTAGGTGCCGTGCTGCTCGCCGCCTGTGGGCGCACAAATGTTCAAGACTACCAAGCGGCCGAGCCGCGCTTGGATTTAGCCCGCTATTTCAACGGCAACCTCACCGGTTGGGGGATGGTGCAGGACCGCTCCGGCCGCGTGCTGCGCCGTTTTACGGTGGAGATGGTGGCCACCTGGAGCGGTAACACCGGGGTGCTGGCGGAGAACTTCCAGTGGTCGGACGGCAAAACCGAATTTCGCCGCTGGGCCATCGTCAAAAACGGTGACACCTATCAAGGCACCGCCGGCGACGTCGTGGGGAGCGCCGCCGGCCACGCCGCCGGCAACACGCTGCAGTGGCGCTACGTGTTGGCGCTGCCGGTGGACGGCGCAACGTGGGAGATGCAGATGGACGATTGGATGTACCTCATCGACGAAGACACCCTCGTCAATCGCACCCGGATGTCGAAATTCGGCGTGCAGATGGCAGAAATCAGCATTTTTTTTCGCCGCCAACACACCCCCCAAACGCCGCCGGGCTAGCCCGCGCCGGGCATGACTTAGGCCGCGTGAGGGGCAGGCGCGAGGACCACTCACGCCGGCGGCGTCCGCGCCTGCCTGAAACCCTGACTCGGCGCTCGCTATTGCAGCGCAAACACGCCCATGCTTGACGGCACGCGCGCGCCGCCCTCGCCCCGGTCCGCCGCCTGCGCTCGGTGAGTGCGCCGGCACGCGGGCGTTTGCGGCGGGTCTCGCAGACATCGATTGAGGCTTCGCTTCGCGCCACCGAGGTACCCTTATGACCCGCTTTGCTTATATGCCCGACACCCATTTCGGGGTCTACGAGATGGCCCTGCCGCCCAGAGAGGCGGTCCACGCGGCCAACGAGC
This sequence comes from Gammaproteobacteria bacterium, assembly GCA_009692365.1. Taxonomy (GTDB): domain Bacteria; phylum Pseudomonadota; class Gammaproteobacteria. Next base: position 75,934 of record SHZJ01000009.1, read on the forward strand.
AGTGCATTCTGGAGGCGGTGGCGGCAGAGCACGCGGGGTTTGATGGTATCTGGATCCCCGAGCGCCACCATCGCACCGAGACCTTCCTGCCCTCGCCGATCGTGACCCTCGCGGCGATCGCCACCCGCACCAGCAGAATTCGCATCGCACCCATGGTCTTGCAGCCGACCTACTACAACCCCATGCACGTGGCTGAGCAGCTGGCGCAAATCGACCAACTCTCCAAAGGCCGCCTCATTTTTGGGGCCGGCGTGGGCTATCACCACGACTACTTCAAGCTCTTCGGCGTCGACCAAAAAGGGACGGGGCGGCGGTTCGAAGAATGCATGGCGGTGATCGACCACGCCTGGCGTGAGGAGCGCCTTACCTTCAAGGGCGAGTTTTTCAATTTCGACGACGTCCTCATGACCCCCAAACCCTACCAGCAGCCGCGCCCGCCCATTTGGGTGGGGGCCTTCTACGACAAAGCCATCGAGCGCGCGCTGAACTGGGACGGGTGGTGCTGGTGGTATCCAACCCAGCTCGACCAAGCCGCGCAAAAAATCGACTACTGGCGCGAGCGGGCAGAGCGCAAACGTGGGGCCAACAACTGGACGGTCGCGATTGCCTATGAGGGCTGGGTCGGCCGGGACACGGAGGCCGTGCGCCGGCGGCACGGTCACCGCTGGGTCAAAGAAGCGGCGTTCTACGTGGACCGGGCGCTCTCGCCGGATATGGTCGTGGACACGCTGGAAAACCTCGAAGAACGCTATCTGATTCTGGGCACGCCGGATTACTGGATCCAACGCATCGGGGCGGTCATCGAGCGACTCAACCCCGCATGGATCGGGATCCGCACGCGCACCCCGGATCCGGGTGGCGACGCCCCAGCCTATCCCTCCCTGCACGAGAGTCTGGACAACATTCAGATGCTGGGCGAAGAAGTTATCCGGTATTTTCAAAAATAGGCCCCCGGCCGGGCGCCAGTCGACCCGTCGTGACGCTAGGCGGGGGCGCCCCGGGTTGGGCTGCAGCGGTGCGCCGCCAGCCGCCTCGCTGGCAGCCTGCCAAACCGCCCCGCGCGACCCCCAGCCCGCGACCCCCAGCCCGCGACCCCCATGGGCTGATCCCCCGCGCGTGCCCACCCCAACACACCCCGCACCCGCGCGCGCCGTGGTTTTGGTAGGTGGCGCGACAGGGGGCTTAGCCCGGCGTGCGCCGCGCGGTTTCAGCTTTGCGCAAAGTGCTCGCTATCCCTAGGATGCTGAGCGCGTCAGCCCGACCGACCGCGCAGCCCGCGTGCTGCGCTGGGCCAGACCGCAGCTGCTGTCCACCCGTTAGGGATCCTCGGGCGGGGCCCAGACAGCGCCCGCAGGGGCGCGGTGGTGGCCGGCCAGCGGGCGGCAAAAACAGCGGCCGGCGCTGGCCGAGTGGAATGACGAATCAAAAGCGGTGCCAACACGATGTGCGGAGTGGTGGGAATTTTTGACTTGCGCGGGCAGCGCGCCATCGATGCGGAGCTACTCCACCGCATGAATGAAACCCAGTTTCACCGCGGCCCGGATGAGGGGGGGTTGCATCACGAGCCGGGGCTAGGCTTGGGACATCGACGCCTGTCCATCATTGACCTGTCCACGGGGCAACAACCGCTGTGCAACGAAGATGGCTCGGTGGTGGTGGTCTTCAACGGCGAAATCTACAATTTTCAGGAGCTGGTGCCGGAGCTGCAGGCGCTGGGTCATGTGTTCCGCACGCACTCAGATACCGAAGTCATCGTCCATGGCTGGGAGGCCTGGGGGGCGGCGTGCGTGCAGCGTTTTCGCGGCATGTTTGCGTTTGCAATCTGGGACCGCAACCAGCAAACCCTGTTTCTCGCGCGCGACCGTCTGGGCATCAAGCCCCTGTTCTATGCAGAGCTGGATAACGGGCTATTCGCTTTTTCTTCCGAGCTGAAAGCGCTCTTTGCTCATCCTAATCTGGCCCGCGACCTAGACCCGCGCGCGGTGGAAGATTATTTCGCCTTCGGCTATATCCCCGACCCCCGCACCATCCTCAAAAGCGCGCACAAGCTGCGGCCCGGCCACACGCTGAGCCTGCGCGCAGGCCAGCCCGTGCCCGCTAGCGTGGCGTATTGGGATGTCCCCTTCACGCCCACGGCGCAGGGCTCGGACGCCGAACTCGCCCCCCTGGTGATCGCCCAGCTACGCGCCGCCGTCGACTCACATTTGATCTCGGAGGTGCCACTCGGGGCGTTCCTCTCGGGCGGGGTCGACTCCAGCGCAGTCGTGGCGATGATGGCGCAGGGGGCGCCCAATTCGCCGGTAAATACCTGCTCAATAGGCTTTAGCGACCCGCGCTACAACGAGACCGAATTCGCCGCCCAGGTCGCCCAGCGTTATCAAACCAATCACTACGTCGAACAGGTCGAGCCCGACGACTTCGAGCTCATCGACAAACTGGCAACCCTCTACGACGAACCCTACGCGGACAGCTCGGCCATCCCCACCTATCGAGTCTGCGCACTGGCCCGGCAGCGGGTGACCGTGGCACTCTCGGGCGACGGTGGCGACGAAGCCTTTGCGGGCTACCGGCGCCATCGCTGGCACCTAAAAGAAGAAGCGGTGCGCCGGTGGCTCCCACAGGGCTTGCGCCGCAGAGTGTTTGGCTTCTTGGGCGCGGTATATCCCAAGCTGGATTGGGCGCCGCGCTTCCTGCGCGCCAAATCGACGTTTCAAGCGCTGGCGCGCAACAGCCTCGAGGGCTATTTTCAAAGCATTTCGTTCCTGAATGACACCCAGCGCCAAAAACTTTTCTCGCCCCATTTTCGCAGGGAGTTAAACGGCTACCACGCCATCGAGGTGTTTGAACAGCACGCCCGGCGAGCGCCCACCCAGGACCCCCTGTCGTTCATTCAATACCTAGACTTCAAAACCTACCTGCCGGGCGACATCCTGACCAAAGTCGATCGCGCCAGCATGGCGCATGCGTTGGAAGTCCGCGTGCCATTACTCGACCATCAGTTTGTCGAGTGGGTCTGCGGGTTGCCGCCGAAGTCCAAACTGCGCCACGGCGTGGGTAAGTTCATTCTGAAAAAAGCCCTAGAGCCGCACTTGCCGCAGGCGGTGCTCTATCGCGCAAAAATGGGGTTTTCGGTGCCCTTGTCGAGTTGGTTTCGTGGCCCGCTCAAGCAACGGGTCCACGACGCCCTCTTGGGGCCAACCCTGCGCAACACCGGTATTTTTGAGATGCGCTATATCGAATCCTTGGTGCACGAGCATCAGTCTGGGGTGGGCGAACACAGCACCGCGTTATGGTCTTTATTGATGTTTGAAGCCTTCCTGCGCAAAGTTTTGCAACCGGCGCAGCCGGCCCCATGAGACTACTGACCTTCTCCACTCTCTACCCCAATGCCGCCATGCCCCAGCACGGCGTGTTCGTGGAAAACCGCCTGCGCCATTTGCTGGACAGCGGCAAAGTGACCAGTCGAGTGCTCGCGCCGGTGCCTTGGTTTCCCTCAAAAAACCCGCGCTACGGTCAATACGCCGTGTTCGCCAGTGTGCCAGCCATGGAAACCCGGGCCGGCATTCAAGTGCTCCATCCGCGTTTTCCGCTGCTGCCCAAAATTGGCATGAATCTCACACCCTGGTTAATGGCCGCGGCGATGCGCCCCGTGCTGCGCCGGCTAATCCGCGAGGGTCTGCAGTTTGACGCCATCGATGCGCATTATTTTTATCCCGATGGGGTGGCGGCTATCTTGTTGGGGAAAATGTTTAACAAACCGGTGGTCATCACCGCGCGAGGCAACGATTTAACCCTGATCCCACAAGCGGCACTGCCCCGCCGCATGATCCAGTGGGCCGCTGCCCGCGCGGCCGGCTTAGTCACCGTGTGCCAGGCGTTGAAAGATGTGCTGATTACCCTCGGCGTGCCCGCCGAGCGCGTGAGCGTACTGCGCAACGGCGTAGATTTAGCCATGTTCCAGCCGCCAGCAGACCGCGTGGCCTTACGTAATTCGTTGGCAATCAACGGCACCACGCTGCTGTCGGTCGGTCACTTGATCGAGCGGAAAGGCCACGATTTAGTCATCCGCGCGCTCACCCACCTACCCCAGACACGCCTGTTGATTGCCGGCCAAGGCCCGCTGGAAAACACGCTCCGCGCCTTGGCACAGACCTGCGGCGTGGCCGATAGGGTGCGTTTTTTGGGCGCCGTCAAACACGCGGCGTTGCGCGAGTACTACGGTGCGGCCGATGTGCTGGTGCTGGCGTCCAGCCGTGAGGGCTGGGCCAATGTGTTGCTCGAAGCGATGGCCTGCGGCACGCCGGTAGTCGCGAGTGATGTCGGTGGCACAGCTGAAGTCGTCACCACGCCCGCCGCCGGGGTTTTGCTGCGCGAGCGTACGCCGAGCGCCCTGGCGGATGCCGTCAACGTGTTGCTGGCGCGCACCCCTGACAGCGCGGCAACCCGGGCTTATGCAGAGCAATTTAGTTGGGAGTCCACGACCCAAGGACAGTTAGATCTGTTCGCGCGCGTGATCCAGCAAGCAAGGCCATGAAAATTCTTTATCACCACCGGATTGCCTCCAAAGATGGCCAATTTGTGCACATTGAGGAACTCACTCACGCACTTAAAAAGCGTGGCCACGAAATCATCATGGTCGGACCCGCCCGCGCCCATGGCGAGGCCTTTGGAAGCGACGGTGGGATGGTTGCGTGGCTGAAGAAACGTCTGCCGGCCGTCGTCTACGAGCTGCTGGAGTTGGCTTATGCAGGCTTTGCGTATTACCAGTTACGCGCGGCCATACGCGAACATCAGCCCGATTGTTTGTATGAGCGCTACAACCTGTATCTACCTGCCGGCGTATGGGCCAAGCGGAAATATAAACTCCCCCTGTTGTTGGAAGTGAACGCGCCAATTTTTGAAGAACGCAGCCAGTATCACGGCATTGCCCTGCCGCGGTTAGCGCGCTGGTCCGAGGTCTATGCTTGGCGCGGCGCAGATAAAGCCTTGCCGGTCACCGAAGTGCTGGCCGCCCGCCTAGTTGCTGCAGGCGTGCCACGCGCGCGCATTGAGGTCATTCATAACGGCATCGACTACGCTAAATTTGGCAGCGTTCCGGATCTCGAGATGGCCAAAACAGCGCTCGGTTTAGCCGGGCGCCTGGTCCTGGGCTTTACCGGATTTATGCGCGAATGGCACGGAATGGAGCGAGTGGTTGATTTAATCGCCGCGGATACCAGCGGCCAGCGCCACCTGTTGCTGGTGGGCGACGGCCCGGCTCGAGCAGGCATAGAGCAGCGCGCGCGCGCGCTCAACGTGAGCGAGCGGGTGACCATCACGGGGGTGGTAGGGCGTGATGACATTGCCGCCTACGTTGCCGCTTTTGATGTCGCCCTGCAGCCCGAGGTCGTGGACTATGCCTCGCCATTAAAACTGTTTGAATATCTCGCCCTGGCCCGGGCGATAGTCGCACCGGACAAACCTAATATTCGCGAAGTTCTGAAGCACGAACACAACGCCCTGCTGTTCGCCGCGGACGACGTGGAAGCGTTCACGGCCGCCATTACTCGTTTGGCGGACGATAGCGCGCTACGCGCACGGCTGGCACAGGCGGCGCGCGCGACCATCGAGGAGGGCGGCTACACGTGGGACCTCAACGCGCAACGCGTGGAGGCGTTGTTTGGCGCCTTAGGCGTTCGTTAGTTCCAGCCTCCCCAACGCCCGCGCTCGCGCTCGCGCTCACAAATTAGGCGGGATGAGCAGCATGGCGACCACGTTAACGAAGAACAGCACGACCGCGATGAGGAACGTGTAGCCCACGATTTCCCCGAAACGTAGCCGGGTCATGGCCAGCAGCGGGAGTGCAAAAAAAGGTTGGATGAGGTTGGTGGTGGAGTCCCCGTAGGCGTAAGCGAGCGCGATGGTAATCGGCGACACGCCCAAGCTGTGCCCGGCGGGGATTAGAAACGGTGCCTCGATGAGCCACTTGGAGCCACCCGAGGGGATGAATAAATTCATCACGCCGGAATACACATAGACCACCAGCGCAAAGGTGTCCCGGGTGGCGAACTGGGCGAACAGCGAGCCTAACCAATGCCCCAAGGGGGTGAACTGCAACAAGCCGAAAATGCCACCGTAGAATGGAAACTGCACGATAATCCCCCACGCCGAGTCCATGGAGTTGCGGCAGGCGCGCAAAAACGCGGTGGGCCGCCCGTGCAACGCCAGCGCCAGCGCTAGAAACGTGAGGTTGTAGGCGTCAATCGTCCAGCTGTTGCCAAAACCTTTCTCCACGATGGACTTGCCCAGTGGATAAACCAACAGAAACACGGCAAGCCAGGTCCAGCCACGAAATTGATCGAACCAATCGGCCGGCCGTCGCGGGCTGGGTTCGGGTGCGGGTGGCGCCGGCAGTATGGCCAACGCTAGTTCGGGCGAGAGGGTGCGGGCACCTACCCGCGGATGCAGGAGCGCCACGCTCGTCAGGGCCACGCCAAAAATCACCACGATGTAGATCAAATTGAAACTGCAAAACAGCGAATCCTGGATGGGATACAAGCGGTCTACTACCGCTGGCGCACCAGCGGATGGCACCATCAGCGGATTATTGGGCGTGGCTAAAATGAGGAGCGCAGAGCCCGATAAACCCCCGTGCCAAATCGTCCCGAGGCCGAGATAGGACGCCGCAATCAACACCCGCACATCGGTGTGCGGATTGCGTTGAATGAGAAACGGCGTGAATAACGCGCAGGCCACAATGCACAGCGCCCAGTTCAGATAGCCCGACACCATCGAGAAGGCACCCGCCAGTAACACCGCTTGCACAGGCCGGTGGGGATTGGGGAGCCCGGCGAGCCAGTTAAAAAATCGATGGGCCGGTCGCGACGCCACACAGGCGTACGCGGCCACCATCGAAATGGTGAACTGCATGCCCAGCGAGAGCAGCTTCCAAATCCCGGCCCCCCACGCCAGCACCGCGTCCTCGGGGCGGGTACCCGCGCCCACCACGGCGAGCACCAGCGCCACGGCCGTCAACATCATGCAGATGACCCAGGCGTCCGGCACCCAGCGCTCGGTGTAATCGGATAGCCGGGCACCCGCAGCACGGAAAGCATCGACGAGATTCATACACGACCCTGCAAAATGGGTGGCAACGGCGCGGCCCTGGTGGGGGCCGCTTGGAGTTTTGAGCAATGCTTAACCTGCGCGGCTCCCCGGCTTGGCTTCCAACACGCTGCGCTGCCGCTTTAACACCAAACGGCTAATCAACCAGCGGCCGTCTACGCAGCGATAGTCTTCTAGGTAATAGCCGTGGCCATGGTAGACCTCGTCTTTGAACTCGAGGCGATCGTAGAGCGACCAGCGCCCGGTCGCGGTGTGGGGACCGGTTACCTGAACTTGGGGATCATGCCCCCGATGAACGCTGATCACCGTCGTGAGCAGTGGCTGCAGGAACGCCACGGCGGCTACCCCGCCCGTAAAAACCCACTCGGCGGGTGCGGGCTTGAGCTCATTCCGGCCGTGCTGCTCGATTAAATCGCGGGCGTGCTCGGAGTAGTCGATCAGGGCATCGGTGGTAAACAGTTGGGCCAACTGCGCCCATTCCTTAAAGTCCAAGTGTTGAAAATAACGCGCCTTGAGTTGCTTTATTTCCTCGCTTGCCAGCAAGATTGCAATCGGTTCCATCGCGGCGACTCCTTGGTTTTTTGGTGCGGGATAGTGGCGCTAGCGCCGGTAACCCGGCGCCTCAGGGGCGCGGCCGGACCGGTTAGACGCGCAGCATAAAGGCCGCTGATCACGATAGAAACCACCCGGGGCTTTTAGCGCGGCCCGTTGCCGCTTTCTTGCGCAGCGCACTCGCTGTTATCGTTTGCGCGCAGACTCGCGCAAACCAATCTGGGGCTTTCAGAGCATGAAAAAAATAGCGCTGTTTCCACCAGAATTGCCGCCACCGCGCGTGGCTTACTCACCGGCAGTGAAGGCCGGCCCGTTTGTGTTCGTCTCAGGACAGCTAGCTTCCGACCTGAGCACGGGTACCCCGGCCCGCGCGACCCTCAATCCGCAGTTCCCGCATCATGGATCAGACATCGAACGTCAAACCCGATTTATCGGCGAAAACATCGAGATTTGTCTGCGCGCCGGGGGTGCCAAACTCGAGCACGTGGTGCACTTCACCAACTATCTTACCGATCCGCGCGACCAAGCCGGCGCCACCCGGGCGCTAACGGCTTGTTTTGGCGGCACGCCGCCACCCACGTCTACGTTGCTGGTAGAAGAACTGCCAATCCCCGGATGCCTCTCAGAAATAGATCTCATCGCCCTCGTGCCAGGGCCTGGCGAACGCCTAGAAGTGCTCACGCCCGCCGGGCTTGCAAGCCCACTGCCGGCCCACCTCGATGGTCCGCCGCTGTACCAGTACGGCGTGAAATGCGGGCCCTGGTTATTCACCAGCGGCTTGCTGGCGACTGATTTCAACAACGCCATCGCGCCCGCCGCGCGCACCACCGCCACCTTTCCCTACTACGGCGAAGACGCCCGCCTGCAAACTGCGCACATCCTTGCGCAATTGCGCGCGGTGCTGGCGGCCGGTGGCGCTACCTTGGCCGACGTGGTGAAGGCCGAGGTTTATTTAACCGATTTGAAAGATTTCTTTCGGGTGGATGAAGTCTGGCGGGAGTTTTTCCCACACGAGCCACCCGCGCGCACCACCGTGCCGGTGAAAGATCTGGGCGTGCCGGGTGCGCGCATTGCGATCAACCTGATTGCCTTTCTCCCCGGCCCCGGCCAAATCCGGCGCACCCTTCACACCGACGAAGCACCGCGCCCACTGGCCCACGAACCCCAAGCGGTACAGGCTGGGCCGTTGTTGTTTTTCTCCGCGCAAATGGCCACCGATTACCGCACGGGCGTGCCCGCGGAAGCGCGCCTCAACCCGGCGTTCCCCTTCTATGGATCGGAGTCAGCCGCGCAGGTCAATTACATCGTCAAGCACATCGACGCTATCTGTCGTGCGGCCGGCACGGCCTCGGAGAATCTGGTTCGACGACGGGGTTTCTACACCGACTTCAGCGAATTTTTCACCTCCTTCGCGACCTGGGGCAAAGCCTTTCCCAGCGCCCCTCCCGCCAGCACGACGATTCGAGTCCCCACCCCGCTGCTGGTTCCGGGGTGCAAAGTGGCCATCGATTTGATCGCTTTGATCCCCGACGCGCACTAGCGCGAAGTAGCCCCGCGCCCTACCCACACCGGGGATCGGGCGCGGGGTCTCTGCCATCCACCATTCCGGCGAGAAATAGCGCATGACCCAAACAGCAGCAGTTTCCGACATCGATTACACCCTGGCCGAAATGGAGGGGCATATCGCGCGCTTCAAGGACCAAAAAAGCTCGGACCAGGCCTTTATCGACACCCGTATTCCCGGCCACGAACGGGAAATTTTCAGCCTCATCGGCAATGGCGTACAGGAAGACGCCTCGTTGCAGCCAAAAATTCCCGCGCAGGATTTTCATCTCGCGATGATTCGGGCCGAACCCGGCAAGGGTGCCGCCCTCCACTCGCACCTAACCCAAGAAGTGTTTATGCCGCTCAGTGGTCGCTGGGCCATTTTCTGGGGCCCCGAGGGCGCGCAGGAAGTGATCCTCGAACCCTACGATGTCATTTCACTGCCGGTGTTGGTGATGCGCGGTTTTCGCAACGCGGGCACCCAAACCGCGATGATGCTGGCGGTGGTGGGTGGCCATGATCCGGGGCGGGTGGGCTGGCCGGCATCCATGCAAGCCAGCGCGCGGGCCGCGGGTCTTACGCTGGATGAGGCGGGTAACTTGGTGGTGGCGGAACCGACTGCTTAGGGCACTAGCGGCGGGATTGCGTGCCCCGCGAACAGCTGCGGCGAACCGATAGCGCCCCGCGAACGGGACGCTTAGCACCCATTGCCGCAGGGGTTCTCGGGGTAGCAGTTCATCCACCCGCAACGCCGCCCCATCAGCCATCCGGCGCGCGCCGCAGTTCGCGCAGAAAATTTCCGGGGGCGATTGTAAACACCCGCAGGGCAGGCTGTCCGGGGTAAAAGCCGCGTCGCTTGCAGCTGAAAGCGACGAGTCGCTCGGCGTGACAGCCCGCGCAACGAACTCGCAAGAAGGCGTGTTCCACGGCAACCTCATTTCGGATAGTCTTTAAAAGACTGCTGCAGACAGCATCTACAAGCATTCTACGAACGCCGGATAATGCGCTGCAAACAGTTGAAGCAGGAGGAGGATCTCCGGCCGGTGCCGATGCTTTGACGGGCTGAACCACGTTCCCCGTGGCGTACGGGACGGTGCATTTTTAGAAAATATTGGACCTTTTAGGGGCTGCCAAATTCGCTAGTTGAAATGGCCAAACTTCAACCACGCGACACGGCCAGACGATGGATCGCTCCAGCCTGCCGGACAGCACTGTCACTGGAAACGCCCATGCGCGATACTTTGACCGCAACACCTTCTGGACCGACTTGAGCCATTTGCCGCCGATTATGAAAGTCCTTCACGTCCTCGACCATTCGCTGCCCATCACGACCGGTTACACGTTCCGGTCCCGCGAGATCATCCTGCACCAGCGGGCCATGGGTTGGCAGACCATACACCTCACCTCACCCCGGCAGAACGCCAGCGATATGCCTGTTGAGAGCGCCGGTGGTCTCGATTTTTTCCGCACACCGAAGCCGCGCCCGCGCTGGGAATCGATCCCCGGTCTGTGGCCGCTCGCCGAGATGCTCGCTACTCGCAAGCGGCTAGACGAAGTGGTGCAGTCCGAACGCCCCGACATCATCCACGCGCATTCCCCCGCCTTAGACGCTTGGCCCGCTATTGGGGCTGGCAAACGATTCGGCATTCCGGTGGTGTACGAGGTGCGCGGCTTTTGGGAAGACGCGGCAGTTGACCATGGCACTACGGTAGAAGGTGGACTGCGCTATCGCGTCAGCCGGCTGATTGAGACGCTGGCCCTGCGGCGCGCAGATGCAGTCACCGCAATCTGTCATGGCTTGGCCGATGAGATCGCTGCTACGCGTGGCGTTGACGCAAAAACTATTACGCTGATTCCCAATGCAGTGGACGTCAGCCGATTCGACTTTTCACCAGCAACCAAGCCTGAAGTCAAGACACGACTAGGCCTTGGAAACGGGTCGGTTGTCGGTTTCCTCGGTTCCTTTTACGGCTACGAGGGTCTGTCGCTGCTACTGCGAGCCTTCCCTGCGGTGAGCCGCGCACTGCCCGATGCGCGCTTACTGTTGGTGGGCGGGGGCAGCGAAGCAGATGCTCTGCACAAATTGGCACGCGAACTGAACCTAGGCGCGAGCGTGATTTTCACCGGCCCGGTGCCCAACGAGCAGGTGGAAGAAATGTACGACGCCATCGACGTCGTCGCGTTTCCCCGCGCGCCGATGCGCCTGACCGAACTAGTTACGCCGCTTAAACCACTGGAAGCGATGGCACGCGGCAAACCGGTGGTTGCTTCGGACGTGGGCGGGCACAAGGAACTCATCGAACACGACCGCACTGGCGTGCTGTTCAAGGCGGGCTATCAACAGGCTCTCGAGCAGGCGCTGCTGCGCACGCTGGGCGACCCCGATTTGCGCACTCGCCTGCAGCAGCAGGGGCGGCTCTTTGTCGAACGTGAACGCACCTGGCAGCGCAGCGTCCAGAACTACGAGACGGCCTACCAAATCGCCCGCGAACGCGCCATCCGTGCCGGTAAGCGAGTTTCGGCACTGTCCTGATGAGTGCGCTGTATCTCATCAATCAGGCGGACCCTGCGCGCCGGGACGTCTTAGAGAAATCTCTTCAGGCAAGCCTCGGCCGGCAGAGTTTCCACGGTTGCAAGCGCGCGCAGTGGGTCGGCGGCGTGGTGGGCTGGTACGAAACCCCAGCCAATCCCAGTTCTAGCGATCAGTGGTGCAGCATCGGCGATGGTTTTGTCGCCTGCGTGGGCACGCTGTTCTATCGGGGCGCATCAGGCCGGGCGGCGCTTGAGGCTTTCTGGCACGGGTTCGAAGACCTGCGTTCGGCAAGTGCCGAAGATCTGAGCGGCGAGTACCAGGTGGTGATCAGCAAGGCCGGTCAGGTTTGGTCTTTCGGGGATGCTCTGGGCATGATCAAGCTCTATGAAGTACCTCAGGCGGGCGTGCTTTCCAGTTCTTGGCTGGCTTGCGCGCAACTTGGTGAGGGCAGCACCCTCGATCCGGTCGGAACGCTTGATTACCTATTCTCTGGTGCCAACCATGGCACGCGCACGCCCATTGCGGAGGTGAATATCGTTGATCCCGCGATGGTCCTGAACCTCACGGCGGGTACACGAAACAATGTTTTCGGTGCCGCGTTTTGGCAGCCTGAGGATTATTTCTCCAACCAAGCGCGAGCGCTGGACCTCATCTCCCAGCGCTTGGTGACCATGGCCGGTGCTTATGCGCGCGGGTTCCACGACCGCGTGAAGTCTGCGCTGTCGGGTGGCTTCGACTCACGCCTCATTCTCGCCGCCCTACTGGCGGCCGGCGAGAGGCCGCGCATTCACGTCTACGGCAGCCCCGACAACGAGGATGTGCTGGTCGCTCAGACGATCGATCACGACATGAAGCTTGACCTGCGCGCGATCGACAAGCGCGCGCTCGATCGTGAGACCGCGTCCGGCGAAAAACCCGATTTGGCAAGCAATCTAGCGTTTTTCGACGGGCTGCCCAGCGATGGCATCCTTGACGACGGTTCGGATCGGGCGACACGCCAGAACCAGTCGCGAGACGGCTCCCTTGCCCTGAACGGCGGCGGCGGCGAGGTGCTACGCAACTTTTTTTACCTGTCTGACAGGCCCTTCAGTGCCGCTGATATCGTCAAAGTGTTCTATAGCGGATTCGACCCGGCTGCGGTGCGCAACGCGTCGGCCTTGCGGGCGTTCAAGGACTACTTGGCCTCGACTATCGAGGCCGCAGTGGGGGCCACCGGGTTGCTGTCGCGCCAGCACGTGGAACTGATCTATCCGCTGATCCGCGGGCGCTATTGGACGAGTCGCAATAATTCGATGGCCGCGCGCTGTGGGCATTTCCTCACTCCCTTGCTCGACCCACAGATCGTCAAAGCGTCGGTACGTCTGCCGATGTCCTGGAAGGATTACGGCCGATTCGAAGCCAAGCTGATCGGCCAGATAAATCCGGCTCTGGCTCAGTATCAGATGGCTTACGGATTCAGCCCAGAACAGGGCCCACCCGCAAGCTATCGGCTCAAGATGTGGCTGCAACACCAGCGACCGCCATGGGTTCGGGCTGGAACAGCCACGCTCAAGCGGCGCATTAAGGCGCTGCGGGCAGAGCTGCGCGGCAGCAACCGTGCGAGCACTACACCGCCGCTCGCCAAGTCGCCCTTGAGTGATCTGATCGACCCGGCCCTTCTCACCTCCGACGACCAATTGACGCGGCTGCGAACGCTGGAAATCGCATTGGGCTACGCGTCTGTTTGAGACACACCGTGGCGATATGACGGCGCAACGTGGTCGGTGATTATTAACTTTTAACGGAAAGGGTTCGTTACCACCTGCAACCCATTGACCGGAATAGCGCCCCGGACGGAATGTCCTAAGCGCGGGACACAGATTGTCGGGAGGACTGTCGGCCGGCCGGGGCACGGAAGGCGGGGCGCAGGGGAGTATTCCATGGCTTGGCCGCCGGTATTGGTGCCCAACCCGACGGATCAAACGCACGCCCTCCAAGCTGCCCTAGGGAACGGCACCTCAATCTTCACAGTGGGTGGGACAAGCGTCGGCCTCACCGACGCGGCGTCAGCGCCGGCAAAACCGCGGCCGGATGGCTGTTTTTATGCTTCTCACCGCAATGCGCTGTTTGTCGTCCGCCCTCAATGGGGCGGGGGCTTGATGACACTGGCGGGCCCGCAGATTGCACGAAGTAGCCAACGATGCGAGACCAGTGACACTCGTCATGGTGGTCTGCAGTCTACGAACTACCCGGCAGGTGGATAAAATTTGGGGCAAAAACTAGCGTGATCGAGACCCAAATGAACCGGCTGAATCTGGGGCTACGCAAACGTTTGATTCTGACTTTCCGGCTAGCGCCGATTCTCTTGGCCTGCGGTCGGAGAAAATTCCACCTAGCCCTGCTGCTGGCCCCCGCCGGTCAACTCGGTGTTGCTCCCACGCTTTCCCCGGCGTCTCGCCAACCAAGCCCGCTTAAGGAGAGGGTGCTAGCGGCGCAAGCCAAGGGTTTGGCAGGGAGGCTGGTGATGCTCGACGGGCAGGCCTATCAAATGGCCATAGTGCCGGTGTAGGCGTCCAGCACGCTCACCCCGTACACCAAAATGGCCTTGGCATCGCGACCAAATGCCGAGTGTTCAGCACGGGCGAGAGGCAAAGTCACCCAGCCCAAGAGCACCACGATAAACACGAACATCAAACCGCGTTACGGCGGGCCTTGCACCACGTAACCCCACTACTGGCTTGCTGATCCTTGGCCCTCGCAACAGGCGGGCCAAACGGTCTGCAATCCGGGGTAGAAATTCCGCCTACCGTAGTAGGTGAAACCCCTACCACGGTGTTTTTCGACGCTCTATTTTCTCGTGCTTGGGCGGGCCGTTACCGTATTGGCAGGCCGGCAGGACTTTTAAAACTCTCGAGAAATAGCGATGCGCTATCCACCTCGACCAACTCCCCAGTGTCGTCGGTCAGGGTGCCTGACCCACCCGGCTCCCTGTCGAGGTAGCCGGCGTGTTCATGCCCATCTTCACCGGTCCACTCTGCCGGGCCTTCGCCATTGCCTAGCTGACCGTGAAAGCCGCGCTTACTGGTAGGGCTTGAACAGCGGCTGGGTGCCCATTTTCCCGTTGTAGGGGTTGTAGTTTCCTTGCGTCGAGTAGTTGTCCAGCCGCGTGGCATTAGGCGACGTGCGGACGTGTGGCGCGACATAAGTGCCGTTGCTTGTGATGTAACCTTGAACTTGGGAGTCCGCCGTAGCGCTACCAATGGCTGCGGCCAAGAGGCTGGTGACGACGACGGCTTTGAGGATGTTTTTCATGGAATGCTTCCTTAGGATTGTTGGTGAATCTGACTGCTTACCTAGATAGAGACGTCGCGGGTTGGAAAATGTGAGGGGCATTTTTCGAAATTCTTTTTGCAAAAACCTGGACGATTAAGACGAAGGGACGCCGGCATTCTTACGCTCGGCCATACTGCTTAAACAGACCTCCACCGCTTAGGCTGCCTGAATGAATTCCACGTCACTGGCTTGTTCACAGTGAGCACCGGCGCCAGTAGTTCGCCACGCACACGCGTTTCGAATTTCTCGGCGTTTGCCCACGATACCAAGTGCGCAGCGGCGGTCTTCCTGATGGCGCTTAAAACAACATTTTTTTGTATCGGTGCAGAAGCGTCGCGATCACTGCCGGTGTTGGTTGGTTGGTGATCGAGAGCGGCAGGGTTGTCGGCGTGGGTTGCGCGCGGGTGAATCTGAGGCGGGAGCCGAACCAGTTTGTAGGCGTCCAGGACGCTCACCCCGTCCAGAAAACTCTCCCCAGCAACGCGACCGATCGCCGCGGGTTCAGCACCGCAGAAGGGCAAAGTCACCCAGCCCAGCAGCACTGTGAAAAACCCGAACATCAGACCGCGTTGCAGCTGGTCTTG